>JBHLMP010000001.1:0-138365 GCA_048938025.1 Promethearchaeota archaeon
TAGAGGTACTCCATGCCTAATTTCCTACCAAATTTTTTAGAAGCTAAGCAGGGAGTTCCACCTTCTCCTAGAGTAATATGAAAACCGGTTTCAATTGGAGGGAAAGAAAATTTATAATCCCAAATATTATTTACAGTCTTTTGTAGGGGAAAATTCTCTCTTATTAAATCTATATCTGCCTGATACCAAAGTAATCCTTGACAATCTGGGCACTTATATTCTATAGATGATTTAAAATTGAACTTTTTTTTACATTCAATACATGTCAAAAGGAGAGGTTTATTGATAAGATAATTACCTCATTGATTATTTTTTAATTACTATAATTATTTATTGATCATTTTAATAATTAAAGTCTCTGGACATCGTTTCTGATAATTAAATATATAGACAATGAAACAAGAAAATTACGAAGGATCGTAAATTTTTTAAATTTTAGTTTCTTTTTTTTTTATAGTTTAAATATTAAAAAAATGTGATAAATAATACTTATTTGGATTCTTCTCTTTAGTTTTATGGGAAGCTTCGGATCAATATTATTAGCATTAGGATTTTTAAATTTAGGAAAAGTCTTACAAAAGAATTTAGTATCAATTTTAGTATCATATGCAACTGGTACTTTAATTGCAGCTGCTTCTCTAGGAATGATTCCAACAGCAATATCAAAATCAGATGAACACCCACAATTAATTATGTCATACTTTTTGGGAGGAATACTTTTCTTCTTTATAGTTGAAAAATTAGTTATTTGGCGGCATTGTCACGACCAAGATTGTGTGGTGACAGGTGAAGCTGCGGGACCTATTATTTTAATAGGGGATGCCTTTCATAATTTAGTAGATGGAATAGTAATTGCTGCTTCTTTCTTAATTAATTTTTCAATAGGTATTGCTGTCAGTTTATCTGTAATTGCACACGAAATTCCACAAGAAATAGGAGATTTAGCGATTTTAATTGATAAAAATTATACAAAAAAGAAAGCATTTATCTTCAATTCACTTTCGGGAGCAACCACTATCCCAGCAGCAATCATTGCATACTTTATTTTAGATGCGATATCAATTGCTATTCCATATGTATTAGCAATTTCTGCTGCTAGCTTTATTTACATTGCCCTTTCTGATTTAACACCGGCACTTCATCAAAAAATAGGATTTAAATATAGCCTTAGACAACTTCTTTTAATATTTGCTGGAATTTTAACTATGCTAATAATTTTTATGCTAAATACATTAATAGATTAAAGCAAAAATAGAAGTGATAAAAGATTCTGCAATGGATAATTTTATTCAGCATTTTAGGTAGTATAGTAGCAGTCGTTACAGCTGGAGGTTTTGTCTTTTTAGGTGATAAATATCAAAAAGCCCTAATACCAATTCTTATATCATTTGCTACAGGTGTTCTGCTGACAGTCGCATTTATAGGATTAATTCCTGAAGCAGTTGAAGAGGTTGGGGAACCTCATATCATTATGCCATATATCCTAGGCGGTATTATATTTTTCTTTATAATGGAAAAAATAATAATATGGAGAAACTGTCGAGATAAAACTTGTGAGGTTCATTCACAAGCTTCTGGACCATTAATACTTATAGGAGATTCTTTCCATAATTTAATAGATGGTATTGTAATTGCTGCAGCATTTTTGTCAGAATTTTATATTGGAATTGTGGCAGGATTAACAATAATTATTCATGAATTAGCACAGGAAACGGGAGATTTTGGCATCTTGCTTCATTCGGGGTATACAAAGAAGAAAGCGTTTATTTACAATACCATATCAAGTTCGACTACAATCCCTGCAGCAATTATATCTTACTTCATTTTAGATGATATTGAAGCTGCAATTCCTTTTTTACTAGCAATTTCTGCTGCTAGCTTTATTTACATTGCCCTTTCTGATTTAACACCAGATCTCCATCAACATTCAGACTTCAAGTATATTATCCGTCAATTAATAATAATGATTTTTGGTATTGTTTTAATGGTCTTACTATTATCAATTGGAGGACATTCACATTAACACTATTTTATCAAAACAAAAAAAGAGTAGTATAGAGTAGTGAAATATTATGTTAGATTTGGATTATAAAGTACTAAAAATTTTATACCATAATAACAATTTATATAAAGTTGGAAATATAGCTAGAAAACTTAAGCTTCCTCATTCGACTATAGGAAGTTGTGTTAAAAGATTAGAAGAAAATGAGTATGTGATATATGAACGATATAAACCAGTTGTTCTATCAACGAAAGGAAAGGATCTTGCAACTGAATTAATTCGACATGCTCGGCTTCTTGAACTATTATTACATCATGAATTAGGAATAAAGCCTAAACAGGCTCATCAAGAAAGTGAAAAGTTCAATTTACTTTTCTCATGCGAAACAATAAATAAAATTTGTGAAAAATATTCTCATCCAGAAGAATGCCCTTGTGGAGAGGAAATCTCAAATTCTTCAGATTGCTTTTGTGAAAAAAAAGTTTAAAATATTATTTTATAATTTCATTGGAAGCATAAGCGGTTAAAATTTCACCATAAAAAAAGTGATGACTACTTAAATCTGATTTACTATCTTGGATTATTTTACATTCATAACTTAACATACAATCTTTTATTGTAGGTACTTTTGTTTTTTGTCCTGGAATAGTTTCCAATCCCGTTTTTTGAAATTTATCTGTATTTCTCCCTGAATAAGATCCTGCAATATCAATAGCATGATACATTTCATCTGAAGGAATATTTATAGTAAATTCATTTATGCCTTCCGTTAATAGAGTATAGGTATATCTACTATAGGCCACTTGTGCTCTTATAACTGGTTTGTTCCCTATTTCTTCCATTTTTTTCCAATCCAATGCCATCATATTGAGTTTTCCACTTTTGTCCATTGTAATTATTAAAGCTGTATTTCTTTTAAAAAGTTCAATATAATCAAATGGTTCAATTTCTTGCCTAGTATTCGTCATTTTTATTCTTTTTTTTCATGGTTTAAATTTTTCATCATGAATAATCTTATCTATTGCTACTAAACATGCATTTTCCCAATTATCGTCAGGATTAATACTTTTACAGCAGTCTGGGCACCAATCATCAGGATAACCCTCATCAAAGTCATCAGCTTCCATATCACCATTTAGGGTGCTCCCACAATAAAAACAGACTCCTTCATCATATCTATCCAAAATCTCAGAAATTAATTCGATCTTTTTTCTAGAGTTCATTTTCAATCGTAAAATTTTGATTTAAAATATAATAAAATAAGAAAAAAAATAATATAAGTGTTTTAATCATAGCTTTAAAATTTATCTAATATAAGAACTTGCTTCTTTTAACCTTTCTTCAGCCTTTTTAACGATATTTTCTATAATATCCTTTACACTATCTATTGAGTCAATTAATCCAATACTCTGACCTAGAAGTACTGCTCCATCATCAATATCTCCATCATAAGTCATTTCATAATGCTTTTGATCTTCCAATGCTTTCTCAGGAGTAATCTGAGTTTCTAATGCGAGCTTTTCCTCCTTACTTGAGATTGCTTCATGGGATAATGCATAATTATTACGCCATAAACGAATTGGTCCTAAAACTCCAAGACAATACTTGGTATCACTTGCCTTTGCAGGAGGAATGATATTTTTATATTTTTCATGAAATTCACTTTCCTTTGATGCAATAAACCTGGAACCCATTGCGACTGCTCCTGCCCCTATTGCTAAAGCAGAGGCTAGACCTTCCCCCGTTGCAAATCCTCCACATGCTATTAATGGAATATCTGGATGTTTCTGTTTAACTTGCTGTAATAAGACTAAAGTACTAATTTTCTCATAAGACTGATGTCCTCCGCCATCCCATCCAGTAAGAACCATCCCATCCACTCCAGAAGTAACACACTTATCAGCAAGCCATAAAGCAGGAGCCACATGAAAATGCTTTATATTAGAGCCAGCTTCTTTCAATCTCTCGAAAGAATTATTATGTATCATTTTTGGTGTACCTGCACTTGTTATTGCATAAATACATTGATCCCTGAGCTTTGGGTTACTTCTAATAAATCTTGGAATTCCACGACATAATCCTTGAGCATCTAATTGTAATCTTGACGTTCTTATGTTGAATCCGAAAGGTTTATCAGTGTGTTCAATCACATGCAACATATTTTTCTTCATTTCTTCCATACTACTTTTCCCAAATAAATTAGTATGGCTTAATACCCCTAAACCTCCTGCTTCAGAAACGGCAATAGTTAATTCTGTAGTGTAAAAGGGGCCCATAGGAGCAGCAATAATAGGATGTTTAATTCCTAACATCTCAGTTATATTAGTTTTTATAACCATTAACTTATACCTTCTTTCCCTTTTTTAAACATTAATGATAATCATTATTGATTATGAAAAATAAAGAACTTATATAAACTTTTTATCTATTTAAAAGCAATTAAGTTAAAATTAGACATAGATTTAGAAATTTTTAATTTTTAAACTTGATTAAAGAATAATATGTGCCCAGATATAATTTCATTAGGAGAATTATTAGTTGAGATAATGCGGAGCAATGTAGATATCCCACATGGAAGAATAGGCGCCACTTATAAAGGACCTTTTCCAAGTGGTGCTCCAGCGATATTTATTGATTCAGCAGCGCGAATGGGAAAGCAATTTAATTTATCAACTGGTTTTATAGGAGTAGTAGGAAATGATGAATTTGGCCAATGCATCATTAAGAAATTGAAAAATGATAATGTTGATATTTCTCAAATAAAAGTCTTAAAAGATACAACTACAGGAATGGCATTCAATCAATATAATTCTGACGGTTCACGTAAATTTATCTTTGCAGCTGGAGCTGCTGGAAAAACCACTCCTGATGAGATAAAAGAGGAATATTTTTCAAATGTTAGAGCTATACATATAATGGGTAGTGCTCTCTCAATTAGTGAAAGTTCTCAAGAAGCATGTTATAAAGCTTTAAAAATAGCTAAACAAAAGAATCCAGGAGTTATTATCTCATTTGATCCAAATATAAGACCAGAGATGCTTGATTTGAAGATAATAAGAAAAATTTGTGAACCGGTATTAAACGAAACAGACATTTTAATGCCAAGTGGAGAAGAAGCTGAAATGTTAGCAGGAGTTAAAGGTGAGAAAGAAGCCAGTGTTAAACTATTAGAAAAGGGACCTAAGTTGGTTGTGTTAAAGCAAGGAAAAGAAGGATGCATGATTTTTTCTTCTGAAAACTTGGATGGAATAAAAATTTCTGGATTTAAAGTGAATCAAATTGATCCTACTGGCGCTGGAGATTCTTTTGGAGGAGCATTCATGGTGGGGTATTTGGTTGGTTGGAAATTAGTAAAAATCGCTAAATTTGCTAACGCTGTGGGGGCATTAAAAGTTCAAACATTTGGTCCAATGCCAGATACAACTTATGATGAAGTTTTAGAATTAATTAAAGCAAATGAAAGTGAAATAGAATAAATCATAATTTTTTCAAATGCAGTGAGTAAATACTAATTTCTACAATTTCATTATTTTTTACTTCAAAACAACGAAATCCTGGAGGTTTATAACTTCTAAAATGCGAATTTACAGGACCAAGCGCTTGTGTTTGAAAGATGAAAGGCTTATTTACGTCAAACCAAATACTTAAATCCATTGGATCTTCGAATTTTTTGAAATAATCTCTATAATTATCCATATAGACTTCACATGGAACATCAATAAAAATAGGAGCAAAAAGAAATCCGATACTTAGGCTTTCTGATTCTTTTTTAACTTCTTTTAACCTAAATTCTTTAATGGTATGAGTATGTCCACATAAAATTAGATCAACTTTTCTTTTAATTATTTCATCAGATCCAATAAATATTTTTAATAGATCTGCCCAGTTATACATAATAGTTTCATACTTTAAATTAAAGAGAGTCTCTAATCTTGAACTTCCTAATTTTTTTTTCAAATTATCTTCATAGAAATCAGACCATTTAAGCTTTCTATATCTTAATTTCAATTTTTTTCTATATTTTCTTCTTTTAAGAATGCTTAAGTTTGGTGAAACAGGAGGTGTATGCATTACAATAATTATTTTTTCATCTCCACATAATTTTATATATGCTCTTAATAAATCAATTTGATAATCTTTTAATCCTCTTGTACTTGGAGCACCTCTAATAAGATCATGAATATCCGCGATCGAATCTCTTCCTGTATCTAAGAATATGAAATTAAATTCACCAATTTTTATCTTAAAATTAAGAATAGGATTTAAATACGTAAAATAATCTTTTAAAAATCTACGTTTTGAGTATAAAGCATTAATATAACTAAAATCTTTGCTATCTTCATAATTTTTTACCTCTTTTTTGGTAACTCCAAAGATTTTATGAATATTACCAAATTTTATACTATAATGTCCTCTACGGTAATCATGGTTTCCTGGAATTGTAAATATGGGACATAGGATCTCTTTTTTATTAATATATTCTTTATCTGTTATTAAAAAAGGAGGTTTATTTAAGCCTTTATTCAAACCAAGTAAAATTTCAAATAAAACATGGAAATTGTTTTCATCATCTTCATAATTAGCTGGTTCAATATAATCTACCAAATCACCACCAAATAGAATAAAATCAAATTTTTTATCATTTACAAAACTAATTAGCTTTCTTAGATGATAATTAAAATTAAATTTTGCTGTGAGGAGTTCTTTAAATCTATACAATTGAAATCCTTTTTTAAAATCAAAATCTCTCTCTAACATATTTTTCTTAGTTTTACTAGGAATTCTAATGCTTTTACTCAGCTTTTTGACCTTCTTTCTTGTTCTCTCTTTTAAAAATTTTGAAATAAAATCGTTCCTTCTGGCTATATGTAAATCGGTTGCATGAATAAATTTTAAATTTTCTAAATCTTTATTAAATAAAGCAAGACTGTGAAAGTTGGTTATTTCTTCATTTCTATTAGGAATTCGATAAATTATATCAAACAAAATAAATCTTCTTTCAATTTTTTCAAATAATGCTTCGATACTTCTAATATTACTGATCTCAAATACAATCTTAAATAATTCATTTCTTTCTCCAAAGATTCCTTCTTCTTTTAAAATTGTATGCTGTAAATCAAAAAGAATACAATTTTCTTCTTTTAAGAGATTATTTTCATTAATGTTTTTATTTAAACTGGTTATTTCAATTAGTTTTAAAGGGTATCGCTCTCCCCTTCTTTCCAAGAATTTTCCCTCATCTTTTAAAATAGGTTGAATAAATGTATTAAGATGGAAATCCTTCCCAATTTCTGGAATAGTTTGTGTTGGGATAGTTATAATTATTGCTTCAAAAATTACATTTTTAAGATATTTGCCTTCTTCATTTTTAAAATCTTCTAGATTTATTAGCTGAGGTTGTCCCAGATTAGGTTTGATTATTAAAGGAAAATCCCCTTTATTTAAGTCCAACTGAAATGTAGACATGTATAAATCTAGTAATTCTGTAATTATTAATCTAATTAATCATGATATTGATAAAAAAAAGAGATTAGCAATACCTCCTATGTAAAAATAGTTTTAGGTGGGATTATTGTGTCTGTTCAAGCGCGAATCATAGATAAAGTATTATCGATATCTTGCAATCCGTCCAAAAGACACGAATAAACCCATATAATTGAGATTCAAATAACAATTTAAACTATAATCATTTAAAAACTTAATGATTGACTTATGTGATTGATCAAAATAACTTAAAAAAAATCAAAAATTTAAATAGGTAAAAAATTGGTATATTTCTTAAGGAATGTGATTGTTATCTTTGATAAGGAATATACTTATTTATATCAACACTTATTTGAACAAAAGAAACTTTGGGTTTCATATATAAACAAAAATTAAATTTTAAAATTCAAAATTCTAATTTTATATAAATAAAAAATAAATGAATCCAAACTATATAAAAAATATAAAATGACAGACGAGTTTAAAGAGGAAGAAAAAAATAGTAAATCGGAAAAGGATACTGATAAAGTAGATAAGGAATTTTTATCGAAAGCTAAAGATTCAAGAGATATAATTGATAAAAAGTTGAGAACATTCGAGAATAGCATTGAGGATATATCAGAAACAATAACTAATAGTGAAATAGAAGTAGAAAAAGAACTAGATAAAGAAGCGTTAGAAAAAATAAATAAAGAAATAAAAGAAGCTCAATTGAAACTTGATTCAATTTCAAAGAAAGTAGATGATAAAGAGGAATATCTTTCTGTTATAAAAGAAGAACTTACGACTCTTGAAGAAAAATACAATATTAAAACTGAAGAAATGAATAATTTAGAAGAGAGATTAAATATTACAAAAGAAAGCAAAGAGAACTTAGAGGAAGAATATAAAGATCTTTTAAAAAATAATGAACAACTAGTTAAAGCCTATGAAACTAGACAAGTTGATTTAATCGTCCTTACGGATTCTGTTAAAGAAAAGATAGCTTCTCAAGAAGATCTTCGAGCAAAAACTGCAAAATTAAATCAAGAAATTCAAGCAAATGAAGAAGAACTTGAAAAACAAAGAGAAGAGGCTGAAGCATTAGAAAAAAAGTTAAAAAGTCAGCATGCCGAAAATGAAACCCTGAAAGTCTCGATTGCAAAAAATAAAATTGAATTAGATCATTCAAATACAGAAATTGAGGCAAAAGAAGAAGAGAAAAATGTTTTAACTGAACAAC
This sequence comes from Promethearchaeota archaeon, assembly GCA_048938025.1. GTDB lineage: Archaea > Asgardarchaeota > Lokiarchaeia > Sigyniarchaeales > SOKP01 > Loki-b32. The sequence goes on from JBHLMP010000001.1 coordinate 8,709, forward strand.
TTGAAAAAAAGGAACGAAGAATAAAGGAAATTGAACAAATCATTAAAGATCATCATGAAGGATTTCCTGAAATGGAAAAACAAAAACAAACTTACGAGGAACTACTTGCGAAATACAAGATTCAACTTACAGAGAAGCAGCAACAAATGATTGATATAGAATCTCGAATTCAAGATTTAAATGAGTCTATAGAGCCATTGAATGAGCAAATTAATGCTAAAGAAAGTTTAATAGGAGCAAATGAAAAGAGGATTGAAGATTTGAAGAGAGCTATTGAAAAATCCAATTTAGAATATATTGAACGAGAAGAAAGACTTAATGCTCTAACAGAAAAATTAGAACATGTGGAATTGGACCATGAAAAATTAAAAAAGGCAAAAGAAGCTATTGAGAATAGCACTAATGATTCCCGAGTAATTCTTCAAAAGTTAAAAGAAGAATTAGAAAATCAAGAAAAAGAAATAAGAGATAAAGAAAGTCGTATTCATAGATTAGAAGTTTTATCTGCGATTTATCGCGCATCTAAATTTTTCGGAGGAATAATATTAGGTTTGGGAATATTCTTTATTATTTGGGTTATTGGGGTCTCTATTAACATAATAGATTTCGGTGATCTTAATACGCCTGTATTAATTATCTTTTTATTTATTGGTGGTATTTTGGCAATCCTATCTGGATTCTTCCACTTAGAAAAATCATAAAAGATTATTTTTATTAAAATTTATTACAAATTTAATTCTTAAAACTCTAATTTTTTATAACGAGATTAAGTTGACTGAAAAAGAACAAGAAAGGCGCTTACCAGTAAGAACCATCGGTTTAATTGCAGGTACTTTATATGGGATTGGTTGTGGAATTGGGGGATCAATTTTTATTTTATTAGGTAGTGCAATAGAAGATGCTGGACCTGGAGTACTTATTAGCTTGTTCTTCGGAGGTATTTTGATATTTGTCACTGCCTTAAATTATAGCGAATTATCTACAAGTTTACCTATCTCTGGTGGGGCTTATAATTTCAGCAAAGAAGCATTAGGCGGATTTTTAGCCTTTATTATTGGTTTTTTTTTATGGATTGCTAGTATTGCGTCATTTTCATTTTCTGCTCAAGCATTTTCTATTGTTATTCTAGATATTTTCAATTTGCCATTTTACACTCCATTTATTCTTTTAATTGCTGTTTTCTCTATATTATTTATTGCAATTGTGGTATTTAGGACACAAAAATTAGCATTAAGAACTTTATTATCATTAACAATTATTCAACTGATAATCTTTGGGATATTTATATTTGCTGGTTTAATTATTGCACCTAATAGTAATTTATCAAGTTATAATCCAAGTTTTCTTAAATCAAAAATGGAGTTTTTTAGTATCACTTTCGTTTTTGCTTCTACATTTATTTTTTTTACAACTATTACATCTAATCTTGCTTATCTAAATGCAGATTTAAAAAATCCCTCAAGGAACATACCTAAAGTAAATATTTTTGCTATAACAATAACAACATTAATTTATTTATTGACTAGTCTTGTTGTATTAATAAATCTAGGAAATCATGAGACAGATTTAGGTGAATCCTCTATATTATTAGCATTAATATTAGATGATATATTAAAATTTCCTGGATTTTTGCTTATGGGTTTCGCTGCATTAATTTCGACATCAATTGCCATGAATGCTGCTTTAGGTTCAGCAATAGCAGTCTTTCATGCTCTAGCAAGGGACCATTATATATCAAAAAAATTTCTAAAAGTAAATAAAAAAACAAATGTTCCCTCCTTCATTTTAATACTAACAACCTTTATAACTATTTCATTTACTATCTTAGCCTTAATGTTTGCTAATATAGGATTTACTGCGAGTATTACGACATTTATCTATTTTATAGGATTAGCATTTATCAATTTTGCTGCAGTCAGTTTAAGGCGTAAGAGAAAAGAACTCGATAGACCTTTTAAAGCCCCATTTTTTCCTTACTTACCAATAATAGTCATGTCATTTTGCTTAATACTCGCTTTATTTTTGGATCTTAATGCAATTATTCTTGGTTTAATTATCTTTTTTATTGGCATAACATATTACTTAATAACTATTGCTGATCGACATTCTATAGTTCTAACTTTAGCTGGATTAAAATTCTTCTTTATCTTAATATTAGGAGTATTAATTTGGATTATTAATAATTTAAGTGCATTGAATTCACCAATCAATGGATTTGATGTTGCATTTCAATATATCTTAATGAGAATTCTAATTTTTATATGTATTTTTACTATTGGAACCATAATTTTGGATATTTTTCCTCTTCGAGAAATTGCCTATTACTTTGTGAGAAAAATTAATAAGAAAGAAGTAGCTATTGATATAGGAATTGGTCAGATAATTGATCTAAAGAAAAGTAAAGTGAAATTAATCTATAATGTTAATCTTATAATTGGTTTCATTCAAATTCTCTCATCTATATTTGTGTTTACAATTGCTTCGTTATTTATCATGGATTTTATTTCTATAGATAGTGTTACCATTGGTAGTGAGAACATACCTCAAATAACTGCAGAATATATATTTACATCAATATTAGTATTATTTGGAATTATTCTTTTATTCAGTGGACCTTTAGGCTTATACTTTAACCGAGAATTAAAAACACTAGGAATTTAGATCTAACTTGATTGAATTCCCGAAAATAAATCTTCATATTCATTCAAATTATTCAGATGGAAAAAATAGCATCAAGCAAATTGTAAAAAAATCACTCAAATTAGGATTGAATTATATTGCAATAACAGATCACTTCAGTAATTCATGGAAAGCTGGAATAATCCCTACATTAAACAGTGTTGATAAAATCTCAGATTATCTAGATGAAATATCTAATTATCAAAATTATTTGAAAGAAAATAATAAAAAGCTAGTACTCTATAAAGGTATAGAGATAGATCTCTCAAGCTCTGAGAGACATATAAAAAAGTTTATTCAAATTGAAAAATTTGATATAGTTTTATTTGAATATCTTCAAACTCCTGAATCAATTGCTTTTTTAAAGAATATCGTCAGGTATTGGAAAAACTCAATAATAAATAGAGATGATTTTCCTATTTTAGGTCTAGCTCACTTTGATCCATTTTACTTTCTTCATGGAAACCTTGAAATATTAATAGAATTCCTTAAAAACTTTAATTTATATTTCGAATTTAATTCAAGTTATCCTCAATGCTATTCTTCTAGAAATATACAATTTTTTGAAAAATTAAGAGAACATAATATTCCTGTAGCTATTGGGTGTGACTCTCATAATTTATTAAACTTAAATGACATTGAAGAACCACTTGAGATGGTTAGATACTATGAACTCGAGAGTAATTTTAAGATTTTAATATCTACTCTAAAGAATTCGCTCTAAAACTTATACTATAATTCAGTCGAACCTTTATTAATATATTATAAATAAAGTTAAATTGAACAATTGTTAGGAAAATCTTTTTAAATTCTACTTTTTTTATGATTTTTATGGATCTACAAGAAAAAATTGATTTAGCAGCAAAGTGGATTGCTGAATCCAACAGATTAATTGTGTTCACTGGTGCTGGAATTTCAACCGCAAGTGGATTACCTGACTATCGAGGTCCTGAGGGGGTATGGACTAGAAGAGATAAAGGCTTACCACCTCCTAAAAGTCCTCCTTGGGATCAAGTTAAACCTAATCTTAATCATTATGCTGTAAAAGACCTATTAAAAATAGGTAAACTAGATTATGTTATCTCTCAGAATGTTGATGGGCTTCACGCAAAATCTGGAATACCTTTTGAAATGTTGGCAGAATTACACGGAAATATGTATTTTATGAAGTGTTTAGATTGTAATAAGAAGATGACTTTTGAAGATGCAGGTTGGGATAAAAATATATGGGGTCAAGGATATAGAACACATCCAATTCGTAAAGAACAACCTAAATGTCCTCATTGTGGAGGAAGAATTATCTCCAGCATTGTAAATTTCGGGGATCCTCTTCCTTATGATGAATTAGAAGAGTCAATGCGGCGATCGGAAAAAGCAGATGTATTTTTTGTCGTTGGATCATCACTAGTTGTTACACCAGCAGCCAATATGCCAGGTATTGCTAAGAGAAATGGAGCGAAATTGATAATATTAAATAAAGGTGAAACTCCTTATGATAATGTTTGTGATCTAAGATTTGATAATTTAATTGAAGATGTATTCCCTCCAATAGTGGAAAAAGTTAAACAAATCTTAAAAGAAAAATAAAATAGAAACTTCTATTTTATTGTAGCATAAATATTTTTATTTCTATCAAATTCTTTAAGGATTTTCCTTCCTTCTTTATTAGATAATGATAGATTAATTTCACTTTTTCTACTTAATGAGCCAGTAAAAATTTCTTCTTGATCAGCAAAAATTATGATATTTTGACTCGCATATTTGGGAGAAGCTTTTAGAGTAATTCTATCTTTCATTATTTCAATATCCAAATTAATTCTTTCTGCTTTAGATTTGCTTCTTCTATAACTAGACAAGTCCATATATTCGCCCGGTTTATATCTTGATTTTTTAGGCTTTATTGGATTTATTACAATATCTTGTCCAAAAGAATAAATTTCAAATTCTAGTTGACCAGATTTATAATCTCTAACTTCAACTACTGGTCTTGCTAAATCTCTATCTCTAAAACCTGAAGGAACTTTAACTGTCATTTTAATAACTAAAACTGATAATATATCACCACCTTCAATAAAGATTATTGTATCAATAATTGAAGGGAGCATTCCAAGTTCAATTCGACCAATAAATCTTTGAACTGCATCAATAGCAGATGAAGAATGAACGACTCCAACCATCCCAACTCCAGATAAACGAAAATCTGCATAAACTTCAAAATCTTTTGTTGTCCTAACCTCATCAAAAATAGTGAAATCTGGTCTTACAAGTAAGAGAATATCTGCTGAATTCTCAAGAGTTCCCTCTAATTTGGTGTACTGGGTTATTTCTGGTCTTACTTGTAAATCTCTTACACTTTCTAGCGTTTTAACAACTTTATTCTGACTTAGATAATAATTCGCTAAAGCAGCACAAAAAGTACTTTTCCCTGCGCCTGGTGAGCCACATACTAAAATACCTTCAGCTTTTTGCAATCTTCTTTGTAGTTTTGCATCTATTGAATAATCTGATAACTTTAAACTTACAAGTGGACGCACAGCTGTTATTTCAACATCATTTGAAAATGGAGGACGAGTAATTACTATTCTAAATTCACGTAATTGTGCTACAACAGCTCCCATTTTCTCAATTTCTATAAATGAGTGATCATCTTCTCTCACACTCTCAATTATTTCAAGAGCAATCTCTTCTATTAATTTAGATGAAATAAGATCTTGACCTATCTTTACTAAATGCCAATCGCCAGGTCCACCTTTCTTAGCATATGGTGGTAAATTTCTCTTAAGATGGACGCTCATCGTTTTTTCGTCAAAAAAATCTAATAATTTAAGAGTAAGTGGTTCCATTAATTTCGGAGCTCCTCTTTCCTTTACGGACATAACCTCTAATCCCTCAAAAACCCCAACATCTCCTTGAATACGATCAGCAGTAATTAAAACAGCATTGTTCTTAAGTGCAGATTCTCTAATAAGGGCATCAAGTTCACCTCCTGGCGCCATCTTTATTTCTTCACGAGTAGGGCGACTCCCTACAATCTGTAATTTAATTTTATTTTCTGTATGTAATTGTCTTAGTTTTTTTAGAACATTTAGACCAAAAAAACCTATCTCCTTATGGATATTCGTCCGATATTCAATCTCAGCAACGACAATATTTGAAATTAAAATTTCAGGATTTTCACCTAATTCACCATGCTCTATTAAATCAAGAATGAGACCATTGAAAATTATGGACGTGTCACACATAAATTTATCGGGCATTATTCTTCTTCATCTTCTTTATTTAAAATTTGAAATTTTTTCACAGAATAATAGATCGGCTTACTTAATCGATCTACTGTAGCAACAATTAAATCTTTACGAGAGCTCATTGCTACTCTTGAAATTTTATCCAAATCTCTTAATTCAATAGGATTCCCCTCAAAAACAGGATAAATTAAAAACTTCGCAGAATCCTTTTCAAAATCAGCACCCCTTTTATAAACTCGAAATTCTATACCTTCACCATAACCAGTACGTACAATATATCCTCTTTTTCTTAAATCCATATAAATAACGTATTTCTGCCAGAGTTTTTCGTCAAATTGAGTAAAATAAGTTAATAAGCTCTCAAAATCCAACAAATTTTTATTTTTATCATTATCTTTCCGTAGTAATATACGGTTTCTTTCACATAAAAGTAGAACTTCAATAGGTTCAAGGATTAATATTTCATCGCCTTTATCAATCTTCTCAATTGTTCCTATATATGAATTGTTATAAAATTCTTCTATTCCTTCTTTATTAGAAATAATAACTTTACCTTTCTCTAAAATTCCTTCGACTTGAGTTTTCTCTATTTTCTCATCAGGTTTTTCAGACATTTTTTATAATTATAGCATTCCATACTTAATGAATTTAACCGTGATTAATTAAATTATGAATGATTAATAAAATCATGAATCAATTGCTAGACAAACTTCAAAATAAGTTACTTGGTTCCTCAAAAATAGTATTTATGGGGATTGGCGAAGAAAAACTTTCTGACGATGGAGTAGGGCCCTACATAATTTCTGAACTTGTAGACAATAACAATGAAAAAATACTATTTATCAATGCAGCTACAGATCCAATGGATAGAATAGATGAGATTGTTAGATTCAATCCAACACATTTAGTTTTGTTAGATACATGCACCTTGAATGAGCCTCCTGGAACAGTGGCTATATTAGAACGGGAAAATATACATGAGTATGTGCCTATTTCGACACATACTATTCCAATCCACCTAGTCATAGATTTAATAATTGAAAAATTACCCACTTTAATTGTTTTCATGATTGGATTTGTTCCAGAAAGCCTTGAAGGTTTTACAGAACTGAAATTGTATAAAGAAAATGAGTTTTCATTAGAAGAACGTAGTGATAATAAGGATCTACCATTTTTTGAGTTTAATCTTACAAAATCAATTCAAAAAGTAGCAGATCAAGTTATTGAAATAATCAAAAAGATTATTCAGAATCTATAATGAATCCAAATTTGGGTTCTCTGAAATTTTAGAGATATACTTTATTATTATCTCTACTGTTTGGGATATTTTTTCAAATTCTTCAGATGTCAAGTCCTCTTTAAGATTTTCCAAAAATTTTACAACTCTGTCTGCTTCTCTTATTTTCCTTAAATAATTAGAACCATTTTCGTTTAAAGAGCCTCCCCAAGTCATATTATCCACTTAAAATGAAAATTAATATTTAATTCTTAATTACCATATTTAAATTAAATATAAGTTAAAAAAAGATAATAATATTCTTAATTATATTATAGAGGAATTCTTAAAATGGTAGAGGTTAATAAAGCACTTCTAAGCCCGTGTGGGTTATATTGTGGTGTATGCGCAATTTATATAGCTCACAGGGATAATAATCAAAAATTTAAGCAAATTCTATTACCTATATATAAAGCTTTTGCAAAAAATGTCGAAGATATTTCATGCACCGGTTGTTTATCTGATGGAATTATATTTCCTGTCTGTAAAAGTTGTTCAATTAAGAAATGTACTAAACAAAAAGGGATAGAAGGTTGTCATCAATGCGATGATTTTCCCTGTAAATTTATTAATAACTTTCCTATTCCAGTAGGTAAAAAAGTAATCCTACGGGCAATCCCTACTTGGCGAGAATTGGGTACTGAAAAATGGGTAGAAGAAGAAGAAAAAAGATATATTTGCCCAGAGTGTGGAAATAAACTATTTCGTGGAGCAAAAAAATGCAATAAATGCAAAGTTGCTGTTGCTGTTGACTAAATAATGGTATTTACTATTAGTTAACTTTTAATTATATAGATATTTCATTATATTGATTATATCAAACAAAGAGTGATTCTTAAATGGATGATTATATGTATAGTACAATTGAGGGAGATACTATCTACATTAAACAAGCGTTAAGAAAAAAAGGGAAGGAATACGGAATTATTAAATTAAATAAAAAACAAATACAGGCCTTAACCGAGAGTATCGATTTAATGTCTGCTAATCCAATTTCACCTAAATTTAGTGATATAATTGAAAAATTTCTTTTTCCACGATTTAATGAAATCATTGAAATATTATATACTGAAAAATCATTACCTGATATTGTTGGTATTGAAATCTCAAAAGAAAACCGGAAAGAAATTCTTTATGGACTTGAGTTAGGGGGTGTTATGACAGGGTTAGAAGATCGAGGTTATAACCGTAAAGAATTATTAGAAGCGCTCAAAAAAGCTCAATTTATTAAATCTAAATAAAATTTTTTCTTTTTCTCACCATTTTGTTATATCTATTTTAGTTACAATGAATAGATTCATCAATTACTGAACGCACTAAAAACGATTAAAAGATCCATATAAAAAACCATACTATTAAAGCCAAAATTAAAATTATACTAGCACACGGCCATGAAAATATAGCATTTTTTACATAATTAATTTTAAAATTCACAGCTTCATGTGGACATAATTCTACACAACAATAACAGGTAAAACAACTTTTTTTATTCCATTTTGGAACATTTCCCTTTCGTAATTCTTTAGGTGGTGAGATTGCATTCCCCGGGCAATTGTCCCAGCAAGTAGAACATAATTTACATTTATAAGAATCAAATTTTACAGTAGCTTTAAAAATTTTATTTCCAACATAATTAGCCAACCATTTCGGTAAAGGCATAGAAATTGGAGACATTCTTGGATGCTTAAACTTCCGATATACATCTTCAATTTTTTCTCCTAAAAATTCAATATTATTTAAATTAGTTGTTCCGAGCTTCTTCTGTTCTGCTTTTTCTAAATAGACAATCTCTTTAGGGGCAAATCCAATAATCTTACAAACTGCTGTATCTAAAGCAACACCATCATATCCAGCAATAATGAGATCTAATTTCACAATATCCCCACCAGATGGTCCTTGCCCTTCCTGACATAAATATCCATCTATAATTGTTAGTTGTGGATTGGATACAGAATATATATCTGCTAATGCTGATGTAAATCTTCCTATTCGAGGAAATTGCGCATGTGTTTTAGCTTTATTACTACGTAAGATCGTTCCAAACATATTTTTTATGCAACATGTAAGAATACATTGACCATGAGTTTTAATTTTAGGTAGATTAATAATGAGATCTGCTTCTTTAATCAGATTTGAACTAACAAATTCTTTCATTTCAAGTGGATTTGGTACTGTATAAATTTCTCTTTCAGATTTTTCAAAGGGTATACATTCTGCTCCTTCTTCTTCACACACCGCTAAGATACCACTAACTTTCATAGCATTTTCAGTTTTACCAGGTTTTTGACCGCCACTAGAATCACTAACATATATCTTAGAAGGATTATATTGTTTTAACCATTGAATAGTGGACCGTACTACTTCTGGATGAGTTGTAACCGCTCTTTCGGGTGGTTTTGCCATTAAAAGGTTTGGTTTTAATAAAATAATCATACCTTCTTTTTTCATAAGCTCTTGAGCATTAATCAATTCCAAAGCAGAAAAAATAGCTGTTTTTATATCATTATTTTTAATCTTTTGAATTGCTATCTTAGTCTTATCAAGCATATTAGGATCTCATATTATACAAATTAAAAAAATTTGTATCAAAAAAATAAATCAAAAAATTAGGTAAAAGTGGAAAATGATTTTTATTCTACTGTCGTATCATTTATAACATCATAATAAAGATAAATATATGATTGTTTCAAAATTTCACATTTTTTAAGTTTCAATGCTTTAATATCCAATAAATCATTATCTCTCCGAGCTGCTATTCCATCAATAGATGTAGATGTTTCTTTTCCACCAATTAAACAGGGTGCTATTAATAATGAAATATGATCTATAAGTTTTTGTTTAAGAAATAGAGCATTTAATGTACCCCCAGTTTGAATTGAGAGTTTCTCAATATCATATTCTTGTTTTAATTTAATAAATAAATCTTTAAAATCAATAGAATTTGAATAATAAATTATTTTGAGTTCTCCTTCCATTTTAAATTTAAAAACAGGATGGTTTTTGTTGTTAGTCACAAGATATAGTGATTTAAATGAATTTAATAAATAATTAATTCCTTTTTCAGTAAGGTTTGGCTTCCGATCAATGACAATGAGACTTACATCCTTATGATTATCTTCTTTATCACGTAAATTAACTCCAATTTTAACTAATACTTTTCCACTAATCAAAGCATATCTTTCTGTCCTAAGTAAGAAATCATAGTATTGATAATATCCTTCTTTAATACCTCTTATTTTAGGAAAGTCCTTTTCTTGATCTCGTTCATCAATATCTCCAGTAGATATTTTACCATCTACTGATTGAAGCAAAAAGAGTGTTGTCTCAACACGATTAAGATTCATAATAAATTTTCACGTTAGGCATTCTTAAAATATATATGTTAGAAGATTTTCTAATTTTAAATAATCAGAGTATGGATTTATAATTTTTCCAACTTTCAAATTGCCAAAATCTCAAAATTAAAACAATTTAGACTTGTGATATAATAAAAAATAAGAAAAAAAAGAGAAAAAATAAAAGCCGGCTTTATTATTTCTTCTCGAAAACCCAGTGAGATATTCATTCTCACTCGACTGAAAAAATTAACCTCCTGCTTGAGTTGCCATTACTGTAATTACGTCTTTTTTTGGATGAATTTGTGTTTTAGAAAATTTTAATTGATCTGGTAAAACTTTTCCCTTAAATATAAATTGTATAGCTAAAATTGGATTTAACTTATATTCGCGTTGTACAGTTTTTTTAATTTCCGCTATTGAACTATTTGGATCTAACTCGATAAGCTTTATAGCTTGATCGGGTGGAACCCCTGTAAGTCTAAATCTATATTGAGTAATTTTTAATCACTTCTATTTTTAGCAAAATTTGATTTAATATTAAAGTGATATAGGGTGAATTTTTAAATAAATATTTTTGTCCAATCTTATATACCTCAGTTTAAAATGCTCTAAAATGAGCTTTTTAAAGTAAATATTCTTACTATAGAGTAAAAAGCAATGAAATTAGGTCTTAAGTGAAAATATTTGCATTATCAATTAAATTAATATTTAGTCTTCTTTAAACCGAAAGGGCTGTGGAGGAGTTCCTGGTGGTCCAGGCGGTCCAGGACGTTCAGGTGAAGGATAGGGTGTTGGACGAGGGTATGGTTGAAGTGGTTTTCTGTTCAATAATTTTTCTAAAGATAATAATCGATTTTCCAAGTCATCTAATCTTTTTTCAATTTTTATAATTCTTTCTAATAAATTTGGGTTTTCTATTGTCATTTTTTTATAAAAAATTAGTAATTTTCAATATTCGAATATGAGATGAATTTTTTAAGAATTTAAATAAATTTATTCCATTCTATAATTACTAATTAATTATTTAAAGGTTATTATCATTTGGAATAATTGCTTGATTAGCTCTTTTTATATATTATATTTCTATAAATTTTTAGGTATATACTAAATTCACTAAATTTTGTATATCATAATTTATTTAGTTCGAGTATAGGAAAAAAGTATAAATTTTTATATCTTCAATAATACTTTAATATTATGGAAAGCTGGAATATATCAAAAAAGTTAAAGAGCGAGTTATTAAAAAAATCTAGTAATATTGAGGACAACAATAGGAGGATACTTTTTATCCTTAGGAATTTAGGTCCACAAAGATTTACTAATTTGATAAAATATTCAAATTTAAGTAGATCTACGGTTTCTAAATATCTTAGTATTCATAGAAAAAATAATAACGTAGAACAAAGAATAATTACTGATAAGCAAACAAAAAAACAATACCGTGGTTATGTAATTACTGAAAAAGGAATAGAAAAACTAAGAGAAGAGCCTTTAAAACTAAAAGAAGAACTATTTATAGTTAATGAGTTAAAAGAAAACGTCCGAAAGCTCGAGGATTTAATAGATTTTTATAAGGAAATAAATGTAGAAGATGCATTTATAGTTCACATAGTGAGAATCATTTCTAAAATAGGAGATAATTTTTTTGAATTACATCAAGATAGAGATCTATATTTATCTCTTTTTTACATCTTTTATAACTCAATTCTTGGCCAAGGAGCTTTTGCAAGAAGATATTGGCGTTTTGATGAATCAAGTTCTCAAAAATTTCTTGGGTACAAATTGAATTTGGATCAGTTCTGTGAACTTCATAAAGTTTCAAGAGAAGCAATCAATTATTTAGCTAGATTTAAGTTAATAAAGGACGAGTTTGGCTTTTATTTAATTAAACGTGAACATAATGATTTCTTTTTTCATGAGGAAGATTTATTGGGAACTACAACACTCCGACTTATTAAAGATAAATTAATTGATGAAATAATTAATCTTCAAGAAGGTATCTACGATATGATTTATGATATGGATATTCTGGCTGAAGAAATTACTGATCAATTAAAAGAAATGGGTTTAATATGGAACACTATTCAAGAACAATTTCAATTATTAGTATTAAATCTAATTATTAAGAACGCAATAGAAATGGGTTTTTTAGATATAGAGAGAGAAAAATTTATGGAAGGCGTTGCTCAATCTCAAAAATTATCTATGTCTGAAGAAGGCAAAATACTTCAAGAAACCATTTTAGATGGTTCAAGAATAGATTTAAATTTAAATATTCTTACTTTAACACCAAATCATGAATGATAATGTAGTACAATTTAAGAGTAATTTAACATCTTTTCAATTGGAAGAAGTGCTTTTTTAGCAATTTCAGATGGTACTTTGACTTCATGAGTTTTATCATCCAAGTTTTCCAAGATGTATTTAATTAATTCGAGGTTATGTTTTTTCATATTGTAGCAAATTAATTTCTCCTTAGGTAAATAATATTTTTTTTCTGGAAAATCTTGTTTCATCCTTTCAAGTAAACCCTCTTCAGTACCAATAATGAATTCAATCTCTTCAGAAGAACTGTTCTTTACTCTATTATACATTTGAGTAGTTGATCCTACAAAATCCGCTAAATCTCTTACATCTCTTATACATTCAGGATGAACAAGTAGTATTGCCTTTGGATACTTATTTTTGATAGCATTAATATCTTCAATGCTAATTTGAGAATGTACATAGCAATGACCTTCTGGTGGCATTTTGATTGTTTTTATCATAGAGATTTGTTCAGCATAGTCAGCTAAATTTGCGTCTGGTCCAAATAGAACCTTATTTACGTTAAATTCTTCACTTATTTTTTTAACAATATTAATAGCATTCGATGATGTACAACAAATATCTGATTCTGCTTTAACAACAGCAGTAGAGTTTACATATACCACTGCTGGAATTTCGGGATATTTCTTTTTAAAATCTCTCACATTTTTAGCAGTAAGAAAAGCAGCCATGGGGCAACATGATTCAGGATGGGGAATTAAAACATGTTTGTCTTGGTTTAAGATTGAAGCTGTTTCTGCCATGAAATCTACACCAGCGAATATTAGATATTCAGTAGCCTTTTCTTTAGATGTCCGAGATAGTCCAAGAGAATCTCCTAAATAATCAGCAATTTCTTGTATTTCAATGGGCTGATAATAATGAGCTAAAATAATAACATCATTATGTTTTTTTAGTTTTAAAATATCTTCTTGTAGTTGTTTAATAGTCATTGTTTTATTTGAACTTCTCTTCTTTTAATTTCAATAAAAGATTCCATAAAAATAAGTTCTCTGATTATAAAAAATTAAACCATAATCATTATATATAATAAAATTGAAATTTTATTATTTTTAAATTAAAAGAAAAATCTGAATTAAGAATAAAACGGTGATGTGATCAAAGTGGTACAAAGTGAAATAGCTCCGGAAGAATTGGTGAAAACTTCTAAAAAAGTTTCCTTTGGATTAACCTCATTAGGAGCTCAAGTTGTTCATGGAGTCTTTCAAGCATCCCTTATAATTTATTTTAGAGAAAAGATGCTACTTCCAGAAGTATATATCTTTTGGGCATTCATGTTTTTTGCAATTTGGAATGCTATAAATGATCCCTTGTTTGGTTGGCTTTCTGATAAAACAAAAACAAAATGGGGCAGGAGAATCCCTTATTTAGCGGTTTTTACACCGATAATGACAATTTCATTTATCTTTATTTGGTTAAGTCCAACTAAAGGTGAGATAGGTGAGCTTGGTGTGTTCTTTTATATGCTAATATTAATTTGTATATATGATACAGCTTATACAGCAGCATTATTAGTATGGACAGCCTTAGGGCAGGAGTTAAGTATGGATCATAGAGAAAGAGCCAGTATTCAAGTTTATTCTTTAGCATTAGGGGTAATAGGGACACTAATGGCATTGATATTACCATCTTTCTTTTTAGATCAACCAGAAAGAGAAGGATTCATTTATTTAACTATTATACTTGCTGCTTTGCAGTTTATAACTATGATGATAACAGCGTTAACATTAAAAGAGCGGTTAGAATTTTCTCATGTTGATGAGCCTATGGGCTTTTTTGATGCTTTTAAGAACACACTCAAAAGAAAATCCTTTTTAACTACAGTTTTTATGAATTTCTTTTTGATTTTCATACAATCAGTATTATTTGGCAATTTGTTTTTCTATACTTACTATGCAATTCCCGATTTCAATTCTGATTTGTTATTGTTATTAGTTGTAGGTTTTACAGTAGCAGGAGTAGGCTTCGGGACTTATTACACTGTAAAAGTCAATGAAGAGAAGGGTGTCAAAACTGCAATGCTTCGTGCTATAATACTTCATGGTTTAGGTTTCTTGTTAGTTGGAATTTTACCTGGAATATTTGCTGTTGTTGGATTTTTTTTAGTAGGGATTGGCATCTATGCTGCTATGACTTTATTTAATGTAGCTTTTGCTGAAGTAATTGATGAAGATGAAGTGGATACTGGAAGAAGGCGTGAGGCTGCTATTATGGGAATTAATGCTCTAATAACTAAACCTGCAGAGTCTCTCGCGGGAGGTTTCATTGCAATCATGTTACTTTTGTTTAAATATACAGAACCAATAGAGGAAGTTCAACAACCTCAATCTGATCTTACAATCCTAGGTATAAAATTAGCGATGGGAGTAATTCCTGCCATAGTAGCGTTCTTAGCGGCATTTATTTATAATATGAATCCACTATACGGTCAACATTTAAATGAAATTAAAACTAAAATGTATAAAATGCATGAAGAAAAGAAAGAAAAATTACAAGAAATTCTTCCAAAACGAGCTAAAGAATAATTAAAGGAGATTGTATTTTTGAGCAATCTCTATAAAACTTTGTGTAAAGTACTTTATCTGTTCCCAACTAAGACCATAAGTGTTAAATTTCATCTCTTTAGAGATTCCAGGGAGTAATCCAATAATCCCCCTTTCTTTAAATTCATCTCTTAGAAAAAATCCCTTTCGTGGATGACTTTCAGCAACTTTTGCAAAACCTTCAGTTTTTATATTAGTTAATGGATGAATTTTTGGTAATTTTCCAAGAATTTTAATTCCCATAACATTCCTAATATTATCTATTACATAATTGGCTTTTTTAGATTCTTCATCGACGACTTCCTTTTGAGCTCTTTTTACAATTGTAGGAAAACTTGCCATTAAAGTAATTAAAGGAGAACCATAGACAGGAGGACAACCCATCACAGTACATATTTTGCTTGGAAAAGACTTAGAAGAAATATTTCCTTGGATTTTTGAATTAACCATGATATCATCATAAAACTCATTATTAAATCCTAAAATGCCAATTGGACCTGAAGCAGCCATAGATTTATGGCCACTGCATGCTATAAAATCAGCTGAATATTTTTTGCAATCAATTGGTAAAATACCACCAGAATAAGCAGCATTTAAAAGAAAAGGGATATTAAACTTTTGGCATATTTCTCCGATAGGCTTAGGATCATTATAATTTCCATATTTGTAATCGACATGAGTTAATACGACTAATAAAGGTACCACACCATCTTCTTTTTGAACTTTTTTAATAATTTTTTCATAATCAATAGCTTTAATATTAAATTCTGGATATCCAGAGTTTGGCACTTCACTAACTTTCAAATTATTTGATTCAATAGCTAAATAGGTCGTGTAATGAGCCAGACTATCAATTACAACAGTTTTACGTTTTGGATATTTTTTTGTTAAAGCCTCCATTACCAAACGTTTTGATTCTCTAGCTGCAGCAGTAAGCATAACGTTTTCTATATTTAGAAATTTTGCCATATCTTTTAAAAATTCTACTACAGGTGGATTTTCTATTTGATCAATCCTACCTTTTAGGCAATTATCACATAAACTATACCCATCTCCATAAGCTATTAACGACTTAAAAGCTTCAGGGGTTAACATTCCTCCCCGCTGGATAGGGTGAATATTTATGAATTCTTCATTTATAGTTCTGCTAAGATCTGAGTATTTTTGTACCAATTCATTATTATATTCTAAATTACTCATTTTTCTTCTTCTGTTTTTGCTTTACGAAAATTATTATATTTTATAAAATTAAGATGAAATTAATAAATTATTTGGGTTGGTTAATTTGATAGAAGATTTACAGTTCATCCACGAAAGCGAGTTTTGGTATATAAGTTCATTCTTAAATACTTCTGAAATAAATGGTCATCAAAAAAGCAAAGAAATTGAAAATCTTGTAAAAACAACATTTGAAAATTTAACTGAAGATGACATTTATCGTAAAGAACTAAAGAATGAAATTTTTGAAATGGTAAAGAATGTAACCATCAACTGTAAATGGGTACCTTACTTAGATAACTTCCCTTATAAAGATGAGAACTCTGATCGAGAATTTAATACCTTAGGATATTTCCAATTTGACGTTGAGTATTATAAAGAAAATTTTTCTAAAAAAGAATCTTTAAGACCCATCTTAATCCAGCAAATTCCCTATATTCTCCATAATAAGTTAAAAGAATATAGTAAAAAACCTGAAAATAGAGGATTTTACTTAGATACAGAAAGTCCTATATATGTTTTTGTCACATCAAATAAAACCAAACCTAAAGAAATAGAATGGACTCAAAACAATATTAAACAATATAAAAAAGTGATTGCATATTGGAATGAAATATATTCAGGAGCATGGGAGGATTATTCAGAGATATTATATGATAGACGTGTTAAAAATAATCTTTCAAATCGACTAAGCGAATTACATTTTATCAGAAGAAATTCTGGATTTATCTATATGGCAGAAGAGAATTATAAAAACTTTTTTGAATCATATATGAAGGAATTTGTACTAGAGCCGACTCCAAAAATGAGAGCTGTATTATTTGCTTTAAGATCAATAAGCGAGTCATTAGACTTATTATTTTTAAAAGCCCAATCTGAAGGATTTATAGATATAAATACTATTGAGAAGAAAATAAGGAATTTAAGATTTCTGAGAGGTTTGATCCAAACTAAATTAAGCTTAATTTATGCTGAGTTGGATTATAATCGAAGGCAACATTATACACGAGTTTTAAAACATTTATTAAACGAATTTGAAATAGATTCTATTATCAGTAGATTAAATGAAAAATTTAATATTATTTATGATTCAATGCAAAGCATCTACGTCAAAAAGAATGAGGAAGTTCAAAAAAGAACAGAGAAAGGGCTTAATTTATTAAATTTACTTTTTGGTGCTGGAATATTAGCAGATTTGGGACAAGTGATAATGCTTGCTTTTACACTACAAGAAGGAGCCTCAACAACTATTTTCCTGAATGGCATTATTGCTTTTATTATAACCAGTATTTTAATTATCACAATAGCTTTCTACATCTATATGAGATTACAAGTAAAAGAAACAGGTATTGGAAAAACTGTTGATGCAGTTATAGAGGTTGGCAAGAATGAAGTTGTTTTAATCAAAAGAAAGTATCCTCCTTTCCAAGATTTTTATGCTCTTCCAGGTGGTTTCATTGAGAAAGGTGAAAAAGCTAAAGAAGCTGTGATTAGAGAAGTTAAAGAAGAAACTAATTTGGATGTAAGAATTATTAAGAAAATCGGTTTATATAATAAAGAAGGTCGAGATCCGCGTGGAAAGATTCATAGTACTGCTTTTAAATGCCAAATAATTGAAGATGCTTCTATTATGAAGAGTGGAGATGATTCAAAAGAGGTGGAGTTGATCTCGAAAGAAAATTTAAAAAGAATTGATTTAGCATTTGACCATGAACAAATATTAAAAGATGCTAATGTTCTAGATTAAGTTTCTCTTCCTTTTTTACTTATTTTCATAAGCTTATTATTTATAGCTAAATTCTTCAAATGTAGAAAAATTTAGGTATAAAATTATGCCAATTATAATGCCAAGCCCAAGAACGGGCAAAAAACCCCAAATTCATGAAACTGCCTTTATTGCTCCCACAGCAGTAATAATTGGAGATGTTACAATAGGAGAAAATTCAAATATCTGGTTTGGAGCTGTATTAAGAGGAGATTGGGGAACAATTAAAATTGGAAAAAATACAAGTATTCAAGAGAATGTAACAATCCATCTTGAACAAGATAGTTCAGTATTTATAGGTGATGATGTCATTGTTGGACATCATGCGATGATTCATGGGCCAACAGAAATAGAAAATGGATGCGTTGTTGGAATTGGTGCAAATGTCTTACATAATTCAAAACTGGGTGAAGGAGTACAAGTTGGTGCTGGAGCGGTATTATTAAATAAAGAATTTCCATCAAGATGTTTAGTTGTTGGAATTCCTGCTGATATTAAGAAACACTTACCAGAAACAGGGAAGTTAGTGGGGGAAAGAACTTCTAAAGATTATGTACAAAACGGGAGAGATTTTAAAGCTTTTTTTAAAAAAAATCCAAAATTTGCAAACTACTAACTATTTTTCTGTTTTCTTTTCTTCTATTTTGAGCAAATGCAATTTTCATTTTTAATGATATCTATTATATTAAATCTTAAATCTACTAGATTTACCATTAATAGTTTATTTTCCAAATTTGGAAGTCCTAATGCTGTTTTTATAACTTCAAGAGCTTCTAACGTTCCTAATATGCCAGGAGTTACACCTATTACTGGTAAAGGTCCTTCTTCTGGAGAAATTTTCTCTGGTTCAGAAAAAACACATTGATAACAAGCAGTCTTTTTTGGATTTATTGTAATGATTTGGCCATAAAAATCTTTTATTCCAGCAATTATACACTTCAGATTATTTTGTATGGCAATTTTATTAACTAAAAACTTAGTTTGGAAATTATCAGAACAATCTATAATAAAATCATGTCCTTTAACGTATTTTCTTATCGAATCTTCCTCTACATATTCTTTATAAGTATGTATTTGAACTTCAGAATTTAGATTAGATAAAACCGTCTTAGCTGATTCTGCTTTATCTTTACCTATTTGATTTTCATTATAAAGAATTTGTCTTTGAAGGTTTGAAATATCTAAAACATCATTGTCAATTATGGTTAATTTTTTTATCCCAGCAGCAGTAAGATACATAGAACAGGGTGAGCCAAGGCCTCCGGCTCCAATTTGCAATACACTAATATTCGATATCTTTTTTTGCCCCTCCTCACCAATTAATGGAGAGATAATTTGTCTTGAATACCTCTCTTTTTGCTTTTCATTTAAAATTGAATTTCACCCACTTAAAATTTTTTTAATATTTTTAATAGCTTCTTCAATTTCTATGAAAAAAATACCTAAATTTGTATCTATATCTAACATAGAAACGAGAATTACTTGATTATCAATACTCATGACTATAATTTGGTAATTATTAAATTCTACTGTTATATTATTTATGGTATCACTTCCTAAAGTTAAAGCAGCCGTTTCAATGGCACCAAACATGGTAGCCGCCATTGCCCCAAATTTTCTCTTGTCAACATCTATAGGTAATATTGAAGTAATTAATAAGCCATTTCGATTTGCAATTGCTATACCTATAATATCACTCATAGTTTCTAATTTTTCCAATTCCTTATTAAGGCTTTCAATTTTTGAGTTATTCATAAAATCTTCAAGATATTTTAAAAATTGAATTATTACTAAATAGAAGAATATCAGATAATAATATTTAAAATTTTAGAAACTAGTTAATATTATCTTTATTTTATGCCTTAGCCTTATTTCTATAAAAAGATTTTTGCCCATTAAATGGTCTGTGTCTATTTCGCCAAATTGGTTGTCTTAACTTTGCGGTTCGGCCAAAACCACAACTTGCACAGAACCTTTTTCTTCGATGATATGAATGTTTTCCACATCGTCGACATGTTTTATGGGTTGCTGCTTTATTTTTCTTCCCCTTACTTGGTGTTCCTTTTCCCATTTTTACCACCTTTATTCTTGTTTATATATCATCCGCTTCATTTCTATGCATCAATTTTTCTTCAGTGTCTTCAGCAAAGATTAGTTTCTCTCGATCCTGACCTATGAAGATTATAGAGGCACCCCTTATCATTACTGTTCCTAAATCTTTACTTCGCTTTCCACCACGTCCGAAATAAATTTCTTTAGCGTTTTCAACTACTAAGTTCATGTAATTATCAAACTTTTTTAATTTACCTGTTAAATAAGTGTTCCAAATCTTTAGCTTGATGCGAACCTCTTCCTTTAATATCGCTTTCGATAATGTACGATGAATTGTTTGCTGACTCATCAAAAATTTTTCTTTAATTTTATAGATAATTGATAAAGTTAATTGTAAGATCAAATAAATATTTTTTTAAATATTTAAGGATTTAAAATAACATTAGGATGTAGAATAGTAAATTAATGAATTAACATTAAAAATGAAAAAAATAGCTTATTTTGATGCATCGGTTGAGACACCAGAGGAAATTATTCTTGCTGCTGATATGGTTCCTGTTAGACTTTTTGGAAATCCCACAATAGGTATTGATAAAGCCAACGAGCATATCCCTCCAACTCACTGTGTTTGGGCTAGAAATATTCTTGAACAAGCAATTAATGGTTTGAATAATGATATAAAAGGAATAATTTGCACTCATGGTTGTGATTGCACGAATAGGGAATTCGATATTTGGTTAGAATGCGTGAATTTAGATTTTTTGTTTTTTCTGAACTCTCCACTGAAGCGAAACGAAATATCTTTGAAATTTTTTATTGATGATATAAAAGAAATGATATTACAATTAGAGGAATCGTTTAAAATAAAAATTACCACTGAAAAAATCCAACTTGCCATTAAGAAAATGAATCAAATCAGACAATTATTGAGAGAAATTTCTGAATTACGAGTTGATATGAAATTAAAAGGTTCAGAATTCCATGCATTAGTTAAAGAAGTCCAACAATCTGATAAAGATAAAATGATTGAGAAACTTAAGTTAAAATTAACAGAAATTAAAGAGAGAAAGCCATTTTCAGATGAAGATCTTAAAAAGATATTATTAACCGGTTCAGTAATAGATGATACCGAATTTATTAAATTTTTAGAAAATGTTGGTTATCAAATCATTACTGATGATCTATGCATTGGATCCAAATATTTTTGGAGTAAAGTAAATGAAAACGGGGATCCAATTAAAGCTTTAGCTGAATATCATTTAAATAAACCAATATATTCAACCAAATTTCCATCATTTGAAAGGTTTGAAACACTTAAAAATTTGGCACAGACTTATAATGTAGATGGCGTTATAAATATAGCCCAAAAGTTTTGTGAACCAGTACTTTACGGACATCCATATTTTAATAAAAAATTTAAGGAGTTGGGAATTCCATATCTTTTTGTAGAAATGGAATATAATAGAGAATCTTATAAACAATTAGCAACAAGATTTGAAGCATTTAGTGAAATAATTTAAAGGAGGTAAAAAAATGTCTAAAGTTAAAAAAAGAGGTAAAATGTTAAATGCTACAAATAAATTAAAAAATGAAATGGGTAGGCATTTCTTAGCGATTGAACAAGCATATAGAGATGGAAAGCCAACTGCTTGGGCAACTGCTGGTACACCAGTAGAGTTTTTATATGCTATGGATGTTCAACCAATGTTACCAGAAAATTCAGCTACAATTTCAGCTGCTTTAAAGAAATCCCAAGAATTTATAGAATTAGCAGAAGAAGAAGGGTATTCGTACGATCTCTGTTCCTATTTTAAAACAAATGTTGGTGCTGTACTAAGTAATGCTGATATGAGTCTTGGAGGTACAAGAAAACCAACTTTTATGTTATCAAGTGATGTGATATGTGATACTCATGTGAATTGGTTTCAAGTTCAAGCGCAAAGGTTTAATGTACCTCATTTCACTATAGATGTTCCTCATGTAGTCAGTAATACAAATAATAGACAAAGAGATTATTTTAAAAAATACATAAAAGAACAGCTCTGGGAATTATTAGATTTTATAACTGAAGTGACTGGTAATGAATTTAATCCAGAAAGGGCAAGAGAGGTAGCTCTTAATTCTTATGAATTAGGAAAAGTATGGCAAGAAGTTTTTGAGTTACGAAAAAATATTCCATGTCCTGTTTCCACCAGAGATACATTTGGGGGATTATTTCCTTTATTCACAATGACTGGTTTAAAATCACCAATAAAACTCTACAAAAGAATGTATAGAGAAGCAAAAGAGAGAGTAGATAACGGTATTGGTGCTTTAGAGCAAGAAGATTACCGTTTGCTTTTTGAGGGTATACCTTATTGGTATAATTTAAAATTCTTTTCAAATTTAGAACGATGGAATGCAATTATTGTGTATGAACCATATGTGTATGCTTTTACGAAATATACAAATCCAAATTTAACAAAAAAGATGGTTGTTGATAATCCAGTGGAATCAATGGCAGAATTAGTACTTAGCTTTTGGTATATTTACGATCTTAAAACTAGATTCGAAAAGTTCAAAGAAACTGTAAGAGATTGGAAAATAGATGGTGTGTTATTACACAATAATATGTCCTGTAGACCAAACGCTTGCGGAATGTATGATTTGAAACGTAAATTAATGGAAGAAGCAGATATTCCCACACTCGTAATCGATAGTGACATGAATGATCCAAGGAAGATGAACGAAATTCAAGTTCTTAATCAAATTGAGAGTTTTATCGAAATACTTCGAAAAAGAAAAAAAAAGTAAAATTATTAATTTATTCTGGAACTTTTCTTCTAACTCTACGTACTATTAAAATTACAGCAACACCAATAACAATACTACATATTAAAGAAGCGCTTAACATAATAATCGGCATTATATCTGAGTCTTCTGGTAAATTTTCTACGATTGTAACTAATTTACTTCCATTCCCTCCAATTAAATCAGTATAACTATATCCCACATAGCCAGATACTAATCCACTAGCGTTTACAGAAATAAATCCCGTGCTATTAAGAACATTTGCATCCACTATCCATGTAGTTGTTCCAATATTACCCATGGTTAAATTTACTGGATTGAGCTCTTTTGTATCGCTTTCGCCAAATGCAAGTGAAAAACCTGAGGGTAGTTGGATAGTTGCTTTACATATAGATGCAGGATATGCGGGAGTAAAATATGAAGGACATAAATATTCTACGTTAACCCTTACTGTAAAAGTTGAGTTAATTGCTACGATTGATGAGCACCTTACAGTTATTTCCCATGGACAAATAAAAAGTGCCCAATTTGCAGAATAGGACCATAAATCTATAAATGTACTATACCCAATATGATAATTAGGGCCTCCGGGGGTGAGATACCAAGGATCATGTGTTATGATTGAAACAATATTCCCCCCATCTTTAACATATCCAATAACAACTCTATAGTGTCCATAATTACAACCTGTAAATTGCTCTTGTAAAACCACAATTGGGTACCCATCATTTATTAAATTAACTAAACTATTGACATTTGGTAAGTGTGCTTCAAGAGCACCATATCCGATTGGTCTATTTGTGTATCCTGTTATATTTCCTACCATTTCATCACCTAAAGAGGTACTCAATTTACTAAAATGAGCTGCTCTTCTCATATCACTTACATAAGTACCTCCAGAAGATGAAGCTGTTCGAGCTACATCTGCTATTTCTAATTGTGAAATATCGGGTCCATAAAAATCATATACCATTTCTAAACTTGCGGGTCCACACCAATAGCCCTCTTCTTGGTAATAGTGTGGAACTGAGGGAATCACAACTTCTGTTGCAGCAGTATGTAAGTTAGAATTTGCTTTTTCTAAAAAATCTTCGGTATCTTCGGTAGCTTGAAAAAATTTAACATTTATAATCCCTATTCCAATGGTTTGTCCTAAGAATGTGAAAAGTATAAAAAAAATTGCTCCAATTTTTTTATTCAATTGATTGCACCAAAAGATCCTTAGTTTTGAAAAATATTCTAGATCTCTATTTTATCAATAAACTCAAATTATTGTAAAAGATTTCAATAAACATTAATAAGTTACATTAATATTTAAAAGATTATATGAGCTAATTTGATTAATTTAGTAAATCCTTAAAAGTATATATACTATTAATTAGAAATTTTTACATAGGAATTTGGCGTGACAATAAGATATTGATCCCCTAGACGCCCCATTGATCCCCCATTTTCTCTTAAAAAAGCCTTTAAATCTTCTATTCCTCTTTTAAGTTCAGAAATATCAATTTTTTCAAGGATTTCGGTGGCATTTATAATTAGTATCCTTCTACCTAATAATTGTTTTTTTATATCTTCAATTTGATCAAGAGACGAAAAATCATATTTTTTAATTAAGAAATTTTGAAGAAGGGAAGAGTATTCTTTTGAGAAACCCATTGCTTCTTGTGGAGACCCTAAAAGTTCAATATCTTCTTTATTTCCTTTAAATCTTGCCATAACTAAGACACAACCTATAAAATCATAAAAAACTCAGTCGTTTTTGTTCATTAATAAAATGATTAAGGGCTAATTTAAATAAAAGAGTTATCGAGGAAAGATTATCATATATACCTGCATATTATTTGAATATTATACCTTCATACGGAGTTAATTTGAGGTTTCCGTTATATTCTTTTGGATCTAAGGCTTTTCTATTTAAATATGTTGAAAAAATTAAGTTAGGTTCCTGTTTTGGGGTTTTTGACAATATTTCTTTATCTGAAAAGTTCAAATAAATATAAACTACTTGCTTATTGTGAGTTCTACGATAAGCTAAACATTTTTTATTTAATTTTTCTAGATTGATAAATTCAAATTCACCAGTTTGTAGCGTTAAATTTTCTTTTCTTACCTTTAATAACCTTTTATAACAGTTCAAGATAGATCCGGGATCTTTCTCCTCTTTCTCAACATTAACATTTTCGTAATTTTTTGATACTTTCAACCATGGTTTGATATTTTTATTTGGTGTAAATCCGGCATTATGTTTTCCATTCCATTGCATAGGTGTTCTACAAACATCCCTAGATACAAAAATACCTAATATTTTAACTAATTGAGGATAAGGGAATTTAGTAAACTTACGTCCAATTGGATCTTTGCTTGCTTTCAGTTTAAGTTTTACATTTGCCATACCTATCTCTTCTCCATAATAAATGTATGGAACACCTCTCAATGTAAGTTGCATTGTAGCTAATATTTTCGCTTTCTGGACATTATTGCCCAAAAGAGAAATGTATCTATCTCTATCATGATTACCATATACAAATGTAGGTGTATAAGGAAAAGGGAAAGCTTTTTCATATCCCGAAATGACTTTAGTAATCTTTTTAGGCTTAAATTTAGGTGCAATTGATGTAAATTCAAAAAGGAAAACCATATGTAATCCATTATTATTTGATCCATAATATTTCCTTAAATCTTCAATAGATCCGAAAACTTCACCTATCAAGAATCTTGTGGGTTCATATTCATCCAATATCCTTCTTATTTCTAAGGTAAAGTTAAATGTCTCAGGAAGGTTCAAATCATATTTATGATGTTGGAAATAATAAGCTAATTTTTTTTCAGAATACAATCTCCATGTAAAAGGATTATCTCTCAAACTTTCATCTTCGTAAATGCTATGTAATATATCTAATCGAAATCCATCAACTCCCTTATTTAACCAAAATCGTATAGTATCAAACATCTCTTCCTTAACTTCTGGATTTCGATAGTTTAAATCAGGTTGGAAGGGCAAGAAATGAAAATATACCCATTGATCAGTATTTTCATAATATAGCCATGCAGGACCTCCCGGAAGAGCTTTCCAATTATTTGGGGGCTTTTGCCCTCCAGGTTTTTTTCCATCATGCCATATATACCAATCACGCTTTGGATTATCTTTACTTGATGCAGATTCTATAAACCACGGATGTTTAATTGATGTATGATTTAAGACAAGATCTAATACAATATTCATATCTCTATCATGTATTTCTTTCAAGAGTTTATCAAAATCGTTCATTGAACCATAACTTGGATCTATCTGACGAAAGTTTGATACATCATAACCATAGTCTTGTTGAGGAGATTCAAAAAATGGGCTAACCCATATCGTTTCAATACCTAAATCCTCTAAATAATCCAATTTTTCTATAATACCATTAATATCTCCGATTCCATTTCCAGTACTATCCTTAAATGAGCGAGGGTAAATTTGATAAACTACGGTTTTCTGCCACCATTTACTCTCCATCTATTTTTCCACCTTTTTTTTTATAAAGAAAGATTAATTAAAAAAAATTTTTTTTTGTTTATATAAGAAATTCTCAATTCTAGGAAAAATATAAATTCTTTTCAAATCCTATTTTTTAAATATGGAATCAAAAACATCAAATTTAATAGACCTCATAAAATCAAGAAAGAGCATTAGAAACTTTATTTATCAAAAAATTAATAAGGAAACTTTCAGAGATATATTAGAATGTGGTAGATGGGCTCCATCTGGTCAGAATAGCCAACCATGGCGAGTCTGTGTTGTAGAACACCCCACTGTTAAAAGAATGGTGGCTGAGCAAACCAAATATGGTGGAATAATTGAAAGTGCCTATGTTAATTTCGTTATCTTTCTAGATATTGAAAGAGGGTACGACCGTGTAAAAGATATTCAAGCAATGGGAGCTTTCATGCAGAATATTCTTTTAGGAGTCCATGCAAAAGGGCTTGGTGCGGCTTGGATTGGTGAAATTCTGAATAATAAAGAGAAAATTAATGAAATCTTTAAACTATCCCCTGATAAGTTTGAACTGATGTGTGTTATTTCAGTTGGTGTGATTGATGAGGCAATGGAAGAAAAGAGCAAAAAAGAAAGAGAAAGAAGATCTATAGATGAGTTTATTGATTGGTTCTGATTTTTTTATTTAATCTATCTTAATTAATTCCTTTTTTCATTTCTTTTAAATCTTTGAAGAAAAAGGATTCTCCATAATGGTTAAATAAAACTGCTGCTGGATTGTGAGGATTTGACCTATCTTTAGCAATTAATGTAGTAATAGGGGCTTTTGAGAGCTTTGTAAACATGATATCATGCCCTACACATAAACCTACTATGATATTCATCTCTGTTTCAGCTTTATTTAATAATAAAGCTTGTGCTACAGGATTACATGTAACAAAACCTATTGGATAACCTGTTTTTGAAGTCGTTGTAAATTCTTCTGGTACCCCAACATCTGTTTTTTTAATTGAACCTGTCTTACAGCAAACGGAGCATACATTAAAACCATATTTTTCTAAAATTTCTGCTGTTTTTTCTGCTTCTTTTTGTAAACCTATACAAAATGCAATCCCTAATTTTGAAAAACCCATCCCTTTCGCATATTCTATAGTATCTTTTAGACGAGGCCAATGAATATATCCTTTAGCTTCTACGATAGATGCTACACCTGTTGACTTCTTAATAAATCCATCTGTTTTATAAAGCTCTCTTGCTTCCTTTCCAATTTCAGGACTTACTATCATAGGACAATTCTTCACTTCTTTGTTTACTCTCCCAATCGTGCAATAATTTCTACTATTGCATTTATGACATGTAGGATTAATAAATACATTGTCATCTTTATCTTTAGAATTTTTTTTTTCATTCGACATTTTCAATCAAATAATCTATATAGAAATTTTGATTTATTCTTATTATATTTTTTACTAAATCTTAATTTATTGGAAATAAAAAACACTTGAAATTCCATTCCAACTTAAAATTATTATTTTTTCTTCTTATTTTCTAAAGATTCGACGATATATGGATTGAGAACCCAAATACCAATTATAAAAATAGGGATTAATGACCATTCTACAAAAATGGAGATGATAAAAGGCATGCTTGGACTAATCGAATCCCATACAAGTCCACCTAAGAAAGGACCTATAATCATTCCAAAGGACTCAAAAAGGGTAATTAGTCCGAAGATCTTTCCACGATGTTTGGTAGACACACGACTGAGAAAGTTTATAAATACAAAACTAACTGTCAGCATAATTGTATTATCAATAATAAGTAAGAAACCAAAAATCCATAGATTTCCTGAATTAATTATCAAAAAAGTAACTATTCCTCCAGCGAAACTTGCAAGTGAAATAGTAAGATACGGATTAAAATTATCTGCCATTGTTCCTAATTTTGGAGCAATAAGCGTCCCTATAACTGACGTTGGAAGATAAAACCAAGCTACTAAGCTAGCGTTATTATTGATATTTTCAAGCACATAGGGCTGAATAAACGGGCGATAGAGTCCTGCATTGGTAGCACTAAAGAAAAAAGCAGAGAATAAAAGAATGATCCCTAATAAGAAAATATGAATCGAAGGATTTTCTGAGTTTTTATTATCTACATTCTGTTCTATCAAAGTGTCTTGATTATTTTCAACCTCAAGATATTCAAATTTTTTATATTCATCAACTTTTCGTGAGAATTGAATTCCGGCGTAAAAATTAGCTATCCCATATATAGGTATCGCTCCATAAGTAATAAAAACATTACTAGGATAAAGAAAACTAGATAATCCAAAAATAGTAAATCCTACTACTGTTCCAAGTACCATGCCAATACCTAAGGCAAATCTCCTCCGTCCAAAGGCTGAAGATCGATGAAATTTTGATGATTTTTCAGAAATAATTGTATCTAAAGGGTTCCAAAAAATATGTGCACCTAAACCCAGTAAAAAAGCACTGATATACATACCTATCAAAGACTGCATAATTATCGACATATAAAGCCCAAAATAAGATAAACCTCTACCAAAAGAACCAATCATAACTAAAATTCGCTTAGAAAACCGATCTGTTAAATAACCGATAAATGAAGAGCTAATTAAACCTCCAAGAGTAATAAATGAGAAGAATAGTCCAAGTTGAGCAGCAGGAGCATTTAAAACTTGCTTAATCAAATATGCCATGATAAATTCAATAAAAAAAAAACCTAATGAATTCCACACTACTATAAATATAACTGAATTAAAATCAGAGGTGAATTTATGCGAGTCTGGAACTAATTCCTTTTTGCTTTTTCTTACGAATGATGCCATATTATTAATCTGAAAAAAATATCGTTGCTAAAAAAATTTTGTTTGTGTATGTAAGACTTATTTTATTGATTCTAAAATGAAAGAGAAAAAATAATTTGAAAAAAAAGTGAAGATTTTTTTCTCATCTCCAAAAATGGAAAAAACTAGAAAAAATAGGACCAATCCAATAATAAAACTTAACCCAATAAATATAAGTCACTCCAAGATATAATAAAGCATAAAGAAAGCCAAATATAAACCCAAATATTACATCTATTGGGAAATGAACTCCTAGAATAAGACGAGAAATAGCCATAGTGACACTTAGCCCAAGGACAATAAAAAACAATAACCAACTATTAAAGTAATATGAAAATATTAGCCCAAAAAATAAAATAAACGTTACATGTCCAGATGGAAATGATTTCTGCTCTGATTCTCTCATAAGATATGGAATTCTTATAAAATCATCATGTTTCTTTACACCTTCACTTTCAAGAGTAATATATGGGCGATTTCTTCTGATAAGTTTATAGCGAATAATTGAATGTATAATAATAGACTGATCAAAACCACCAGTAAAAAGAACTAAAAGATAATAATCTTTAGTGATATAACCATAGATAAACCAAGCTAACCATAATAAACCCCAGAAATAAAAACTTCCAAAAAAACTGAAGATTATTGCGAAATTTTTACTTCTTTTACTAAATTTACTCTTATATAGGTTTAAAAAGATTTTATGATCCCAATTCTCCAATTTCTCAAGATAGTCTGATAGTACCGACATTAGCCCATTTAAACGGTGGATTTAAGTTAGGATGTAAACATGTCCTTAAAAAACTTTTCAGACTTTTAATCATCTTGATTGATTTTATGATTAAGAGTATAATTAGTATTATTTAGT
This sequence comes from Promethearchaeota archaeon, assembly GCA_048938025.1. GTDB lineage: Archaea > Asgardarchaeota > Lokiarchaeia > Sigyniarchaeales > SOKP01 > Loki-b32. The sequence goes on from JBHLMP010000001.1 coordinate 39,158, forward strand.
AGAAATCAGCTAAAATTCTCCAATATTTCAATATATTATATTAAAATGAATAAGAAACCATAAGCTTAAAACAAGAATTTCTGAATATTAAAAAGAGTCCAGATATTAAAAATTGAAGATAAAAATAGAAAAAATTTCTTGAGATTATCAAGAAAAATTCCTAAATCCTCTTTATTTAACAGAAAGGAACCATTAGATTTAATTAATATTTACTATGTAGAGCTAACAATAGGTTTAAATAATAAAATTAATTTTATAAGATAAAGAATAATCAATCATTTTTCAACATATATAAAAAAGTGAAAAAATTATGGTTGAAAATAATGCCTTTTCAGAAGATAGTTTGTATGAAATAGCGAGAAATAAAGTTAATTTTAGACTTTCTGTTAAAATTCATGTTGGTGTTTTTATTGTTGTATCAACATTACTATTGAGTATTAATCTAATTTTTAGTCCCACTATTTTATGGGTTTTATTTCCATTTTTTGGCTGGTTTATAGGTGTTATTTTACACACGACTGCTTATATCGTGTATGCTAGAGGAGTTTATCCTATTGCTAAAAGGGGGGTAATATTTCATATATGTGCTTTTACATTTGTGATATTGTATCTATTTATAATAAATTTGACCACACTTCCAAACTATTATTGGGCAATATATCCGCTAATTTTTTGGGGTTCAGCTTTAGTCATACATATTATCGCGTATTTGGTATTATATCGAGGAAAAATTGATGATCAAGGTGAAACTAAATCGCGAAAAGAGAGAGCTATTGAAAAGGAAATGGAAAAAATGCGAAAACGAATGAAGAAGTAGGAGGAAGGGTAAGTTAAAATAATAATGTGGCTAGGAAAATTTTTAGATCTTGAGGAAGATATAAAAAAGTTAAGATCTAGGATAAAAAAAGGATTTTTTGACAGTTTAAAAAAAGATAAACTCACTCCTCTTGAATTTACAATTATAGAGACAATTTTTAACAGTAAAGAGCAATCTGGTTATGACTTGATAAATAACTTAAATAAGCAGTTTGCAGGGACTTGGGAAGCTCAATCAGGCACAATATATCCAATATTAAGAAAATTAGAGTATTCTGGTTTTTTAAAATCAAGAACTGTTAAAAGTCCAATAGGGCCCTTACGAAAGGTTTATTCACTAACAGAAGCAGGTGGAGAGATTCTAAAACATAAGGTAAACAAACATTATCTTGATCAACTTAAATTTACAGAGAATTTTTTAGTAGAACTTTCTTCAATATATATTCATTCTTTTCCAGAGGATGAGAAAGATGAAATCATAAAAGATATAAAAAGCCTCCTAAAAGAAGCATTTGATAATGTTATGAAAAATATTCCTCCGACGCTTCTATTTAAAGCTAAATGTCAAGCATGCGGTTCTGAGATCAATCGAGAAGCACAATTTTGCCCAAATTGTGGCACATCGTTACTACCTGCTATAGAAAATGATACAAAAGAATCTGATACATAAAAATGGATATTAGAGAAAGCCTATAATCACAATAAAATTTTATTATATTTTGTACTAGGATATATTCAACCTTGTAAGTTTACCCGACAAGTTCCTGTTGCATAAAGATTATTCAATATCTATGCCATATTTTTTAAAGATTTTCAATAATTCATCGCTTGCTAATCTCTTTAAAATATCTTTTAAAGGAGCTAAAACTTCATCTTTTTGTGCTTCTCTATTTTTACTAATTCTATCTTTAACTTCAAATCCACTTTGCGCCCATGAATATTCATCGTTGAAAGTAAACCATATATCTTTATATGCTCCTTCTTGACCACCATCTCCAGCTAAAGGTTTTTTTTCAATAGAAACTTCAGGATCCTGCAAATAACACCAATCAAGCACCACCCACTCTAGTTTCCTTTTAGAATCATCTCGATCAGCAAGATAAATGCAATAAGCATGACCACCTAGCTCGGATTCTGATGGGGCGACTACGGGATCAGCCATAACTTGAGCAGCGCAAACCTTGACCCTCCAAGACGGTATTCCTGCATTAATCAACAAGCTTGCAATTAAAATTGCACCATCCTCACAATCTCCTATTTCTGATTGGATTGATTCAAAAGGGAATTGCCAAAACTCAGGACAGTCAGATGTAAGATCATCATACTTATATCTTAGAAAATTGCAAACAAAATTCTGTATTGCCAAGGCCGTTTCATTAGGGGTTTCTCTTCTCAGTCCAATTTGAGTGATAACATGCCATAAGATTGCATCATCTTTTTTTAAAAATGTCTTGACATCGACATCAATTTCCTTCTTGTACAATTCTCCTCTTAATGCTCTTCCTGTGTATATAATTGGAGCGGTCTCCCATTTTAGGTTCCAGTAATCCGGTCCATAATCCCCATAATCTCCCTTAAATTCCTCGATGGGAACATATTCAATGGGTGCGACCGGTTGTGGTGCTGGTTCTTTTTTAGGGATTGTCTTTTTTTGTACGTCAGCTAAATCTTTTGATTTTTCAATCCAGCTTTCTATATCCTTTAGGATTGGAATTTTGGTCAAAATCTTAGGATTTTCCTTTTTTAATTGCTTTAACCTTTCTAAAATGCTTTTAGAATTCCTATGAGCAAGTTCTTTAACCGAATCAATACCAATCAAATTTAAGGCATTTGCAATTTTCGGATTAACACCCTCGATTCTCATTAAATCTGCATGTTCTTGCCATGTATCAATTAGTTGTGGAGGAATTCCTGTCTTGCTAGCTAACTTTTTGATTTGACTACTAGTAAGTGGTAGCAGATCTTCAACTTTACTAATACCTTCTTTTTTTAGTAGCTTCGCATGTTCATCTTCTAAACTAATAATTTCAATAATATTCAAATTTTTAACCTTTAAATTTAAATTAAAATCAACTTGATTAGTAAAAATATTGCACTCTTTTTTTATAAGATTTTACATAAAATTGCAGACTAAATAATGATTTATAAACCTAATATAACTAAAAATTAAATGATTTAACTTACACAAATTCTATTTAAGTTGGCAGAAGAAAATCCTTTTGTACTAAATAAAAAATCGCATTAGCTATTTCATTATTTTCAAAATCTAAAGACTTCATTGCTTCGATAAATAACTCAGAAAGAAAAATTTTTCCTTTAGTTTTATTAGCTATAGATTTAGCTAATTCAAATACTTGTTTAGTATTTGAGGAAATTTTTTTGCCTTTCGAAAGACCAATTTTATGAGGATAAGTAAGGCTTAGATGAAAAACCTCTTCAACTATTTGGTCTATATTTTCTTTACTTTTTTTATTCTTATGAAAAATTGAGATATCTCCTTGAAAATGATTATATAAGTCTTTAATTTCTTGACCATATTGCTCTTCAAAAAGGTTACAAAAAAAACCAAGAAGTTCTCTTGTAAAGGGAATGGGCTTTTCATTAAGTATTAAACTTACCCAGATCATCTTACCAGCTCTTGTAATTAAATATTTTCCTTTCAGTGTAGCTTGTTCAATTCTTCCTTCATCAATAGGAAAATCTAATATCTCATATTGGATCGTGTCTCGAAATAAGTCAATTATTTCCGGCTCAAATTCTCCTGCGGTTGTATAATAGATAATTCCTTTTGATTCCTTATGAGTAATAATGAGATATTCAATCGATAGCGCAATTGTAAAATATTCGGAAATTTGAATCTCGACCTTTCATTTTAAATCCTTTGTGTAATCTAATAGCGATTCATTTATTTATAATTTACTTATAATTTGTTTAATATCTCTCAGTTTAGCAAAACATTTACGATCTTATAAACATAAGAAAATGGTACTATGATCTTATAAGGGTTAAGAATAATGTGTGGCGGGAGGGAGATTCGAACTCCCGAAGACCTCTTGGCAAAACCCAGAAAAGAGCATTTTTTGTCACTGGATCTTAAGTCCAGCACCTATGTTCGGTCTTGACCCATTTCAAGAAACTACAAGTGACCTTTGACCAGACTCGGTAATCCCGCCATTTTTTATGAGATTATAATAATCTCGTAATCCTACCTTAAGAGACGATTTTTATTTTCTATTTGCTTTGATGGGCAATATTCAAAAATTTAAGTTTTAATTTAAATTTTTACTTTGAAATTATGCCCTTAAAGTAAATTTTTCAATTAGTTGAGAAATATTTGCAATATTTACTACTAAAATAAATTTAGTAAAAATTAAACCAATAAGGATGAAATTTATAAAAAAATAATAACAAATAAATAATAAAAATATATTAAAATAATAGCAAAATTATATTGATTATAGTTATTAATAAGAAATTGGATAAAATAGATATCACACAAATATAATTTCTTATTATAAAAATTTAATATTGATTGAGGTATATATCGTGCCTGTGGGTATCCTTGTAATTCGGTGGGACAATGAAATTGGGCCAATCAATGAAGGTTTTTATCCTGGTAATTTAAAAATTACTAATAATCTCCTCACTCAAGTATATAGTTCACATCGTTATCAATCTCTCAAACCTGGTTTTGCGTCAATTTCCTTGAGAAACAACAAAGTTGTGTCATTTTTCTCTGGAGTAGGAAAAGATTATATATCTGTCGAAAATTATGTTGTTGCTCTTATACTGAGACGAGATGAGAAACCTCATAAATATAGGGAGATTTTAAAAACGATTGCTGCTGAAATTCTTGATAAAATTGAGGATGGTAAATTTAAAAAAGTATTACCAAGTTTATATCGAGATTTAGCGAAAATCTAAATAAATTTTGAAAAATAGACATAAATTATAATGCATCAATTTTCTTAACTGAAATTTTCCCAAAATCATCTGTTATAAGGAGACCAATGTCCTGTAATTGTTGAACATTCTTTTTTACTGTTACAATTGGGGAACCAAGAGCTTTTCGTAAATCCTCCAATGAAATCGATCCTACTTTATCTACTATTAGAAATGTTTTAAAAAGCGGTTCTTTTTCCATCAAGGGTTTTAATTTATCATAATATTTTATTTTTTGAATACTAGTTTCTTCGGCATCCTGTGTCTCTTCAATTATAGATTTAAGTTTAAGAATCTCTGCATTAGCTTCTCGATTCTTATCATTTAATTCTCCTACTTTATTGATTAATGACTCATATTTTTCTCTAATTTGTTCAAATCTAGAAGCCATATCTTTTGCTTCTGAAGATTTCTCAGTTGAGATTAATTTACTGTCTAATAAGAATGAATCAAGTTTACTAATCTCAATTTTTAATTCTTGTGTTTCTTTTCTATGTTTTTCTTCCATTGCTTTTATCATCTCTAACTGATCTTCTTTAAATTTATCAGTAAAGGCTTCTAATTCTTGTATTCTATTTTCTAAGTTTATAATTGCTTCATTTTTTAGAATTAGTTCAGAATTTCTTTCAGCTAATTCAGCTCTTAAATTTCCAATAGTTTCATATGATTCTTCTAACTTATGCTGTGTTGGGATAATTTGCTTTTGAACAAATTCTAACTCTTTTTTAGCTTGAGCTACTTCACCTTTTGAATATTCCAATTCAATTTCTCTTTCATTAAGTAGCTGACGTTGCTCTCCAATTATCTCTTTCAACTCTAATATATCTTCTGGAATATCATACATTTTAGATATTTTTTTTTTTTGTTCCTCAATAATACCTTCTTGATCGCTAATAATATGTTTTTGCCTTTCTGCTAATTCTTTTAATCTGTCTACACTTGATTGTAATAACGCTGTTTCTTTCTCACTGGATTCAAGATCATCTAATATTTCTTTTAAATCTTTAGACATGGTTCTTTTACTCTTAAATTGATTAAAAAAAATCCAATTACAATATTTTTAATTTAATATATAAGATTAAATATTTAAATTAAGACTTATAACTAATATGAGAGATTTATTTTATATAATTTTCGAATTCATTAGAATTTAAATAAAGTTAGAGTTCTGATGAATTATAATCATTGGATAAAATAACTTTTTTATCCTTACATCTTTTATTTAATATTATGGTATTAATTTCTCCAATAAGACCGTATATTCCTACAGATCCAGAAGAATTTTGTACTAATCCATATGATGTTATAAGTAAAGAAGAAGAGCATAAGTTAAGGAAAAATCCCAATTCATTAATACATCTTATTTTGCCAGAAGGAATAGGTGATGAAATTTATAAAAATGCTGGTAAAGCCTATAGAGAGTTTAAAAAGAAAAAGATAATTAAAAAAGAAGAAAAACCAAGCATTTTTGTCTATCGACAAGAATCTGCTCAATTTAGTCATCAAGGATTGATATTGGGGATTTCTCTTCAGGATTATGAAGATGGTAATATTGTAAAACATGAACATACCCGTGAAAAACCGCTTAAAGACCGTACTGATCATATTGTTGCTTCTAATGTTGCAGCAGGTTTAGTATGGACAGTTTTTCAAACTAATAATGAAATTAATGATTTAATTGAGCAAATAAAGCAAAAAAAACCGAAATTTAATTTTAAGAAATATGGATATCGACATCTGTTATGGCAAGAAACGGATCAGACGGCAATACAAAAACTAAAAGACTTATTTAAGAACAAAAAAGTTTATATTGCTGATGGACATCATAGAGCCGCTAGTGCTGCAGAATACCGTAAAATACAATTGAAAAAGTATGTTTTAGAAAAAAAGAATGGAACTCCTTGGCAGTATTTATTATCTTATGTAGCATCTGACGATCAAGTTCAGATTTTGCCATATAATCGTGTGATCAAAAAGCTTCTGTTATCTGAAATGGAATTTTTAAAAAAACTGGAGGATGATTTCAATATAAAACCTATGGAAAAACCTTTTAATCCAGAAAAAAAGAATGTAATGGCCATCTGTTTGAAAGGTAAGTGGTATAAACTCATGATCAAGGAAAGAAATTTTTCCACTAAAAGAGAAAGTTTGGATGTAAGTATCCTCCAAGATAAAATTTTGGAACCCATTTTAGGTATTAAAGATCCTCGTGCTGATGAAAATCTTTTTTTTGTTGGAGGTTTACAGGATCCAAGAGAAATGGAAAAATATATAATTAACAATGGAAATGATTTATTTATTAATTTATTTCCAGTAGATATTAAAGATATAGAATTTATCGCAGAAGAAGGAGGAGTACTCCCACCAAAATCTACATGGTTTGAACCAAAAGTTCTATCAGGCTTAGTTTTATTTGATTTAAAAAAATTTTAAAAAAAATTAATTATTTTTTTTTAGAAAATCTGACATTTTTTTTGCAATCATAGTAGCAGCAGCAGTCTGATTTTCGATACTTTGGCTAGCTATATGAGGTGTAAGTACTAAATTTTCATCCCAATTAATTAATTCTTGATCTTTTAATGGTTCTTCACGATACACATCAAGTGCTGCTCCAGCTATATCTTTGTTTTTTAAAGCTTTTAATAATGCTTTTTCATCGATTAAATTGCCTCTTGCGGTATTAATAATTATTGCATCTTTTCTCATAAGTTTTATTCTATCCTCATTAATCATATTTTCAGTTTGCAGTGTAGCAGGAAGATGCAGTGATATAATCTGAGCATCTTTTAATAGATCCTCAACTGAAGGATAAATTGAACATCCAATCTCTATCGCTTCATCAATAGCTACTTGACCTTTACTAAATCTAGAATAAACCCCAACACTCATTCCCATCGCAATTGAAATTTTTGCTAAATGTTTTGCTATATTGCCAAATCCTAACAATCCCAGTTTTTTTCCATCTAATGTAAATCCTAGATATTCATTTTTGTTCCATTTTCCTTGGTGCATTGTACGATCTGCATGAGAAATTTTTCTTGCCAGAGCCAACATCATTCCTAATGCTAATTCTGCAACGGATACAGCAGGTGCTTCAGGTGTATTTAAAACTTCTATATTCAATTCAGAAGCCTTTTTTCTATCTACATTATCTAATCCAACTCCTGCTCTCCCGATAACTTTTAAGTTCTCGGCATTTTCTAGAATATCAGCAGTTAACTTAGTTCTTGAACGAATTACAATACCATCGTATTCTCCTATCTCCTTTTTTAGTTCTTCTTTGGTTATATTAAATTTTTTAATAACCTCAAATCCATTATCTTCAAAAATTTTAATGCCTTCATCTTGAAGTTTATCACTAATTAATATTTTCAATTACATCACATGGATTTATTTTAATTAAAATGAATATTTTTTTTAGTCTGTACAGCTTTAAAGAGTTTTTGCTATTTTATCAAAATCCTCCCTGACTTATATCGATTTATTTCAAAAAGAAGATTTAAAAAATAGTAAAAAAAGATTATTAATTCCAATTCTTCTTATTTTAACTCGTCTATAATCTCGGCAAGAACTTTTAGCATTTTTTCAAGGTCTTTAAGTTGAATTTCCCCCATATGCCCAATCCGGAATGTTTTATCTACTAGTTGTCCATATCCATTGACAATTCGGTAACCCTTTTCAAGGAGGTTAGAAACCATAATTGGAATATCAAGATTTAATGAATTATTTATAGTAGATACAGTATTTGATTCATAACCTTTTTCAGGAAATATTTCAAGATTTATGTCGCGAGCCCACATACGCGTTCGCTTTCCAAGTTGTTCATGTCTTTCAAATCTTTTCTCTAATCCTTCCCTATTTAATATAAAGTCTAATTGAGCAGTTAAACCTCTTATTTGCGGTATAGGTGGAGTTGTTGGAGTTTGATGCTTAGCGTTTCTTTTTTTCAATTCAATAAAGTCAAAATATAAACCTCTATTTTTCACTTCTTGTGCTTTCTCGAAAGCAGCGTCAGAAACAGAGCAAACAGCAAGACCTGGTGGTAAAGCAAAACATTTTTGAACAGAAGCTAAACAAACATCTATCCCTAGCTTATCAACTTCTACTTTTACTCCTGCCATAGAGGAAGTAGCATCAACACATACTAAAGCCCCTGAATCTTTAATAATTGGAACTACTTCATCAATTGGATTATAGACTCCTGTAGATGTTTCATTCGATTGAATAAAAACAACTGAATAATTATCTTTATTTGATGCTTCTTGAGCAATTTCAGGGGTTATTGCCTTGCCCCATACAACATCCTCTTTAACACAATTCTTTCCGTTCGTTACTCCTATATCGTACCATCGATCTCCAAAAGCCCCAATTGAAAAGAATAATGCTTTTTCATCATCTTTCACTAAATTTCTAACACAGGCTTCCATGATACCTGTAGCGCTTGATGTAAATATAAGACATTCATTTTGAGTAAAAAGTAATTTTTGAAGTCCTTCTGTTGCGATTTGATGCATTTCTGCATAAGCTTGAGACCTATGCGTATCATTTGGTTTTGCTATTTCTTTTAAAACTCTTTCTGGAACATAAACCGGTCCTGGAGTAAATAATTTTAATTGAGAACCTTTCTCTTTATTAAAATGAATATTGGTCATAGCTTTTCATTTTTTAGATTAATTTAAAATTTTTAGATTAATACATTAAATTAAGTACTACTGTTTGATATAATTTTTATTATTTTTCTTCTATAAATTTTAACTGAATAAGTCCAATTAATATATCATTTCTTTGGATAATAAAATCAAAAGGTTTGATAGAATAAGAAAATTCTAAAAATAAGTATTTTCTGTTATTTTTATTTACTCTTCTTTTATTGCGTTTTTTCCTTGATTAACTCAATAGCTTTCTCTGATACTATTTCTATTGGAAATTCATTGATTAATTGAAAAAGAAATTTAAAAATCACTAACTTTCTTAAATATAATATTGAAATTCGATATTCACTCAAATATAATGCTGCTCTACCAAGTCCATTAAGTAAAAGCACGATTGGTATTAAGATAAGATTATAAATAAAACCACTCTTCGCGAATTTAAATGCAAATATAGTATAAATTATAGTTAAGATGCCTAGTATTATATTAACCATTCGAAATTTAAACAAATAGGAGTTAATAATCACTCCTTTAAATATTCCCGCTAAGCCTACAATGATCAGAAAAATTCCTAAAAAATAAATAATATAACCTTTTGTGATATTAGGTTGGGAAAAAAGGATAGAGAGAACGAATATGCTAAAGGTTATATAAAACGATCCAAAAATAAGATTTTTCACTCGAGATTCTTTAAGATTTTTATTAAAAAAACCCCTCATAACTTTATAGATCCCCACAAGGAACATTGTAGAAATAGGATAAACCATAAGTGACATTATAAGAATAAGATGAAAAAATAAAAATAAGACTAAAATTGTAATTAGGATTGTTGAAAGAATAAAGTCATCAGCAAGTACTTTTTGTTTATGAAGTCTTACTTCCATAATAAAGAATCATTTTATAATGTTAGATCATCGAACATTTGATATAATATATTCATTCAATGTATATATTTTTATTGACAATTAACCATTGAAATATTCATATTTTGATCATTTAAAATTGAATTTATTCGATTCATAGACATAAAGTAAATTTAGTGCCTACACTAGTATTAAAGGCTTTAATTTGAGGATTATTTTCTTTTTCAATTGCTTTAATAAATTTTTCACCTGAGCAATGAATTGGAAACATATACAAGGGTTCTTTGTATTCTTGAAATGTTGTTAAGTACTCTATAGTATTTTTAATCCTTTCATCTGAAGCACCAGCCATATGAAGACCCCCAATAATATGCGTTATTGGTTTATTTGTTAAATCTTTCACATAAGATATTGTGTTTTTAAGACCAGAATGACAACAACCATCCAATAATGCAATATTCTCTTTAAATTCAAGAATTAAGCACTTATCATCATAAATTTTATCAATTGTAAGAATATTATCCTTTAGAAATATTGCATTATCAAAATCCTCATCTTTATATATTCTTGGAATCTCTCCCGAAATAGTAACCTTTAAATCATCGATATTTAATATTTCATAGACATCGTTCGAAAAAATAACTTCTCCATTTAATTCTTCTACTAATTCTAGATCAATTGATTTTTGATTAATTATCTTAGATTCTGTTAATAAATGTAATATCTTTTGTCTTGTTTTACCTAATAAATCTTCCTTTTTTACATCTTCAGATCTTTTAAAAAATCTCTCATATTGAGAGTTTTCATGACAAATTATTGGAACTCTCTTTCCAATTCTTTCTAAAATCTTATAAAGACCACCAATATGATCATAATGCCAGTGTGATAAAATTATAAAATCAACGTCATGTAGAGTAGCCTTTCTAATATCTAGATTATGTAAATAAGTTAAATTTGGACCGCCTGTATCGAATATTATTTTTTTAATAAGTTTAAAATTTTCTTTATTTTGGGAATTAATTAATTTATATACATTAATCAGAAATCCTAAGCCATGTTCGGCCAAAGAACGAGTCGAAAATAATTTATTTAATTCAATAAATTCTAACCCGTAGTCTTTTTTTAGATTTTGAAAGGGTAAAACCGTGTTATTAGTTAAAAGAATTATTTCTACTTTTATCATAATTTTAAATCCTTTATCACTATAAAAATAAGATAATATAATTACCTACGATTATTAAAAAAACTGCTATTATAAATCTTTTACGCAATTTCTCCTTTAAAATAAGAATTGAGAAAATTTGTTGAACCATCGGCGTATTTACAGTAAATGTGGAAGTTAAAATTAACCCATTGATTTCTGCTGCTTTATAAAATAAGGTATCAGCAAAACCAAGAGATAGAACGCCCCCCAATCCAATATATATGAAATATTTCAAATTTTCTCTATTTTCTTTTTTAAAACCGTCATAATATTCCTTTTGAAATATTCCTAATAATCCAATAGTTATCGTCGCAAAACTAACTCTAAAGAAGTTTGTTACAAATACATCTCCAGTTATGATCCTTGCCTGGTTATATGAAATTATCGCTAGAGCCCAAAAAAAAGCAGTTCCTATTGCTAATATTACCCCTAATATTAAATTCTCTGGAGGTTTATCCTCGTTGATAGAATTAATATTTTCAGGTTTATCCTTAGAACTTAAGATAAATACACTCGAAAGAATTAAAAGGCCTCCTATTAGGATTGAAAAAGTAATCATTTCACCAAAAAAAATAAAAGAAAAGGGATATACAAAAAGAAGCGAAAGTTGGACAAGTGGATATGCTCTTGAAGCATCGATCCTTTTCAGAGACATATAATAACATAAATCTCCGATAGTAACACTTAGACCAGAGATAAAACAAGCTATTAGATAACCAATTAGTTCTTGTTCATTAAGATTTCTTAAAAATATATAATTACCAAAAGCTAAAGAGAAAAGAAATGTTCCTAAACTAGTGCAGCAAAGGCGAAAAAATAAATTTCCTTTAGCAGGGGTTTTTTCGAGACCCCATTTATATACTAAGGAGGCTAAAGCCCATGTAAATATTGCATCAATAGTTAGGATAAAACCTATTAGCTCAGCCATTAAATTAGAATTATTTCTTATTATTTTAAAACTATTTTAAAAAGAATATGATGGATAAAAAAAATTTAATATTAAAAAAATAATAAATAGTTTTGAATCTTAAATACTACTCTGGAAATGCTGGATGTGGAATATATAATTCAATTTTCTGCCATTCTATAATTGAATCTAGTTTTTTCGTTAATTTTTGAAGAACAGGATCTAAAAATCCTTTTGTCATTATCTTTTCCATTTTTGCTAAACTTTCCCATTCTCTTTCAATTATGACTGTATTAGTGTCTAAAGATCCTGAAATGCAGCGGTAACGCTTTTTTGGAGGATAACCAAGTTGTTCCTCAATTTCATTAAATTTTTTATCGATATCTTCTAAATCATCCCATTTTCCATTAGCAACTCTTTGAATCTCTCTATTAATAACAATTACCATTTAATTATCACCTATTATAAAATTCTAATTAATTTACAAAAAAACAATTATAATTGTAATTATAATTTTATTTAGTTTTCCTAAAATGTAAATTCTTTTTATGAATAATAAGACAAATTTGAATTTAAAACAAAGCTTACTTAATATCGAATTTTTTGTTCTATTTTCATTTCAGCTTTAAAAGAAAATCTTTATTAGGAATTTGATTGAAAATAAACAATTTTGCAACTTCTTCTCTAAAATCTCCATTTTTTTCTGTTAACTCAAACAATTTAGATAAATTACGCCCATTATTTTCAAAAAAGAAATCTGTCAAAGAGTTTTTTAACTTGAAATTCATAATAATCTTTTTTATATTTGGATGTAATTTATATCTTTTTAACGTCTGTTTTGAAATAGTTTCTTCATTTAAGGCTTTAATTGCTGTTTCAGCTGCAATTTGACCAGATACTATACTAGGATGTATTCCTTCACCGCTTATAGGAGAAACAAAACCTGCAGCGTCTCCGATAATCATAATATTTTCATTGCATAAACTATTAACTTTTACTCCTGAGGATGGAACCGGATAAGCTGCATTCCATAACTCTTTATAATTTGAATTTGGAAAGAATTCTTTAATATAGGGTTCATTAATAAATTCGTTAAAAATTGCATTTATATTACATTTTTGAAAATTTTGCTTTGATATTCCAGTACCAATATTAAACTTTGTTTCACTTAAAGGGAAGATCCAGCCGTATCCTTTATAAGGTCTAAAAAAAATCGATATTGTTTCTTTATCTAATAAGTTCTTTCCTTCCATTATGGCAGATTTCACTAAAAAAAGTTCACTTATTTTCCATTTTTCACGTAACCCAGATTTATTAGCTAATTTAGAACTCATCCCATCAGCAATTATAATAATTTTGCTTAAGTATTCTTTAACACCAGTAGATGTTTTAGTTTTTATACCAATTTTATGATTATCTTTTGTTAGAAAATCAAATGAAATATTCTTATCAAATAATTCAGCTCCCGCGTCTAAAGCAACTTTTCTTATGAAATTATCAAATTCAAGACGATCCACATTGATAGCATAGTCTCTTATTCCTTTCCAATTGTATTTAAAATTATGATAATCAGCAGAATACATAGAAATTTCATATACGCGCTGATAGTTTATTTTATGCAGTTGAGGGTAATACTTAAAAATTCTTGAACTTACAGTACCTCCACATGGTTTCCTCCAGTTTGTATCTCTTTCTATTAATGCAACTTTATATCCACTTTTTGCGATAATTTCTGCACATTTTGAACCACTAGGTCCCGCACCTGATACAACAACGTCAAACATATTAATTCAATATCATAGCTTTCAAATAATCATTATAATGGATTAAGTTTTAAAAATAAAATCATAGACATGTTAATTCATTTAAGATTTATAATCTTTATTAAATGCATAGGCTTTATTACAACAGGACCTAGTAAACCAGAAGGAGCTAAATCTTTTTTCCTATGATTTCTCCAATCTTCTCCTCCTTTCTTTGCATATCCTACTAAACGATTTCGCAAAGTTGGTATTATTTCAATTTCAACAATATTTTCTCCAATTTTAACATAATTTGAAATATCACTTTCATAAGGGGGTACTAATATTGGTTTTAATTCATTCCCGTTTACTTTAACTATTACTACATCATATACTCTTCCTAATGATAATATTAATTTTATATCTTCATGAATGTGAATTTTTTTTATATTGAATTTTGAAGAGTATAGCCCTCTACTGGAACAATATTGTAATTTAGGAATTTGACGCCAATCTCTCAATTCTGTTAAATCCATCTCAACAGATTCTATATTTCCTAAATAATCTCTTAATTTTGTTTTTAGATGCCAATTTTTAATAGAAATAGAAGATAATAATTTATCAGAGGCTTCAATTATCTTTTTAGTATTATCACTTAGAACAGTCATAATAGGACTTGGAGTATCCATATATCCAATAATCTTTTTATCTTTTCTTTCCGTTTTTATTGGACTTTTTTTTACATGAACTTTCTCACGGGATTTTTTGAATCCTATTAATTTTGACCCATATGCTTCAAAATATAAATCCATCTTAATACTATTTTCTAATTTTTCATATTGTGGCGCTTGTTTTACTTCACCTGTCCAAGGATCCAAAATAAAAGGTATTTTATTGTAAATAGGAAACTTTACTATTACTTTTTTAGGTTGATTAGTGGAATGACGTAAAAAAAAATAATCACACTTCTTTGTCTTTTTATGAATGTAATGTATTGTAGATTGTTCCTCTTCAAATACCAATCCAGGATTAATATTTAATTTCGTTCTTAAGAATAGCGGTACTTCATTAATATCCTTTAAATAATAAACATAACCCGATTTAATTAAACTTTTAATAATTGTTTCTATTTTTTTGTCATTCTCTTTATAGTTTAAAAACCCATTTTGTTTTAGTGGCAACTTTTTGAGAAATAGTATCCTTATTCCATCATTAGCAAGTTTTTGTAATTTTTCTGCTAAACTAAGCGAGATCTTTTCAATATTTAGTAGAATTAAAACATCAAATTTTGAATGACCAATAATTAACTTATCATTTTTTGCAATACTCTCTAGAATACCTTCCTCGTTTACATGAGTGTAAAAATATCCTCTGCTTGTTAAGATATCAGTTAGGCTTAGCATAAATAAAGTCCATTTATCATTTAAATCAAATTTTTCCCACTCTTTAAGATTACCTCCAACCTGATCTTTATTAATCGGAATATCATTTTCATCCAAATACCCACCAACTAATTCTTCCTGCTTTAAGACTGAATCATTATAATTGAATAGAGGGTAAAAAAGGATTATATTACTTATTGTTCTCCCACTTTGTAATACTAATTGGCATCTTGTAATATAATTATTTATAATAGGAAAAAACTCCCAAAATGGATTATTTTTGTTAAAATTTGATGAATAATTAAAAATTCTTGGTAAATATGCTGTTGAAAACCCACAATAACCTGGATATGGAAATGATGGATTATCATAGGGAAATCCATGGTAAATCAACTGATTGATCCCAGATATGAATAATCTATCAGCAGCAACTTTCATTTTAAGAGGCGTTGTCAAATAATCCCTTTGATTCCATACTGAATATTCTGCTGTAATTAAAGGTTTTTCATAGATTAAACCTGCTGATCCTGCAAATTTTAGGAAATCAATTATACCTCCTGCATATAGTTGTTCAGTCTCAGGTATATCTGAAAAACTATATGCTTTTAGTGTATCTGCTCTTATGCCGTAAGCTTGAATCCTATTTTTAAGTTTATTTTTAATAGTCCATTCAGTAATAGTTTGTACATATTCTTCTATAAATGAATCTGAAATTGTTAACTCTAAATCATATCTAATTCTTTCTCCACTCCCATCCTCAAAATCAAAAGCAGGAGTTTCACCTCCTAACCTAGCTTTACGATATTTATTATCTCTATTCGGTACAAAACAAACCGGTAGAAATTTTCTAAGATCATAACCACGTTTTTTTTTGAACTGCTTGAAAAAATCATCTGTCCATAGCCAATCAGAACTTAATTCCAAACTATCAGTAAATATTCCCCTAAAGGTTTTACCAAAATGATTCTTAAAATATCTTTTTCCTTTTCCTATATGTAAATCTAAATGGTTTTTTAAAGATTTAGATGAAAGATGGTCCAAAACTAAGCTGTACTTCTCAGTTGAAGAACGACAATCTAATATTGGGCGCGCTCCAGAAGGAATACTATAAAATACAAAAATCTGCCATAAGCCTATTGGGACATCCCATTCTAAACTCCCTTTTGTAGTAACATTATCAGTTAAATCCAAAATTGAATCTTTATCTATAAAAGTCGTTTGGACATTATTATAATCAATTCTTCCACGTTCAGTATTAGGTTTAGCAGCTATAACAGCTTCCAATTTCAAATTTTTTTCAAAATTAACCTTTTTATAATGAGCTAAGTTTGGAGGATCAGTGAATTTTGGTAAATCACCCGAATAATAAAATGGACCTTCAATAGTTAATTCTCCTATCAATAATGTTTTCATTGAATCCTCTTTAGAAATGTGTGTACCACCAGTAGGCCAGGAAGATCCAATCGTTAAGTCAATAATCATACCTCTCTTTGAAGCCTCTTCCAAAACTACTTCAATACAGGAATAATAATATGGTTGCATAAACCTATGAGACCTTAAAGCTCGCTCCTTATCAATGATCTCTAAATTAACTGGAGAACCTATCATAAAAGCTTGTATCTCTGCTCCTAAGAATCCTGCGTCATCTAATTCTTGAACTTCTTTTATTAATTCTTCTTTTTCTACATCTAAACCTGTCCACCACCAACGAACCATAGGTCGTGCAGATTTTGGAGGATTTTTAAAATCATCCCATCTTATATCTTTTAAATTTAAAGACATAGAGATATTTTAATAGTTTTTTTAAATATAAATATTCTTCTCACTTATTCTATATATTTTTATTAGTATAATATTCTCAAATACTTTTATAGAAAATTAGAAGAAAATTATTATATTATAAGTTCTTTAATGAAATTATGAGAAAAGAAGATCTATTAAACTCTTATAATTCTGAATTTCTAAGGAAAGCTGGAATTGAATTTAAAAAGTCAGAGAAAATTAATGAAAAAAATACCCAATTACTTAAAACAGGTACCACTACTGTAGGGTTGGTATGTAAGAATGCTGTAATTTTAGGAGCAGATAAAAGAGCCTCGATGGCATATTTTGTTGCTAGTAAAACTGCTGAAAAGTTACATAAAATTCAAGATCATCTTTATATGACAATTGCAGGTGCTGTGGCTGATGCTCAATATCTTATTGATGTTTTACGTGCAGAAACGACTATATTTCAATTAGCACATGACGGTAAATCTATTTTAATTAAATCTGCTGGAAAATTATTATCAAACATCTTATATCAAAATAAAATGTTTCCCTTTGAAGTGGGACTTATTTTAGGAGGTCTTACAGAAGAAGAAGGTCCTACTCTCCTGGAGATTGGTGCTTATGGCTCAATTTTACCAGAGAAATATTGCGCTATTGGAAGTGGACAAAATTTCTCATATGGTGTCTTAGAAGCAAAATATAAAGATAACTTATCCATTAAAGAAGGGAAAGAAATTATTAAATCAGCAATATCCGCATCTATTATAAGAGATATGGCTTCAGGCGATGGCATAGACATAGTTGTAATTAAAGCTTCTGGGGTATCCAAACGAGAGTTTATCTCAATTCATAAATGAGATATATAGATTAACAAGTTCTAAGAAATGATGAATCTTATTATCATACTTCATCAATAAAGGACAACTTATTATTTGAATTATAATAATATAGAAATTGCTGTTGTTAAACAAAAAGCCCAGCAAATAAACAATTTATTCCAATAAAGGGCTAACAATTATCACTATTTTTCTGTATTATTCTATTTTTATCTCTTCTCCTGCTATTTAAATATTATGTAAAAAGAAACTTTAAATAGAAGCTTTATAAAAATCTTTATAAAAATAAATATCTTTATAAAAATAAATTACATATTATAAAGTTAGAAGAAATAACTCGTTATAGAACTTAGATAGAACATTTATAAACATTAAGAATTGATCAAGAATTGAATCGTGGAGTGACGCCAAAAATGAGCTACAAAATAATAGTAGACTTATCTCATAAGGAACAGATTGAAGAATTTCCTGAGTTCTCTTTAGGAGAGGATGAATATGAGGTTGAGTATATAGACAAGAACGAGGGACCCATAGAGTTTGATATACTTGAAGATTTTGATGTTTTATTTATTGGAAATATCAAAGCTTCACAAGATGGTAAAGCTGATAAGTTTTCACAAGAAGAATTACTTGCAATTAAAAAATTTGTAGGAGAAGGTGGCGGGTTATTTCTAACTAGTGGAGATGGGGGAGATAAAGATATTCCTATGAAAAAAGGCTCAATTAGAGTTTTATATAAGATTACAGGGGTACGAAGATTTTGGAATGGGATTATACAAGAAGTTCCTTCCAATTTTCTAGTTAATCGAAATAATCTATTAGTTACAGAACTTTTTAGCCATCCTATAACTGAAGGAGTTACAGAGTTAGTTCTTCCAAATTGTACTTTCTTTACAATCTCCGAAGAAGACGTAGAAGATATTATTCTAACCTCTGAAAAATCTGAGTTTAAATATTATTTTGATGATGACGTTAGCGCTCTTGGTCCAGTACCTATATGTGTGGTCTCTGAATTCTATAATGGTAGATGTGTTAGCATAGGATCCTCAGATTGGATGATAGAAGATTCTGATTTTGGATTGGATGCAGGAGATAATTTGAAGTTCCTCTCTAATATCATTGAATGGTTATCTTTGGATTAATTATAATTAATTTTATGAATTTTAATTAATATGGTTTTTAGACTCCTTCGCCCGGATTCAGTATCCGTTTGGGAAAATGAAGAAATTATTAAAAGATATTCAAAATATAAAGGTATTATAGAGGGTACAAATTTAGCAAGATATTTAATTGCTAAGAGTCTTGAATGTGAATTTAATTATGATGATAGCATTGAAATTCTTGAAAAACTGTTAAAGGAAAAATCTAAGGAATTTAATGAACTAATAAAAAAAGATACAAAAGAAATAAAAAATCGAAAGATTGCTGCTATATCATATATTGATTTAGCCGAAAAGATTGCAAATAAATATCTCAAAAGCTGTATTTTCTGTGAACGTCAATGTAAAGCTAATAGACTTGATGGAGAAAAAGGATTTTGTTTAATAAATAAAGATTCATACGTTTCTTCAGCTTTTCTGCATATGGGTGAAGAAAGTGTATTGATACCAAGTGGTACAATTTTCTTTCAAGGATGCAATTTTGGATGTGTTTTTTGTCAAAATTATGATATTTCTCAAGCTTGGAAAGGTCAGAGAAATATTGAAGATATTGCCCAAAAAGTTTCTATTAAAGAATTGGCTACTATTGCTGATAAGTTAGTAGATAAAGGCGCTATAAATATTAATTATGTAGGAGGCGATCCCATACCAAATATTCATACTATAATTGGAAGTCTTAAATATCAGCAATCTAATATCTGTCAATTATGGAATTCTAATTTCTATCTAACTAATGAGTCATTATCATTAATTATAGATTTTATAGATTTCTGGCTTCCAGATTTTAAGTATGGGAACAATGAATGTGCCAAGAAGTATTCTGGTATAGATAATTACTTCGATATCATTGCCAGAAATCATAAAAGAGTCCATGATAAGGGAAGTGGAGAAATATGTATAAGGCACCTTGTAATGCCCGGACATATTGAGTGTTGTAGTAAGCCAATTTTGGACTATGCCAAAAAAGAATTACCGAAAGCAGTCTTCAATATTATGGGACAATATCGTCCCCAATATAAGGCATTTCAATATGAAGAAATAAATAGAAGACCCACATCCCAAGAAATAAGAGAAGTAAAAAATTATGCTGATGCATTAGGAATTCTTTATAAGCCTGTCTCATAAAGCAGACTTAATTTTAAAAAAATCTTTAAGTAATCATTTATTTTAAAACTTAATTTCTATTGTCCAAGTAATTTTATTTAATTGATTTTAATGTCTCTTGAACTAAACGATGTAAAAGGAATTGGGAAAAAAATCGATGTTCTAAAGGAAGCAGGAATCGATTCAGTTGAAAAATTAGCAGGGTCTAAATTAGAAGATTTAACTGATATAAAGGGAATTGGAAGAACTACAGCAGAAAAAATAATTGACAATGCAAAAGAGTTATTAAAAAGCTCAAAAAGTGACTCAGCAGAAATTTTAAAAGAAGAAAAACTTGAATCGGTTGAATCTGAAGATGAAGAGAGAAAAGTTCAAGAGGAACTTAAAAAATTAGAAGAAAAGAAGGGAAAACTCCAAGGTAAGAAAGTTGAAAAAGGCGATTTTATTTTAGTTAAAATAACAGGTAAAACTCAAAGAGGTAAGGTTTTTAGAGTATCATCTGAAGAAGATGCAAAAACAGCAGGTATATATGATGAACAAAAAGCAAAACAAGGTTTTTATTCTCCAGACTTTATTATTGTCAGTAAACCAGGTTTTTTAAATGAGGGACTTACTGAAACAATAGAAAATATGAATTATTTTGAGAAAAAATCTGTAAGAGTACCTCCAACTAAAGCATTTGGGAAAAGAGATCCGAAAAAAATTGAAAGAATAGGAATTGCTAAATTTAGAAAATTAAATGAAGGTAAAAATCCTGAAATTGGACAAGATTTTACTAAACAAACTCAAGGACAAGTGCAAAGGGGGACAGTAACGAATGTTGTACAAGGAAGAGTTATTATTGATTATAATCATCCATTAGCAGGTCAACCTTTAGATTATAACATAGAAATTATTGATAAGATTGAAGATTTTAATGAAAAAATAGAATATTTTATGATTAGTAAAGGAATTCCAAAAGAAGATGTTGGAAATTTTGAATTGAGTTATAACATAAAAAATAAAATTCTTGAGATAATAATTCCAAAAATGTTTCTATTTCAGAATTTAACTTATTTCAAATTTGGTTTGGCTATGGATCTTCAAACTCATATGTCTGATGAAATTGGCGATGTGAAGTTTATCGAGATTTTTGAAAAAATTCCGATTCCACCAACTCCTTCAGAATCAGTTGAGCAAAAAATTGAAGATTACAATATAGAGAAAGAAAAAGAGAATAAAAAAGAATCAAAAAATTAAAAATCTATTTCATAGATCCTTCTAATTTAAGTAATTTTAACTTTAGTTACTAATTCTTGTTTTTTCTTTTCCTTCTCCTTTTTGTACTCCTCTTTCTTTTTCTGATATAAAGCTCGCTTACGTTGAAATTCTAGTCTTCTTATTATCGGCCTTTTCTTCTTTTTTAGATATTCCTTTTTCGATTTTTTATATTCTTTTTTTGCTTTTTTATATTCCTTTTTTTTAATTTTATATCTTTTATATTGTCTCTTAATCTTGTGACGAAGATCCTTGCTGATTTCTTTTATTCCTAATTCTTTTAATTGTCTTTTGAACTTTTCAAATGATTCAAATCTTAAAACTATAATTCCTAATTCCCTAGCAGGAACTAAATTTCGAATTTTATCATCAATAAATATACATTTCTTAGGAGATGTATCTAATTTTTTTAAAACATATTTGTATTTATCCATATTGGGTTTAATTAAGCCAATTTCATTAGATAAAAACACGTGATCAAAAATATCATAAAACCCCTTTAATAAATTTGATTTAGCATGAATATCGAAGGTATTTGACATTAAACTTACAATATATCCAGCCTTATGTAAACGTTCAATTGTTTCTGCCATATCAGAAGAGAAATGTGTTAGCATTGAATATAATTCAAACCAGATTTCTAAATAGTATTCAACATTTACTTTTTTTGGAGGTAGAGCACCATCTTTTTTTTGAGAAGGATAATAATATTTATCAAAAATTTTTTCTAAAAATTCTTTAGCACTAATTCTACCTGAACTAAGACTTCGCCTAAATTTTCGAAAATACGAATCCTCAGAAGTCGGTATAGTAATATTTAAATCAGACTGTATTAAATCAAATAAATTTTTTAAAATAAAGGTTTTTTCAATCATTACACCCCCAAAATCAAATATAAAATGCTTAATTTTATACAGTCTAACCTTTTGAGTTTTTCCAAATATCTTAAAGGTTTTTAACTCTTCTGGTGTACTCATTTTCTACCGGATCTTATTTTATAATTAAAATAATTACTTTTTAAAGATAAAAATTTTCTTTATTCTACGATAAATATATTCAAATATTACGAAATTCTCTAAATCTTTTTAAGATTAGATTACATATTGCCTCGACAGGAGAAATATTATCTACTTGCCACTGATCGAATTCTGGAAATGATCCAGGATCAACTATATATAATTTATTACTTGATTCTTCTCTGACAATATCTAAATGTCCGAAAATACCATTTTCTCTTAATAAATTTTTCCACTTTTGAATTACCATCTCAATATCTTTTGGTGTTTGGATGAATTCCATATGAACATGTTCATTGGATAATGGAGGTTTAATTAAGGTACAAATTTCTTCACCGATAAAGTATACATTATAATGTTCCCCTTTAATATATTTTTCTAAATATAATATTTTATTACTATTATAGGCTCTTAAATCCTTAAAAGAGTTTATAATTTTAACACCTTTACTTCCAGAGCCCATAATTGGTTTTAAAATTAGAGGAAAATCATTATTATTAAGTTCTTTTTTCAAAGTTTCTACAGTACTTAAATAGATATTCGGGGGTGAAAGTCTGGCTTTTTTTATTAAAAAGTATGAATGTATTCTATTTTTCTGTAAAAATGAAGTATCTGGATCAGGGATAACTGGTATTTCATTTGCTTTTAAGTATTGACCAGCATAAATAAAGAAAAGATTTTTTGATTTTAAAATAAAAAAATCGTTTGATAAAAGTGTATCATTGATACTAAGATTGTCTAAAGTATAGATTTTAACATTAAAACCTGTATTATTTTCGAAAAACTGCTTCATTTTGCCTGTAAACATTGTTTTCCTTTTAGATAAGATTCCTATATTCAATTTAAGCCACATTTATTTTTTTGCTTGTTCTAATAAAAAATCTGCTACGATCTTTGCACCATTTTTGATATAATTAAAATTTGGAGTGCAATTAATATCAGTTAAAAAAAATTGACCTTTTGATTTTAAAAAATCAAGAGAAGTTAACTTTAAATCCATAATTTCCATAGCCTTAATACAATATTCTTTTAATTCAGCAATTTCATCGATCTCGTGTCGTGATTCCACTTTATTAGAGTTAACTAAAATTGGGAGTTGTTTATAAAAATATATTTTATCACCAATACCGTAGATTTTATATTCCCATTTGCTTTTTATAAATTTCTGATAATAAAGATAATTATATCTAGGGTCTTCGGTATCAACTTCAAGTAAAGCTCTTTCATCAGCTACTTGTAGTTGTCCATTTTGTTTCTTAACTATAGGTTTGAATTTGTAGTTCTTTTGATCAATTATATTTTTTATAATATAGTCCTTAAAATGAGGTAAAATACCTTTAGGATTTAATGTGAAATCTGGTATAGGAATTCCAGCCTCTTTTAAATACACACTATTTAAAAATCGATTAATAGCTAACCAGCATCCCTTATAGGAGTTTATAACAGGTATTGATGTTTCTTCTTCAATGAATTTTACTAATCCTAAGATAAGATCACCTTTACCTTTAACAAAAAAGATATCTTCATCAAGTTTCAAATTTGAACTGTCTACGAGAAATGATTCTTCAATATACAATTTAACTTCTGCTTTTGATCTCAGATATTTTAAGAAATCAGTAACTTTATATTTCAAGTGGTATTTGTCAATAATTATTCCTACTTTTTTCAAATAATTACCCTAAACAGCCTTTTATCAATGAAATAGAACTTTTTCTTTAATACTTAATAAATAATATTTATCTAATTTAAATAAACTCAAAATAATTGTGTTTTAATTAATTAACTTTGTTATACTAATTTCCTAAATTATTATCAATATATTTATATAAGATTATTTATTCATAATTTATCAAAATAATAGGGTTTTTTAAGTGTCAAATAAGCTTAATAGAATCTATATAGGGGCTATTTGCAATCGCGATCTTGAAGTTTTCGAACAGATCAAGAAATTCTTAAGTAAAAATTACAATATCTCAATTGTGAACCTATATAGAGAAGGCACTGAAGCTTCCATTGCCAAGTATATTAAAAAAAAGCTAAAAAAATACCCTATTTCATTGATCATAATTAAATTGTTATCAGAGGATTCTAATCAAGTAATATACAATGCACTTGATAAAATTGCTTCAAAGATTCCATTATTAAATAGTCTTAAATCGGTTAAAACTTGTGAAAGTAGAAGAGAAACATTTAGATTAATTGAGCAAAAATGTAAGAAATTAAAAATTCCACAGCCTTTTCACTCTACTTATGCTGCTTATAAGGCTTGTTCTAATGGGAAAAAAATAATAATTAAATTAGACACTCATAACATACCCAATTTGCCAAAGAATGATAGAATTATAGGAATTGCTAAAAATGCAAAACAATTCAAAAATTTAATAAAAGAACATAAAGAATCTTCGTTATTTTTCCAAGAATATTTAGGTAAACCCGATATAATATACAAGATATATGTTATAGATCGTTGGGCTGTTTCTATTACTTCACATAATCGATTACAACTAAATGAAAACTTATCTCCATTAGATTTAATACATATTAGGGTTCCCATTGAAAAACAGCTAAAAAGAAGAATTTTAAGATTAGGTAGAACCTTACGAATGCCAATTTTTGGTATAGATTATATAATAAATAAAGATGGCGAACCTTATGTTGTAGATATTAATGATTTTCCAAGTTTTAGGAGCATTCCTGAAGCAGTAAGCTTAATTTCAGATTATATTTATAATATTATAGTTACAAGACCAGAACTGTTAAAAGTTCCGGCAAAAGTGAAGGGATAAGATTAGAATTTAAGAATTAGCAAAATTCAAGTTATTTTACTATTTTATCGCTCCCTTTTATTTTCAATAAACTCTACTAAGCGTTCTTTAGCGATAAAATCTTCTAATTGCTCTGGTGGATGCTTCATAAAGAAAGAACAAGCTGTTTCTAACACACCACTAACATTCCTATCTCTGGCAATTTTTGAAATTCTTATGCAATCAGCTATGATTCCAGCAGAATTATTTCCATCTTCAACAAACATCGTAAGATCAACTCTCACAGGAGCACCACCAAATATTCGTCCTTCAAGTCTCATATAAGCTTCTTTTTGATTTTTTAAAAAGGGGATATAATCAACAGCAGATATCTGACATTCAACGGTATCTTTATTTTGGAGCTTTGCTATAACCGCTTCTGTTTTCGATTCACGTTTTCCTTCTTCATATACTAATTCACCATCTGGTTTATGAGTTAAAAGATTGCAAAAATCACTACAACCACCCCAATCTAATTGAATAGTACGATCTAATATTGCGCCCCGCATGGGAAAAAGATTTGCTAAAGAACGATGGATGATTGTTGCACCAATTTGAGATTTTACATCATCTCCTATTATTGTTAGATTTAAGCTCTCTGCTTTTTTAATTATTTCTGGATCTTTTGCAACATATGAGGGCATACCATTAACTACACATGCCCCTGCTTCAAGAGCTGACATGGCATAAAATTTAACAGCTTTATGTGCTCCAGTGGGAAGGAGTATAACTGCTATATTAACATCTCGATCTTTCATTTCTCTTACAACATCAACAGGTTCTTGACTACTGGATACTGGAACAATATTTTTAATATTACTATTTAAACCATCCATTATAGGGCCTTTTAATATTGGAGCCTCCAAGAAATCAGGTTGATAAAGTTTCATATTACAATTAGGCTCTGCAAAAATTGCTTCACTCATGTCCTTTCCTACTTTATTTGTATTTACATCAAATCCAAGTACAAAATTAATATCATCTATATTGTATTCCTTTATTTCAGGTAATAATCCAATAATTTTGTTAGGATTTTTTTTGTAGTTTTCAGTTCCTTGCACTAACGCACTAGCAACATCCCCAAAACCAATGATACATGTATTTATTTTTTTATTCGCCATGATATTCTTAATATAAAATTATTATATTTAAATCATTTTAAATTGAAGCGATCTCTATATATGTTATCAATTGTTGAATGACGTTTACATTTTATCAATTTCAACAATATTTAAGAAGATTCATTACAAATACAATATAAAAAATGGCTAAAAAATTAATTTTTTCAGCAGTTAAGGATCATGAAGTTATCAAAAAGGTTATTAAGAACTTAAGAAATGATTATGAAATTTCATTAAAGTTCCATGATCCAACAGAAGACTTTCTTGATTTAGAGAAAATTTCTGATTTATTCGAAGATATTGATTTATTAATTGTAAAAGTAAGAAGTGAATGTTCAATAGATTTACTCCATCTTGCTAAATTATATCAAATACCTATTTTGCATGATATTGATACTGTTTTGATGTGTAAGAATAAAATTGCTCTTGATTTAGCAATCAGAAAGATTTTAAAAGAAAATTCAGATGTCTTAAATCACTTTTCAATTCCTAAATCATGGACACATTCCCTTAAAAACATAGATAGATTTAAAGAATGGGCTTTACCAAAATTGCCTATTGTTATAAAAAGTCATTATCAACATGATAAATATAATAGATTTAATTTTTTGGTTCAAAAAATTGGAGAAGTTGAAAAATTTTGTGAAAGATATAAAATTTTCTTATTTTATGATGTATACATTCAGGAGTTTATTAAATGCGACGGTATGGAATATAAAGTATATGTTATTGGAGATAAAATTTATGGAATTGAAAGGGAAAATCCATTATATATATATTTGAGAGAAAAGCCAGAGGAAATCGATGTGGAAAAGTTGAAAAGAAAACAATTTAAAATTTCTGATGATATAAGAATTTTAGCCGAAATCCTTTCAAAAGAATTAAATTTAAAAATTTTTGGATTTGATTTAATTAAGCCAATTAATCTTGAAAAATATTATATTATTGACTTAAATGATTTTCCGAGCTTTAAAGGAATTCAGAATGTAGAAAATACTATAGTAGCCTATATTAAAAATTATTTATTCAAGAATTAAGCCATTGAAGTTATTATTAAAACTGGTAATACTATAGCATAAGTAATTATCCCATACATAACGCAGAAATATCCGAATTGAACCTTTTTTGCTAATTTTAATAAAATTTCAATTGAAATATATCCTACGCCAAAACTGACAATTGTGATAACAGCAATAGTTAATAAATCAAGAGTGCCAAATACAGAACCTTCGCCAAAAATAATATCTACACCAATAGAAGCAAAAACAACAGGAACTGACATTAAAAAGCTTAATTTCAAAGCATTTTCTTGATTATATTTTTCATATATTATCGTTGAGACTGTAACTCCTGAACGTGAAACCCCAGGTAATATGGAGACTCCTTGAGTTAGACCTGATAAAAAGCTATCTTTTATGATTTGATCTTTTGAAACATCAGTAATAGCATTATCACCAAAAGTTTTTTTAGCTTTTAATAAAATTACTCCAGTAACAATTAATAAGCCAGAAATTACCAAAGTAATTACATCTCCTTGGAAAGCAGTAAATCTAGCAATAATTAAAACTTTTAATAAGAAATAAAGAGGTATTGCGGTAATTGCCGTACCAATTGTAGCATAAATAAGCCAATTTCTTTTCTTTATATCGATATCGTCTATACCATCAGTTTTAGGCATAAATGATTTAAAAACACTAATAAAATCTGTTCGAAATTTAAATATAACAGCTAAAGTTGTTCCTAGATGTAACCATATGGCAAGACTAAAGGCTTCTTCGGGAGAAATGTTGAAGAAATTAATAGAAAATATCATAACTTGTCCTGATGATGAGATAGGAAGCCATTCAAATAAGCCCTGTAAAATTGCGATAATTATATATTCAATCATCGTTTAAAATGAATATTTGTTTAATCCTTTCAATAAAGAATCAATAATCTCATCACGAGCAATTCTAAATCCCTCAATTTCTTTCATTGATGGATCTTCAATATCCCCATTTAACCCCGAGAATTCTTTTAAAGTTAAAATTTCCTTATTACCAGTATCAATAAATTCCATAAGCTCTTTTTTATGCTTTTCTGTCAAAGTGAAAATCAAATCTGCATTGATAATTAATTCTGGGTGTTTTTTCAAATCGATTGATATAGAATTATCAGACAATTTAATTCCAATCTCCTTCATAACTAATTTTGCATCCATTGATATAAGCATTCCCTCTCTAGCATGAGAAGAAATCCCTCCAGATTTAACCTCAACATCTAAATCATGTTTAGAAAAGAAATTTTTTAAAAACCCTTCAGCCATCCGGCTTCTTGCAGTATTTACACTACAGACAACTAAAATTGATTTATAAGGAAATTTTATAACCATTATTTAAATTAAAAGATAGATGTAAAAAAATTATTATTATTTAAGAAAAACTCTTCTTATTCACGAATTTTACTCCTTTTTTTTGCATACTTTTTAATGAATTTAATATATTCCCTGGGGGGAGATCAACTCCTCTCGTTAAATCCGCTATGAAGTAAACATCATATCCAAAATCTACTCCATCTAGAGCAGTGAAATAACAACAATAATCTAATGCTAATCCACAGACGAAAATTCTCTTAATATTTAATGATTCTAAATATTTTCTTAATCCAGTTTCAGACTTTTTATCATTATCCTGAAAACCAGAATAACTATCAACTTTGGGCTTCATCCCTTTTTGGAATATTTTGTTTGCTAAATTTACGTTCAGATTTTTATGAAATTCAGCGCCTCTTGTACCTTGAACACAATGATCAGGCCATAAAACAGGTCCTATAGCAGCATCTTCAGAGATATATTCATCACCTGGATTTTTTCCGGGATGATTGCTAGCAAATGATAAATGATTTTGAGGATGCCAATCTTGTGTTAATACAATTAATGCTTTATTGTTTTTAAAAATCTCAGCAATTATATTAATATCCTCAATTATCAAATCTCCTTCCTCAACTGGTAATGAACCCCCTGGAATAAAATCATTTTGCATATCAACTATTATTAATACATCGTTTCCATCAATCTGAATGTTTTTTTCAAACTTTAATTTTTCCATAATACACACACCTTATCAATATAATAATTAAATTTTTTTATATAACAAATAACACGAATTAATTAATAACCAAAATAAGATACCAAAATGAACTATCCATTCAGTTGTTGGCATAATTGTATATACTGCTCTACCAAAATTATAACACAAGTCAGGATAATAATTACAAAAATTAGTTGTAAAAAATGGTATTAGGTAAAAAATAAAAATCCCTGCTACAATATAACTTATAATTGTTTGCATTTTTGAAAAATTTGGATTTTTACTCATCATAATACTAAATATAGTTAAGAATATTGATGCTCCCATCCAACTTAGAAGTGCAAATAATCCGTGTAAGGAACTAATAAATTCATTTACTCCTGTGAAGCTTTCAGTTAGAACAGTAGTTATAGAAGAAAAGATTGACGTATATAAACCAATTTTTATTAAATATCCATTTACATTTTCATTCTTGAGGCATCTCACAAAATATATTAGAAAGGGAATTGAAGTAATACCAAAAAGAATTATTCCGATTCTTAAGTAAATTCCTCCTGTTTGGTGACCTAATATACTTATTGATTTCTGCCAAAAGATATATTCTGGAGATAATAAAAGAGCTAAAATAGTACCAAAAAACCCGAAAATAAATGCTAATATTCCAAAAAAGTATCCCGGTGCATGATTAAAGAGTTTATCAAAAAAATCATAAACTTTCTTCATAATTATTCTCCAAGATTTTATAATTTAAAAAAATTTACATAAGAAACTAATAAAATACATAACAAAACAATTGAAATTAAATTTTTTTATAAATCATATAAGTCGATATAATAAAATACCAAAGAATAATAGCAAAAGTGTCTATCCACTCTATAGAAGGTAAAATTATTACTAGAAAATTTGTTGCCTTAAAAAAATGCAAAATAAAAATGATTAGTAATACTAATAGAAGAAATGATACAATAAACCCTAAATATGCTAAATTCTTTGAAAATTTTGAATCCTTCATGATTAATAGACTAAAAAGCGAAATGTATAATAATCCAAAAAGCCAACTAATAAACGCAAAAGTACCATGTATTAGCGCAACTATAGGATTTGAACCACAAAAACCACCTAAAATTACTAAACTCGCACAAGAAACCAGTGCAATAAGTATTGTGTTTTTCCGGAGTTTTTCATTAATTCCATCTTCATCAAACGTTCTCCCTAAAGCAATAACAAACAGTATTGCGAATATCCCAGAAAATACTGATCCAATTTGAAAATAAATTCCTCCAGGACCTTTACATAAATAACTTACCGCTTTTTTCGTAAAATCATAACCCGGAAAAAGTAAAAATGCTATTATATCACCAGTAATTCCAAATATAATTGATAATAGACCAAATACCCCTCCTGAAACAGATTGTAGAATTTTATTAATGACTGAATTTAGTCCTTTCAACGTTAATCATTTTGATAAATATTTTAAATATAAAAAACTAATCGAATCCTTTTCTAGAAAAATGTCAAATTAAACCAGATTAGGGGATCATGCATGAATCCAAAAAGATTAAATTTAACACTCTAATTATATTTATTAAACTATTGATACTAAATTTGCGCTCGTAGTATAGATTCTGTAAAAAATCAGAAGTATAATGGTAGAATCTCGGATTCCCATTCCGAGGACCCGGGTTCAATTCCCGGCGGGCGCACTTTCAACTATTTTACCATGATAATCCTTTTATAAAGCGTAAATTATCAATGATTTTTTTTGCCTTTTGGATAGGTACTTCCATAAAAGCATAAAATTCATTTTGCCAGAATGCCTTTCCAGAGGTAGTTGATCGTATATCTTCAGCGAATTTTATTGAATTCCTAACAGGAATTAATATCTCGATAATAGCTTGATAATCCTTTTCCTGATCTATACTTTTTATTTTAGCAGAAAATTTTGAAAGTAAGGTAGTTACAACTTTAATATAATCTGGAGGAAGTTGGATAATAGAATGATATATAGGTTCTAATAGGATTATTTCAGCTTCATTTAAACCATTTTTAATTGCATCGTAGAACATGGCAGATAATTCAGAAAAAGCATTTTCTTCACTAGTTTTTTCAATTATTAGATCAGAAATAATAATTTTAGTTTCTGCTAGCTTTTCTCCACATAAGGGACCATATAAGCTTATTTTTTCAAGGATTTCAAGAATTAGATTTTTGTAAAACTCATTTAATTCAGGTTCACATTGATATATTAAAACGTTCTGGTCATCATCACATTTCCAGAATTGTTTAATCTCAATATCAGACAAGTTAGTTTTTTCTTTTAAGATTTCTTTTAATTTATTAAAAGGTTTTATTGTTTTATAATCAATATTTTGAAAAAACCTTACTGTTTTATTATCTAATCTTTCAATTATCAATTCTAAGGAACAATGACCATTAGGAGATATCGCTTTAATTAGAGAGGATTTATATCTACAGGACTCCTTAAAGACAGCCCTAGGTTCCGATATTGAAACATTTACACCTCGCTTTTCAATTTCATGAGCACTAACTTCAAGATGTAATGGACCCATTCCAGATAGTAAAAATTCTCCATTTTCTTCATTAATCTCGAATTTCAAATTAGGATCTTCTATTAGTAAATTTTCAATAAGTATTTTCATCTTGTCTAAATCTCTCAAATACTCAGGTTCAATGGATACAGTAACAACTGGAGTAGTTACATACTTAACACTCTCAAATGGGACCATATTGTCGGTATAATCACTTTCTATAATAGTTTCACCACTTTTAATTTTCTTAAGTCCTTCGATAGCAACTATATTTCCAACAGGTATTCTATCTACTTGTTCTCTTCGCTGACCCATAAAGATTGCAATTCTTTGTATTGTTTCATAGTTATTCTCTCCTAATAAAAAAACTTCATTCTTTTTTACACAATTTCCTGAAAAAATTCTTCCTGTTGCAACTAAACCATGCTTGTCAACCTGAACTTTACTTAGACATATAATTAAAGGACCTTCAGGATCACAATTAACCATTTTCTGACCTAACTTGGAATTAATATCACCATCCCAAATTTTAGCAATCCTATATTTCTGCGCATCTATAGGATTAGGTAGATGGTCAACAACCATTTCCAATATAGCTTTATGAATTGGAAAATAAATAGCTAAATCTGTATAACTCTCCTTAGAATATGTATCTTTATTATATCTCTCTCTAATATCTTTAAACTTAATATCACTTTTTTCTAAAATACCTAGGGTAAAACCCCATTTATGAAGAGCTGAACCAAATGCAACATTTCCAGCTAAAGGAGAAACTTTCCATCTTTTATTATAAGGATGTTCAGCATGTCTTTCAATAAGAATATTAAAACTTTTAATTATTCTAATGTATTTTTTTTTAATTTCTTCATCTGAAAGTTTTAACTCTCGAATTAGTCTGTCTACTTTATTGATAAAGAGAACTGGTCTTACTCCTTCTTGTAATGCTTGTTTAATTACTGTTTCAGATTGGGTAATTATTTCTTCAACAGCATCCACAACTACAATAACTCCATCGATTAACCTTAAAGCACGAGTTACTTTTCCACTAAAATCTAAATGACCGGGAGTATCTACTAAATTTATCAGGAAAGGTTCATATCCTTCAAGAGATTCATAATACAAGGAAATATTAGCAGATTTCATTGTGATTCCACGTTTCTGTTCTTCTTCCAAAAAATCTAAGGCTCTAGCTTCACCAGCCAAATCTGGTGATAAGAATCCAGCTTCACTTAGAAGGGAATCGGATAATGTAGTTTTACCATGATCTATATGACCAACTAATCCTATATTACGAATATTTTGAGGTCTTTCCATTAAACCCAGAATTTCTACAATCTCCTTTCGGCGTGGCATCTTCCATGAATATTTTTCCTATCTTTTATATAGGATTATTATTGATTTGATTAAAATTTTAGTATTATAAATTTAGAATAAGGGGAAATGACCTCTCATAACTCAAGATCTTCTTCATCTTATTGGTTTTGAAATACCAAAATCAGTTGGGTCAGAGTTTTCAAAAAAGTCATTTCCCTAATAATATTTAATTCATAGTTATAAATTAATTTCCCCATTAATTCTTACAATTCTTCCATCAACATGTAATCTTTTATCACAAAATAGTTCGATTGCTTTCGGAAAAATTTTATGCTCCCATTCAAGAACTCTTGGTCCAAGAGTATCTTCTGTATCAGTATCATAGACAGGTACACATTTTTGGATAATAATTGGTCCGTGATCAGATTCCATATCCACAAAATGAACTGTACAACCAGATACTTTAACACCATATTCTAAAGCATCTCTGTGAGCATGCATCCCTCTAAAAGAGGGTAATAACGCGGGGTGAATATTCATAACATTTCCATTAAAGGCATTGATGAATTTTTGACTTACTAATCTCATGTAGCCAACTAAAGTAATTAATTCACACTCATATTTTTCTAATACACTAATTATTTTTTGATCAAATTCTTCTCTTGGGACATGGAGATACTTATCAGATTCTATTAGAACATAAGGTATATTATGACTTTTAGCACGTTCCATGCAAAATGCTCCTGCTTTATTGCAAATCAATACTTCTACTTTAGCTTTATTCTTTAAGATTCCATTTTCACATGCTTTGACGATTGCTTCAAAATTACTCCCCGATCCGGAAGCTATTGCTCCTATTTTTATTATTGACATAGATCCTCTTAATTATCTTTTTTAAAAAAATTTTACTCAAATAGAGCATATTGAGAACTATTTACATCTAAATTATAATATTAAGACATCGAAGTTCTTCTATTTTACATAATAAAAAGATTTTTATTTGATTAACTTATATATTAATTAGAAATTAGAAGTAATCTATTCTAAAATTTAGTCTCTTGTATTATTTTATATAATATTTGAGAGAAAACAATTCTATTTATAAAAACATCATTTAAAAAGAAAATTTGAAAAATTCGGATATATAAATTCTTAAAGTCAAATTAAATTAAGATTTTTAAATAGATCCTAAGCAAAAAATAGAGTATTTTAAAAATAGAGATATTATCAATGATTTTACTTCTAAATAAAATTTATATGAATTATTCAAAAAACTGAAGATTTATGAGTTTTGAAGGAGAATTACAAAAAATCAAGGATGAAATAATAGAAAATCTTCCTCCTGAAATTACTGTTAAAAAAATTGAATTCGAGGGTCCTGAAATTGCAGTATATTCTGAAAATTCTGATGTTGAAGCGACCGAAAGCTCAACAGTCCTAAAAGATTTAGCAAAAACTATGCGAAAGCGAGTTGTTTTTCGCTGGAATGTAGAAAAGCGTAAAGACCCTTCCGAAACTGAAAGTTATATAAGAAATTTAATTGGTGAGGAAGCAGAAATTACTGCTATTGAATTCGATCATACTCGAGGTGAAGTTATAATTGAATCGGGAAAGCCTGGTTTAGTTATAGGTAAAAAAGGAATTAATTTAAAAGAAATTAGAACCAATACATTTTGGCAGCCTAAGACAATTAGAACTCCACCATTAGCGTCGAGAACAATTCAATTGATAAGAGGAATGTTGACAAAAGAACGGCAAACTCAAAAAGATATTTTACTACGAATAGGAAAAAGAATACATAGACCAACTGTATTTAAAGATTTAAATATTAGATTAACTGCTTTAGGTGGATTTCGTGAAGTTGGGAGATCATGTATTTTAATGCAAACTAGAGATAGTAATATTTTACTAGATGTGGGATTAAATGTAGGAAATCCTATTGATAAATTCCCTTTTTTTGATATTCCTGAATTCTCAATTAGAGATCTGGATGCTGTTATCATTTCACATGCCCATCTAGATCACTGTGGTCTTGTGCCATTTCTTTATAAATACGGTTATCTTGGACCAGTCTATTGTACATTACCTACTCGTAATCTATCTACTATGTTACAATTGGATTTTATACAAATCTGTGAAAAAGAAGGGACTCCACCACCTTATTCTAAAAGAGATGTTAAACAAACAGTACTTCATACAATTCCACTTTCTTGGGGAAAAGTAACAGATATTGCTCCTGATATTAAATTAACACTCCACAATTCAGGTCATATTTTAGGTTCTTCC
Organism: Promethearchaeota archaeon; assembly: GCA_048938025.1. GTDB lineage: Archaea > Asgardarchaeota > Lokiarchaeia > Sigyniarchaeales > SOKP01 > Loki-b32. Next base: position 74,951 of record JBHLMP010000001.1, read on the forward strand.
ATGATTCATTTACATTTTGGTAAAGGAGGATATAATTTTGTATACACAGGAGATTTTAAATATCAAAAAACACGTTTACTTGAAAAAGCTAATGTCAAGTTTCCTAGAGTAGAAAGTTTACTTATCGAATCTACTTACGGTGGACCACAAGATCGCATCCCAAGCAGACAAGAATCTGAGAGAGAACTCAGACAAATTTTAAATACAACACTTAAAAGGGGAGGAAAAGTTCTAATTCCTGTTTTAGCAGTTGGACGAGCACAAGAACTAATTATCGTTTTAGAAGAATATATTTCTAAAGGATTAATTGATAAGGTACCAATATTTCTTGATGGGCTGATTTCAGAAGCAACAGCAATACATACGGCAAATCCTGACTTTCTTAGTTCAGATTTGAGAGAAAAAATCTTACATCAAGGAAAAAATCCTTTTTTATCTGACTATTTTGAGACGGTCAGTTCTCAAGATGAAAGATTAGATATTGTACAAGGTGGTCCTTGTATAATCTTAGCAACTAGTGGTATGTTAATCGGAGGTCCTTCAGTGCAATATCTTAAAGCTTTGGCAGAAGATAGCAACAATTCGTTAATCTTTGTGTCTTATCAAGTACAGAATACTTTAGGTTCGAGACTTCAAAAAGGCTTCAGAGAATTTCAGTATGTAGATGCCAAAGGTAGAACACAACTCGTAAAAGTTAACTTAAAAATCTTTACACTTGAAGGATTTAGCGGTCACTCATCACGGAGCCAAATATCTCAATTTTTACGGAGAATCCAACCAAGACCTAAACTAGTTATTGTAAACCACGGAGAAGAATCAAAATGTGTAAGTTTGTCGACAATGATACATAAAAAATTACGTAAAAGTACGAAGAGTCCTAAGAATTTAGAGACAATTTTATTGAAATGAGGAAATCTCTAAGGAGAAAAAACCTAATGGAGACTTGGACAATCCCCAACAATTTGTCCTCATATGAATATACTATTTAAAGCAAACACTAAAATTAATAAACCTTAGCTCCAAGATTTTATTAGAACACTCTCATTATCATCCGGCAAGTTCCCTTTTCTGATATGGATTTTCGAATATATTGAAATTACTTTCTAAAGGTTTAGATATTAAATTTAATTCTAGTTCTAAAAATTAATTTTTTTAAATAGTATTAATTACTATGTCTAAATAGAATTTAGTGGTATTATTTGAATATTAAAATCTCCAGACTAAAAAATCGATCAATTACAATAATTAGACATATTGTTCAAATTATAGCTTTCTTATTGATAAATTATATTATTTTAGAAATAATTTTCTCGATAAATTTATTACGTTTAGAGGGGATAATAAAATTTTTGCCTGTTTTAAACTCTCCCAGAAACCCACTTTCAGAAGGGGCAGGTATTCTTGAATACATCTTTTTCTTTCTCGCAGAAGGAATATTTCCATTCCTACTTTTAGGGATTCTTATTTTAATAATATTATTTACTAATAGATTTTTTTGCGGATGGATATGCCCCATTGGGACAATTCAGGATGCATGTGCAGCAGTACCAACAAAAAAAAGAACAATCAAAATAGATACTCACAATAGCTTATTAAGAATCAAATATATAATTGTTATTTTTATGTTAATAATCCTTCTTCCTTTAGGTATCTCAAGAGTAACCAATTACTCATTTTATCTGCAATTTAAAGAAAATTTAGGTGACCTATCCAAGAAACCTTTGGGATATTTCTCACTATCGGAGTATATTTTTGTTTTCCTCCCTAATATGATTAAAGATATATTTACTTCTGGAAGCTTAGCACCATTATTTGCTACTGTATTATCTTTTTTTATATTCTTTATCTATTTAATTCTCATAATTTTATCAATATGGTATCCAAGAGTATATTGTAGATATTTTTGCCCATTTGGAGCTGTTGCATCTACTATAAGTGAATATTCATTATTGAAACTTTCAAGAAGCCCTGTAAGATGTGTAGGAAGAGCGGACTGTGGAATCTGTGAAAAAGTTTGTCCAAAACAAATAAGAATCTTAGAAGAACCTTTTGAATTTTTTACAGGTAAAGGTGAATGCAATTTATGTTTAAAATGTAAGGAAGAATGCCCATATAAAGCAATAAGTATAAAATTTGGATAAATTTGACAAAGTTTGGAAAGAAAATATAGAATAAAAAATAAAATCACTTCCTTATTTAATACAAAAAATTTCAATTTTTTACAAAAATCTAAATGATAGATTTTCTAATCTTTTATCAAAAGCAATGATGTATTATAAGCTAAATTTTATATCACAATAAAGCAATGGATCCAAAAACAATTGAACAATTAGGAAACCGGATGAAGAGAGATGTAAATGTAGGTATCCATGGGATATTAGATTCAGAAGCTACTAGATATTATGAAGAAGAAAGCAAAGATATTAGACCACCTTTCTTTAGAGATGTTGACCGAATTGTACATTCAAAAGCCTTCAGCCGTTATATCGACAAATCACAAGTCTTCTTTGATGTAAATAACGCAAATATAACTCATAGGTCTCTGCATGTAACTTTAGTCTCAAGAGTTAGCAGACAAATAGGACGTGTTCTAAGATTAAATACTGATTTAATTGAAGCAATAGCTCTAGGACATGACATAGGTCATAGCCCTTTCGGTCATATAGGTGAAGAAATACTAAATGAAATCAGCAAAAGATATAATATGGGAAATTTTAGCCATAATGCTCAAGGTATAAGATGGCTTTCTTATCTTGAAAAAAGATATCCTAAAAAGCCTGCTAAGGGTCTTAACTTAACTTTGCAGGTTCTTGATGGTATTCTTTGTCATGATGGTGAAGTGAATGAGCAAAAATTGAAACCTCTTAAAAGAAATGGAAAAACTTGGGATGAGCATCTAAGAGAATATGAAGATTCTTTCAATGAAAATGAAATAAAGAGAATCCCAATGTCTTATGAAGGCATTACTGTAAGATTTGCTGATACTATATCATATATTGGGAGAGATATTGAAGACGCTATCTTGTTAGGCCTTTTAAATCGAAATGATCTACCTAACTCATGTAAAAAAATTTTAGGAGATACAAATCCTAAGATAATAAATACTTTAATAACCGATTTATTAAACTTTAGTTTAGACAATGATGTAATCGGCTACAGTGATGATATTTTTCAAGCTTTAAAAGAATTAAAATCATTTAATTATAGAAAAATCTATAATAGACGAGATTTATTAAAAAAAAATTCTTTGGATAAAACTTTCATCGATAAGTTAAAAGAAAGATTCGAATTAATTTTTAAACATTGTCTAAAAGATTTAGAAGAAGAAAATTACAATTCACCGATCTTTAAGGACCACGTAGAATATATTGATGACGAAAATTTCTCTATTTATTTTAACACCCTTAAAGATCAAAATAAATTACCCTTAATTGTGAGAGATTATATAGCGGGTATGTCTGATAGATACTTTAGCGAAATCTATATAAAATTTCAAAAACACCTTTAGACTAAATTCATTCGCTTGAAATTTATTTTATATATATCATCAAAAGATGATAAGATCCTTATAATACATATTTATAAATATAAAAAGGGTGGATTACACATTTGAGGATAATTCATAAAAAGCTATCTCAGTTTTACGGGGTTTTTTTCAGTCATTCCCGAAATTTGGACTTCAATCCAAATTTTCACGGGGTTTTTTTAAAATTAGGTTTTTTTAAACTGATATCTTTTTCTATCCTCCAGTTTAAATGTATGTGTAATCCAAGTTAAATAATATAGATCTTAGTAAATAAATCTATCTTTTTTGACAAAAAAATAGTCAAAATATATTGATGAGATTTTGCGAGTCCTCTTTTAGTTTTAGACAATTGAGAAAGGTTTTTTAAAGTAATCAAATTATATTTTACAAGTATTTTTTCAATATTCTTTTTGTTTTAGCCCAGTAGTGTAGAGGTCAAGCATCGGGGGCCCTGAACCCCTGGACCACGGTTCGAATCCGTGCTGGGCTATTCTCAATATTTTAAATTTTATTAGGGGAGTTAACCTTAGATTCCTATTAAATTTAACCAGTTCGTTTAATAATATGGTAACCAAATTGAGTTTTTATTGGTTGAGAAATTTCTCCTATTTTCAATTTAGTGCACGCATTCCAGAATTCAGAAACCATATCACCTTTGGAAAAATCTCCTAAATTTCCACCTTTCTTTTTACTAGAACAACTAGAATGTTGTCTTGCTAACTGTTCAAAACTTTCTCCTGCTTTTAAATCTTCATAAAGTTCCTGTGCTTGACTAAGCTTATTAACTAAAATATGACTTGCCTTTATTTTCCCACTACGGATAGCTGCTCCACCAGTTCTTACACTAGAAACCTCTTTTTTCTTCTGATAATCCTTACCATATTTTGGTTTACCCATAATGATTTCAAGAGAAAATTTAAATGATATATAATTAAAAAAGAGAAAAATTTTTTCTAAAAATAATCTAATTGACAATTAAATATCTAAAATTTTTAATTCCTTCAATACTATTTATTTCAACAACAATTTCTTGAAAATCAGAAAGTTCTCCATTAAACATCAGATAAATTATTGTTTTATGATCAACAAAATTTTGATTCTTACTTACAATCTGATCTTTATAAATATTTTCAATTCTATTTAATTTTTTCAGAACATTCCCATCATTAGGTGCTACAATTATCATATTTCCAATAATATTTTTATTTTTTGAGGTAAATTCACTATAAGTATCAATATTATATGTATCGATATTAGAAGTATCAACAGTTGACATTAATCGCAATAAGGCATCTCGAATTAATTTAGACTTGTTATCATAATTTAAAGGTACTAATTTATTTATGAATTTTTTTAAACTTTCACTTATATTAAATGACACAATTGGAATATTTTAACACCTATAATATTAATAATCGTATTAAAATATATATCGAATATAACTATATAAATATTTTGAGAGGAAAAAAAAAATCACAATTTAATGGATCGAGCAATTACGTCCTTAAATTTTTCAACATCTTCCACTAATCGATCGGCGTTTTCATCGCTGATTTTATCATCTTTTTTATATTTATTCAGCTCTGTGAGCCAATACTCAATTCTGTCAAGGATCGCTTTTTCTTTGTCTCCTAAAAGTTTTCTTAACCTAATAAAAGTATCATGGAGTTTATTTCTAATATTTTGTGCTTTCCATCTTAACATACAATAATCGGAAATTTCAGCTAAATTCTGGGTAATTGCCATTATATCTATGGTTTTTTCACGTTCTTCTGATTTGATTTTGCGAATGAGGTTAATCTCTTCAAATAATAATTCAATGATTTTTGCCAAGAATCCCGCCAATTGCGATGGTGTCCCACTCCAAACTCTAACTTCTAATGATTGATTAGCTTCGGAAACATAAATTCGTGTTATAATACGTCCTCCACCGATTTTAGCTTCACTACAGTGCCAACTTTCTGCTTCATATTTTCCTTTGACGTCACTTCCCTCATGGGAAGTTACTGTACTTACTTCAAAACGTTTTATAGTTCTGATTGCAGCTCGAAAAGCAAGCCTTGGATCTATATCTGCAATTAAAAATGCTCGGGCATCATTCGGTAGGTCTGCGATTGCTATTTGAATATCCTCGATTGTTGCTAAACATGAAACAACTAGGGGACATTTAATCTGAACCTCTTTTTTCCTTATAGGGATGGTGTTTTTTGCTCCTGAAGCTATTTTATAGATTACATCACCCCCTATTGAAGAAATTCCGCATTGTTTTGGTTCCAAATAAAAATCTACTCCTCGAGAATTTTTTGACTCAATAACAGGTATATTAATCAATGGATTTTTAGTTTTATAACTAGATGGAACATCTAAAATAACTTTTACTGAATGTATTGCCATATCAGTTTTATTTCTGACAGCCACCTTAAAATGTAGCTGACCCCCAATAAAATCATAATCACGAACTACTTCAATTTTACCTTTATCTGAAGGTTCATTAACTTTTGGTTTTGCACTAGATTTTTCTTCTATTGGTACACTATATGCTACAAACAATTTTTTATGCATGTCAATATATCCATCAATATCTCCCCTACCAATTAAAATTGCTAGATTTTCTTCAATACTCGATTCTGTAACCCCTAATCTACTTGAAAGTTCTCGTAAAGGCATAGTTCTATAAGCTCTTGCAAATTCCCTTATTTTAGTTTCAAGATGTTTACTTGTCATAAATTCTCTTCGTTGAGTAAAAAGACCCTTTATAGAACCAGTCTTAATTAATTCATGAAGGCTTTTTCTTGCTAATTCTATAGCAATTTTTAATTTTTCAGCAAGTTTAGAAAGTTCAAATAATCCCTGTTCCTTGGAATAGTTTTTGATTTCCTTAAAAATCTGATCTGACGTAATAATTTCATTTCCTCTATCAGCAAAGAACCCATTTATCTCTTTTGTTCTCATTAAATTAACACAGAAAGACTTGACAAGTTCACTTGGAATAATGAAGATTTTTGCCAAATCTTTAATTGAAATTCTGCCCTTTTTCTTGATTTCTTTTATTAAATTATCCATGATATACTGTTGTGTATAATAATTTGCTTTATCACGTGAAAAAGAGCCTTTTATCTGAAATTGCTTAATTAATTTGTAGATAGCTTTAATTGCTACTTCTGAGCTCATATCTAACATTATTGCTAAATCTGCAACTTTAATAATTCCCTCAACTTGAAGTTTTGAAACTAAACTTTCATTCATTTCAGACGAGATGTAATAAAACATTTGACTTTTTTGATCTATAATTCCATAAATCCTTTCTTCATCCAAATATTTATTAATGAATTTAATCAATTGTTCAGCTGAAATATTAAATGAATTCATTATAGTCGAAAAATTTGTAGCTGGTCCTCTTTTCAGAAGATCTAAAAAGCACTTTGGGCAAATTTCTTTTCCTATTATATGTCTTAATCTTTTACTACACAAAATTAGTCTATTTCCCTTAATAAGATCATATCTTATAGCTTCTCTTGCGAGTTTCTCTTTTGATGGGAAGAACAGACCCGGTGTTTTTAAATAAGAATTCCATCCACACTTATTATTCGTACATTGTAAATAGTGCTGCCCAGAAGATAATCTTTCTAATGTTAAAAGAGATTTACAATCGGGGCATTCACTATCTTCAACAACAGTACATTTATAATTCGTTTCTATAGCTTTTGCTTTTGAATATATAAGATTATGTTTTTTGCATTCATGGATCTCTGTTGTAGCAATATGATTAATACAAAAACTAGATTTGCATTTCTCGCAAGTAAAATCGATTTTCTGGCTTTCACAGAATAAACATTTCATAATTTGAAATTCTTTTTAGTTTTTGAGTCTATATAATATTTAAGAAAATTTATGCTTATTATTTTTTATATAGACCAATTTTATTTTTTTAATTACAATGGAATTTTCTATAGATTTTTAAATTTTTTATTTTACTTTATTTAATAGCATCTGAAATAGCTAAAAAATAAAATTCTTGTTCCTCAATAATAGAGGAGGTATATATTTCATTAAAATTTTACTTCTGGGAAAACACGAATCTGTAGAAAAGATAAAATCATAACGATAGCGTTGAAAACAATTATAATTAAAATCATGATTATTAAAATCCTATTTTTTCTAGAATACTTTGGTTTTATAATTTGAGATGTTCCATGTTTTGCTAAAGCTAAAGGAAACAAACCTATAAACGTACCTAGTGAAAAATAAAAAACAATAAAAAGGCCATCAATAAATCCAAAATCGGCACTTAATGAATATTGCAAAGCCTGAGAATAAATGATCAACTCAAAAATACATGGAGCAAATCCAGCTAAGATTCCAAAAAGATATGGGGTTTTCTTTTTTTCCCAATCAAACTGAAAAATCTCATCTATGTGTTTTGAATGAGGTAGATAATCTCTTCTCATAATAAAAAATAATAAAATAAATCCTGCAAACATCGAGGTAACTGCTCCAAAAAAATTAATTGTATAAACATCAGGAATTATATCAGGAACAAAAATTTTTGGAATAAGAGTAATAGAAATTGTTATTGTCGCTATTATTAAATTGGAGGACATCAAACCTAACCCATACAACACTAATATGAATACACTTCTTTTGGGTGTTTTTGATATACCAAATGACCAAAAAAAGAAAATTGCCTTATCTTCACATGGTATAAAAGTATGCAATATTCCTAAAAGGAATGCAGGTGTAAAAACTAAGATTAATGGAGGCGGATAAAATTCAAACATTTCTCTTATGAAGATTCAATTTTTCAATTATTATAGCATTTTCTTTTCTGTGAATATATTTTCAATGATCATATTTAGAATTTTTTATTATATTAAAAGGAACTTCATAATCACAACTCTCAATCTCTTTTTAAGCATTGTTTACTTATTCCATAAAATATTAAAATTAGGAAAAAAGTAGGGACAAAATTAATTGGAAACCAATCTTGAATAAGAAACCATATTCCCATAAAAGTCAAATCAAAAAAAATTAAGAAAAAGAAACTAGGTTTAATAAAATTTTTTGTTATTTCAGAATGTCGTGGTAAGTTAAATATTATTATAATTAAGATTGGCGTTAGAATTAAGAGATGATGATCCCAGGAATCAAAATAAGCAATAAGCATAATTAAAATGCCAAAAGAATATCCAAAAATTAAATTTTCAGAATTTGATTTACCAAAAATATAAATAAAGAAACCTAATCCTCCTGTAATCAATAAAACACTTAAAAATATAAATAATTGATAATTTAATAGTTGTTCCTCTGAAAAACCAAATAAAAATAAGAGATTTTCTATAATTTTTGTAGCACTAAAAGAATGATTTATGTAAACTGTATCCTCTCCGGTAAAATTAATTGCTATAAAGCCTTTTAATAGGGAAGGATAGATTAAAAATATAAAAAGATTTAGAGATAAGGGCAATAAAACGCCTAAAATACGTATTAATGTATTTAAAAAATTGATATTCAAATTCTTTTTTTTAAAATCATAATTGATCGCAATTAGGAATGGAATCATAAAAATAGTTATTGGCTTTACAATTATACTAATTCCAAGAATTAAACTTGCGATAAATTGCCATTTAATTTGATCATATTTGAGGTAAATCAGAAGAGATAATAATATTAAAAGTGTAATATAGAGATTGATTTGACCTAAAATATAATTAAAAAGATTAGGTACACTCATTAAAAATAAGCTAATATATAATATAACTCTTTTATCATCAATTTCATGATCTTCACCCCTAATTAAAATAATTATTTTATAAAGGATAATACAGATTAAGATATTTAGAAGTAAATTAACTAAATTGAAAAATACGAACCCTAAGTCAAAACCAAGTAGATAAAAAGGAATAAATAGGACAGCAGATAATGGAAAATACCGAAATGGCCAAGTACTATAATTTGTTCGATCATAAAGGCCATTAATATCATTTATAAATACTTTCCCAACTGTATAATAAACTCGAAAATCATTTCTATCTCTAAAGAAAATTAACGTTAAGATCAATGCCAATATAAAATAAGATATATGAACTACTAAAGCATATTTAAATATCTTATATTGCCATAATTCTTTAAATCTTTTTTTAATTTTAATTAAAAATGGCTTCAAATTCATGCTATACTTATCAGATATTAATTATAAGTTAATCTTCATTCTTCTTTTTCTTATGATATAAAATATAATACCAAGAGAAAATATAACTGCTAAAATTATTAATGTTGGAATTACATACCAAGGCAAGTAATCAAGGGAAATGTCAAGTACTACCTCATTATCCTTAATATATAGTTTATAGGAATTTAACGCTCCATTATCATTATAAATAGCAATAATTTTAATATTTTTAGTTGGATTTCCTGGTAATATCTCATTCTTTCCTATTTCTACATTTAATGTGGGTAATACCCTATTATCAACATTATACCATTTATATAGATTTAATCCTCCCATATATTCACCTACAGGTGTAGGAAACCAGAATGGTACTAAGGATTTATAATTTGAGAAATTTAATACTCCAGAGTAATCCTTTGGATTAGAACGATAAACTATTGTAGAATTACTATCGTTAATTCCCCAGTCTACTTCATTTGTCCACTTCCAAATACTAAATTCTATTTTTATATGCGTTTCATTAACCTCTGATTTATTTATCTCCCACTTCATTTTTGTACCTTTACTTATATTTTCAAATATACCTGGGTCATCCCATTCCATACCAAAAATAGCATCCATCTCAGATCTTTTACATACATTACATTTCCATACTAATTTATCATCTATTCCTATTCCAGTGCTAAATTTGGCAGCATTTACCATAGATATATTTGTTGTCATGCACGATAAAATTATTAATATTAAGCAGATGAGAGGCAATCTTGGTTTCAAAATTTAAAATCCTCCCTTTATATCAATATTTAAACTATCTCTTTTCTTTGCCAAACATGCTTTACTTATTCCATAGAAAGTTATTAACAAAAAAATAGTACATTCAAAATTATATGGAAATAATGGATATGTAAGATACCATATTCCAACGAAAGCTAAATCAAAAAAACTAAAGAAGAAAAAACCAGGTTTAATAGAGTTAGTAATATGTGAATGTCTAGGTAAATTAAAAATAATTATTATTAATATTGGTGTTAAATTTAGAAGGTGATGATCCCAGGAATCAAAATACGAAAGTAACATAATTAAAATAGCAAATGCATAACCATAAATAATTGAATTTTCGTCAAATCTTCTAAATATGAAAATTAGGAAACCTAATGCACCTAAAAATCCAATAATGCTTATTAGTATGATTAATTGACTAAATGGGATGTTGTAAAAATAGCAAAAATTAGTTATAAGTTTGGAAATACTATATGAGAAATTTAAGGCTATAGGATTACTTCCTGTAAAGTTAGTTTCTAAAAAGCCTTTCCATGATTTTGGGTATATAAAAAAAACTATAAAATTCAATGACAGTGGTAATAATACACCTAATAATCTTACCGTACTTTTAATAAAATCAAACCGAAACTGTTTTTTGTTTAAATCAAAACTAAATATAATTAAAAATGGAATTAAGAAAAATGCTGTAGGTTTTATAATAATACTGATTCCTAAAATAACACTTCCTATAAATTGCCACTTAATACTTTTAAATTTAATAAAAATATAAAGAGATATTAATATAAATAAGGTTATATATAAATTTATTTGACCATAGATATAATTTAAGACATGTGGTAAGCTCATTAAATACAAACTAATATATAAAATAACCCTTTTATCATCTTTTTCATGATCCTCATTTCTAATGATCATTATGATTTTGTAAAGGACTATACAAATCAAAATATTTAGGAATAGATTAAATAGATTAAAAATTATGAAACTAACTTTAAAATCTAAAAAGCCAAAAGGAATAAAAAATAGTGCGGAAAGTGGAAAATAACGAAAATCCCATAAATAATTCGATTGATTATACAAATTTTCAGTATCATTCAGAAATATTTCTCCAGCTCTATAGAAGATCACAAAATCATTTTTTTCTTGAAAAAACATAAAAAATAAAATAATTGACAGAATGAAATAAAAACTATGAAGTACAATAGCATATCGGAAAATATTATACTTACAAAGCTCTTTAATTCTATTTAATATTTTCAAATTAACAAATATTTATTTTGATTTTAAATTCTTAAATTAAATTATTAAAATAAAATTATATGATTTCAAATAACTGTTGATATAAATGTCTTTTGTAAGAAAAAATGATGATGATAAAAAAACATCTTTCGGAGTAATTGTAGGAAATAGGGATGTCTTTCCTGATAATCTTGCTAAAGAAGGAAGATTAGAAATTATTGAAATTTTAACTGAATTGGGTTATGATTATTTAATTTCAAGTGAAAATGATACACAATATGGAGTTGTAGAGACATTTTCAGATGCAAAAAAGTGTGCTGACTTGTTTAAAAGAAATAGAGATAAAATAATTGGTATTTTGGTAATTTTACCTAATTTTGGAGATGAAAAAGGTATTGCGAATGCTATAAAATTATCAGAACTTGATGTTCCAATCCTAATACAGGCATCATCAGACGATATAAACAAAATGGACAGGTCTTCTAGAAGAGATGCTTTTTGCGGGAAGATTTCAGTAACGAGTGTGTTATATCAATATGGAATTCCTTTCACTCTTACTACAAATCATACATGTGCAATTAAATCGGATGAATTTAAGAAGGATTTAATACGATTTGAGAAAATTTGTAAGGTTGTTAGGAAAATCAGGAAGGCTAGATTTGGACAGATCGGTACTCGACCTAATGCATTTGAAACTGTGAGATATAGTGAAAAAATTCTTGAGTTTAATGGAATTTCTATCGAATCTATCGATTTATCTGAAATTTTAGCAGCAATTCAACAATTAAAAGATGATGATCCAAAAATCAAAGAGAAAATTGAATTTATCAAAAATTATACTCCCACTAAAGAATTCCCAGGGGATGGATTATTAAAATTAGCTAAATTAGCTGTGATCGTTGAAATTTGGGTGGCAGAAAATGAATTGGATGGATTTGCATTCCAATGTTGGCCCTCGATTCAAGATAATTTTGGTATTGTACCATGCGCAGTGATGAGTATGTTTAGTGAGTCTTTAGTACCTGCTGCTTGTGAAGTAGATATTTCGGGATTAATTGGCATGTATATATTGCAAGTAGCTTCCGACACACCCTCAGCAATTCTAGATTGGAACAACAATTATGGGGATGATCCAAATAAAATGGTACTTTTCCATTGTAGTAACCTTCCTAAATCATTCTTTAAAGATACTAAAATGACAATACATCCTATAATTGGAGATGATAAACCTGATTCAAGTTTTGGTGCAATTCAAGGAAGAATTAAAACTAACTCATGTACTCTTTTAAGAATAGAAACGGATGATATATATGGAGAGATTAAAGCATTGTTAGTTGAAGGGAATTATACAGATGATCCTTTAGATACATTTGGTGGATTTGGAGTTATTAACATTCCTAATTTACAAGATATTCTTAAAACTTTATGCAGAGAGGGATTTGCCCATCATATTGCAGTAACTCTAAATGAAGTAGCAGAAATTGTCAATGAAGCTCTCAATCATTATTTGGGATGGAATATAATTCGATATTAATATATTTATTTTTTCCTTTTAACTTTTAGCTCTTTTTCAAAAAAACCAGAGTTAATAATTTTTTGGTGCTCTTCAGTAAAATTTGTTAGAATTTCAAATCCCTTTATATTTACAGGAGTATTACTAATTTTATTATGGAAATTAAGAATTCTCCTTCTTGATAAATAAATAGAATATGCAGAAATATCGCACCCTATCCACTTTCGATTTAGCTTATCAGCAACTAATAATGTAGTTCCAGAACCACAATAAAAGTCTGCAATCAAGTCTTCTTCATTAGAACCTAATTTAATTATTCTTTCTAGTAATTTATGGTGTTTCTGAGTCGGAAAACCACTCCATTCTTTTGAAGCGGGTTGCATACAAGGAATTCTCCACACATCATCCACTTTTTTATCGGTTACAATTCGATATTTTACATGTCCATTTTTATCTTTAACGTTTTTCAAAACTCCGTTTATCATTTCTCTCTTTAATTGTTTTTTTGGTTTTTTGCGAGGAATTCTTAGCTTATTAAATGTATATTTATTAGATTTGGAATATACTAATATATCATCGTGTGCACGAGGGAGGTTTCTTTTCCCTGCTGAATATTTATTATAATAATACCAAATAATATTATTTATAAACCTCTCTTCTCCAAAAATTTCATCCAAGATTAATTTAACATAATGGCTTGCATGCCAATCCAAATGAATGAATAGTAAACCCGTTTGAGATAATAAATCTTTAAAAAGAATTATCCTCTCATAAAGCATTTGCAAATATGAATCTAAATTCTTCTCCCAATGATCGAAGTATGCTATAGTATTATAAACATTATCATTATCTTTAATTTTAATCTGATAATTAGTGCCTGAAAAGAAAGGAGGATCTATATAGATCAAATCTACTTTACCTTTGAAGTTATTTAATAAATGATATAAAACTTCCATATTATTCCCCCAAAATAATTTGTTTCTCCAGTCTTTCTTATGTAAATTATTTTGGATTTTTTGTTCATTAACTTCAGGGTGAACTTCAAAAATTTTATAATAATTCAGAAGTCTATTTTTTAATTCTTTCAGTTTGACTGATTTTTCCGATTTTCCCTCCCAAATTAATTTTACCATTTCTTTATCAAACTATATTTATATTTAGAATTTATTTTTAAATTATATTGTAAATAAATCAGTTATTATAAAGTCTATATTAAAATTTTTATGATGTTGTTTCTGATTTATTAAAATTAGAAAAAAACGAATTTAAAAGTACAATTACTCAAGATTTGTTCTTTCCAATAAATCCTCAAATTCTTTATCTGAAAGGAATCCTTTATGCATCAAAATATCTTTAATTTCGTCCATGAGTTGAGGAGCTCCTTTAGCTTCAAAGATTGTTTCTTCAAGTGCTTTTATCTTATCATTAAGCGCTTCAACTTCTTTTACTTTTAAATCTTTTTCATCCTTGAGGCTTTCCACCTCTACATATTTATCTGAAATTGATTTTTGTAAATCCTTTTTAAGACTTTCAATCTCATTATTTTTTTGCTCTAGTTCTGCTCGAAGATCATTTTTTTCATCTTCTAAAGTCTCTATTTTTTCAGATAATTTCTCTAATTCTGTAATTTTTGAATTCGCTTCAGATAATTTTTCCTCCATTTCACTTATCGAAGATTTGAATTTATTGGTTTCGGCATCTACATAAAGTTTTTCTTCCTTGATTCTCTCAAATTTTTTTTTCATTTCATCTAATTCGTCAATTTTTTTCTCTGCTTCTAATAATTGTCCTTTGGTGGTTCTTAAATCTTCTGTTGTATTATCTAGGTCTTTTCTTTTCTGAGTTAATTGTCTTTCTAAATCATTAATTTTTGATCTAAGGTCTAATAAAAATCTTCCCTCCACTTTTTGTTTTGCTTCGGGTTTTTCCTTTGCTTTAGCCCAATCAAAAGAAATTTCAATTTCACCTCTATTCTGATATAAATTTTATTTATTTTGTATTAGTATATATTTAATTTCTTTAGATTTATTATTTATAAAAATTTTATTAAATTATTTGAACTAAAAAATAACTATAATAATAAAAAATATGTTTCAAATAAGGTTAATCTTTTAAATCTTTTATTAATTGTTCAAGCTCCTTATCAGTTATAAATCCTTTATGTTCCAATACTTCTCTAATTTTTATCATAATTCTTGGTGACGTTTTAGCTTCCAAAAATTGAATTTCAAGAGAATTGATCCTATTAATGAGCTCATTATTTTTATTATTTTTCGCTTCTAAGTTACTTTTAAGGCTTTCTAATTCTATATCTTTTCGTTTTAAATCATTTTTGAGATTTTGAACTTCCTTTTCTTTAAAATTGATTTTTTGTTCTATTTCAGATGCTTTTTCAGAGGTGAAATTTAATTGGCTCTCTAATGTTGTAATTTTCGCTACTGCTTCAGTTAAATTTTTTTCTAACTCTGATTTATTTGATTTTAGCTTTGTTACTTCAATATCAGTATGAAGTTTTTCTTCTTGCACTTTATCTAAAGTCTTTTTTGCTGAAGATCTTCTTTCTGTTAGCTCAAGTAAACTTTTTTCACGACCAGCTAATTTTTCCCTAGTACTTTTCAGTTCATCATTTGCTTTTTCTAACTCCTTTATACTCTGGATTAATTTTTGTTCTAGATCATTAATTTTAGTTCTAAGGTCTAAAAGATATCTTCCCTCCACAGGGAATTTCTTATCAGGTCTCTCCTCAGCTTTTGCCCAATCTATACTAATTACTTTCTCACCTCATAATTTCTCTATACTAAATAGATCTATTATATATTATTAAATTCGATCTCATATATTTTATATTTCTCTTTCTATATTAAAACTTTAAAAAATATTAATTTATTATAAAGACCAATTATATTAATATTATTTATTTGATATCTATAAGATAAATTTATTTTTACCTTCTTTTTATGAACAAGATTTCTATCGGATGTGCTGGTTGGGATTATAAAGATTGGATCGGCCCATTTTATCCTAAGAAACTTGAGAGACAAAATCATTTAGCTTATTATGCTAAATTTTTTCGGATTACTGAAGTTAACTCAACTTTTTATAATCTCCCCTCTATAGATACTGTTAATAAATGGAATTCTCGAACTCCTCCAAATTTTCGTTTCATTGTTAAAATGTGGCAAAAAATAACTCATTACTTAAATGAACCAGCAGTGGTTTCTAGAATAAATGAATTTTTTTACCATATGGAGCCATTAAAAGCAAAGATAGTAGCATATCTACTACAATTTCCACCGTGGTTTGAATATTCAGAGAAGCATTTAAATCAATTAAAACTTTTAATAAATGAGATCTCCTCTATATTTAACTTAATAATTGAACTACGACATAATTCTTGGTTAAAGTCAGAAATCCTTTCTGAATTTATTGATGGTACTCAAAAAATTCTGGGAACAACCTATATACCGAGTGTTTCTCCATTTTATATACCAAATCAAAAATATTATTATATTAGACTCATTGGTGACCGGGAGCTAACGGTTTTTAACCGAATTCAGAGAGATCAAGAAGATGCTATAAGGCATCTTGAACAAAATATCCGGAAATTAAATGAAATGCCAAATATCTATGAAATATTTATTATTGTCAATAATCATTTTGCTGGATTTGCCCCTGAAACTGCTAATATACTAAAAAAAAGATTAGGTTTAGAATTTCATAATTTCGACAAACAGAAAAAAATTTTTGACTATTTAACATAATCTTTTTAAACTTCTTATAAACTCTTTTTTACTTTTGAATACTCTTATGAATAAAAAAGTTTTAAATATTGCAAGTTTGACTAATTTTTTATAGATATTATTGATAATTTAAAGAAAATAGGAGAAGATTGGAGATTAACAGTTCTAGTAGTATGGCTTTTAGTAGGAATAGCTATTATATTTTTTATAAATTAAAAATTCCGCATAGATTAATCGTTTAATAATTAGTTTTATTAAATCCTAATTCAAAAAGTGTCATACTTAATTGTATAATTGTATGTAAAATGAGTAATAATACCAATGTTGAGGAATTATTTCTTGAAAAATTTGAGAAATTATCCTTAAAAGTCGAGCAATTAACAAATGAAATTTCTAAAATGAAAGAGAAATTAGATAAAACCTATAAAGTTAATAGAATTTTTGGTCTGAAAACATTACGAAATTCAACGCCATTAGAATTTGCTAAGGATGTATTTGGTATAGGGAGCCCAACTAAAAAATATCTTTTATCAATAAGAGCAATTACAGAAGAATGGAAAGGAAGGAAAAATGATTTTTTGATTTCAATAAGACAACAAGAAAAAGAAACTCATATGGATCTAAAAGCTCTCGGAATAAGGATTCCAATTAATGATATTAAAAACATCCGGCTTTTAACAAAACAGATCATTTCATTATTATACTTATCGTGTGAATTAAAAGGGCTTGCTTTTAATGAAATTTTAAGGGAAATATTGATTCAAGTAAACAATGAAGGATATAATATGGTACAGGAAATTAAACATAAAATGAACTTTTGATTCTTATATAGATCGTGAAACTTTTGTTTTACGAAATTTTCTATCTAAAAATAATAATTTTATAAGATAAAGATTAACTAATTGAAGTCTTTTTAGAAATAGATATTATTATTATAAAATTAAATTAATTTATAGAATATATAAATTATAATAACAAAATATTAACTGTAAGGATAAAGACTTTAAACTAATTCAAGATTATTAAAATTCAAAGAAGGCTAATTAAATGGATGAATTTAAATGTGAAATTTTAATCATAGGTGCTGGTCCTGCAGGACTAAGTGCAGGAGTTTATTGTGCTCGAGTAAACAGAGATGTCATTATTCTTGATGGGAAAGAGACATCTGCTTTAGCAAAAACGAAAGAGATACAAAATTGGCTAGGAGAAATAGATATAAAAGGTAAGAAACTATTAGAAAAATTTAGAGCTCATGCTGAGAGTTATTCTGAAAATTTAAGAATATTTAAAGGTGATGTAATCTCATTAATGCTTGGAATGGGGGTAAACATGATATCGACGCGAACAGCTAATATTACTTCTGATGTTGTTATTATAGCAACAGGTAGAGGTAATCGAAAAGAAATTATCAAGGGAGAAGGTGCTCTACTTGGATATGGCCTTTCCTATAATGCATTAAGTGATGGTCCCTTATATAAAGATAAAGTTGTGTTTTTATATGGCTCAGATAAAGAAGTTTTTGAGGATGCTTTAGCTTTAGATCAAATAGGATGCAAAATTCATATAATAACTAATGTAGGAATTGAGGATTTACCTGAAAAGGTTTATGAGGTCAAAGATAAGGGAATTGATGTAATAGAGAATATGGAAATTGTTGAAGCAATACCCAATTCCGAAGGTATTATTCAAAAAATAATATGTAGATTTAATAAACCCGAATCAGAAGATTTTGAAGAAATAATAGAATTTGAGTTAGATTGCCTATTTATCTTATCCCATATCACATCAAATTCCATATTTAAAAAAGCTGGTATAGAATTAGATGATATGGGAAATATTATAGTTGATGATGAACAACAAACAAATCTAAAGGGAGTATATGCTGCTGGTGATGTTACAGGTGGAATATTTCAAGTAATTTTTGCTGCAGCTGAAGGTGCACGAGCAGGAATAAATGCTTGTAAATATCTCCGACAATTAAAGAAAGATTAAATAATACAAAAGGAAAATTAAAAAATCTTATTAAGATTATATTTTGTATATTTCAAAGTTAATAGATCATGGAAATTAAAATTGTCTGAAAATAATAGAGTAGATCTAGCTATCATTGGTGGTGGACCTGCTGGATTAACTGCGGCAATTTATGGCGCGAGAATGGGTTTAAAGACTGTTCTCTATGAGGGAAAAGGTTTTGGAGGTTTAGCTGGAACTGCTCCCAAAATTGAAAATTATCCAGGATTTCAAAGTATCAATGGTCTTGAATTAACTGAAAAAATGAGAGAACAAGCTGAACATTGGGGAACTACTTTTTTCTTTAATGAAGTCTCTAAAATCAATCCAAAAGAAATGACTATAACTACTTATAAAGGAGAAACAAAAGCTAAAGCTATTATAATTGCTACTGGTTCAAAACACCAATCACTTGGATTATCTAATGAGTTTGAATTAGTAGGTAATGGAATATCTTATTGTGCTACTTGTGATGGTCCATTATTTCGAGATCAAGTAGTTGCTACAGTTGGTGGTGGAAATGCCGCTGGTCTAGAAGTAATTTACCTTTCAGGGGTCGTAAAAGAAGTTTATCTTATTCATAGACGTCATTGCATGCGAGCAGAAGCCTGCATTGCAGATGAGGTTGAGTCATTAAATAATGTTAAACCAATGTATAATTGCACTATTGAAGAAGCTATAACTAAGGATAATAAATTGGAAGCGTTAAAAATCAAAAACCATGAAACTGGCGAAATTTCTACTATAAGTGTAAATGCTCTCTTCATTGCTATAGGAGTTGAGCCACAGAGTGAATTAGCGAAAAAGGCCGGAATAGAACTTGATGACAATAATTTTATTAAAGTCAATAAAAATCAAGAAACCAATTTTTCTGGTATTTATGCAGCTGGAGATGTAACTGGGGGAATACGCCAAGTGTCCACAGCAGTTGGGGAAGCAACAACAGCAGCAATGAATGCGTATTTATTTATTAAAAAAGGATGGTATGGAGAGGGATAAATAACCTAATTACCTTCATAAAACGTATATCTTATCATCGTTCTCTAAAACAATAACGCCACGAGGGAAATATGAACTTTTTTTAGATAAAAAATAGTTTTTCAAGATTCATAAAATCCCAACTCACCAATAGTTAAAGGAATTAAAAAAAAAGGATTTGGGTTTAATTTTTTATATCATACTTTTTTTTAATCACTAGGGCAATGCTAATACCTAAAGTAGCTACAATCAACCCTAAAATATAACCTGAAATTGCAGGAGAACCTGGTTTTTTGAGTCCCCCATCCATAATAGTCCAAGAAAATTGAGTAATAATAAACTCTCTTGCATCTGCTGCTGCGCTACTATATTTGGAATAACCTGCATGAAAGGTTACACCAGTTCGCAAGTTTAATTGTGACCAACCTAATAATAAATTATCATAATTAGACGTCGATAATGCAATTGCATAGAACATGCCATCCATGTCTGTCACGCTTGAAACATTCCAATTACCGAGAGGTTGATTGAATGAAAAAGCATATCTGAACATATAACCCATATCTGTCACGCTCGATACATCCCAATTATCGAGAGGTTGATTGAATGAAAGAGCATAGCTGAACATATAACCCATATCTGTCACGCTCGATACATCCCAATTATCGAGAGGCTGGTTAAACGAAGGAGTCTCGTCGAACATGACACTCATGTCTGTCACACTCGACACATCCCAATTTTCAAGTGGTTGGTTAAATGAAGAAGCAGCGCCGAACATGCCACGCATGTCTGTCACGCTTGATACGTTCCAATTGATAAGTGGTTGGTTAAATGAAGAAGCCCCGCCGAACATGAAACGCATGTCTGTCACGCTCGATACATCCCAATTGTCAAGAGGCTGGTTAAACGAAGAAGCCCCGTCGAACATGTTATGCATGTTTGTCACGCTCGAAACGTCCCAGCTGTTCATATTGCCGCTAGTACCAAGATTTTTGCACTCCTCAAAAGCCCGGTATAAACTGGTCGTTCCCGTTAAATTTAAGCTGTCAATAGCTGTAATTTTTAAATTGCAGCAACCGTCGAAATAACCCCCTGAATTTCCTAATCGTAAACAACCCCATTGTTGGATTTCGAGTATCTTAAATCGATCTCCGCCTTCATTAAACTGCCAGCCTACGATGGTTCCTGTGATATTAATGGTATATACTCCTTCGGAAGCATAGGTATGGGTAACAGTAGCTTGATTCCAGATTGTGATTGTATCAATGCTCTCGTCTCCCCAATTCACTATAAAATTATATATTCCGCTTGGTTGCAATGGCAATTGTATTTGATTGCTACCGCTTGAACCTGGTTTAGTTGTATTCCAAACTGAAATAAACGCGTTTGGATCTGATGCGACTGGATTTGTGCCACTTGAACCAAAGTTTGATTCTATCGTTTTGCAACATGAAGTATAATCGTTCGAATCTGATGTAATAGGTGCTGAAAATTCCAATCTAATAGGTGTATGCTCTTGTCCGTAAATTTGGGACGTAAAGAATAAAATGTTTAGTATTACCAAAGATATTACTACAAAAACTGCATTTAACTTTATTAATTTGTTTTTTATCAATCTAATCACACTGACTTATTAACATTTTTGTAGATTTCGTAAGTTATGTTATATTTACCTATCAAAGATTTAAATGTTTCGTAAGTGATATTAGGGGTGGCTTTTTCAAGAATTTTTGCCACTGCAGAAGGTGTTTGGGCTGGGATTAATGCTTATACATATATCTGTCAATTAAAAAAAGATTAATTACTTCTTCTTGTAAACTTGTACATCAATTGTCAGATATCACCTAGATATTACTTTATATTATGTAATATCTCGATCATACTGTATCTATTATGGTAGAGAGCAAGTTTTCAGATTTTATTGAAGACTTTTTAATTTCCAAGGAAGTAGAAGAAGGCTGTGCCTCCTCAACAATTAAAGCTTATAAATATGACCTTGATAAATTTGTCAGTCTTATAGGAGACCTTGAACTGAATTCTCCTATGCTTAGACAGAAAATAAGGTTATTTTTAAAAAAAATAAAAGATTTGGGATATACTAAAAAGGGAATCGGGAGAAAAATAGCATCATTACGATCATATTTTAAATTTTTAACTCTAAATGAATTTATAGATAAAAATCCTATGAGTACGATAAAGTCTCCAAAAATAAAACTTGAGGAAAATTTACCAAAATTTCTTAATGTTAATGATATTAAACTAATATTTATAAAATTAAAAGATAGACAAATATTTAATTCTAAAAAAAGCCAACGATATTATTTAATGATAAGATTACTCTATTCTACAATGTCCAGAGTTAGTGAGTTATGTAATATTAAGATAAATGATGTAGATTTTAATAAAGGGTATATTAAATTAAGAGGTAAAGGAAACAAAGAGAGAATAGTCCCTGTGGATCAAAAAACTTTAAATCTGTTTAAGGAGTATCTTAGCAATAGAATTTCCTATAGTTCTGAAGATTATTTATTAGTAAATACTAGAAACCAAAAATTAAATCCTCGAGTAGTTCAAGTAGATATTAAAACTATTAAAGAAAAATGTGGCTTTGCTGAATCTAAAATAATCACTCCTCATATATTTAGACATACAGGTGCAACCCATCTTAGACGTTCAGGAATGGATATCAGCGAACTACAAGATATTCTAGGACATTCGAATCCAAATACTACAAGAATTTATGCTAAAAATGATATTACTAAATTAAAAGAATCTTACTCTCAGATGCATCCGCTAAACAATTTAGATAAATTATAGATGAACATCTCCTTTTTTAATTAATAAGTTTTTTATAGGTAAAATATAATTTAACAAGTATAAGAAAATTTATACTTCAATTGTTCTTTTATAATTTATACATTAAAAATAAATTGGGAGTCTTCTCGAATTACTATGGACGAGGATGAGTTCAGGAATCAATTTAGCAAAAGATCTGTTTTTAAAAAGGCGCATTCTCTAGATCAAAGCTACGTGCCAGAAAAATTATATTGCCGGGATGAGGCTATTAAAACTTTAATCTACAATTTTAGGAGGATTGTAGAAGAAAGTGATCAACCTTCAATTAATTTCTTATTAACTGGAAAAGGAGGCGTAGGTAAGACAGTAACTGCGAAATATTTTGGAAGAAATTTTAGGACTATTGCATTAGAACGAGATGTTAATTTATTTATTGAATATTATAATTGTATTAATTTCAATTCAAAAAGTAAAATAGTCAGGGAATTATTAGCTAAGTATACCCATGGTTCAGGACGTGGATTCTCAGACGATGAAGGGCTAAAACTGATACTTTCTCAACTAATCAGAGAAAGAAGTTATATGCTTCTTATAATTGACGAAATATTTCGATTGAAACCTGATGAAATATTAGCTCTTCTTGACATTGCCGAAACTTTTGGACATCAAAATGCGAAATTATCATTAATAATAATTTCAAGAACTCATGATTGGATGACCGTTGAAAATGAAAGAATTTTAAGCAGATTAAATCAAAAAATTGAACTCAAACCCTATAACTATGATGAAGCTAAGCAGATATTAGATTATAGAAGCGAGCTTGCTTTAAAAGAAAATGTAATAGATGATGATCTTCTAGAAATGATTGCTGAAATAGTAGCAGAACATGAAAATATGCGTCATGGGATTGAAATTTTAAGGAAAAGTGGATTATATTGTGATAAAGAGGGCTTAACACGTTTTACTTCCGAGATAATAAGAGAAGCATCCAATGAAGTATATCCTACCTTTAGGGGGGATGTTATTGATCTTTTAAAAGATCAAGAGCACTTAGCATTATACGGGATAGTAAGATCATTAATGAATACTGATGAATCATACACTTTAGTTGATGATGCTTATGAGGAATATCAAGTAATATGTGAAAATTATTCTATTGAACCCCATGTTAAAATGAGTTTTAGAAAATATGTTCGCCATCTTGACGAACTTAAAATCATTTCTTCTAAAACTGTGAGGATAGAAGAAGCTCAGAGAGGTAGACATAAAGAAATCAAGTTATTGGACATCCCAGCCGTAAAATTAGCTGAATTATTGGAAGGTCTTTTTGAGAGAAAGTTTATGAATTAAAACTATACTAGTTATAGATTTTATATTAGGTTATATTTTTATTAATAATTTTTATTTGAAATTAACTTAAATATTTTTGTGGATTAAATCTTATTATTGTTCTTATTAAAAACCTTCTTTCTCAGATTTGGATTTACTATACCATTCCAACCATTCTTTACGACGATTTTTTCTACGTTCTGATTCATCGACTTCTGTTAAATTTTCACTCCTTATTTTCTTCCAATAATTCTCTAATTCAAATCGAGATAAGGATAATCCACATGATTGACAGACCATTGCTTTCGTATTGGGGATATATTTCATCTTACCCCCACATTCTGGGCATCTTGATATATTTATCCACCTTTTGGGTTAATATTTTTCTCGCTCGAGGGTATATTCGACTTTTCAAATTATTTATTTTTTAAAATTATAACTACTTTTAATCTATTAATTAAATAAATTTATGAAAGTTAAAATAATTAATGTATGGAATATAATACCTAACTTTATTTTCAATACAATATTTAGAAAACAATAATAACTGTAGTCAATTGATATAGTGGAAGTTATTGAAGCCAAATGTTTATTATTTTTCAGCACGATCACAAAGCCATGAAGAAAGTATGAGCAAAGTTAAAGGACCTTTAGCTTTAGAGAAACTCGGAATCAAGGAAAAGATAAAAGAAGGAGATAATATTGTTATTAAAACTCATTTCGGAGCACTTGAAAACACCCGATATCTTCGTCCTAGTTACATCAGGTTTTTAAGTGATTATATAAAAAAATTGGGAGGAATTCCTGCTGTGGCAGAATCATGTGGATGGGGATTGCCCGAAAGTATCTCAGGAGTTCATACTGAATATAGTGGTCGTGCAAATGAGAAAGAATATCTAAATGTAGCCTTACAACATGGATTTGCTAAAGAAACCATGGGAGCTCCAATTTTAATGCTCGATGGTCCTATGGGAATAGATTATGAAATTCAAAAGATTAAGGGGAAAATACTTGAGGAAATATTCGTAGCAGGACGTTTGAGAGAATTTGATTATATGGTTATGGCTACTCACTTTAAAGGACATCCTAATGCTAGCTTTGGAGGGGCTCTTAAGAATCTGGGTATCGGCTGTGTCTGCAAGGGTCAAAAAATCAGAGCTCATCTTGGTACAACTTTTGATTACGATTTAAGTAAATGTGCCAAAGATTGTGATAAATGTATAAAAGTTTGCCCTACGGGTGCTTTAAGTAAAGGACTAGATAAAATTCTTAAGAAGGATTGGGATAAGTGTCGTTATTGTTATATGTGTAGGTCGATATGTGATAAAGGGGTGATTAGCGCTGGATCATCTACAAGAGAGGATTTTATTTCTAGATTTATTGATAATGCTAAGGGAGTAGTGGATTATTTTGGAAAAGATAAAATCTTCTATCTTAATTATGCTATAGACATAACATATCAGTGTGATTGTTCAGGAGGCTCAGATGTCCCATTTGTTCCAGATATAGGGATTTTAGCTTCTTTAGATCCTGTTGCTATAGATCAAGCCACGATAGATTTAATTCATAAATCATCAATTAGTCCTCAATCAATTCTTTCTAATGTTAAAAATATTCCAACGCAAGGTCCTTTTGAATGGTTTTCATATCTCCCTCGTTTTGACCCAGAGTCAGGTGAGTTTGATTTGAATCAAGATGGAAAGGAATCAAAACATTGGGAGTTGCAACTGAAATTAGCTGAGGAAATTGGTTTGGGTAATAGAAATTACAATTTAATTAAAGTTAATATAGAAAAAAAAAAAAATTAATTTAAAGAAAAGTATTCCAAGTGGATATGGCATCTTCTTTTCCAACTTTAAACTTCTTTTCAAGTTTTTCAAAGTTAAGATGAGGTGGCATTCCATCATCCCAAATAGCATTAATGTCTTTGGCAATTGCTCTTACATGCTCTTCGTTATTAGTATAAATATCGCATTTGACAACTTGTTTATCTGCATTATACATAGTAAACCGTGATTTAGCAAACAATCTACTAGTTACTTCGGCGTAGGTATTTATTCCAGGTGCTAGATATTGATATTCAACAGTTCTACCAGATGTATTACCCATTTTGGTTGAAGGATCAATATTAGTAATCCAATTTTCTACTACATATGCAATATCTGGTTTTACTTTTGAGAATTGCGCTTTAACTTTTTTTGGTTGGCAATAAAATGTATATTTTGGGAGATCCGTTAACCCTATTTGCATAGCTTCTTTTCTAACTCCTTTTCCCATAATTTTCACCCATTTCATTTACTTTATAATTGGTGAATTATAATAAGTTATATAAATATTTAAAATCTCTTTTTAAAAGAGCTTAAAGAAGAAACTTAATCAAAGTCAATATAAAAAAAAAAAGAATATCTTAAAGAAAAATATTCCACTGGTTAAGAACTTCCTCTTTACCAACTTGGAATTTCTTTTCGATTTTGTTAAAATCAATATGAGGTACTATTCCATCATCCCATAGAGAATTATAACCTTGGACAATTGCTCTTACATGCTCTTCGTTATTAGTATAAATATCGATTTGAGACACATAATTATCCGGATTAAACGCGGTCACTCCTGCCATCTTATTATATACAACAACATATATACCTAATTGAGTTGACATATAAAAAAACTTAGAGCTTCTTGCTTTTGCAGATTCCTCTACAGTGCAAGAAGGATCCACACTCTTCATCCAATCTTCTACTACATATGCAGTATCTGGTTTATATTTTGAAAACTTCATTTTAATTGTTTTTGGGCGTCCATAAAATGTATATTTCGGAAGATTAGTTAATCCTAATTCCAAAGCCTTTTTTTCAGTTTTTTTGCCCATAGTTTTCACCCTTTTAATTTATTTTTTAGTTAATTGGTGATTAATAATAACTTATATAAACAATTAAATCTCTTTAAATAGATTTTTCTAAAAAATTCAAGATAATAAAAAAGATAAAAAAAGATTTCTTTTAATTAACTAGACAGAAACGGTTAGACCTGAAAAAACCAAATATGGAAACAAGGAATTTGATGAAAACTCACGTTTTTTTGAGATATATTGACAATTCTTAATCATTTCCAAAACATTTCCACTGACATTTCCAAGTTTTATTGGATTTTTGAATTCACCATTTTTTATATAATACCCATTTCTTATTTCCGCGCCGAAAAATCCTGATAAAAATTCAGGATTTAACCACGAAAATTTTCCTATATAATAACCATCTTTTATGTCTGAAATAATATCATCTAAAGATATATTTCCCGGCATAATTTGGAAATTACTGATCCCATTATTAACTGAACCAGTTATATTTCTTATCCCATTTCCGGTGGGCTCTTTTTTATTCAACATAGCATATTTTTGATCATACAACCGTTTTTGGAATACACCTTTTTTTATCACTTCTGTTTTTTGATGCGGATTTCCTTCCCCATCCCAGGGATTAGAATTCAATCCCCCTTCGAGTAATCCATCATCGATAATAGTGATTTCATCAGAAGCTACTCTATCATTTATACTATAAGCAGAAATCTTCTCACTTAGCGCTTGTCCTAAGACATGAAATCCAATTACAGGAATAATTGCTTCTCTTAAGACATGTGGTGGGAATATCACAATTGCTTCTTTACTTGGTTTGGGTGGCTCTGCTATTAAAGTATCTTTTGCTATTTTAGCCCAATTCTCTACTCTTTTCTTAAAATCTAAATGCTCTTTTTCTTTGAAGTATTCACTAGTCCAATATTCAGATAGTTTCCCGGTTCCCTGTGCCTTTAAGGAATGTTCTAAATAAAAAAATGTTTTTATAGAATCAAGATTTACTCCGTTACTATTTCTTAAGAAATTATTATTAATGTGTACTCTTAATCGACCAAAAGTTGGAAGCACATCCTTTTGGTCTCCAACTACACTCATTAATTCTTCACAAAAATCATTCTTGATTCCAATTGGATCTTTTAATATAGCTTTATCAGCTATACCAACACTCGATATTGGTTTTTCTTCTGGAAAATGATATATTGAAGAGATATTATTTTTAGAAAGTAAATAGCATGTATCAACATTTTTTGTTAATTCTTTTGAGTCCAGGGAATTTCCTTTAACAATCCCTACTCCCGTCTGATCTCCTTTTTGAGTAAGGATTCGTATAAAATACTCAAAATCTTGAACTTCCCTGTTGGTTTCTGGCTTATTTTTTAAAAAAATCGTTTCATAGATCTTTTTATCAATAAAATAGATTTCATATTCGCCAATCTTTTTTGCTTTAAGGTTTTTTTCAATCAAGTCAATTTTTTCTTTTGTCATCTTTAATATTCACCCTGGACTAATTAATGCTTCTTTAATTCGAACGTATGTACCTCCACTCCCTACTGGAACGTGGTCTTCATCGCCTTTACCGCAGGTCCCACCATCAAATTTTATAATTCCCTTACTAATAGCATCAATCTTAGGTAATGTTTCTAATACAGAGCCACTTAATGCAATTGCTTTTAATAATTTGGTCTTTTCTCCGTTTTCAATTAAATAGCCCGTCTTAGACGTATTTTGCATTGCTCCGCCAAGGGGATCCTCCATTCCGAATGATCCATGAACCAGCATCACTCCATACTTTACTTCTTTAATCATTTCATCAAGCGAATAATCCCCTGGTTCAAAATAGGTATTTGTCATCCTTGGATGAACTGGATGAGCAAAACTTTCTCTCCTTCCATTTCCTTTTGGAATAGCATTTAATGCAGAAGCAGTGCGTCTATCATATATAAAATTTTTCAATATTCCATTTTCCACCAAAATGTTTTTTCCTGCTTTAATCCCCTCATCATCAAAGAAATATGACCCAACAGGACCTTCAATTGTTGGTGAATCACAGATTGTGCAAATGCTAGATGCTACTTTGCTGAAAAGTTTTTCTTTTAAATAACTCCTTTCGCGCATAACTTGATCTGCTTCAAGACCATGTCCAAAGCTTTCATGTGCTACCATTCCTGCCATGGTGGGATCTAAAATGACAGCATATTTTCCCGAAGGAGCTAATTCTGCTTTTAGCATTTCTAAAGACTTTTGACATATTTCATCTAACTTATTATCATCAATCTTGTCAAAAATTTCAAAGCCTATTTCACCAGAATCCACATAATAATCATAATCTGCAACAAGACCTTCTTTCGCAATAGGAACAATATAAAGCTTAGTCCTTGGAATTACTTGTCTTAATTGACATCCTTCATTGTTAAAAAAAATCCGTTCCGTAAAATGTTCCATGTATTGAATTTGTGAATTAATTATACGTTCATCAAATTTCATAACATAGTCATAGATATATCTAATTTTCTGGATTTTCTCATCAATAAGAACTCCAAGTGGATTGATTTTCGGTTTGATTTCTTTATTTAGTTTCCATCCTTCATATTCTTCAAGATTTTTACCCATATTTGTAACTTTGGGTAATTTGGCATCAATTTTTTTAATATCTAAAAAATCAGTTATAGTTGTTTCTTTCCATGTTCCTGTAAATGTTCTTGCCACTACACCCGATTTTTTTGCATTAACTACAATATTTTCTGATGTACGTGTTTTTGTAATTAAAACTGATGATATGGAATCATAGAGTATGTCGAAATATTGGTTATTTCTTTTGTAATTATTTGACACTTCTTCAAAAATAGAGAATATCTCTTCAAATGATTTCTCACTCATATTTAACCAATTTAGCAAAGAAATTAATTATTTAATTTGGTTACAATTATGATATGTTTAAAACCTTCTTATTTTACTTGGAACTCATTTAATATCTAGAATCCTTTTCACAAGATCTTTCTTTTCTTCCAGATTGGCTTGACGCGAAATCATAATTCTTTGTGTCATGGGGCTACCTGCACCATGCATAGATTCTGTCCGATAGCTTACCGATGCAACGCCCATCGTCAAGTTTTCAATGAAACGCAATACTTTGTATCGATCATCTGGACCTATCCCTTCACATGTGGAGAGATATTTGCTTATTAAGGGTCCAATTTCTTCAGATTTGAAGTCTGCCTCTGAAGGTAGGGTACAAATAATACCTCCAGCAATATCTTCAGCCAATCGTCCAATTTCATATGGAAAACGAGTTACATTTTGTTTACATACATTTGCTAATAGCATATCCATTTCATAATTTCCTGCCTCTCTTTGGAATCCTAAGGAACTACATGCTATTCCACAACTGTAAAGTGTTTCATTTAGATGTACCATCTCAACTAACTTATCTCGAATATGAGATGCTCTATCTGTCCCATTATATTCTGATATTAGGGCTGATGCTCCAATTAACACATCTCCAACTCCAACTTTGCAACCTCCATATGATTGGCGATGGAATCCGGCAAAACGGTTAACTAGATCCCCTGAAAACTCGATTTCCCCTTTCATAAAGATATTCTTATTAGGTATAAAGACATTATCAAAAATTACAAAAATCTCTTGTCCTCCAAATTTATAATTTCCTATATCTAATTTCCCTATTTCCATTTTACGAGTATCACATGATTGTCTTCCATAAACTAATGTTATTCCTTTTTCATTAGTATCAACTCCAAAACTTATTGCATAATCCTCCTCACCAGGACGTAATGTAAGAGTAGGCATAATAATAGCTTTATGTGAATTTAAAAAACCTGTTTGATGTACTTTTGCTCCACGAACGACAATTCCATCATCACTTTCATCTACTATATGTAAGTAGGCATCCGGGTCAGGTTGTTGAGAAGGGCGTTTACTACGATCTCCCTTTGTGTCAGTCATAGCACCATCAACCATTAAATCTTGGTTCTGAACATCAATCCAATACTTTTTAAATCTTTCATGATAATTAGTACTATTTTTCTCATCTATCTCATAAGTAACACTATATAAGGCATTTGCGGTATCAAATCCCACACATCGTTGAAAGCAACAGGCAGTCTGTTGCCCTAACAATCGTTGCATCTTAACTTTTTTGATTAAATCATCTACAGATTGATGAATATGAGTAAAACGATTGATAATTTCACCAGTCAAATGTGAAGTTGCTGTCATAATATCTTTATATTCCTCATTTTGAGCCAGTTCATAAATTTTCATAACTGTATTAATTGAAGGTTGGATAATCGGATGATTCCAAAATTCCTTTATTTTTTCTCCAAACATATATAAATTTACTGGTCTTTTTATGCTTTCCAAATATTCTTCTGGTGTTTTTAATGTCACTTTTCTTTTTCACCAATTTAAAAAAATTTATCCTAATTTTACTTAAGATGTCAATATTAATTAAAGGTAATCTTAATAAATTTAAGGCTAAGATTAAAAAATACAATGATTAATTAAGAAATTATGCATCAAAATAGATTATTTTTCTTGAACAGTTTTTTTATTAATGAACTCGTTATTATCTGAATTTTCTTTAACAACATTTGATTTTTTTTCAATAACACTTAATCTTTTTTCTAAAATTGTCATTGTTTCAATGATATTATCAATTTTTTTGTTAATATTTTTCATGTGATTTTGGATTTCTCCTAATTGATTTAGTGTAAATTTCATCAATTCAGGTTCTTTTACGGGTTCAATCAACCATTTTAAAATGTTAGTTATTAATAACTGATTATCTAGTTGACTTAAACCAATATTAGAATCGTTTGTGAATATATCTATGTCTCCCAGTGCGATTACTCTACCTTGACCATATTCATTATATGCTCCTATAATTTGTTCTTCTTCTTCCTCTCTAATCCATTCCTCATTAGAACTATTGTATTTCTCTGACCATACATTTGTTTTATTTGTTAATAATAAGGGCTTAGCGTCTTTAGTTAATAATAAAGAACACGTTCCTCCAATTAAGACTTCCCTTAATCCATTTGCTATCTGTTTATTATTAAATCTTTGAATATGTATTATACTTGTACAATTCTGGTTTGCACTATTTAATTCTTTTACTAAATTCTTCTGAAAATATATTCCAAAATATGTTCCAGATATATCATTGAGATTTGTTTTTTGTAGATAATCTGCTCCATATTCACTCAAAATTAGTAAATTACCTCCCATTCTAACAAAATCAACAATAGTTTTTATTTCAATATTAGAAAAATAATCATCTATAGGAGTTCCTATAATTAGGATGTCTATATCTTGTAATAATTCCTGAGATAAATCTCTATTCTCATTTTTCTTCGTATTAATATTCAATCTCTGTAGAAGTGTAAAAAATTCAGAAAATTCCTCCTCTTCGATATGTAACATCTCGTTATGACTCAAATCGAAAAGTATATTTGTTTTTTTCAAAAAAGGCATCTTTAATAATACTAATTTTGTTAAAACAAGTCTAAAATCTTAAAGAAAATTCATATATAAAAATTATTACATATAAAGCTACTAACTAAAAACTTTTTAAATCTTAATGAATAATGATTTTTGGAACATATAACTGATTTAATAAATCTTTACCAAAAACGTAATTGATAATTTAGAATAACAAATCTTAAAGAAAATTACTGGAAGGGGTATTATGAGTGATAATAATAATACTATTGCTTTAATTGGACTTTCTTGGGGGGACGAAGGGAAGGGCAAGATGACGGATTACTTTGCACAAAAAGCAGATATTGTGGTAAGATATAATGGAGGAAGTAATGCGGGACATACAATTAATGCTGATGGTGTTAAGTATAAATTTAAATTAATACCTTCTGGAGCTCCATTAGAGAAAGAAGTCATCATTGCTAATGGATGTGTCATTGATCCTAAAATTTTACTTGAAGAAATTGATAGTTTAAAAAAACTAAACAAAAAAGTTAATCTCAAATTAAGCTCCACTGCACACGTAGTCTTTCCTTTCCATAAAATATTGGATGGGCTTGAAGAAACTTCTAAAGGTGAATATAGAGCAGGAACCACTAAAAGAGGAATTGGTCCTGCATATTCAGATAAAGTTGCACGTTGGGGAATCAGGATTTTTGATTTAATTCATCCAGAAATATTGAAACCAAAATTAGAAAAACTATTTAAAATAAAGAGAGAGTTAATTAGGATTTATGATCCTAATTGGGATGCTGATTTCGAATCAATTTATAATGAATATAAATCTTATGGAGAGCAATTAAAACCTTATGTTATTGATACCGCATATTATTTAAACAAGGCTGTTAATTCTGGAAAAAAGATCGTGTTCGAAGCTGCACAGGGGAACTTGTTAAGCATTGACCATGGGATGTATCCTTTTGGAACTAGTTCTAATGCTAATGCTTTAGGTATAAGCGCAGGGACAGGAATTCCCCCTAAAAAAATTAAAAATGTGATTGGTATTATCAAAGCCTATACTTCTAGAGTTGGAGAAGGTAAATTTCCAACTGAATTAACCGATAAGACAGCTGAAAGAATTCGAGTACAAGGTCATGAATATGGTACTGTTACTGGACGACCTAGAAGAGTTGGATGGCTTGATCTTTTCAATATAAAATATGGAATAATGATCAATGGCATAGATAAGATAATTATAACACTTCTAGATGCCTTACAAGGTGTAAATCCAGTTAAAATATGCACTACCTATGAATTAGAAGGTAAAAATCTTGAAAGTTGGCCGATCCAACACGAAATTATTGAAAAATGTGTCCCAATCTATAAAGAATTCAAAGGTTGGGATGAAAGAACAAGAGAAGAATGGTCAGAAATAGCGCGAGAAGGATATGATGCAATACCTGAAAATATGAAAACATATATTAAAGCAATTCAGGAAGAATTGAACACAAATATAGCAATGATGTCTATTGGTCCAGATAGAGATGATACACTGGTTTTAGATAATAATTTGTTTTAATGATTTCATTTATTTAAAATCTTTTCCAATTCAATTTCATCTCGTATTTCTATATCATACAATCCTTTTAATGGAATCTCTGGTTTTAATTTTCTTGATTTTTTTATAACATTAACATGAATGGCTTTTATTTTAAAACCTTTTATTTGATAGAATCTTAGTGCATCTACATTATCATTGGTTGTAATAACCAATACTCTCTTACAATCATTTAAAATTGCATAATTCTCAAGTTCTTTTAATAGAGCAGTTCCAATTCCAATATTTTCTATTAGACTATTTAAAGTAATTATTTCACATTCATCATTATAAATTCTAAAGGTTATTAGTCCTACCTTTTCATTACCTCTTATGGCTATATATCCAGGTAATTTATCAACAAAATGTACATTTCCTCGAGTAACAACCTTAATTGAAGCCCATTCACTAATAATTAATCTCTTTAACCATTCTTTATCACTAACGTCCAAAGAACGTATTTTAATATCGAGCATTATCAAAAATGGTTTAATTTATTGTTAAATATCATAGTTAGTTATGGATAATAAATTAAAATATCATCTAAAACAAATTAACCCAAATCTATATAAAAATTTAATTGGGGGCCATTCTAAATTAAAATTCAAATTTCTAACAGATTTTGTCACATCAATCCCTACTGCTTCCATTGAATACCTTATTTTATTAGGGTAACGACAAGGTTTACCACTATCATAAGTACATCCTAAGTTTTTTATATTATAACATAACCGACAAAAACCATCCCATAAAATTAGTTTATCTTCATATTTTTTAGGATAATCTGCAATAAATCGCAATATTTCCTTCTCTAATTCATCTCGCAATAAATTTTTCATATATAGAGTATTCCTTATACTTTTTTCACTCTTTTTTGGATTTCTAAATTGAATTTCCTTTACATATTTTCCTATATCAAATTTTACATATATAAGAAAGAAACTGTGGAATTGCGAAATTAACTTTTCTAAATAAGGAGCCTCAGGAGGACATGCCCATGAATGAGCATAATTAGGACATTGGAAATCAGAGTTAACACAATAAGAACGTACATTTAAATTAAAAATTATATCTCTAAATTCTATCTCTATAAAGGGCATTGTATTATCTTAAATTATTAAATGAGTAATTATTGCATATTTAAAATGCCGAATTGCATTATATTTACTTAAAAACTTCTGGTAATGAAATCTATCGTGTTAGTCATAATTTTTAAAAAACTTTTATGTAATTAAATCTTAGTGATTAGTATTATATATCCAGAGAGAAAAAAAAAATATTAATTCTTGATGTGAAAAGGATGAAATTTATAAAAAATAAAAGAACTGAATTACTAAATGTAGCAAAAGATTTTTATAGCGAAGTTTTGAAGGGTTCGGCCATGCTTCATGAATGTATTAATGATCTTATTGATGGAAAGATAAATAAAAACAAATTAGAAGAAGTGATACAATGTGAACATAAAGCGGACAAAGCAAAGGAAAATTATATTAATATCCTTTATAAGGAAAAGCGATCTCTTCCATTTTTAATTGAAGATCGTTATAGATTGATTAAATATCTTGATGTTGTCTCGGATAACTCAGAAGATCTTGCTCGTAGTTTGAAAGTGTATCCCTTTGAACTCTTTAATGATATAAAAGCAGATATGAAAATAATTAACGATTTATATAAAGAAACAATTGAATCATTAGTGAAAATGGTAAATCTAATGGAGACAGATTTTAAAACTGCTTATCAGAAAAGCTTCCATATTGAAACTTTAAAAAGAAGCGCTCGTGAGGCAAAATATAAGATTTTAGGGTTGATGTATCAAAAACCAAAAGAAAAATCTCTACGAGTATATTTAACATCTAAAATATGCATAAAAGTATATGATATGATTGTAAGAGCAGAGGAAATTAGTGATTTTCTAAGAAGCTTGATTGTAAAATATCCTAGCAAATAATATAATTAAAAGGGGATCTTAATGGCTTTGTCAGGTATTCTAGTAGTTTTTTTAGTCATAGCAATTATAATTGCATTTGGAATAGGTGGGAATGACGAAAGTTTTGCTGGAATTTATGGGTCAAGAATTCTAAACATGAAACAAATTATGATCTTGGCTACAATATTCGCTATAACAGGAGCTCTTTTACTGGGTAAAGCTGTAAGTAAAACCGTGGGTAAGGGCATTTTGGTTAATCTTGATGATGCTATCGTCATAACAATTTTAATTTCTACTGCTATTTGGTTGATTTTATCATCTGCGTGTGGGTTACCAATCTCCACTACCCATGCAACAATCGGAGCTGTTATAGGTCTTGGAATAGCTCTTAATGCTAGTCTTGACTGGTTTAAAATTCTTGAATTAAGCATTTGGTGGATATTATCTCCAATTATAGGTTATATTGTTACATTTCTCGTGTTTAAACTTATGCGTGCGTATAAAGTCAAACATTTAAATGGATTTCAGAGCTTAGAAAAAACCGAAAAAAGTTTTACATACATAGTTCTAATAGTTATTTGTATCACTGCATTCTCAAGAGCAGGAAATGATTGTTCAAACGCGGTAGGTATTGTAGTTGGTGTAGGAGATATACAAATTAATCTTCTTCTTTTAATAACCGGTTTAAGTTTAGCGGGAGGACTATTAATTTTAGGTCGAGTAGTTATCAAAAGTGTTGGAAGAATCACAGAGCTATATCCAAGTACCGCTTTTGCCGCACAAATTCCTACAGCAGCCATCTTATTTGTTGGTACTGCATTAGGAGTTCCTTTATCGGGTTCCCATATGTTAGTGGCATCTCTAGTTGGTTTATCTAAAGCAAGTCATACTCCTACTAAGAAAGGATTATGGAAAATAATATTGATATGGTTAGTAACCTTTCCAGCAGCTGCAATACTTTCTATAATAATATATTTTCCAGTGAATTCATTTTTCTAATATTAATCTCTTCCTTTTTCTTTGCACAATTGGTAAATACCATATCTTGATCTACAGCAAAACCTTCTTAATTCTAATTATTTAACTTGAATATTTGAAAATTATTAAATTTGCTAAAAGTATTAACCCTCCTCCAATGACAGTAAAAATTGATAAATTTTTTAAAAAAATAGCAGTATTTATTGTTGCCATAACCGGTTCAAAATAACTCAAAATAACTATATTACCTCCTGTATCATTTTTTAAACCTACATTGTATAATGTAAATGCTAATGCTGTAGGAAAAAATCCAAGAATTAAACTAAAAATTATGTCTATTAATGATAATCTCAGAATTTCAGATCCTCCTATCGGTAGAAACATAAGTATAAGAAAAATCGTCGACCACCATGAAAGAAATATATCAAAATTACCTTCAGATTTAAGATTGCGTTGATTTTGAATCCTTTCATTATATATTTTCTTTTTAGAAAATACTAAAATTGACAATGCTAATCCTGAAAAAACTCCAATTAAGATTCCAGGAGTAAATAATTCACCATTCCAAAATTCCATTATGATAGCTACTCCTAGGATTGCTAAAGAGAAGCTTATTAAATTCACCTTTGAAACTTTTTCTTCTTTTGTAATAATTAACAGTAATAAGAGATATATCCCGCTGGTATATAATAAGAAAGCAGCAATTGAATAACCAGAAATCATAATACTTATAAAATATAAGAAGATCACTATAGGATTAATTATCCCAATAATGATTAAAAATTTCCAGTGGAATTTAAAAGACTCCTTCAAGAAATCTTTTGAAAAAGATTTCTGAATTACCATAAATAAAGTTAAAAATAGAGTACCAAAAATTCCTCTTAATAAGGCAATAGTATAAACTGAATAACCCGATAAAATTGTTACTAATAGCCCCACATTCCCCATACAAATACCTGATATAAACATACTTACTTTTGAGACAAGTGGGTTAGTATTTGTTTTCTTAGATTTTATTGAAACCATTTGTTCTAAAAGTCTAAAACTTTGTTAGTTAAGTTAAGAAGTCATTTAAGTTTAAAGTTAGTATGCTAAATATAACTTAAATATTTACAAAAAAAAAAAGAAAATTGTTATTAAAATGTTAATGTTTTCAAAAATCAGAAAGATATTATAAAACCTTTAAACATATAAAAAGATTAAAAAGAGAAATAAATGTATATTAATCATATTTAACATGAATAATAGGGCATAAATAGAAATAAATTCATTTTCTGAGATATTGATGTGAATGGTTGAAAAGCAAAAAGATGAAACACTATTAGAAAAAGCACAGTTAGAAGAAAATAATTATAATTGGATAGAAGCAGCAAAGCTTTATGAGCAAATTTTAAATTACTTCTTGGAAAGGAATATGATTGATAAGGTTGCATTTGCTTATAAAAAATTGGGTTTTACTAATGTAATGGCCTCAGAAATGGCAGATTCACCCGTTGATTTAAGTAATAGGTGTAAAAATGCTATTGATGCCTATGATAAAGCAATAAAATTGTTTAATCAGATTGGTTCCAAGGAAGAAGAATTGGAGTGTATGGGAGATAAATTATATGCTCAGATATTTATTTCAACATCTAATGAAGAAATAAAGAATTCACTTAAAGATGCATTTAAAATCTTCCTTGAAGCTAGTGAATTATACTCTCAAAAAGGAGACAATGAAAGTAAAGCAAGAACTCTGAGTAGAGCTTTATTCTGCATAGGTTGGGTAATGAACTGTCTATCTGAAGAATCTGAATATGATCTTTTATATTACAAGTATTTAGATTTAATAGATAAAGCTTTGAAATCTGCGATAGAAGTAAAAAATGTCAGAGACTTAGGTGAAGTAATATATGGCATTTTCCTCATTTGTTTCTTTCAAATCTATTTTAAGAATTTTAGAAAGGATGATGATTTTAAAAACATTATGATGAATCTAAGAAAAAAAATTAATGATACCATAGATTTAATTGGAGATTCCGAGGATTATAGAGCACTTAGCATGATTTATTATACATATGGACAAATTTATTGTGGTTACGCATGTCATTTTATTAAAAATGAGATAGAACAGATAGATATGTCTATTAAAGGAATAAGTATACTTGAGAAAGCCTTAAATTATGCAAGAAAAGCTAATAATAACCATTTAATAACTGCATCAATATTCTTTATTGATTGGTGGGCTTTTTTCCAAAGAAGATTAAATTATGTTCAAAAGAGAATTTATGGTGATGTCAATGAAATGTTAAAACTGAGTAAGATGGTGGGACATAATCACTATTGTTTCTATGCATTATTTTTACCAGTTTTTTATTATGCTAATATGTCTCAAAGAAGCTTCTTCACTATTCGTCAAAGAAAATCCTATGCTAAACAGGCTATTAAATATGCAAAAGAAGCCTTAAATTTAACCTCTAATCTACCTTACTCGGCATGGCCTTATCAAATGTTAACATACAGTTATTCAGAATTAACACGTCTCTCCTCTTTAAAAGACGAACAGAATAAATATTCTGATAAAATGTTTGACTATGCTCAGAAAGCAGTAGAAATTAGTAAGAATTATGAAGGTGGATTAATTCGTGCAACAGGTTATTCTTCTATGTATAGAGCATACAAAACTCTTGCAGATCTGACTTTGAATGAAGAAAATAAGATAAACATGTTATCCTCGGCTGCTGAAGCGGCAAAGGAATATTTAGAGTATACCCCAGAATCTTATACAGCAGAATTGATAGGACAAATCCGATTGGGATTATTATTAGAGGATATTGGTATAATCTCAGGAAAAATAGATTCTTTAGAACAAGCGAAGGAAATCTTTTATAACTTACTTAATGAAAGCACCGAGAGTGGTCGTTATTCTTATGCTGCTGCTACAAGTGAATACATTGCTCGCATAGAGGATAGATTAGGAAATAATAAGTCTTCTGCTGAATTATATAATAAAGCTCGAGTTTTGTATTCTGAATCATTAAAAACTATTAAATATAAACCACTTAAAGAAAGGAGCAAAGAGAAAATACAATATGCGGAAGCTTGGGCATTAATAGAAACTGCTAAGTTATATCATAAAGAAGAGAATCATATTAGCGCAAAAGATTGTTATGAAAAGGCTTGTCAAATCCTGGGAAAATTACCTCGGTATAATTTTGAGGGTTCATATTATAATGCTTGGATTTATTTAGAAGAAGCAGAACATTTAAGTAAACAAGCAAAACATTCAGATGCTATAGAAAAATTTGTTGCAAGTAGTAAATATTTCACTGATGCATTAAATGAATTGGATACAATTATAGAGAAATCCAAGGATAAAATGGAAATAGATCGTATTAATAAATTGATTAACGTAGCAAAGATTAGAATTAATTATTCCAATGCTAGAGCGGATGTTGAAAATGCGAGGATTTTAGGGAAAAAGGGAGAGCATCTAACTGCAGGAGAAAAATTTTCGGTTGCAGCTTCGCAATTTAAATACATATGCACTAAGTTTGAGTTAGAGAGAGAAAGAAAAGAATTAGAAGCAGTATATTACCTTTGCAAAGCTTGGGAAAACATGGAACTAGCAGAAAATTCTGAAGATTTTCAAAGATATTCAAATGCGTCATCCTTATTTGATAAAGCCAGTAATTTATTTATTGAAAACAAATTAAAAATGCTTTCTTTGGGTAATTCATCGTTTTGTCAAGCTTTAGAGCTTGGCTGCAAATTTGATGCAACAATTAAAACAGAAATAAAAGCAGAAATATATACAAAAATCAAAATAATACTTAGAAAATCAGCTACTTATTATAATAAAGGTGGATTTGAAAGTGGAGCAGAGTGGGCATTAGCCACCTCTATATATTTTGATGCAAGTTGGCATTTAATTAGAGCAGATCAAGAAGTAGATCTTGAGGAAAAAAATAAACTTTTAGAAATAGGATCTGGGTTCCTTAAGTCTGCTGCTGAACTTTTCGCTAAAGCAGGTTATAAAAATAAAGAAAGAGAACTCCTAGAAAGTTTAGATATGGTATTGAAAGAGAAAAAAATAATTCTGACTGCTTTAAATACAATAATACAACCTGCGATAACAAAAAGTACTGTTGGTATAATTGCCCCAGCTTGTCCTATTGAAACTAGTGAATCTCCAAAATTAAGTGAGGTGAGTAGTTATACACAAGAATATGATTCAGAAGAAATAAAAGAAGTAATTAAAGAGAAATATAAATTAATTTATAAAGATTTATTAAAAGGGCACCCTGAGAAGCAAATTGATAAAATAAGAGTGGGGGTTGCTCAAATAGGTACTTCTGCCACTGGAGATATATTAAATGAGTTTTATGATGAAAAACCTCCTGGTCTATTAACTCTTAAAGACACGAAAGTAAATGAAATCAAATCAAAAATAAAAGAAATGGTTCAAAAAGCTTATCAAGCAAATGTGAATATTTTACTTTTTCCAGAAATGACAGTAGATCTTAAATATAAACAATTTCTTGATGATATTTCAAATCTTGCTAAAAAATATGAAATGTATATTATTCCTGGCTCATATCATAATATTGAAGCAAAAAGTAATGTAAGCTCTATTATTGGTCCTGAAGGGATTCTCTGGCAACAAGAAAAACACATTCCTGCCCTTATAAGTCTTGAGGGAAGAAAATTTAAAGAAGGAATAAACACAAGTAATCTTCCTC
This sequence comes from Promethearchaeota archaeon, assembly GCA_048938025.1. Lineage (GTDB taxonomy): Archaea > Asgardarchaeota > Lokiarchaeia > Sigyniarchaeales > SOKP01 > Loki-b32. Next base: position 116,547 of record JBHLMP010000001.1, read on the forward strand.
GAAAAACATTTGTATGTAATACTAAATTTGGAAGAATAGTAATTGCAATTTGTCGCGATTTTCTTGATATGGATTTAAGAGTAGAATTGAAAAACTTCGAGCCCCCTATAGATTTAATTTTCAATCCAGCCTTTACACCAGTTACAGCTGATTTTAAAGCAGTTCATTTTGATGCGCGTAGGTCAATTTATGCATATACTTTTTTTGCTAATGTGGCAGATTATGGTGACTCTCTTATCTATACTCCAGAAAAGGAACGTACAGAAAGAGTCTTACCTGCAAAGGAGGTAAATATAATTTATAAGGACGTGGATCTCTTTAAACTGCGTTCAGAAAGGAAAAAATGGCAGAAAATAAAAGAAGCTGAAACTCGATTTATTCAGAGTACGAGATAGAATAAATCAGTATTGCCTATATTTTAAGAACTAATCAATTTTTGCACCACATACAGGACAATTTTTTGGATTATGAAGTTGGAGTGTTGCACCACAAATTTTACAAAGTTTTACTGTTCCTCTTATTTTTGGAGGATTTAATGTTGTAATAGAAATCTGTTCTTTAATTTCAACCGAAGGTGTTAATTTTCTATCTGAAATCTGAGTTACTGATTCTTTTATCTTATTATTATTAACCTTTACTTCTATCTCTCTACCAAAAAACCCTCCTATTCGCACTTTTTTCTTCATGTCTGGTCGTGGAATAGAAGGAGGTTTTAAAGAATTTAACTCTATTTCTCCATATAGTTCTTGCTCCAATTCTTCATCTCTATATTCTTCTTTAGATTGCTCAATTATAGGTTCTTCTCCTTGTTCTTCTTCATATATCATATTGACATATTCTTCGTCTAATTTTAGCAATGTTTGGCATTGAGGGCATCTAAAAATATGCATAAAACCTATATTTTTAGCAAGTGAGTATTTTGCCGCACAACAACTATGAAATTTAGTATTACAGTTAAAACATTTATGTATCTCGTCAGAATGAGCTTCACAAATTGGACAAACTTCTTGTTCACAGATCGTACAAATTTCTTCGTCATCAGGAGAGAGAGTAATTAAATCTACTGCCAATTTTTCATAGAAAATTTGATCTTCTACTAAAATTTGATCTTCTTCATCAGTGTGAATTATTTTAAATTCCTTTTTGCTTTGAACTAATGATCCAAGAATATTGTGGAAGAGTTTTTCATTAGTGCAATAAAAGGTCCCACCATGGGTTTCACTTGAAATTACTTTCAGTTTGACATCATCATCGTAGAATTTCTCGTCTCCAACTCGAATAATATCAATAAAAGCTGAAAATTTTTTTGCTTTAATCAACAAATCATAAAGAGCTAAATGATACTCCTCAGATAATTTACTAGGAGTATCTGAAATAATTATAACACGATAATCTTTTCTAACTTTTTGACTTCTCTTAAAAATATAAGCAAGAATTTCATATAAGCCATTTTCTAAATAGCTATGTTCGACTTCACGAGTGTCCCATGCGTCATTTATAGTATTTAAAACTGTTTCTGTTTCCTTTAAGTCATAAGCAGTAATAGGATTATCTTCTTTTTGAAAAAATACTATACCATAAGAGCTTAAAGCATTAAATTTATTCTTTTCTTTAATAAATGCTCCTATAGCTTTCAGCAGTGGCTTTTTTTTTAGAAAACTCGTCGTTAAATCAATGTAAAATATGAATTCCTCAGAATTTATGGTTGTTAACATTTTATCATCAAAGTCAATTCTAATTTATAAGATATTAAAAATTTATAAAAGAATAATAATAGAAATTGTATTTATTTTTATTTATATTATTAAAATCTTTATTTTTATATTAAAAAAAAGTATTATTAATAAGAATTTAATAATTTCAAGTTATAATTTAGTTCCACATTTCGGACATTTGAATTGTTCATTCGATGTTATCTGAGTTCCACATTCCGGACAAAACCTAAAATGTAGTTCCTTTTTATTATCGTTTAAATGGCTATTTATTGATTCTTTGGATTCAGTGGGCTCTGTTTTTGAAGGAGGTTTTAAAGAACTTTTAGTAGTTTTTTCATATACTATTTTATCTCCAAGCTTCTTCACTGTATAAACCTTTCCAAAGAACCCACCGATCCTAACGGTATTAGGTTTTTCTTCAGGTATTTGATCTTTTAGTGGAATATCTTCGTCAACTTCTTTTTTTTCTACAATTGATGATTCTTTAATATCTTGACTCTCTAAGGTTTTTTCTAATCCGTCTATTCCAATATAGTCATTGGTGGAAGCTTGAACTATTAAATCTTGATTAATTTGAAGTAGAACATCACAATCTGGATTGGGGCATCTAAATATATGAGGTATACCGATATTGTGATGAATTGTATAATTTGTAACACAACACTGATGAAAGCTAGTGTTGCATGAATCACAAAATAAAGGAATATCACTAAGTTCTCCACAGATTGGACAGATTTCTTCATGACAGAAATGACACTTTAAACCTGTTGCATTAACAGGTTCTTTTAGTTTCCGAGCTAACTTATCATAAAAAGCAAAATCTTCTTTACTAATTTTTATATGATCTGGTCGATCTGCAAAAATGCTGACTAGTGGTTTAGTTTTTACTAACTTTTTTATTACATCAGAAAACTCTTTTCTATCTTGTACATAAAAGATTCCTCCCTTAGTATCACTTGCCAATACATTTAATTTTACATCGTCGCTAAAAAACCTAGTTCCCTTCTCAGAGATTCTTATAATGTCTATAAAAGTGGGAAAGTATTTTATTTTTGATACTAAATTAAATAATGCTTCTTGATATTCACTACCAAGATCACTAGGAGTATCTGTAATAATAATTATTCGGTTGTATTTTGATTTTTTTCTTACTGTCTCAGCTATATAAGAGAAAATATAAAATAAACCATTTTCAAAATAACTTATCTTTTTGGGTCTAAACTTCCAATTTTCTTCAATAGCATTAGTAATTATGCTAGCTTCTTTTTTATCAGTTATGAAAACAGGATTTCCTTTTTCTTGAAACATAAGAAGAGAATAATGACCCTTTATATTAGCTTTATTCTTTTCTTCAATATAATATTTAATAGTTTTTATAAGTTCTTTCTTTCTCAACATCTCCTTAGTTAAATCTAAGTAAAAATAAATATCTTCAGTCATTATTCTCACACCATATTCCAAACTTCAGTTAATTATTAATAATGATAAAGATAAAACCTCTTTAAAAACTTATTATAAAAGATAAATAAATAAAAAAATAGTTATTAATAAAAAATCATATGGTTTATAAATTTATTAGTAGAATTCAAAAAAATTATGTGATATTTCAATATGGACAAATTTTTAAAACAATTAGGGCTCTCAAATGATACTATCGATATATATATTAAGTCATTAGGAAGAACCTCTCTTACATATTATGAACTCTACTCAATGGTTCCAAAAATTACTGAAGGGGAATTCGAAAATAGCCTTAATGAACTTATAGACTCAGGACTAATAATTCAATTAATCCCTCAAAAACAGGAAATCCTTTTAAAGTATTTAACTATTCCTCCTTTTGGACCAATAATCGCATATTATGAGAACATTGATGCGAATTTAACAAACATTAAAAATTCAATTCAAGAATTAATAGCTAATTCATTAAAACAAATTTTTAAGAGTAATAGAATAGTTGATATGGATTCTGTTTTCACCGTTTTTCAAGAAATTAAAAAAGATATTGAAGAAGATAATATTATTCAAAAAAGAGAAATTGAAGATATTTTTGAGGGTATGGAGGATCTGAATAAGCTTAAAAAGGAGCTTTCTGAAATTCATCAACAGATTAAAAGCATTATACAAACTCAATTTTCAGATCTATTAAAATTAATTTCAAATCTTAAAGATGATTTAACTAAAAAAATTAATTCATTAGAATTTAAGAAATATAAGAAAGAAATTATCGAGATAATTGAAGAATTATTTAAAGCAAGATTAGATGAGATAGTAGGAAATTTTATTAATAAATTACATAATCAAATAGGAGATGAGTTTAGTAATACAAATAAATCTACTGATAATATTATGGAGTCTGTTTTTCAATATCGTGAAGATTTTAAAATGCTCCTCTTAAACATGTTAAATAATTTTGAAACAAAAATGAATACCATTTTCGGAATGATTAAAGATAATAAAGAAAATCTTGTAAATGACATTCAAGCCCTTGAAAGCAAGATCACGGAGAGTTTAAATGTTATAGTTAGAAATTCTATAAATGAAGTCTCAAAATTAAATAAACCTATTGAAAGTGTAATGAAAAATAGTTTTGAGATGTTGATTTCTTCTGATAAGGCATTGATTAATGATATTTGGACGATAAGGAGTGTAACTAATGTTAATGAAGAGATTCAAAAGTTAATAAATAACACAAATAAAACTCTTTTTCTTATTATTCCTAATCTTGAAAATCATTTAGCAATTGAACATTTTGGAAAACAATCTGGAAATTTGAAAATAAAGATCGCCTCTTCAGAAGCACACACTAATAGTCTTGTTAAGAAGTTAAAAAGTGTAAAAAATTTAGAGTATAAAACTCTGCAAAATGAAAATATAATTGCTTTAAAAGGGGATGATAATCATATCGTTATAGGATTAGTCCAAGATAATCAAAAAGAACCTCTAGAAGATTTTATTGGATTTGGGAGTAATTTTAAACCCTTAATAAAGATATTCGAGCCTATTATAGATACTACATGGGCAGCAGCGTATTCAGATACTTATTATGCTACTCAACAAACAAAAATTCAAACAACAGCCCCCAAGAAAGTTGCTGCTATAAAACCTACAGTAATTAAGGAAGCAAAACCTATAACTCCTATAAAAACGGAGTCCATTAAAACTAAAGACATTCCGAAACAGATTAAGGAACCTATTAAAATTCAAGAGAAATCTACTCCAAAACCTCTAAAAGTCACTACTGAATACTCAATACCTAAGGAGAAAATAACAGATTTAACTCAAAAACTAAAGAAAAATTTAACTATACTCCCGAAAGCTGGTGATGAAGCAGGTATGTTTATCAATGATGCCTTTAATAGTCTTATTTTGCAATTAAATAATTTAACGGGAGAGGACTTTAGTTTAGAGTTGCAAAAAATAGCGGACTTAATTTTAGAGAAAAAAGGTTTCTCAGTTATTTTACACCAATTAAGAAGTACTATAAATGAATACAAAAATCATTATAAATTGTTAAATAAAAATGAAAAAAATCAAATAGTCGAATTTATTAATAATTGGAAGCAGAAATTATTTCAATAACTTATATATCATAATATTGTTTTATTATTGGGAAGTTTTTTCCACATTTCTAATCTTTATCTTATATATAAGAAATCCTCTGATAAAAAAAATGAATACAAATAGAAAACAACCAAGAAAAAATACTGAAACAACAATAGAAATTAAGTAATTGGGATTCAGAATTCCAATGATCCCTAAAATTGGACACAGGGGGGCAACAATCAAGAAAGTAAAATAGACACTCTTATCTTTTTCACCAAACCTTATATAAGTAGTTATATTAAACCATCCGATTAATATCATGAAAAAAGGAATCAAATAAGAAGAAAGTGGGAGAAATGGATAATCTATACCTCCCATTGCAAATGCATAAAAGTAATTTGCATAAAAAAAAGTAATTAAGGATAAAGCACTTAACGGAGTAGGCACCCCGGTATAACCTGGAATTTTAGAAATATTAAATCTTGCTAACCTGAGTATCGCTCCTAATGCGAAACAAATAGAACCAATCACTATGAAAATGTCTATATATCCACCTGTTTTAAAAGCTTGATAAGTTAAGACTGCGGGAGTTATCCCAAAAGTTAAAGAATCGCTTAAAGAATCCAATTGCTTACCCATTTCGTTTATTGTACCTGTTTTACGAGCAATATAACCATCTATAAGATCTGTCCCAAGTGTTATAGATATAAGAAAAAATCCTAAAGATAGAAATTCATGAGTTCCTATACATGCGCATACCAATGCTATAAAACCAAGTGTAGTACCGATAAGCGTTATAAAATCTTTGAATTTCAATAAATTAGGGATACTTGGGGTCTCCATTCTCTTTTCCTAATTAATTTATTATGTATTAATTAAGCCTTATTGAATAAAAACATTTTCTTAAGAAATATGTAAGTCTCCGTTTCCTTAACTTTATAAAAGAGAGTTACCATTTTTAGCATAATAATTTATAAAAAAAAATTTGATTCCAATGTATTGTAATATTTGTGGAGCGGAAATAAAAGACCCTAATCAAAAATTTTGTGAAAGTTGTGGAAATGAGCTTCCACCTAAAGCTATTTCTGAACAAGGATCAGCACAAACAACGGTAACTCCGACTACAATGCCCCAACATCGCCCTGGTGGGCTGTTTGACATTAACCGGAATTATTACATCCTTAAAGAAAAGTATTGGGACTGGGGAAGCGGTGATATCTTAGATGAGAATAATCAAATGATCGGTAGAATGAAAAGAGTTATCTTAAGCATAAGACGTAGAGTTGAACTTCAAGAAGTTGATGGTACAATTTCAGCTACAATTCATGCTAAACTTGTATCTGCTCGTGGAGCTCAGGATTTGAAAACACCTAATGGACAATTGATAGCGAGAATTAAGAAGAAGATTTTATCGCTTTTTCGGCCAGTCTTTTATTTGGAGGCTCCTGATGGTACTCAATGGTATAGAGCACAAGGTAAACTGATGGGATGGTCCTATAAAGTATATGATGTCTCAACAGGAAAAACAATCGCTGAAATCGAGAAAGCTGATAAATGGAGAGACATTTTTCTTGGTGGATTATTAGATTTTAAGGACACATATGCGTTAAAAATACTAGATAATGAAACTGATCGAAGGATTTTACTTGGCTTTGTCTTATCAATAGATAATATACTACACGATTATTAATTCCTAATAATTTCATTATTTTTTTTATTCTTTTTTCCATAATATGTTTATAATTAAAAAAATTTTTATTAATGTATTTCAATATTTTCTTTAAAAGAACTTTATTCCATAGAAATAGATTTTTAATTTTTGTAGTATTTCTATAGATGAGAAATCAATATGACTATAACTTATGAAGAATTTCTAGTTTTTGATTTAGAAAATGATGGGGAAAAAACGAAGTTAGATATAGAACAAGAAGATCTCCAGAACTATTTGAATCCTGAGCAGGTTCTAGTTATCATCCGAGAAGATTTAAGAAGAATTTATATTTGGAAGGGAGCAAAATCCGCAGTAAGAAAGAGGTTTATTAGTTCAAGAGTTGCACATGATTTACAAAAAGAATTGTTAGATGATCCTAGATATCATCGCTGTAAAATAGTATCTATAGATCAAGGTGATGAACTTCAAGAATTTTTAGACGCTTTTCAACTAGAATCAATGGAAGTTACTGAAAGATTACCTGATATGCGATACATACGAAATATCGAACGAGAAACAATGAAAGAAGCAGGACAAATTGTTAAAGGAAAAACTGAAGACGCTTACTATTCACCAGCGTTTCAAGATATAAGTAGCGATGTTGTTATGTCCTCTATTGTTCAAAAACCGAAATTGACTATCGGATTATCTAAAGAAGAGCAAAATCAAATTAAGAAAAAAATACTTAAAACTGAAGTTCCCCCTGATTTTAAGAGACAAAATCTCATTCTTGGCCATACTTTATTTGCTGCTGTAACGAAGATTTCAAAAGTCTTCGATGAACATGTTGAGGAAATTGTATGGGAGCCAGTCAAGAAAATTCCAAAAGAAATAATGAATTTAGAAAATCATAAATTAAGAGTATATTTAGATAAAAACAAAGGTATTGTTGAAGCTGTAGAAGTATTGAAAAAAGAAGAAAAACCTAAACAAAATATTACACCTGAAAAGAAAACTTCGAAGCCATCACCCATTAAGAGTTCAACTTCTAAGAAGGCTTCATTGACTCCAATGCCACCAAAACCTGCCTCGATGAAACAAAATTCAAAAGAAACTGAACCTCAAGAGAAACAAGATAAACAGGAAATATAATTTAGGTGCAAGTCAAAAATTGCCAAAAATCCCTAGCAATAAGGAATAAGTAAAAATTAAAAATTCTCCATTAAATGTAAATTTCAAATAAATACAAATTAGAACTCATTAATCTTATTATATCATCAGGTTCTCATTCTTCCCTATCTTCAGGTATTTCCTTATTCTGATCTTCAGGTTTGTTTTTCTTTTTAATCTTCTTTAACCCTTCAATAGCTTCTTTCCTTACAAGAGGGCTTACATCTTTAAGAGCTTTTGTTAAAGCATCCAAACTATATGGATGGTGTAAATCTCCTAGCTCGTCAGCAGCTTCCATTCGTACATTCTCATTAGGATCATGTAATAATACATATGTTAATACTCCCAATACTTTTGTCTCTCCAAAATCGCCCAAAGTATCAACAGCTTCTCTCCTTACCTCCGCATCAGGATCTGTTATTGCTGTTATTGCTAGCTGTTTCGAAATTTCATCAGAATTCCCAATTGGCTCTATAGCGCTTAGATCGACACCACAATATTTGCAAAAATTATGATGAATTTTAATATCATTTCCACAAGCAGGGCATATCCTTCGTGTGTTAAAATCTATGAATGATCTTGTTGGCGGGGCTATTTCTTTTTTTACTTTATAAGGATTTACATTTGGATCTGGTCTAATATATTTATCTTTTCCCATAATAATCTTATATTAAATTTGATTCTAATAGGATGAATAATGTAATTTAACCTTTTATTTTTAATTTAATTTAAAATAAAATAATAAAAAAAAGTGGTATAAATTCCTATGCTATAGTAATATCCTTACTTAAGTAGACATCTTGTACAGCATTAAGAATTTTAATACCTTCTGATTTTGCTTTTTTAAAGGCTTTTCTACCAAGTATCAGACCCATTCCACCAGATCGTTTATTTATTACTGCGGCTTTAACAGCATCTTGAAGATCATTACCGCCAGATTCTCCACCAGAATTAATTAAACCGACTCGTCCCATATAGCAGTTGGTAACTTGGTATCTATTCCATTCAATAGGATGATCTGTGGCTAATTTTTCATACACCAACTTATCAGTCTTACCAAAATTTAAGTCTAAAAAACCCCTATTTAGAGTGGAAATCTTTTGTTTTATTATATCGGCCTCAATAGTTACACCTAAATGATTTGCCTGGGACTCTAAATCATTTGCAGTGTGATAATCCTTTCCATCTTTAATAAATTCTTCTGTATTTCTGAGATAACACCATAGGACACAAACTAAGCCTAATTCATGAGCTATTCTAAAAGATTCGCTAATTTCTTGAATTTGACGCCTAGACTCCTTTGAACCAAAATAAATAGTTGCACCTACTGCAGCAGCGCCCATTGACCACGCTTGATCTACATTTGCGAAGAGTGTTTGATCAGAAAGGGCTGGTTTGGTAAGTAATTCATTATGGTTTATTTTTACTATAAATGGAATTTTTCTCGCATAATTACGTGAAACTGATCCTAAAACTCCTAATGTGGAAGCTACAGCATTACATCCTCCATCTATAGCCAACTTAATAATATTTTCAGGATCAAAATAGGATGGATTCGCAGCAAAACTGGCAGAACCACTATGCTCAATACCTTGGTCAACAGGTAATACTGAAAGATATCCTGTTCCAGCTAAACGACCACACTGATTAAACAATCTACTCATATTATTTAAAACCAAATTATTACGGTCTGAATGCTCCATAACTCTTTCAATAAAATCTGGTCCTGGAACATAAATCATATCCTTCGGAATTCCTGTACATATATGATTCAGAAGACTTTCAGCTTCAGATCCAAGAAGAATTTTAATCTCATTAAAATCCATTTTTTTATATCATCTTTTTTAAATTTTAAAATTAAAGAAGAAATAAGAGTCCTAAAATAATATATTTTTCTATACAAATCATTTTTTTTTAAAAAAAAAAGAGTCGAGCGTAAGCTTATGTAAAATTTATTCTAATTTGCCATTTGAATTAAAGAATGTTTTTATAGTTCTGGTAGTAGATTATAATAACTGATGTTAACTATTAAAAGAAAATTTCTTTTTATTAAGGATTTTAATTGAATTGCATTGACTTTTTTTAGTTTTTCGTTTTTGTGAATTTTATGGATAAAGTTTAAGTTGCATAAGAATTTTTTATAATTATGCCAGATGAATTCGACTTTAAACACTACAAATCTATAGAAGATTATAGTAAAACATTGGAAGGTACAAAATATCTTCACAGTTTATATTTGAGAGCGGTAAATCATCCTGTGCGCAAACAAATATTAACAATCATTAACGAGGCTAAAAAAATTTCTAAAGAGAAATTATTAAAAATTCTTATAGAAAACGGTGTAATAAATGATGAATTTTCGCTTAATTATAATATAGATTATTTAATTAAAGCATTTTGCATTGAAAAGATCGAAGAAAAAAGTAAAATCTATTTTCAAATCACTCAAAGTGGAAAAGTGGTTGATTACCTATAAAAAAACTAGTTGTGTCTGTTAATCACTCATTAATTTTTTATAGCAATTACAACAAGGAATTCCAAAACTGAGATTAATTTTATTTAATTTCTTACTTCTTAAATTCATGAATTTAATTAACTTTTCTTTTAAAACTTTTTTATCTTCGTCAAAATATAGCTTCTTTAAATTACGGTAATGATTGTATTGGTAACAAATAGGGCAAATTTGATAAAAATTAATAAATTTAGAAAAATTTTCTTTTTCTTCTTTTGAAAGTGCTTTTAGCTTTAAATCAGGATTATTATCTATAAGATTTCTTAAATTATTTAACTCATTTAACATTTCATCTCTTAATAATGTTGTATTGATTCTCCGATTTTCCAAATTATTTAAATCGCTTATTAAAATTTCTTGAGTATCTGATTTATCAAAATATTCTATAGCTTTATAAAACAGTGGTAAACGTTTATTTTTCTGCTTTTCACTCATATAAAAAAATCATTTTTTTTATTTATATTTCCTTTTTTCATAAAATATCTAGTTTGGCAATCTAAAAAATCTTTTTAAAGAAATTTCAGATTTTTCTCATTTCGATTAAAAATATCATTCTTTTGCTCCCCTGTTAATCTTCTGAAATTAATTACTTTAGAAGGAGCAAAATATTCAAAATTAAAATCAATATCATCACCAGCAAATTTACCAGGAATTGGCATCAGACGCGCTGTTAAAGGTTTGTTCAACCTTACAGAAATGGTACATAAATCCAGTAATATATAAAATAATTCTTTCTCTGAGATATCTCCAGGTAGCGGAACAACATCTAAACCTGTACCACAAATAGTAGAGTATAACAAGAGAGAATCTATATTAAATTTATTTTCTGTCAATCTTTTAGATATTATATAATCTTCTAATACTGGTTGCATAAAACCTGAAAATCCAATGACCTTCTCCTTATCAATTGGAATTGAATTATTTATTAATGCTATTCCAGTTAAAGTGCCATTAGCACCAAAATATTCAATACCTAGTTTTTCTATTGCTGTTCCGATACTTTTTTCAATTATGGGATATGGAGCAGGTGAAAAATCAACTCCTTTAAATTCAATATTGAATTTTCTTCCTGCTTTTATAGAAATTTTAGTTAATTCATCGTAGATTTCATTAAATCTCATTAATAAATTGTCTTGTATGTCTTTAAGTGTAGAAGAAGATTCAATAACATCAATAATTTCATCTGCCATTTCTAAAGCAATGGAAAATCCTGGTTTTTCAGAAATGTGATATGCTGCTGGAAAGAAGGGAATATTTGGTTTAACATTAGATGACACACAGAATCTCAAATTATTAAAAGGATCGGGTTCTGAAAGCTTTTTGATTATTTTAGCGCTGGATTTTAGAGCTGAAACATTAATCCCTGTTTCTGTAGACGCTAAAGGTAAAGATGTGAAAAAAATTTCACTATTTTTAATGAATTGAGGAACTTCATTTAATAATAACTTTTCAAAAATCCCTAACTCTTGAATTTGATTTGCTAACATCATGCAACAAGCAAAATAGTCTATATCATAATCCTTGAATATGGCTTGTAAAAAGCCTATTTTTTCGCTTATATCAATTAATGTTTCTTTTAAATTCTTTTCATAGAATAATTTATTATCATAACTAAAAAGTGGTTGTGAACAAACTCGTTTAGTATCAACATCTATGTTAATATCCTCAAATTGACTAAATATTTCATTGTTAAAGTTAGTAAAATTTTCAAGTTTTTCTTGTAAATAGGATAGTATTGTCTCATTCCTAATCAGAAAAGGAATAACCTGCCCAATCGTAATAGATCGTATTCTCATATTATCCACTCTTATATTGAATTTATAATTTTATTCTAATAATATAATAAACATTATCAATTAATAAGATTTATAGAGGAATAGCATTAAAAAAATAAAATTCTAACAATTATTAATTCTAAATTTGTTTTGTTTTTAAAAATAAGAGAATATAAGACTTATATTTCATCTAACTTAGCTTTATCAATTTCTTTTTCTTTTCTTGAAATAGGTTTTGAATATTCTTCCGGACGAATTGGACCTAAATTTTCTAAATCTTCTTTGAATTCAGTTATAATTTGAACAAACTTTTCCCCTTCTCCAGCAGATATACTAGTAATTTTAACACGATTCTCATTTATTCCTGTTTCCGCTAACATCTGCTTAATACTTTCGTAACGTGTTGTTGCTTTTTTGAATCCTTCTTGATAATGGCAATCTTGAGGATAACATCCCGCAATTAAAACACCATCCGCACCATAAAAAAAGCTCTCAAACACTAAAGAGGGATTCAACATCGCAGTACACATTACATGAATAATTCTTACGTTTGTGGGGTAAGACAATTTACTTATACCAGCAAGGTCTGCACCCAAATAGGAGCACCAATTACAAAGAAAAGCAATAATAAGTGGATACTCTGATTTTTCGCTTAATAATACCTTTATTTGGGCAGAAATCTGATTTTTCGTGAATCCTGGGATATAAAGTGCGTCTTCGGGGCACATAGCTACGCATGCCCCGCATCCTGAACAGTTTGCTTGAATTATTTTAAGTTCTTTATCATCTACCTTTAGTGCATTGAACATACAAATATTTTCACATAATCTACAAAGAGTACATTTTTCTTTCTCAAAACACACTACATGTGGATCTAATTCTACATTCTTTTTGGATATTAAACTAATTGTTTTAGCAGCTGCGCTTTCTGCTTGGGCAATACTACTTGGAATATCTTTAGGTCCTTGAATTGCCCCAGCGATATATATCCCAATAACAGAACTTTCAGAAGGTTTTACTTTTAAATGTTTTTCTAATAAAAAGCCATTAGAATCTTGAGAAATGTTCAGAAGTTGACTTAATTTATCAGTACCTTCTGCTGGTTCAATACCTACCGCTAAGACTACAAGATCTGTTTTATTTTCAAATAAAGCATCTTCAATAACATCTTCTCCTCGAATAATTAACTCTTCAGATGTATCACTCTTTAATATTGCTGATATATTACTTTCAATAAATCTTACTCCAAAAACTTCACGTGATCTATTATAGAATTCTTCGCAATTTTTACCCACTGCTCTAATATCGGTGTAATAAATATTAATTTTTATACCGGGATATTCTTTTTTTAGTAAGATTGCTTGCTTTATTGCTACATTACAACAAACTTGGCTACAATATTCATGATGAATCTTTTTATTTCTTGATCCAACGCATAATACAAAAGATACATTTCTTGGTGTTTGACCATTAGAAGGCCTTATAACTCTTCCATGTGTGGGACCATCATTGTTAAATAATCGTTCCATTTGCATTGTTGTAATTACATCAGGATATTTTTGATAATTAAGTTCTCCTAATAACGAAGGATCAAATGTTTTAAGACCTGTGGCAACAATTATAGTACCTACATTTATATCTATTTTTTCAGGTTTTTGATCAAAATCTATTGCATCTCGATCATTACAAGCTTGTTGGCATGCTTTACAACCAATACAGTATTCTTCTAAGATATTCGGAAAGAGGGGAATAGCCTGTGGATATGGAACATCTATAGCCTTTCTTGGGAAATATGTATCCTCTACATCAATAGGGCACACACTGCGACATATATCAACACAACCGACACAATTTTCTTCTTTTATAAACCGAGGATTTTTTCTTATAGATACTTCAAAATTACCAACATATCCTTCGACTTTCTCTACCTCAGAATATGTTAATAATTCGATATTGGGATGATCTTTAACTTCTGTCATCAATGGTCCAAGAATGCAAATTGAACAATCCAAAGTAGGAAAAGTTTTATCGAAAAGAGCCATATGACCCCCTATAGTAGGTTCCTTTTCTACTAAATACACCTTATAGTCGGCATCTGCAATAACCAGAGCTGCCTTTATCCCCGCAATACCTCCTCCAACTATTAAGCAGGATGGTAATACAGCTGAATATTGGACTTCTAAAGGTTTTAAAAGTTTAACTTGTTCTATTGCCATATTAATTTGATCGATTGCCTTTTTTGTAGCTTTTTCTGGTTCATTAGCATGAACCCATGAATTTTGTTCTCTTATGTTTGCGAAAGATATTAAAAATCGATTAATACCTGCTTTTTCAATAGTTTTCCGAAATAAAAGCCCATGTAATTTAAACGAACATGCAGCAATAACAACACGATCAATTTTCTTTTCTTTAATCTCTTCAATAATTTTATTTAAACCTAATTCTGAACATAAGTACTGATCTCCAATAACATGGATCTCTGGATAATTGCTGAAGTGTTCGATTAATCTATTATTGTCTATAACCCCAGAAATATTTCTCCCACAGTCGCATAAAAACAATCCTATTTTCAATTTGAGACCTCTTATAAACACTAAATTTTCGCAATCTTATGAATAATATAAAGTTGAATTAATATTAATTATTCTAATAATTAGTATAAGATAATCTTGACTTTTCGTAATTATAAAGAAGAACTGTAAATTACTTATTAGTTATATCATTAGGTAGAAATTTATATACTTTAAATATATTAAAATCATTTTTCTTCATTTTCATGAAATAATTCTTCTCCATCTCATATTCTTGTTTTGCCCATTTTATAATCTCATCTTTAGAGTAAAAATATCCTTGGTTCTCAAGAGATTTTTGAAGAGCGGGACATTTATTTGAATAGTCTTTAAAGTTTCTTAAACTATTTATAAGCATATTCCAACCAATAGGAAAAGCTCTACATTGGAAAGGTCTAGCTTTATGAACAGAACATTTATTATCCTTTAAAAAATGACAATGTTCATCATCACCTGTAAATTTAAATCCTAAAGTCTTATATTGATAAGTTTTACCTTTTTTAGTTTTCGGATCCCTCCAAAAGAAACTTTCATTTATTACTTTCAAATATTTCCTAGTAAATTCACTCAAACCAGATTTTCCCTTCAGATTTAAATGATTAGCTAACCTTTTAATATCATCTTCGTAGAGGTAAACTTCACCTTCTTTCAACCCCCTGCAACAATCGCCGCACATCTCACAAGAAAAGAAAATTCCCTTCTCAAATTTTTTTGAGATTTTAATTTCAGTTGAGGTCAAACTAACAATTATACTTTTTATTGTTGATTATTAAATAATATACAAATATTTAATTAATATTTAAATATTAATTCATTGATTATTTAAGGCAACTATGAAAAAGGAGTTTTAATTTTTGGGCAATAAATCAACCATAAATGAATTTAAAGACATGGATATAGAACTTATAAATAATAAATTAAAGCAATTAGAAAAAATCTTAGTAAAAAACAAAATTCATAATGATAAGAGATTTTATAAATGGCGCAAAGACTTTGAAAAGATATATGGTAATAAATTTGTAAATTTAAAGCTATATATTGCGTTTTCTTTAGTTTATCTATTAAGTCTTGAATTTATTTATAAATATATCCTAAATAATACAAATCTATTATTTGATCAAAAAAATCCAATGGATAAATATAAAATAATAAAAGATAAAGTAAAAGAACTTTACGAGAATCTTGAGATTTTTGAATTTGACTATTTTGAACCAATATTATCGTTATCTATCAGAGAAGATATAAATGCTTTTTGTGAACTTGTGGAAATATTGGCAAATCAAGTTTCAAACTTAAGCATTGACCCTGAATACTATTTTGATTATTTAACGCAAAAAATTATATCACCTGTGATTAGACATAAAACTGGTGAATATTACACTCCTCCTTTTTTAGTAAAAAGAATGATCCACGAAACTTATTCATTTGGAGATATTGTTCTTGATCCTTGCTGTGGTTCTGGGAATTTTTTAGTTGAAATTTTAAGATACATAATATCGCAAGATAGGAGTAATGAAGAAAAAATCTCAGCAATAAATAAAATATATGGATGTGATATTAACCCAATCTCCGTTTATATTTCCAAAGTTAACTTTTTATATATACTAGGAGAAAGTTATCCTTTAATCAAATTCAATGTGCATGTATTAGATTTTTTATTTCAAGAAGGGAGTAAGTTGGATAGAGAATACGATTTAATAATAGGAAATCCTCCATGGTATACCTATAGAGACATTGAATCAGTACATTATCAGAAACAAATTAAATCTTTAGCAGAAAATTTAGAAATAAAACCAGATCCTAAAAATATTTTAAATTTGGAAATCTCTACTCTCTTTTTTTATAATGCCAATAAGAAATATCTGAAGAACAATGGAATAATATTTTTAGTAATTACCAAAGGTGTAATTACTGGTTCTCATGCTTCTAAATTTCGTAATTTCAAAGGGTTTTATAATTTAAAAATTTGGACTTTTGATAAAAAAATTGAAACGATTTTTAACATCGATTTTATTTGTATATTTGCTCAAAAATCTAAATTTGAATCTAAATATTATGAAAAAAAGATCCCTTCTTTACACTTTACAATTGAAGATAAAACCAATAATATTAATTATTTTTCTGATATAGAACTAAAAGAAGAAAAGATTAATCATTTAATCCCTTATAGTGTTGAGATAAAAGGTAAGAAAAGATATACAAAAAAATTTATACTAAAAGAAAGATATGACGAATTACTCTATAATAAACCTAGTTACTATAAAAAATTATTTCACAAGGGTGCAGATTTAAACCCTAGAAATTTGATATTCGTTAAATATAAGGAAGCAGATGATAAACTAGTAAAAATTAATCCAGATGAAAGAATTTTCAAAAGAGCCAAATTACCATGGAATAAAAATGAATTTAAAGATGAATTTGTTGAAAAAGATTATATTTTTAAAGTAATTAAAAGTACTGAATTGGTAAAATTTCTTGTATATGATTATTATTATGTTTTTCTACCACTCGTAAAAAAAAATCTTAGTTTTAAGTATTCAAGTTTATCTAAACATGCTAAATGCTTCTATGATAAAATCAATGAAAAATATTTGACTTATAAGAAACAAACCACAAAAAATAAATCTTTAATGGATAACTTAAATCGATGGTCGAAATTGATTAATAGTAGGCAACTCTCAGAAATTAAAGTGGTCTACAATAACTCCGGGTCAGTATTAAATTCTGCAGTTGTACAAGGGAATTTCATAATAACAGGAGATTTGAGTTTTTATGCTACTCAAAGTCTTGATGAGGCATATTATTTGTCAAGCATATTAAATTCAAAGATAATAACAAATCAAGTCCAGATAATGAAAAGTTCAAGACATATCTTTAAAATTCCCTTTAATATTCCTATTAAAAAGTTCAACCCTTCTAATCAGAATCATCAAATTTTAGTAGAATTAGGAAAACGAGGAGAAGAGATAGCAAAAAATACGGTCGATAAATACATCATTAATAATGACTTTTCTAAAAAAAAAATTCAAAACCTATTGTATGTTGAATTAGCCAATATTTTAACTCAAATTGATGAAATTTTAGATAATGAATTTGAAGATTAAGAACTTTTTAAGATTAAAATAAATAGGGGTATTTATTTCTATCACTTAATTAATACCACTTTTAAAATTAATATGATTCCTTAGGTAAATTCTGATGAATGAAACGCGCCGGGCGTTTGTATTTAAGATATTAGTTGCAGGTAACGGGGGTGTAGGAAAAACCTCATTGCTCCGTAGATATGTAGATGGATTCTTTGATGATTCTACTATTGAAACGGTAGGTGTGGATTTCTTCATTAAAGAAATTGAATTTAACAATACATATTGCATGTTGCAATTGTGGGATTTAGGGGGTCAAGAAAGATTTAGACATTTAATTGAAAGTTATGTAATGGGTGCTAGGGGAGCTCTCCTTTTATTTGATATTACAAGGATGCCAAAAATCAATAATATTTTACAATGGGTTAATATTATAAGATTACATGATATGAATTTACCCATAATACTTGTTGGTACTAAACTTGACCTCAAGGATGCTATCGCAGTCGATGATGAAAGTGCCATTCATATAAAAAATGCTTTTAATATGATTAAATATGTTAAAACCTCTGCTAAAACTGGTGATGGTGTTGAAAAACCATTTGAAATATTAGCAAAAACAATAAAGAAAGGAATTAAATACTGAACTATTTATAGTGGGAATGGAGGGCATGGAAGTGGATGAACTTGTTATTTTAGGGTCTGGTGGCGGGAGACATCATATAAGAACGCAATATAGAGCCACTGGAGGTATATTATATAAATTCAATGGGATTCAATCTCATATAGACCCTGGGCCAGGAGCAATTGTGCGAATAAATCAATATAAAGAAGATCCAATCAAAACAGAATTATTCATTGTAACTCATGCTCATGTTGATCATTATAATGATTTAAGCGCTTTAATTGAGAGTTCTAGGGAAATATTACATGATAAAAATTATAATTACTTCAAAAAAGGGACCTTAATTACTACAAATGAAGTACTAAAGTTAACGTCTAATTATCACTTAAACATGCTTGAAAAGATAATCCCTTTTAAAGCTGGAAGCAAATATAATTACAAAGGTATTGAAATAATTGGCACTAAAGTCGTTCATACCCCCAATAATGAAGGATTTGGCGTAATATTTAAACTAAAAAATTATTCATTAGCGTTTGCGAGTGATACTATGGTATATGACAGTTTTTCTGAACAATTTTCCAGAGTAAATATTCTAATCCTTAACTTATTAAGACCAAATTCCGTTACTTGCAAGAGGCACTTATGTACTGATGAAGTAATTCCATATCTTAATAAAATTGACCCTCCTCTTAATGGACTAATTATAACCCATTTTGGCTCTTATATGGATGGTCCTCGTTCTTCTGTTAACTTCGTGCCAAGCCAACTTAACAAGCTAAAACAAAAAACTAACATTAGAAATGTCATTGCTGCTGAGGATGGATTGAAAATTAAAATTGCTTCTCTTTTAGAATAAATTTAAATCCTCTCTCCTTTAGCAAAAATGCTTATTCTAAAATTAATATGTTCTCGATATTGAAACATAAATAATTTATAATCGCATTATTTTTATAAGAGGATAAACCTATATACTATAGGAAGGGAAATAAAAAACAAGATAATTTGAGCTAACATTGGATTTCGCCCTCTATTAAACTCTTTGATGAGTTTAATTCTCTCCCTGATTTTTTTCTAATTGCTCGAATTTCTTCTTCCCTTCACTTCTTTACATTTTTATTAAAAATAAGATAGATATAAATTTAAGATTCAATTTCTATAATTGGGTTATTTTCAAAAAGGATCAAATTAATTTATAAAAAGAACAGAAAAATAAAGATTTATTCTAAAGGAATCCAATACCTACATACAATACATTGGAGTACAGTCTCAAATTTTTTCTCTTCAGAATTGTTATTGGCAATTTTTCTTGTTATCATTACATTACCGCACTTTTTACAAATATATAATTCTTTTGCTTTTATTTTTTGCGCGGTCATGCTCTATTTCACAAAAGTTATATTAAACTGTTAACATAATTTTTAATCTAAATATTATAAAGGAGAATATTTTCTTAATACCAACCCTTTACTTATAATATAGTAAAAATCTATTTATTTAAATTTATTCAAATAATCATTTAAGCAAAAATTTGTCGGGACTTAACCGAAACTATTTTAAAATTTTTAAACTTCATTAAGACTTTAATTTAAAAATAACCAAATTAGACTTGGCAGTGCTATATGATTATCTAAGAGAAAAATGAGAGGATAACCTAATAGATTTTTTTTATAAGTTAATGTTACATCTTTAAAAATCTCAAAATTAGTGTATTTGATTTTTTAATAATTAAAATAAACATAAAGAAATTAACAGCATCTTTAAATTAAAAGCCCAATATTTTTAAACTTTTGAATTACAATATTCAATGTATTCATATAAAATAATTGGTGATAATATAATGTCTTGTCATGATTTGAAAAAAGGAGACGTTTTGGTTTGTAAAGAATGTGGACTTGAACTGAAAGTGACTAAATCCTGTAATTGTGCTGATGAAGAAACTGGTGCTTGTTCTGAAGGGGGTTTTAGTTGTTGTGGATTAAATATGAAAAAAAAGTAATTCAAAGCTTTAATTAAATATCAATTATTTTTTTTATTTTTATTATATTCTTCAATTCTTAGAACCGTTATTAGGATTGATATAAAAATTAAACCACATCCAATCCAGCCTAATATGGTCATAGTTTCATTTCCAATTATAAATGAAGCAAAAAAAAGGGCAAAAACAGGTTCAAGAGTAAAAATTATAGCTGTTTGAGCAGGACCTTGATGTTGTTGCCCCCAATTTTGAAAAATAAAAGTTCCTGTGGTAACAACTATCCCCATGTAAATAATTACCAACCAGTAACCTAACTCAATTGATGAGAAGCTATATGATTCATTTATTAAAAAAGAACTTCCAAAACAGAGTAAACTAATAATCAATAATTGAATAATAGAATACAAGTATATATCTACAAGATTTACATATTTATCATTCAATATTATAAATATTGCATATAAAACAGCACATACTAACACTAAAATGTCACCAATAATTATACCTGCTTCACCTTCTAATAAAAGAAATGCCATACCAATTATGGATAGAAAAACTGCAATCCATATCCTTTTATTTAAGGATCGCTTGAATCCTAGCCATGCTATAAATGGAACCATTATTGTACTCAACCCGGTAATAAAGGCTGCTTTTCCTGCTGTTGTTGTTTGCAGTCCTATTGTTTGAAATACGATTGCAAGATAATAAATAAATCCAGTTATAGTTCCCCATATTAAAATTCTTTTATTAACTTGTTTTATTTTAGCAAAATATGGGAATAATCCAATAATAGCAATTAGAAATCTTAAACCCAGATAAAGAAAAATAGGAACTTCTTGAGTAACCTTTTTAGTGATTATAAAAGAAGTGCCCCATAGCAGCGTAGTAAGAATTAATAATATTGTTGCAATTATCCGAAGTCTATTTGAAGAGAAATTGTTATCTCGAATGACCATTTCCATCTGTTAGATAATTTATTAATTACAGAAATATGTGAACGATAAAAACTATTCTTATTTTATTATGAAAATCTCATGACTATAAAAACTTACACAATAGACGTACTTAGAACCAATTTTTAAAGAATTTTAAATTCCTTATTTTCATTTCTTATTTATTAATGATTATTTTTATAAATTTTTTTTTAACTGTATTTCAACTCTCATTGACAAGACTTTTTGAGATGAGCATATAATC
>JBHLMP010000079.1:0-9002 GCA_048938025.1 Promethearchaeota archaeon
TAATAAACCTGTCAAACAATTTAAAGAAGAACAAGAAGGTGCAAAATTCAAAGATAAAGGAACGAAAAGTAAATAACCAGATCTTTTAAACTAATGATTTTATTTAAAAGTACCCTATCTGTCCTAAATTTTTACCATTTTCATCAAGTGCAGATACTAATCCCATTGATAAGGGTTCTTCTTCTTTAGATTTAGTCGATTTTGCTACGTTTTTTATCGTCTCGAATTTTAGAATAAAATTACCACCACATTTCTTACACTTGATATAAATTTTTTTGATGTGTTTTAATTCATCTTCAAATTCTTCTTTCTTAAAGGGTTCCAATAAATTAATATCTTGATTATCACAATTCTCTAAAAAACATTGATCCAAGGAAATCTCCTCCATTCCCCTTCTGGCAAGGGCAATATAGGCATGTGTAGGAATTTCTAATCTTAGATCCTCTTTATCTGTCATAATTATTGTAAAAAACAATGTTAAATAATTCTTCTTATTATATAATATAGAGTTCTCAAATTAAGTTCTATTCATTAATAAATAATGAATCATTGAAATCAATTAATTACATTTAATTAAAAGAATCTAGATGTCAGAAAAAAAAGAATTCACTAAAGAATTAATTGATCACTTAGCAAAATTGGCTTTATTAGATTTGAAAGTTGAAGAAAAGGAAAAACTAGCGAAACAATTAAATGAGATTCTAAGTTATTTTAAAAAATTAAATGCTTTAGATACCGATAATATAAAGCCTACTACCCACCCAATAGATGGGTTACAAAATGTTTTTAGAGAAGATATTCCTCGGAATTGCCTTACAAATGAAGAAGCAACTAAAAATGCACAACATAAAAAAGACGGATATTTCAAAGCACCAAGAATATTAAAAGAATAATCAAACTCTATTTTTTATATAATTCTGTTAATTTTTTTATAGCTGAGGCCATGTCCTTTAAAGCTTTCTTTCTTTCATTAGGGGTCATATTATAGAAATCTTCATTCATATCAGTACCTATCTTCTCGGTTGACGCGACCAGCTTAAACTTTTTATAAACTAAAGAAGTTATGTATTTGTCATAATGTTCTAGAGCTTTTTTTAGTTTTGCATGATCTTTTATATCATCCCAAAGCTCTAATGTTTCTAAAGCTTTAATTCCAACATCAATTCTAAACCAGCTAATTGGAAACAGCAATTTTCTTTGTATTCCTAATTCTATTATAGATAAATTATCCTCATCTATATGAAGTTCAGGAGCTTTTTCTTCTTGGAAAATAATATTATCACTTAAAATGTATAAATTAGCTGCTCCTTGAGAAGTACAAACTACACCAGTAACAAAACCCTTAGCTAATCTCAATCTATTAGCATAATCTTCTAATCTAAAACCGTATAAATGTAGATTTCTCCTTTTACCACCTTGAAACTCTACTTTGATCCTTTTACTTCCCTTTGCATCAGATAATATAGGGGGAAATAAATTTTCATCCCTTGTTTCTTTATGAGCCTTAAGTAATTTATTTATAATTTCATAATCTAATTTGAGTCCGGGGATAATAGTATTTTGATTGAGGAAGGCATCTACTTCAAAATCTGCAATCCCATAAAAGAGTTTTTCATTGTTAATTATATTATATATGCTTTCAACAATAGTATTTATTAATGCGTGGGGATCTTCACGAACAGAATCAAACTCTTTAGTAGTAAATGTATCAATTTGATCTTCTAATCCCTCCTCATGATAAAATTCACCCCAACTTAGTTCAGTAAAAATATTTCCCTCACTATATAAGTTATGAGTACTGTCAATACTAAGAATACTTTTAGATCCTCCAATTTCAACTCCTATTTTAGAACCAGATGCGAGGAGAGCAGAGGGGGGATTATAAAATTCTATAGGCAAGGATATATCCACACTTTATAATATTATAACTATATGAAATTCTTATCAATTATCTAATTTTATTAAATAATTCTATTAAATATAGATAAATTTTATATATATAATTACTGGAAAGTATACAAATAAGAAGGCTAATATTATAATATGTTATAATTGATGATTAAGAAATTTCTTTCTATAATACGAGTATTTAGCTAAGGCAGAAAAACATTTTACTGGCATGTCCCATAAATCATATATAGGAATATTTGCATTAATGAACTCTCTAACCCAATCATTAGAATATCCTTGTGGGCAAATATAAAAAATTGGAACAGATTTTTTGCGAATAAATTTTTGCATTGGCTTTAAATAAGCTGTTTTCATCATTTCATTATTCATTTGACGAAATGCCTCAGGGATTTCCCCACCAGACTTTTTTATAACATCTAACACTTCTTGAATTCCCCAAGCAGCATAAATAATTATACCATCTATTTCACCTGAGTTAATCATGAGTTTTGGAATTTTTATATATTTATTATGTACTCCAAATGAGAAAGTTAAATCTAAAGGATTATCAATAATAGCAATATCTGGAACATAATCTTTTAGCTTCGATTTTAATTCATCTGAAAATTCCGGAACTTTCAAACCAAATTTTTCAGCGGCTTTTGCCATCATTGCACCACACCCTCCAGAATCAGTTAAAATCCCTAGCCTGTCTCCTTTAGGAAGAATTCCACTCGAAAAAGTTCTTAAGTAATACATAAAATCTTTGATCGAAAATGTAGAAACGATACCTGTTTCTTTAAATACAGCTTCGAATATGTTATCATCCCCCGCCATCGACCCAGTATGACCCATTATCGATCTGGTTGCTGCTTTTGTACCTCCTGCATAAATTACTACAATTGGCTTTTTAGGAGAAATTTCCTTTACTAACTTAATAAATTCTTTTCCCCTCTTAATTTCTTCAATATATAATCCAATTACACTTGTCTCTGGATCATCTTCTAAATAACTTAAACAATCAACTATGTCAATGTCATCCTCATTTCCTATTGAAAATGATTTCCCAATCTTTACTCCAATCTCCTTACATACCCAAAATATATGGGAAGCTATGGTTCCAGAATGAGCTATGAGTGATATATTCCCTCTTTCAGGAGTTTCATAAATCCACATCGTATTAAAGCATGTTTTAAATTCTGGATATCTATACCATGCATTATATATTCCAAGACAATTAGGTCCTATAAACCTAATACTATATTTTTTGGCAATTTCAATTATTTGTTTGTATAAATTTTCATTCCCTACCTCCCGAAAACCTCCACTAGTGATTATAGCACGCTTGATACCTTTCTGCCCGCATTCTTCCAAAACTTGAGGCACTATACTCGGTTTTAGAATAATGTGAGCTAAATCGGGAGTATGAGGTAAATTCAATACACTTTTATATGCTTTTAAACCTTGAATGTTATCTAATTTAGGATGGATAGGAAAAATCTTTTCTTTTGGAAACCCACCAAAAATTATGTTACGTAGCATCATTGCCCCCATTGTACCTATATACTCATTATTTGCACCAAAAATAGCAATACTTTTAGGATTTAAAAAGGAATATAAAAAATGACTCTCTACAGTATTTATATCGATTTCATTCAAACTATTATCAACCTAATTTTTCTTATTGAGATAATCTGAGTATTTCACAAGCACACTCATACATTTAGGTGCCTCATCCCATAATTCAAATATTGGAATATCTCGGTTTAGAAATTCTTTATATAAAGCATAAGAATATAATTGTGGTCCACAAAAAAACATAGGAATCGAATTTTTACGAGTTAATCGAATTATTGGCTTGAGGAAAGCAGGATAAAAGATTTTTGAGAAATTTTTAATCATTTTTTCAACGGAAATTTCGGACTTTTCTATCATATTGATTATTTCCCCAAAATCCCACACACCATCAAAAATTAGGCAATCAACCTCACCAGAATTTATTATTAATTTAGGAAGTGTTACAAAAAACTCATAAAAATTCTCAAAAAAGGTTATATCAATTGGATTAGACCCGCTAGCGGTAGGAGGTATGTAATTCGATATTTCCTTTTGTAATTCTCTAGAAAATTCAGGAATTTCCAAGCCATATAATTCACATGTTTTTGTCATTAATGTAGCAGAACCACCAGATGAAGTTATAATTCCAACTCGCTTTCCTTTTGGAAAAAGATGATATGATTGGGCATATGAAAAAGTTCTAAGGTAATATAGAAAATCGATAACAGAATTAGTAGGAATAATACCTGTTTCTTTGAAAACACCGTCATAAATTTTACTATCTCCAGCAATTGCTCCTGTATGACTCAAAATTGATCTAGTTGCTGCTTCTGTTCCACCTGCGTATATTCCTATTATTGGTTTTTTAGATGTAATTTCACGTGCTAATCTGATAAATTCTTTGCCACGCTTGACTTCCTCAATATATAATCCAATTACATCTGTTTGAGGATCATCCTTACAGAATTCTAAAATGTCAACCATGTCAATGTTTCGCTCATTCCCTATAGAGATAGATTTGCCAATTTTAAGACCTATATTTTTTGCTTGCCAGAAAGTTTGCGCAGCAATAGTGCCAGATTGGCTGATAATGGATACTTTTCCCAAATCAGGTACAAAATATGGCCAAAATGTCATCAAGTAATGTTCATTAGTATTGCCTCCATACCAGCCACTATATACTCCTAAACAATTAGGACCAATGAATCTTATTTTATATCTATTAGCAATTTCGTCAATTTTTTCAGACAGGATACTTCCATCTGAGAGGCGGCTTTCCCTAAAACCTCCAGATGTTATTATTGCCCATTTAATTCCTTTCACCCCACATTCTTCTAAAACTTGAGGAACAATATGTGGTGGTAATATAATAAAAGCTAAATCAGGGATATCAGGAAGATCTAAAACAGATTTATAGGCTTTAAAACCTTGTACTTCCTCTAATTTAGGGTGTATTGGATAAATCTTTCCTTTAAATCCAGATTTAATATTTCGCATTTGCATTGATCCCATTGTACTTAAAAGATTATTATTTGCTCCAAAAATACAAATACTCTCCGGATTTAAGATTTTATAAAGAAAGTGATCTTTTAGCTGATTTTCACTTGCTTTTATAGGTTGAGTTAAGGTGTATTCTTTAGTATTAGTCAAAATTAATACCTATAATAGAATTTAACAATAATAATACAAGAAATAAATAAAATTTTAAGAAGTTTATTTTTATGCAATATCTATAAAATAAATTAAATAGTTATTAGGTTTTCATAACTAAATTTCTTTGCTTAACTCAATTTCGGCAGAGAAGCCAGAAATTCATTCTTTACCTGTTGATCCAAATCCTCCTAAGCCACGTTCAGAAGCAGGTAACTCTTCAGTTTCAATAAACTCAAAATTATGCATTTTTCCAAGAATTATTTGACAAATTCGATCTCCTTGCTTTAAAGTAACTTCTCTATTTGAAAGATTTACTACAATAGCCATCCATTCGTTCCTATATCCTGCATCAATTGTTCCAGGGCTATTTACAATAGAGATCCCTTCCCATAAAGCTAAACCACTTCGAGGGACAACTTTAAAATAATATCCCTCAGGAATCGCAGTAGAAAACCCTAAAGTACATGCAATTCTCTCTAATGGTTTTAAGCAATATGCATCAGTTTTAATATCAACTAACTCACGTTTACCATTTTCACTAAATATTTTCTTAAATCCCATAATACGAGCATCAGAGCCCGCATCACCTAGTTTTGAAGGTTGAGGAATAATTAGCTCTTTATTCAATTTTTTTAATGGAATAAATATTTTCTTAGTGTTCTTCGATGAAACTTTTGTCTTATTTCTCATTTTAGATCACTTTTTATTATACTATAAAATAAAAAAGAGTTGTTATTAAAGAATAATTAAAAAGCAGAGAAAAAAAATCTTATAAAACCATTATTCATTAGAAAAAATATTAGTTTAATAATTAAGAGAACATTTCTTTATGTGAGAAAATCATGTTAATAATTGATAGATATGACCCTCGATTAGATAAAGAAGCTTTAAAGGAAATTTTTGAAGATTTTATTGAGAATAAGTCCTATTTTTTTTCACATTGGCAAAAATTTGAAAAAGAATTGAACATGAGACTATTAGACCTAAAATATCGAAATTCTATGATAGTAGCTAAAGAAGATGGGAAAGTGGTTGGTTGGGGTACATATACAATATTTAGAGATTATTTAGGTAATGAACGCGTTATTATACACCAGATTTTAACAAGAAAAGAAGATTCATATAAAAAAGGGATTGAAGAGCAAATCATTCGTGAGCTCCAATTATACATTAAAAGAACTTTGAAAAATGATAAAGTTTACTATATATGCCCCGACTCTGATGGAGCATTAAGGAGTGTATTTTTAAAAATTGGAGCTAAGAAATCAAAATATATTTGGTATGAAAATGATATTTAATTAAGATTTAAGATTAATAATACCTGTTTTTAAGAGATAATGGGAGATATTGATATTTTAATTGAAAAAGCAAAAGAATTGAAAAAAAAAGAAAAATTCGAAGAATCTTTAAAAATTTTAGAAGAGCTCTATAAGAAATTCCCTAATTCTGAAAAAATCAAAAAAGAGCTAATAAATACACTATTTTCTTATGGAGGATACCTTAATGATGATTATGTTTTAGAATATAAAAAAGCGAAAAATCATTTCAAAAGAATAACTGAGATTGATCCTAATGATTATAGAGCTCACTATAATCTTGGAATTGCTTACTTTAATCTGAGAAAAATAGAAAAGGCAGAAAGAGCTTATGAAGAAGCAATCAAAATTAAACCTGATTATAAACATTGTCATTATAACATTGGTTTAATCTATGAAGCAAAAGGTGATTTTGAGCATGCTTTACATCAATATGAAAAAGCTTTGAAGATTGATCCGAATTTTTCTTATGCTCTTCAAGCAAGAACTCAAGTTAGGATTTTATTAGATGAATTAAAGAAAACTTCAGAAGACTAACTAATTATTTTTTTATTAATTTATTATGTATAATGCAACAAATAATGATAATCACAAACACTATAATTCCTCCAATAACATATCTAAATACAACTGGATCCGAAAGATAATCTAAGATATCTTCTAACTGAAACATTTTAACACCTTTTTAAAATATTTAAAATATAAGTAAACAAAATTACAATTTAATTTTAACAAATAAGAATATTTAAAATTTTTTTATGAAATTAATATTCTTTTGGAAATATGGTTATCAAAAACTAAAAAATAATAGAAAATGAAAAAAAAATTTGTAGATTAAATAATAGGTTATCTCTCTAATTGAAAATTAACTTGGACTCTTACCCTGTAGATAAGCTTATCAATATCTTCTTTAATTTTCACGTCGGATTCAATAATCTGGATGTTTCTTATTCCACGTAGAGATTTTTTTGCTTCATCGTAGCAATTTTTAACTGCATCAGCCCAATTCTTATCAGAAGTTCCTACTAACTGAATACTTTTATAAACTGTCATTTTGATTTCACATTGATTTTGATTTTTTTTGTAAGTTAATTTGTTATAGGTTAATATTTAAATATTTCTAAGATTAGTCATAACCTTAAAATTATTTTAAGAATATCAAAGCAAGTTGAATTTTTTAAACAATTAATGAAAAAAAAAAGGAGTTTATAAAGATCTCAAAGCATGTTATGCTTCAGGATTTTCCAATATAACCGCTACTCCCTGGCCTCCTCCACAACAAGCATTGGCGCAGCCATACTTGGCTTTCTTATCCTTTAAGATTCGAGCTAATGTTCCTGGTAATCTTACCATTGTTGATCCTAAAGGATGACCAATAGCTGTAGCCCCCCCCATAACATTGACTTTATCTTCAGGTATGTTAAATGCTTTCATACAATTTAAGGTGACTACTGTAAATGCTTCATTAATTTCCCAAAAATCAATATCGTCAGCTTTTAAACCAGCATATTTCAAAGCCATTTCAGTTGCGGGTACAGGACCTCTACCCATAACGGATGGATCTACTCCCGCCCAACCAAGAGAAACGATCCTAGCCATTGGTTTAAGTCCTCTATTCTCAGCTTCTTTAGCATCCATCACAACACATGCAGTAGCACCTGCATTTAAAGGTGAAGAATTACCAGCTGTAATAACACCTTCAGTAGTACCTTCTCTTTCTTTATATCCATTTTTGCCTCCATTCTTCTCTAGAAAAAAAGCTTTTGATAATCGACGCAATCCAGCAACACCTTCTAGATTAGATTTTCTTGCGGCCATGTCTTTATCAACCATCATTGGTTCTTCTACATTTCCTTCAGCATGTGCTTCGATTGGAATAATTTCTCCCTTAAACCAACCCTCTTCTGTATATTTAACGGTTAAATTATGCGATCTTACCCCAAATTTATCTAGATCTTCTTTTGTAAATGCAGGCATTTCTTCTTCATATAACTTCTGCGCAGTTTGAATCATGTTAATAGTTGTTAATAAGTCATATTGAGGTCTATAATAAGGACTTTTTTTATTAATCATATCCAAATTTGGTCGAATCCAATCATTTTGCATAGAAACTCGAGTCATATGTTCCACACCCGTCGCCATACAGATTTTACTAAAGCCAGACATAATTTCCATAATACCTACATGTAAACCCGATCCCGCTGATCCACATTGTCGATCAACAAATAGGGCTGGTACTTCTGCTGGCATTTCAGCTATAAAACAAGGAAGTCGTCCACCATAAGTCCAATTTTCATAAACCCCCATCGCAGTTCCAACAGTCACTTCATCCATATCTTTCTTTTCAATGCCTTTATCTAATAATTTTTGTTCAAAAAATTTGTTAATCAATGTACCAAGAAGTACATCGGATCTAATTTCCCCAAACACGTCTCTTTCTGGTTCTCTTGGCCTAGAACGTGAAAAAGCTGTTCTAGCATAATCTATCATCCAAACTTCATTCAATTCTTTTACCATTGTTTAATATCCCTTTTAATTTTTAATAGTTCAAATTATTTATTAAATATAAAATTTAAATAGGGAAGT
>JBHLMP010000079.1:9102-10724 GCA_048938025.1 Promethearchaeota archaeon
ATTAAAGGAGGAGGAGGTTGTTTAGTTCAAGAAAAGATTTTAGCCTCGAATTCTAAAAATTTAGTCATTATCGCAGATTTTAGAAAAAATTCGGAAAAATTGGGTACGAATTGGGAAAAAGGAGTGCCAATTGAAGTGATTCCTATGGCTTATGTTCCATTAATGAAAAAATTAAAAAAAATGGGAGGAAAACCCATTCTTCGAATGGCACAGTCAAAAAGTGGACCATTAATTACAGATAATAGTAATTTTATAATAGATGTAGATTTTGGAATAATAGATAATCCTTCAGAACTAAATGAAAAAATTTTACCTCTACCCGGGGTTGTTGACACAGGATTTTTTATAAATATGGTTTCTAGGGCATATATAGGACAAAAAGACGGAAAAGTTTTAGTCTTATAAAAATAATAAAATTAAAAAAATGTTTTTTAAATAGTATTTTTTCATTATTTTACAAAAAATGAGAGGGATTCTCCACAGTGTGGGCAAAATTTTTTAGGGCTCTCTAAATGATGCCCACAAAATGGACAAAAGATCCCTTTAGTTTGTTGTGTCTCCGGTAATGATGTAATGGGTTGATAAGTTTCATCAGTACTATATGATTTCCACTGATCCTCCACTGATGTTTGGTAATAATATTCTTGATCCTCAGGTCGAGAAACTCTTTTATATTTATTCCTTCGTGTAAAATAAATTCCAAGGCTAACTACAACTACAACTGCAGCTATTGCTATAACGATTAAAATAATCATAAATATATCTAATGGTTTTTCAGATATTTTCAAGATAATTACAAATTCTTCATATCCGCCTTCACTATCGTAAACTGTAATTAATAAAATCCCTAAATATCCCTTATTGGTGGACATATCAAAACTGGCTGCTGTGGATTTAGACTTTGTACCAGCAATTGAATTATATTCCATTGTATTTGGAATTGTAAAAGACCCTACGTGTTTATCTGAAGTAGATTGATAATTAATCTCATTAACTACTATAGATGATGGAAAAATGATAATAATAAAACCATCTTCTGACACAGAACAAATGAAAAGGTTTATAAAGATTCTCATATCTGCATTATCATCTTCATAATCAACAGAATCAGAAACAGCGATTTCAAGATTAAATTTAGTTCCCTGATCTACAGAATATACATATGACCCTAAATCTGTATGAGTTTTATCAAAAGTTACGGTACCACCTTCATAACTAAAAGAAGAGCTAGATTCTAGAAATTCTGGTGGATTATTAACAATTTCAAAAGCTTGTCTGGGCGACATAGGATTAGTATAATTAGAGTTGGTTGGTAAAATGTAAAACATAGCATAACCAGATGGATCTGTTTGTTCAGGATCGTATATCAATCTATAAAGATTAGTTGAAAGAACATTACTAAATATTAAGGTCTTGTTTACTGATTGTTTAGTATTGTAAATAGAATTAGAGTATATAGTTAAATAACCCTCAATATCTCCATACGTATAATTGTCTAACTCAGCGGTCAGGGTTATCGATTGAAAGTTTGCTCTTGTTATTTTCTTTACATCAGTCTCTAAATAATTAATTTTAGGGACTTCATTCGTATCATAAAAAAGAATTTTGGAAGATTTGCTGTA
>JBHLMP010000033.1:0-43082 GCA_048938025.1 Promethearchaeota archaeon
TACGTCAATGGGCGATTCGCAAGTCCAGCAAGCGTTTTCAATCTCAACCACGGCTTTCGCACATCCTTTACAATAAATTGAATTGCATTGGGGACACACGTAAATGTTGAACCCTCCCGCATTTCCCTTGCATACCAAGCACGTTTTTAAATCCTTGTACACGGTAACCTTCTTTTGTTCAACTTGTTCCAATTTCATGATTCTCTTTCTAAACTGACCATTTAGATGATCTTCTATTCCTGCTAATTCAATACGTTCGGAAAGAGGAGCATTGGTTTCTTCCAAGCGTTTCCATGTATCTAATTTTCCCGTTAAGTCTTCGTGAAGGCGTGCAACTTCGCCAGCAACGCCCTTAAATCCTTGGTTTTCGGCAATGCGCTGGGCTTGAATCAGGAAACGTCGTGCAGTTTTTATATCAAATGTGAGTAATGCCAATTTACCCTGTAAAATGTAAGCTTCTGTTAAATAGCGATCCGATTTCAATTCTTGTGCGAAAACGGTGAGTTTCTCAAGTTGAGGTTTAAGCTCATTTACTACATTCATTTCACCTGTTATTTTCAGCTCAACGAGCAATAATTCGCACAGTCCTATAAAAGCTTCAATTTTATGAAATGAATCACTTGTACTTTCAATTACTTCTTTAAATAATTCTTCTGCCATGACCCTGTCTCGAGCTCGCATGCTTAATTGTAAGATACGCCCCTTATTGTATTTATATTGATAATTTATTATAGAGATAAAGGGATCGGCTCTGTTTTTAAAAGGGATCGGCTCTGTGCTTGACTCATAAATTTTTTCTAAACGCTCAAAATAATTTCTTGCGAGCTCTAAAATACCCTTATCAATAGCAACCCTCATGGCAACCGAATATGCGTTTATTCGAGAATATAGTGAATATAAGTCCTTCTTATTGTAATCAGTTTCTTCAATTAAGATAATACTACGATTGCAATACTCAAGAGCTCTATCCAAATCACCAGACCTCCAATAATAAATTGCAAATAACTTAAAAGCATTTGCAACATACTTCTTAACACCGCAATTTTCAGCAACAGTAAGAAGCTCATTAACAGTATCAAAACAAAGTATTAAATTGCCCCTGATAATAGCAAGATCCGCTTTAATGTCTAACAGTTGACAATGGGGTTCTTCTAGTTCTCTTGGTAAATTTCCTGGAAAATTTCTAATTGATTCTTCTCCTTGTTCAATTATTTCCCACAGTTTATCCCATTCTCCTGCAGATAACAATCCAAGAGCGATTCCTGATATTCGCTTGATTTTTTTAATTAACTTGTCTGTTTCGATTTTTTTTTCTCCGTCATTTCTCATGGCCTGCGACCTTTTTTTACGATTACAAAATTTGGATCTCATCATACTTTTTTATATGATAGTAATTTATCGTTTTCGTTTAAAAATCTTCACTGTCTAATTCGCTCAATTCTCCTGATGTTACAAAACCAGATAACTAAATGGAATTAATTTCCTTTTTATTATTTCAAATGAATTTTCATTGAAATCAGACTCTAAATTTACCTTTCTGGAAAATATATCTAATTCTTTGTATTTTTGAAAGGATCTTTAAATGGCATTTCATAAAGATATTTGTAAAGCTCTTCCTTTTTTATTAATTCTTGATGAGATCCTTGTTCTATTATTTGTCCTTTATCTAACACCACAATTCGATCAGAATTTATAATTGTTGACAATCTGTGTGCAATGGAAATACTAGTTCGCCCTTTTAACAAGGTTTCTAACGCTTGCTGTATTAGTAGCTCGCTATATGGATCTATTGAACTAGTTGCTTCATCTAAAATTAAAATGGGGGGATCAGCTGTTAATGCTCTAGCAAAAGCGATTAATTGACGCTGTCCTTCGGAAAGATTACTTCCTCTTTCCTCAACAATTGTCTCATAGCCGTTTTCTAGCTCAATTACCATATCATGCGCTCTTTTCCTCAAGCCTGCTTATTTTAAAAATGGTTTATAAAAAAATAGTTTTATAAAACATCTTATTATATAACCACTTGGTTATATTTTTAATTACTTTAAAATTTTAAATCTTGATCTAAGATTTTAATGACATATAATGGTGCTAAGTTAAATTCCTCGAATGAGAATAAAGAAATGGATTCAATATATTAGAAATTTTCTTTTAAATAATTTTACAAACCATAAGGTTCCTTATTCTGCTCAGATCGAGTTAACATTAAGATGTAATGCAAAATGTCCCTTTTGCTCTATTCATACCATCCCAGAATCTTATGTAAACAATGATATGAGTACTGAACAAGTTAAGAATTTAATCGATCAAATTGCAGATTTAAATGTACCGGCATTATCATTTACTGGTGGTGAACCTACATTAAGAAAAGATTTACCCGAAATCATTTACCATACAGGAATAATTAATGATTTTATGAATGGTATCGCTACAAATGGATATCTATTACCCAAATTATTTAAGGAATATGGATTAGAAGGGTTGGACTATGTCCTTCTCTCACTTGATTACCCAAAAGCGGAATTACATGATAGAAAACGAGGGATTAAAGTATTTGATAAAGTTATTGAATCTATTGATCTAGCCAATAAAAGAGATATAAACGTTATCATTAATACAGTAGTTATGAAAGATAACTTGCAATACTTACGAAATATGTGTGAATTAGCAGAAAAATTGAATTGTTCGATTGAATTATATCCATGTGAAGATATTATAAGAGACTTTCCTAATGAGAGCTTAAAAATTGACGGTATTTATGATTTAATTCCAAATGTATCTGTTTGGGCAAATTTAATCAGATCTTTGAGAACAAAATTCAAAAATCTATTAACTGATCCCATAAGTGTTGAAATTATCGAAAAAGGAGGGTTTGGAGGTTTACCAGACTATTATCAAAAACTTCTTCGCTGTCACGTAGCGGAAGCTTATTTATTTGTTAGTCATGATGGATATATTAACTATCCATGCAAAATACATCCAATAAGAAGCTTTAATGCTTTAAACCATCCAATTAAATCAATTTATAATTCAACTGAAGTAAGAGAAATAATGAAAAACCATGATAACTATAATTTTTGCCAAAAATGTCGTTTAGGATGTGCCATTGTATCGAGTTTACCAGCTCGCTGGAAAACTGTATATGCAAAATATATCAAAGGATTTTTAGATGGAAACTTGAGATAATAGACAAATTTTATATTTTATACTCAAATAAAGAACATCTTTAGTTTAAATTAAAACTCTAACCTAAGGAAATCAGTAATCAAAAAATTTAATTGAAATTATATTTTTCTTAATATAGTGATAAAATCATGTCAAATATCGCAATAATACTCATTATTTTGTTTATAACCATTGTTATGATTATTTTCAGTATGCTTCTTAATAAAATTTTAGGTTTAAAAAAAGAAGAAATAAAAAAAATCAGAGAACATGCAATAAATCTTCGAGAACGTATGAGAAATGCTCAAGCTTTAGGAGATGCTCAATTATTGATACAGATACAAAGAGAAACTATGCAAATAACTAGTCAAATGATGAAAAAACAGTTAATACCAATGTGTTTAAGATGTTTTATTTTTATTGGAATTTTTGCAACTCTCAGTTTTATACTCGCTGATTATGATAGCGGTTTATTACCATTTCCTCTTTGGATTTTTGGTAGTGGTTGGTTTGCTATATATTTCCTCTTTTCTATCAGCTTTTCATTAATAATTATTGGTATAAAAATACTGTACAAAAGAGTTATTAAAAAAGAGACTAAATCCCAGAGTTATTTAAGAGAAATTATGGGGATTTTATCTCCTACCTCTAGATTCTCACTAGGAATTTCAGATTCTGCACAATCTCAAAGAACCAACCAGACATCATCTGAAGTAGAGGATTCTTGGAAAGATCGCATTAAAAATTCAAACTAATAAAATTTAAAAATAACCTAATTACAAATATAAAAATTTGATCTAAGAACATAATCATGGTTATTAATCGCAGTATTACCTTTAACTTATTTTTTATTGCACTATTTGTGGTTTTCTTAATCTTATCTTTTACAATAGATTTCTTTTTTTTTATACCATTAATATGTATACTTCCATTTTCTTTTAAGCAAAATAAAGGAAAAATTTATCCCATTCAAATAGAAAATAATTTAATTAAGAAAAAGGAAAATTACCTAATAGAAATAAAACTCTGTTCAAATTGTAAATCAAAGATATTGGATCCTAATGCAAAATTTTGTGCTCAATGTGGAATAGAATTAAAATATAGTTAAATAGGTAGGAATATAATGGATGATAATAACACTATTAAAAGGCAAATGCTCCTCTACTTTACTTTTGCACTATTAATGATTATATTAAATTATGCAATTCAAAAAGGCAATCAATTAGTAATTGAACCATTTGTTTGTCAAAATTTTGAAGGTAATGATTTCATTGAGACCTTTTATTGTTCAACCAATCCATATAATATGCCAGAATTAATTGGAAGTATTGTAGCAGTAGGTATTACCTACATTATAAAATTTTTTCTAGATAAATTTATAGTTTTTAAAAAAACTGAAAAAGAAATAAAGGAGACTTCAATAGAATTCCTCAAATATTTCGGATTCGCGATACTTACTACGATTGAAAATATTGGAATTCAGTTTTTATTAACAAATTTTGTGAATACTCCATTAGAAATAAGTTTTATAATCGCGTTATCTATTGGATATTTAACTAAATTCTTTTTGGATCGCAAATATGTTTTTATAAACAAAAATATAAAATAAAATAAAAAAATTTAATAGATCGGAAGGTGATTTTAATCATATGTCAGATGATCATGATGAGGAAGAAGAAGATAAATCTATAGTTGATGCATTATCTACCTTAGGCTGGGTGGAAGAAAAAGAAGAAAAGGAGGGACCACCTCTGAAAACAGAAGACAATCTCATGGAACAACTTAATTTCTTCATGAATGAAAATAAGAAATTAACTGAAGATTTAAATGAAAAAAATAAAACTATAAAAGATTTGGAGATAAATATCCAGGAACTCTCCCAAAAAGTTGAAGAAAAAGCAGTTCAAGGTCAAGCAATTCAAAAGCTTTATGAAACAATTGAAGATAAAAATGATGAGATTGAAAAAATAAATAAGATTAATAATGATCAAATAGAAAAAATAAAAGAATTGACTTCTCAAATTGAAATATTTAATTCTGAACAATCTCAAAATCAGGATTTATTAGAAGAACTACAGGAAAAGGAGAATAAAATTAAAGACTTAAAAGAACAACTTCACTATCTTGAAACTGATACCATACAAAAGTCTAAGTTTGAAAAAACTGAAATTCTTTTGGAAAAAAAAGATGAAATAATAACTGAAAAAGAAAAAGCGATTTTTGACATTGAAAATTCGTTAAAATCAGCTAATCAAAAAATTCATGATCTACAACAACAACTTGAAACTTTTTCTTTATTGAAGAAAGATTTAGAGAAAAAGGATGAACGAGTTAAACAATTAGTAGTAGAAATTGAAGAATTGAAACAAAAAAATATAACTAATTCAGAACTTATAAGGCATCTTGAAGAACGGTTAGAAGAAGCTCAAGAAAAATCGGGTCATATAACTGGTAAGTTTGAAGTAGAATTAGCTCATATGAGGAATATAATTGATGGAAAAGACTCTGAAATTAAAGAATTAAAAGAAAAAGCATCTGGGATAGAAAATAAATTAAATGAAACAGAAAAAATAGATGACAAATTATTATCTGACATCCAGGAAATTAAAGATGACAAATTAAAATTAGAGTCTGAATTAGAAAAAAAAAATCAAGAATTAGTAGAATTAAAGAAAAAAATTAAACTAATGCGAAGAGATTTAGCAAAATCTTAATCATTTCTAACTTTATTCATTCTTTTTCAAAAAGTAAAAAGGAAAAAGTAAAAATAACCTAATTAACTATAACTTTTTATTTTTCACGCCACTGGAAACCACACTGACCACAGAGGTATTTTTTACCATACATTCTCGGATAGTCTAGAATTATATTAGATTTATCGATACTCTCGTGGATCATATGAGGGTCTTCGCAACCACACTCTGGACATTTTCTTCTTATTCCTTCCATCTTTTCAACAGTTATAATTGACTCATCAACTTTTCCTGGTATTCCCGGCGCAGCACTAGAGGCACTTGGTGGTTTAGGTGCAGAAGCAGCAGCTATATCTGCTTTTAATTCTTCTGGAGTGACATCTCTTATTTCTGCTTTACGTTCTGGTTTGATTTCAGCTACAGCTTTATCAGCTGCAGACTCAGGCTCTAGTACAGATTCAGCTCGTAATTGTACTGCATCAGATTCTTTGTAATCTATACCTCTTTCTAGAGCTGCCAAGAATTCAGCATCATCCCCTTCTTCATAAATAGTTTCATTTTGCAACCCAGCTCTATCTGCATCGATTTGTCTGGCCCATTGACCTGCTTTTACCCGTTCTTTCACATTGGAATCCCCTCCATGCCAAATATATACTTTATTACCTAAATCAGCTAAAAAACAATCCTCTGATTCTAAAGAATCTTTAGAAAATGGAACTTGTATCATTTTCATGGTATTAATACCTTCAAATTCTTCAGCTGAGACGCGATATAAAACATTTTTCCATTCTGAAAAACCTGCCCAATCACCGGTGCTTACATCTTTTAATAAGGTTTTTGCTAGATTTTTTTCTACAATTTTCATTGCCCCCATCTGATTTACTATTTTCATAAATTCTGGGGTCTCTTGATTTTGATCTACCGTAATAATTTTAGCTGCTCCACCTCTTTCTTGATCTAATCTACGAGCTTGAGCTGCTCCCGCGGTTTTTTCGTCTACAGAACACTTGCCCCCGATCCAAACATAAATTGTACGTTCATCATCTAAAAGGTATGTATCTCCCGTGGAAAACACTGGTTTTTTTACTTCTTTTAGTTCCCCTTTATCAATCATATAAAGTTTTATAATAAATTCACCTTTTAGTTTTTTTTAAAATTTATATACATTATAAAAGAATCCTTATAAAAAGTTTGATAATATTAATAAAAATTTAAATATATAAATTCGAGAAAAAAATAGACTAAAAATCATTTAGAGCTAAATCAATCCTTTTAATTAGTTTTGGGATTTCATTAATATCAACAGAACAATAAGCAATTCGGATTCCATTTACATTTTCATCTAATTTTTCTATTGGTATAATTCCAACCTTATATTTTTTTAATAAGTGAACAGCAAAATCAGTAGCTTTAATCTTATTTGGATCTAAATTTACAAATAGAAAGAAACCTCCTGAATTGGGGTCAATTGAAATTTTTGGATTATTTATTCTAGCTAACTCAGAATTTATTTTTTTATATCTGTCATGCAAGATATTTTTAACTTTCTCTCTTGATTTGATGATTTGATGGATACCCTTTTCATTAAATAATTTTTTAGTTATTACTTGATAAAAATGATTACAATTCGAGATTGTAGCCCTAATGAAACCCTCTAATTTATTATCGATCTCTTTTTTTAGAGTTTCTAAATCTTCATCAGTCTTAAACCAATTTTCTTTTAATCCAAGAGTGATAAATCCAACTCTGCCACCATATATTAAGAGCTCTTTAGTTATTCCATCCAATTTAATTGGAATTACATCTTCCTCTAATTGATGGAGATCATAAAAAATAGATCTATCTAAAACATTATCAGTATATACATATGGTTCATATGCATCATCAATAAGTATGATTATAGGTTTTTTAAGAGATTCTTGACTATCTTTTAATAATTTAACAATGCGCTTACTTTCATCTTTTGTAGGAACGTAGCCGGTAGGATTATTTGGAAAATTTAATAGAATTAAAATTTTATCTTGAGTAGTTCCTACATTATGGATTGCATCGTTCAATCCATCAAGATTTAGATTTTGGTCTTCAAAAAATTCAAAAAATTCAATACTAGCACCAATAAATTTACAAATTATATTGTCATAATTACCCCATCTCTTATTTGGCATGATTATTTTTTCGCCAGGATTTAAAAATAAATTGCAACTTAGAAATATGCCATTAGTTACACCGGTTGTAATTATTGGAGTTGTAATATACTTATTTAAATTTTTAATCTTTGTATCCTCTTTTTCCTCATCATAAAATGATTTTTTGAGTATCCATTTCTTCCAAATTTCTCTTGTTTCAAGTAATCCGCCGATAGAAGGATATGTTACAATTTCGTCTATCATTAAATTCGAATATTCAGATATTTCTTTAAGATAACATGGCATCCAATTCGAACTACCTCCGTCAATGAAATCTTTTTCGAATCCATAAGCAGAACCTATTGTACCAATTAATTCTGCTTCATTTTTTGCCCTTCTTGCCCAATAAAAAATCCCCTCTGGCAAAAAAATCCTTTTTCCAATATCAGAAAACGTTTTATATAAAGGAGTTTTTTGAATATATTTAAAGTTCATACTTTTTTAAAAGCTTTATAAATTTTTTACTAAAAATTGTCCATAAAATAAATATTTAAGTATGTAGAAACACTATATAAAAAATTATGAGTAAACAAAATATTTCAGATGATTCTGAACAGGAAAAACGTAAAGATAGTGCTTTAACAAGAGGATGGAATGACTTTATAAATGGAATTAAGAATAACTTTAACGACTTTCAAAAATCACTCGAAAGTCAATCACAGAAAAATAAAGAATTATGGGAAAAAAATAAAGATAAAATCAATACCTTTTTAACAAATATGAAACAAAAATGGGATACAAAAATTCAAAAACTGAATTCTGATATTGAGAAAAGAAAGTTAGAAACTAAAGAAGAATGGAATACTTACAAAGAAAAAATTAAGCAAGATTTCAAAAAATGGGAAGAAAAAACACGTGAAGACTGGCAAGAAGGCATCAAATCATTCAGAAAAGGATTTTTCAAAGCTTATTTTTGGGCTCTATTTTTAATACTCCCTGTTCTCATAATAATTATTGTAGTATTAGTTATAGTAAATAGATATTTAGGAGGATAAATCTATTTATTAATCCAAACACCTGTAGGAATCGAGACTACATCAATGTATCTTATCTTGAAAAATAATGATTGAAATTCTTATAATTTCTTTTATAGTCGCTTTAACAGGGGCTTTATCTCCTGGGCCTTTATTAACTTTTACAATTTATAAATCTCTAAATAGTGAAAAGGGTTATTTAGCGGGATTTTTTATAGTTTTAGGTCATGCTTCCTTAGAATTTTCTTTGATCCTTTTATTATTATTGGGTGCTTCTCTCCTTTTCCAAAATTTAGTATTTCTAATAATATTAGGCATCGTAGGAGGAATTTGTTTAGTATTATTTGGAATTCTGTCCATACGAGATGTCTATAAAAAACAATATGAGTTAGATTTTAAAATTTCTAATGAAAATTTAAAAGCTTTTAAAGGCAATAGTTTTATTGGAGGTATATTTTATTCAATAACTAATCCTTATTGGGAGTTTTGGTGGGCAGTGGCTGGTTTAACAATAATGATTGATTTAAATGTGTCTTTTGAAAACCCGATGGGGCTTTTATTATTTTTTATGGGACATGAATTAGGAGATTTCGTATGGTACATCCCAATTTCTATGTTCGTATATTTTGGGGGTAAATCTTTAAATCACAAGATTTACAAATATGTTTTGATAGCATGCGGTGTATTCATGATAATTTTTGGAATCTACCTACCTATTAATATTATCATTTTTCCTCCTAAAGTATGATCGAAGTAATATTCTAATTTTTTAGCCCTAATCAGTATTTAGCTTTTAAATCGTTATTTATATATATCTTGGATTAATATGAAAAACTGTATTAGCAAATCTGAAACCCGCACTATTTTAATGCGAAAACTTCTTACAATTTGTCCAATTTGTAAAAGACCAGTTTATGGAAAAGATATCGACATCTTGAAACTTGATAAATTATGCATTAAACATTGGCCATTAAGGTATACTTTTTGTCATAGACATAAAAATGGTTCTTTACATGCAATTACAATATACTTAGATGCTAATTTTATTGTAAGAGGAAATGAAGTTTCAGATTTTATAAAAATAGAAAAAAAGTAAGTACTTACCTAAATTCTTACAATTCTTCATTTTCATTATTTTCGAAAAGTTCTGAATATGGCTCAAGAAAATTATTCTGACACATAGGACATGAATTATATTTAGAAAGCCAAAAAGCAACGCAAAGATAATGATATGTGCTAGCACAGAAAGGACAAGTGATAACTTGATCTCTTGCAAAGTTAATAAAATTATGACATACTGTACACTGAATGTCTGATTGGGCAATTCCCTTTCTAATTTTAACTCTTGTAGATAAAATCTTTTCCAATTTTGATAATTCTACCTGATAAAGACCTAATGAATGATTGAGTTGATTAATTTTTGAGTTAATTTCAACAATTCTTTCTTTTAACTCCTCTTCACTTAAATGTTCTGCTAAAAAGGATGATAAAGCAAAATTTAGTGGCAATTCTTCAAAATTTTCAGTTTGTTCAGAAATTTCAGTAATTGTCGCAAATAAAAGCCCTTCTTTTTCAATTAATTCTTTAAAACCTTTGAATAATTTATTTAATAATAACGAGATAAGAAATGCTAATTGTTGTCTTTTACGATTAAAATTATCCTCCCAAAGTTTGATGATTTGATAAAGGTCAACATCATGTGATTTAACTGATTCTAACTTTTTATAAACCTCATCTTTGGCATTTTGGATTTTTTTATTACAATCACTTAAAATTTCTCTGATATGTTTTAATTGGGGGAATTCCTCTTTTATTATTAGCGATGTCTGGTCCTCATATACTCTAATTAAATCATTCACTGCTGAAATTTTCTCAGTAATGAAATCTCTAATACCAACTCGTAATTCCTCATTCTTAACAGTTTCAATAAAACTTAAATATTCATTTTTTCTACGGAAAATCTCAGATGTAACATTTGAAAGAATTTTTTTTAATGAGTTTGTTATATTCTCATATGGTTTTAAATGAATTTCAAATCTTAATATCCAATCTTCAATATCATCGATTATCGAAGAAAAATTATCAATCTTTCCATAATAGAAATTTGTTATTTCTTCAAATTCTTTTGATTGATTTACATCATTAATCTTTTCTTGAAATTTTTTCTCTATACCATTGATAAAAATTTCAACAATTTTAGGAAAAAAAATACCAATCTTCTGGTTTAAAAGCGATGCTACATTAGTCTTACTATCCTTTTCTGAGAGAAGAAATTCTTCAACTTCATCAAGTACACTTTTCAATTTATCTGTAATTATACTTATAGCTAAAGGACGCACAAAATCTTTTAATTGTTTTATGACTTCTTTCCTTTCAAGAATATTTATAAATTCTTCTCCCTCAAATTCTTCAAAAAGATTATTTTTATAGA
This sequence comes from Promethearchaeota archaeon, assembly GCA_048938025.1. Classification (GTDB taxonomy): domain Archaea; phylum Asgardarchaeota; class Lokiarchaeia; order Sigyniarchaeales; family SOKP01; genus Loki-b32. Next base: position 11,450 of record JBHLMP010000033.1, read on the forward strand.
GGAGGTAAATTAGATCTGAATAAGGCTTGATGTTTCCTTCATCTTTTGATAAATAATATTGGTACAATTCATCAAAATGGAATGATAAAATTCCTTCATCTTTATGTTTTTTTTCTTTTTTAGGAAAAACATCATTTAAACTCCTTACGAATACATAAAGATCCTTAATTTCATTCCAGTTTTTAAAAGTATTCGGCAATTTATTTAATTTAAAGTTTAAATTTTTAATTCTATTTACCTCAATCCATAAATAAATCTCATCATCATAGTTTGCTTCAATTTTTCTAATAGAATTTTTAAGAGTAGAATGTATCCTACTACTCTCATCGATAAGATGTTTTAAGTTTGATAATGAATCTTCTAAAAATGATATTTTTTTAAATAATCTTTTAAGATTACGACTATTTGAATTTAAATTTTGTAGATTCTTTGAAATAAGATTTAGTTCTTCAACAATTTTTGATTTTAAATGATAAAAATTAATATTACCATTTGATATTGTCTCCTCAGAATTTTGTAAAAGATCCAGAAAAACTTTCAATTCATGTAGGTAATTTGAATATGAGTCAAGAATTGGAGTTGAAAGTTGTAATTTTGATTTTATATATTCCTCTATTTCAGATTCTCCAGCATTTTTAGATTCAAAATTTGCTAACTTGTTTTTTATCTCTAATAATTCTTCTTTAGTAAACCCACTTATTTCCTTAGCAACATTATTGAAAAGATTCAACATAAAAATACTATGTATTAATAGATTAGCTTATAATAATTAGAAATATATTATACAATAAATTCTTAATGATTAAAAAGAAATTATTTCTTAAGAAGGAGGGCTTTAAATTATTCTCCTAACTCTTTTATTTCTATAAATTTTTCTTCAGCACCATCTTTAGTTATTATCAGAAGATCAATACCATTACCACTCATAGCATCTCGTTTAATCGAGTTACTAATTGTTTTTTCCACTAATTGTTCCCCTTCTGCAACTGTCATATCTGGTCTATATTCTGCTTCTAAAATACCGTAAGATAACAGCATCCCGGTTCCAACAGCTGCAAAGTCATCCGGCATTAAACTCCCTATGGCATCTAACGTATATAATTTTGGACCATCCTTGTCTATTCCAGCAACTACAAGATTGTTATATAAGGGCATAAGCTTACGAGAATATAAATAGTTAGATACTAATTTTGCTAGGCTTTTTGTAGAAATACGCTCACCCGTCTCGATCTCATAAAGATTAGATTGCGCTCTTAGGATTCTTATCAAAATTTGAAAATCTCCTATCAAACCATAAGCACAAAGGCCGATATAGTCATTAATTTTAAAGATTTTCTGCGTAGATTTACTAATAACCGTATATCCCCAAGTAGCTCTACGATCACTACCTAAAACAACACCATCCTTACATTTTATTCCCACAGATGCTGCTCCAGGAACAATTATTGATTGCTCGGACATTTTCTCTATTAAAATAATAATAATTAAACTTAGTTACAAGAATAAAATAATCAGAATTAATTAAAATTTTTCTTTTAATTTATAAAATTTTACTCAATACATCAAAAAATAAATTTCATTTATTATAATTCTACACTTATTATGTTTCATATTTAATTTAACCATGTGAATTATAAATTCAAGATAATTTTTACGTGTTAATTCAATTATGACTAAATGTTTATGATCAGATAATTCATAATATGATATTAAGTGGGGATTATTTTTTTCAATAAAAAATTTTTTAATTCCTTATTGAATTATAATAAAACCTATCTTATGAATAAATTTTTCAATATTAATATTTGAACAATTGTGATACTAAATAAACTCATTCATATTTTTAATATGATCATTGAGTTAGTGATCCTATATAGGATGGTAAAACATTTATTGTGGATTGCCAATTTTCATTAAAATTTTTATAATTCCCCATTAAACCATAATAAAACCTATTTTAAAGACCATTTACCCAAACTTGTTATTTGAATTATTTTCATTCTAACAAAATTAATTCATATTCTTTGTATGATCAACCAACAAATGATCATAGAAAGTTATCCTTTAATTGAAATATAAATTTTTTGTCGTAATTTTTTTCCCATTTAACTCTTTTTATTCTTCTGATTCGCCATAACATTTAAATAACTCTTCAGATATAATATTATCTAAGACACTTTAAAAATAAATTAAAAAAAAATTAAAACCTTAAATTTTTAAAATTACCAATTACTAAGTGGAGGAAAAATAATTATGGCAAAGAAAAAGCATTCCTTTGCATGGAGTCCAATTCGAAGATTGATGAAGCAACAAGGTGCAACAATTGTAGCTCGTAATGCGGTTGATCTATTAATTGATCATTTAGAAAAGACAGCCTCAGGATTAACTTCGCAAGCAAGAGCATTCACAACTCATGCAAACAGGAAAAAGATTACCAAGAACGATCTTCTTCTCTCAATAAAATATAAATAAAAGATCTTCTTGGAAAATTGAATCAAAAACATATTTTTTTTCTATTTTTAGTTTTTAAATATTTCTAAAAGACACCTCATTTACTTTCATCAAATTTCTTCTACATTAATACTTTGAGCATTCTATCTATATGTAACAATCAAAAAAGACTCGATACAAATAATAAGTTCAAATAAAATAAATAAATAGGATTTAGGTTTAACTTTTTTTAATCATCCTTTTTTTAATCGCTAAAGCAATGGCAACACCTAAAGTAGCTACCATCAACACTAATATGTAACCTGAAATTACAGGAGAACCTGGTTTTTCGAGTCCCCCATCTATAATTGTCCAAGAAAAGTTAGTAATGATAAATTGTCTTGCATCCGAAGCTACACTGCTATATTTTGAATTACCTGCATTAAATGTTACACCGAATTGTAAGGTTAATTGCGACCAACCTAATAATAAATTATCATAATTAAACGTCGACAGTTTAACTGCATAGAACATATTATTCATTGCTGTCACGCTCGAGACATTCCAATTTCCAAGGGGTTGGTCAAATGAAGAAGCACTATAGAACATATAGCTCATAGATGTTACACTCGAAACATCCCAATTACCGAGAGACTGATTGAATGAAGAAGCACCAGAGAACATATAACCCATATATGTTACGCTCGAGACATCCCAATTACCGATAGGCTGATTAAATGAAGAAGCCCCCCAAAACATCATACCCATTTCTGTCACGCTCGAGACATCCCAATTGCTTATAGGTTGGTTGAACGAAGAAGCATCCCTAAACATCCTACCCATAAATATCACGCTTGAGACATCCCAGTTGCCGATGGGTTGATTGAATGAAGAGGCACTATCAAACATCATAGACATATCTATTATGCTCGAGACGTTCCAATTGCCAATGGGCTGGTTGAATAAAGAAGCCCCATAGAACATCTCATAAATGTACATCACACTCGAGACATCCCAATTGCTAATGGGCTGGTTGAATGAAGAAGCCCCCCTAAACATCTCTCTCATATCTACTACGCTCGAGACATCCCAATTGCTAATAAGCTGGTTGAAAGAGGAAGCCTCATAGAACATCCTATCCATATATGACACACTCGAGACATCCCAATTACCGATGGGCTGATTAAATGAAGAAGCCCCCTCGAACATCCCTGCCATATCTACTACACTCGAGACATCCCAATTGCTAATGGGCTGGTTGAAAGAGGAAGCCTCATGGAACATCCTTCTCATATTTACCACGCTCGAGACATCCCAATTGCCGATGGGTTGGTTGAACGAAGAAGCTCCATAGAACATCTCATAAATGTACATCACACTCGAGACATCCCAATTACCAATGGGCTGGTTGAAAGAGGAAGCCTCATGGAACATCCCAACCATGGTCGTCACGCTCGAGACATCCCAGCCATTCATATTACCACTACTACCAAGATTTTCGCAACCTACAAAAGCATCAGATAAATTAGTCGTACCTGTTAAATTCAAATTATCAGTAGCCGTGAGTTTTAAATTGAAACACCCGGAAAAATAAGCTCCTGAATCTCCTAATCGTAGGCAACCCCATTGTTGGATTTCAAGTATCTTCAATCGATCTCCAACATTATTAAACCGCCAGCCTATGATGGTTCCTGTGATATTAATGGTGTACACTCCTTCGGAAGCATAGGTATGGGTAACGGCAGCATGATTCCAGATCGTGATCGTGTCATTACTCTCGTCGCCCCAATCCACAAAAAAGTTATAATTTCCACCCGATTGCAGTGGTAAACGTATTTGATTGCTACTGGTTGAACCCGGCTCGGTCGTGTTCCAGACTGAGATAAACACATTTGGATCTGATGCGACTGGATATTTGCTATTAGAAACGAAACTTGTCTCCTCCGTTTCCCAACGCGACGTAAAATCGTTCGGATCTGATGCAATAGATGATAAAAATTCCATACTGGTGAATGTTTGCTTTTGTCCATAAAAAGGGGATGTAAAGGTCGAAATGTTTACTAATACTAAAGATAATACTACAAAAACTGCATCTAACTTTACTACTTTATTTTTTATCAATCTAATCACATTAACTTATTAACTTTTTAACATTTATGTAGATTTCGTATGTTATGTTATAGTTTTGCCTCTCTAACATTTAAATGTTTCGTAAGTCGCGAATTACATTAAATACTCTAGAAAAATCTTATCTGCTTCTCTCAATAAAATATAAATAAAAGATTTTCTTGGAAAATTGAATTAAAAACAATTTTTTTTTCTATTTTTTATTATTAACTATTTGTAAAAGACATTTCACTCATTTTCATCAAATTCTTTTTAAGATAAAATTAATACCTTGATAATTGTATTTTAAAGGTTTAAATAAAGACTAGTAATAAAGAGAATATATTTTTTAGATCTTATACTTTAATGAATGCTCATCTCAATTTATTAAAAAAACTTGAAGATTCATTTTGCAGCAATAATCCGAGGAGAGAAAAAGTCCTAATCAAGATTTTGGGTTACGGTGAAATGAGTGTAGTTTTTGAAATTTTAGATAATTTTAATGGATATGCCTATAAAAGACTGGCAATTTTCGATGAAGAAAGTCAAATAGAAAGACAAATTCAAGCTTTTAAAGAATATTACAGGATTTTAACTGAAAAAATTGGTATAAATACTCCTCCATATGAAATTATTTGGTTTAGAGATAGATTCGAAAAAATAAAGTTTTATTATATTCAGCAAAAGCTTCCTTCTATATCTATAGGCAATAATGCTATCCATTATTTAGGCGAAAATGATATTAAGAATTTAGTTTTGTTAATAATGAGAGAGATGAGAAAAGTATGGCTTTTCAACCAATCAAATGATAGGATAAAAGTGGGTTTTGATAGCCAGATCTCTAATTTTGCTATAGAAAATTTTAACCAAAACAATTCTAAAATAGGAACAAATTCGATTTTAATCTATTTAGATACAATCCCTCCTTTTTTTCGGATAAATGGCAACGAAGCGATGGACATTAATCTTTTATTAAAAACTGTACCTACATTCTTAAAGTGGATCCTGAAGATTAATTATATACAAAAAATTATGAAAAACGTTGTCAATAGGTACTATGATCTACGCACCACTACTATTGATCTTATTGCTAATTTCTCAAAGGAGCAGAAATCTGATTTGATCCCTGCTTTAGTTAAATTAGTTAATAATTTTTTTACTCAAGAGGCTTCTGAACTAAATATTGAACCAATTTATTTGAATGAGGTTATAAAATATTATAAACATGATAGATTAATATGGATTATATACCAATACTTAAGAAGGGTAGATAAATTCATGATAACTAAATTATTTCGAAGGAGATATGAATTTTTCCTTCCTCCAAAAATTAAAAGATAAAAAAATTTATTACGTCCTCTAATATATCAAAAACGATATTCCTTTCACAGATCTCAAGATTAATCCTTTGATAGTTGAATTTTAAAAGGGTTAAATACAATAAATAGTAACCAAAATATATTTTTTAATTCATAACTTATTAATCATAGATCATTATTAGTGAAAAATTGGATGCAAATGGCTGAAAATTCTGAAGAAAATAGTAATCTACAAGTAAATGGAAAAGCGAAAGAAATATTATTTCAATCTATGGAATTGATAATGAAGAATCTTCAGGAAAATATGGAACATCTTAATAAACCTAGACATTTTAAACATACCCAAAAGTTTATTGAAATGGTTTATGATGGTTTAGTGAATAAGAGAAGATTTTTCTTATTAGCGTCGGGGAGAAGTGCTTTTATATTACAATGTTTTGCTACGAGATTAGTCCATCTTGGAGCAGAGATATATATAGTTACTAATTTGGCAAGTATGCCTGCTCTTAGAAATAAAGATATTCTAATTATTCTTTCTGGGTCAGGAACTACAGATATTGTTGTCTCGCTTCTAAAAAATATTGTAAATACTGTTAAACCATTTGGAATAGTCGCAATTACCTCTCATCCCGAAACAATTATTGGAAGAACAGGAGACGTTACAATTAAGCTTAAAGGTAGAACTAAAAAAGATAAAGTGACAGGAGATACAGCTGTTTTAACACCAGAAGGTACCATGTTTGAGGCTGCCGCATTCAGCTATTTAGATGCAATTATAGCTGAATTAGCTATTAAGCTTGGTAAAACTGATGAGGATATGCTCAAAAAGCATTCCCAAACTACATAACCCTATTTTTGGTTTAAATATTTAACAAGAATTCTATTTATCTTTTATAGTAAACATTAATAATTAACTTGAATAATTATTATTTGCGCCGATTTATAGTGTTTTTATGAGAATTTAATTCAATGAATAATAATCTCCAAATCGGCGCACATTTTATATGAGTAAGGCACCAATTGCGGCACAATATTCTGAATTCTTTAAAAATACTGCTTTTTTTTTGTTAACCTTACATATTAATGCTAAAATTTTCTTTGCTAACCTATTTTCTTTTAAAAAACCTCCACAAAAAATAATACTTGAAATATCATAATTTTCGGCCATTAAGTTTGCCATTGTGCTTATATTTTCAGCGATCATGCATATTATTGAATTGATACAATCCTCTTTTTTCAAATTATTCATATTGAAATTTAGATCAATCTTTCCCAAGGATGCCGCTGTAAACTCCCTAAATAGTAAATCAACTCTGTCATCTTCAGGAGCATAAATATCAGATACTTTTAAATCAACATTATACCTAGTTCCTTTTTTAGCTAGGTTTAAAGCATCTTGGAAATCATCTAAATTGAATAAAATTTTAATCAACCCCATTAAAAAACCTCCTCCCAAAGCAGTACCCCCTAGGTGCTCAACAGAATCTTTTTTAGAAACCATCGAGGTTCCTGTTCCGATGGTCACGATTAAAGAAGGAGATAGCTCTTTCTTTTTTTCTAATAGATGAAGGATTTCAATTCCTTTAACGTTAGCTTCAAATTCATTTATTAATTTTGTTTCAACTGTTTGTGAATAGTGTTGATATAAATTGAAGCTTTTTCCTCCTGTAAAATTAATTTTTTTGAATTGTTTTACATTCGACTCTAAAGCTATTTTGAGTGAAGTTAAATCAGATTGAGTTAGATAGTAAGATAATTGTAATGTATCACCATTTAAATAAGCAATTTTGGAAAGCGTTTGGCCCATATCGACTCCAATTGTATCTGCTGGTATTTTAATATTTAGATTATCTATGTTTATACTAAACATCTTTTTTATCCCTTAACTTAAAATTCTAATCTTTCATTATTTTATATTAATATTTCAATTTAATAAATCAATTTTGTAAATCATTCTTACATGATAGATCAGCCAAACTTAGAAAATGTTGAAGTTGCAATAATTAAGGGAAATACTCCAAAAGAGGGTGTTCTGGAAGGAATTGAGAAACTTGGTGGAATCTCCAAATTTATTAATAAAGGAGATCAAGTTTTCATTAAATTTAATTTAAATTTACCTCATGGATTTCCAACAAATACTAATTTTAACGTATTAAAGGCATTAATTAAATCTTGTAAGAAAGCAGGGGCTAACAAAATCTACTTGGGAAGTTTTCCAGTTAAAGGTTTTTCAATTTATGCAATTTCAAATTTATTAAAGCTTCATAATTATTTTGAAACTCTTGGAGCAGAATTAGTATATTTAGATAATAGTAACTATTATAACCAGAAAGGAATAAAACCAGATAAATTAAAAGAAATTAAGGAAAAATCGTTTTCAAAGGTTGAAGTATATAACAATGAAATAAAATTTCCAAACATAGTCCTTAATTCAGATAAATTAATATTAGTAAATCAAGTTAATGTGGAGCCTTTATTCAAATGTAATTTATCAATATTAAATTACTATTCAATCATTCCAAATGCATATCAGGAAATTGAAAAAAATGTACGAGCAGGAAAGGATTATTTATTTCTTGATCAATACAAACAAGATTTAGTTTCTAAAATTATTGACATTTCTACAATAAAAAAACCCGATTTAGTAATAAATGATTTATTTTATATAATGGAAGAAGCTGGTCCGTATATTTATAAGGATTCAAAACTAAAAACTACAGGTTTAATTATTGTTGGTAATGATCCTATAGCTGTTGATTTAATTACACTAAATCTAATGAATATTAATAAGGTTGATAGTAAACTAATTTTGGAAGCTCAAAATAAAAAAGTAGGTATTACAGATATTTCAAAATTAAATCTCTTGGGAGAAAGATTCGAAGATAATAGAATAAATGTTTCTTTATGTGCATCGAAGCTTGAAAACATTAAAACACCAAATTTTTCAATTAGATCAGGCAGTTTTTGTTCAGGATGTTCAAAACAGGCTTATCATTTTTTAAATTTTATAAAAATGCATATGAGAAAAGATGTAAAATATAATCCAAAAAATTCGTTTTTGATTGGGGAAAATCCCTTAGATCCAGAACATTTTGAACATATTATTCTATTTGGAGATTGTTGTATTAATAGCACAAAAAATCGTAGTTTTAGAAAAGTTATAAAGAAATCTCATAAAAATGTAGCAAATGAATCAAAGCAGAAAAAATTTAAAAAAGTAAAATCCACCAAAAAGGGAAAAACTAAGGTAAAATTAAATAAAAAAATATTGGAATTGCCAGGATGCCCACCCGACATATTTAGCTCCTTAGAACTATTACTAAAATATTATGGAAAAAAAAATTCTCCAAATTTAAAGTTAATTAGTGAAATGATAAAATCATGGAGACCTCAACAAACTAAAGAAAAATTAGAGTTATGGGAGGCGCTCTAAAATGAGAATCAATGAAAAATTCAAAAACAACTGGAAAAAAATCATTGATTTTAATTCTAAAGCAAATATTGTAGAAGATATCAAGGGGTTAAAAGAAATTGTTAGAATTCCCTTAACACCTATAAATCTAGAAGCGAATATTTTATATTATTTACACGAAACTCTTTATCCAAAATTTATAACTGATCAGCAAAATATACTTGACCTTATTATCTCTGAAGAAGATATTAAGAATAGAACGTTAGGAATATATTTATATCCTACAAAAAAAGCTGGTATACATGAAAAAATTGAAAAATTACCTATAGATATCATTAAAATTAAAGAAAAAGATTTTGATGATTTTGATGAGTTATTTACAAACCTTCAAAAAACTATATTGAAAAAAAAGGCAATAAAGATATCAAGCTTTCGATTATTTAAGAAAACTGCAATAGATTTATTAAATAAGTATTGTGAACATATTGAAACGCTTTCAAATTATGAGTTTATAAAGAGATTTTTAGATTTAATTCAGGATTTAATAGAGAATGATTTATTTTATATATTTCCTGAACCCAATATTTATAGATTTTTAAAAAAAATTATAACACTATTGAATGGAATTAAATTATCCAAAATTTTTGAATTAATTACCGAATTTACCCCTGTTTTTAATCTTTTGTTTATTCTTAATTCTAAAAATTTAGTATTAACTTCTCAAATACAAAAAAAGATTTCTAAAACAAATATCTCAGAGATTTTATTAAAAATAGATAAGCTTGATGAATTTAGAGATAATGAAGATCCTCCAAATATTCATGATACAATGATGCAAAATAAACTAAAATTTAAAGTTGATAATGTAATATACTTAAGCCAAAATGATATTTTGTCTTTTTTTTCAGAGTTATTCGATTTAGAAATCCCATTGAATAAGGATAGTATAAATCTTATTGCTCAAAAAGTTTTATTTGGATATAGACGATTTGAAGATCGTTGGAATATTGCTCCACGACCAACTATTTATAATAACCTTAGAAGATTCATATTTAGACTTTTTGGCTTTAATTTGAATCTTAAAAAAATCTCATATTGGACAATTCCTGAATTGCTCTCTAATTGTATTAATGTCTACTTTGGATTAAATTCTAAGGTTTTAGTTTTCTTAACTAATATTCAAAACTATAAAAACTTAAATTTAAAGACAATAGATTATCTAAAAGTTGCTTCAGAAAATATATTCTTATTAGAAATTGAGGATAGTTCCTTGACGAAAGTAATCCCAATTAAAAGATCTAATCTTTTTTCTAGTAAAATTGAATCTCTTGAACTAATAAGATCAAAGATTTCTGAAACTTATGGCTTTATATCATCAATTTTAATAATTGATAAATATCTGATGATGAAATTTTTAGAGCTATTTGTTTTTAAATTAACTAAATTTTCTCCTATTAAAAAATTAAAAATATTAAAACTATTTAAACAAAAATCCTATTTCAATATGTATCCAGAGCTTCCAATTTATAGATTGTTCCAACAAAAAGGAATTATTTCATTTTTAAGATTAATATTGCCCGTTTTGATTGATAAACATGAATTTTAATGACAATTCATGTTTTTGATTCATTTATCCTGAAAAAAATAATAATAACTTATTTAATAAATCCTTTAGCTACTAGAAGTTCTGCATTTAGTATAGCACCACCAGCAGCTCCTCGTACAGTATTATGACTTAAAGCTACAAATTTAATATCCATTACATTATCCTTTCTTAATCTACCTATTGTCACAGCCATACCTTTGTCATTATCTCTATCTTTTTTAGGTTGCGGCCTATCTATATCTTCTAAGTAAATAATTGGTTGTTTTGGAGCAAATGGTAAGTTTAGTTCTTGAGGAACTGATTTGAATTCTTTCCAAATTTTCAAAATTTCTTCTATTGTTGGTTTTTTATCTTTGAATTTTAAATTTATACAAGCAATATGACCATCAGTAACAGGAACACGAGTACATGTTGTACTAATTTGAATCGAATCACTATTGATTATTCCATTATCAGCGACTGTTCCTAATATTTTCAAAGGTTCTTTTTCAGATTTTTCTTCCTCGCCATTAATATAGGGAATAACATTATCAATAATATCTAAAGATGATACTCCTGGATAACCTGCTCCTGAGACCGCTTGTAAAGTAGTTACTATCAACTTTTCTACCTTATATCCTGCTTTTTCTAAAGCATAAATAGGAGTCATATAACTTTGAACTGAACAGTTTGGTTTGACAGAAACAAAGCCCTTAGAAAAGCTTCTCCTTTTCTGCTGAATAGGAATAACATTAATATGATCGTAATTAATTTCGCCAATAATCATAGGTACATCAGGAGTCCATCTATGAGCAGAATTATTTGATATCACTACAATTCCCTTTTCAGCATATTTAAATTCGAGCTCTTTAATTTTCTCCTTAGTGGGCATTGTTATAGCAGAAAACATTAAATTAACTCCTGGAGGGATAGATTCGAAATCTTGGACATCTCTTACCATTAAATCCTTGATATCAGATGGTATTGATATTGGCATTTGCCACTTGGTCTTTACAGCTTCTTCATATTTCTTTCCTGCTGATTTTGGAGATGCAGCAACGTCTATTATTTGAAACCAAGGATGATTTTGTAATAACTTTATATAATTCTGACCTACTAAACCTGTGGCTCCTAAGATTCCTATAGGCATCTTTTGCTTCATTTAAGATCAACCTGTTAAATTTTATGTTTTAATTTTTAATGAGTTAATATTAAATAACTTTTAGATTTTTACCTAAATATACTTCGAGCTTTTCTTTGAAATTTTAAACCATCATCATTTTATTAAGTTTTTAATTATTGGAAACGTTATTGTGTATCAGATTAGTGAATTTATCTGATTAAAAAATTAAAATGTTATTTATAATAAATTTTTAGAAGTGAAATTTTGTGCACAACTATCATGATAATTTAGAAGAAGAAGCAGAAAAGTTAGAAAGTCAATCTAAAGAAGAATTCAATAAAAAAAATTATACAATAGCAATTTCTCTTTTAAATGAAGCAAAAGAAGTTTACAAACAATTGGGATATGGAGGAAAAGTAGGAATCATTCAAAAACGGATTTCCCAAATGAAGAATCTTATGGTATTTGAAAAACAGGATACATATCTTAAAACTAAAAATGAAGCACAATTTCAACAACGCATTGATGAAGTATTAACTGAAAAGAAAAGATATGAAAATAAACAAATAGAGTCTTTAAAAGAAATTCCACTCCAAATACAAGGAAAACTTGAAAAAATAAATTTATTAAAAGACAAAGCAGAAAAAGAATTAAAATTAGGTAGAATTGAAAGAGTTAAAGGAAGATATGAATATATTATAGAGTTATATAAATCTATTCCTAAAAGTATATTAAACTCATCATTTGAGATCTTAGAAATTGAAAGAATACTATCATCTTTAGGAGATAAAAAATAAAATTTAATCATTCATTTTAAAATATAATTAGCTAATTCTTGAGATTATATGAAAAATCCGTTTAATCGCTTTTATCACGTGCCAAACTCCCAGGAATTATTAGATATAGCCTTTAAAAGAGGGATGAAAAGCTCTGCTCAAGTCTCAAAAAATGCTCCTATACTAATTAAGGCAAAAAAAAAAGAATCAAAGCGTATAAAGGTTACAATTGAGGATTTAATTGACAGGATTCTTAATATAATAAAAATGGTTCCAATTATGGACGATCTTCCAGATTTTTACAGAGAATTAGCTTCACTTTTAGTTAATACAAATAATTTAAAATTAGCATTAGGTAAATTAAATGGAATTTTACCTGTTCTAAGGCAAATTGAAAGAGAGTATACCAGTAAATTAAGCAAAATCGAAATACCTAAAGAAGGAGATCAATTGCGAAGAGCTGCTTTTGGAAGAATATCTTCAATTATTAATAAACAAAACAAAAATCTTATTTATTTGAATAGCATAAGAGGAAACTTAAGAGAAATTCCTTCAATTGATCCCACTTCACCTTGTGTTGTTTTTGCAGGATATCCTAATGTAGGAAAAAGTAGTCTTGTAAAAAATATTTCTACTAATAAAAAAATTGAAGTTCAAGAATACCCGTTTACTACAAAAAAATTAATATTAGGCCATTTAGAAATTAAAAGAAAATTTGATCAAATTAAATTGCAATGCTTAGATACTCCAGGAATTTTGGATCGTCCAATGACATTAAGGAATAATATTGAATTACAAGCAATTTTGGCATTAAGATTGATCTCTGATTTTATAATCTTTGTTTTTGATCCTACTCCTGCGTGTGGTTATTCAATTAATTCTCAAATAGAATTGTATTATGAAATTAAATCTAATTTCACTAGAGATGGAAAAGTAAATCTTCTAATAGTAATAAATAAAATAGATTTAGCAAGTCCTTCAGAAATAGAATATTTAAAGAAAGAGTTACAATTACAGGAAGAGGACTATTTTTTAACTAATGCTTTAACAGGAGAAAATCTTGATCAACTAATAACTTATTTAAAAAATAGATACACTGATACGAATTGATATAATAATGGAAAAATCTGATGTATATATTTTAGGGCTAGATATTGGAGGTGCTAATACCAAAGCGGCTCTGATTAAGTTTGAAAATTCAAAAGTAGTAAAATCATTATCCTATATTGAATATTTTCCTTTTTGGGAAAAAACTCTAAAAGAAATTCCTGAGATGTTAAAGAGAATAAATAGCAATATTTTAGTAAAATATAATTTAAAACTAAATAATGTAGATTATATTGCTATTACTATTACAGCAGAGCTTTCAGATGCATTTCAAACTAAACGTGAAGGAATAAAAACTATATTAAATGCATTAGAACAAGTTTTTAATACTAAAAAGCTATTCTTTATTAGCATTAATAACAAATTCATCAACTATGAACAAGCAAGAGAGGAAAATTTATTAATTGCTGCAGCAAATTGGGTATCAACTGCATTATTCTTAGGAAAATTTATACAAAAATGTATTTTAATAGATTCAGGCTCCACTACGATTGATCTTATCCCTATTTTGAATTCAATACCCTTTACTAAAGGTAAAAATGATGTAGAAAGATTAATAAATCATGAACTAATTTATACAGGAGGTTTAAGAGCAACAATCCCTTCCATTACCCATTTTGTTCCATATAAAAGTAAAAATGTTAGGATTTCATTTGAAAAATTTGCATTAATTTCTGATATCCATAGAATTCTAAATAATATTTCTCAAGAAGAATATATTAATGATACTGCCGATGGCCGTTCTAAGTCTTTAGAAGATTGTTATGCGCGATTAGCTAGAATTCTTTGTATGGATGTAGAAACTATTTCTCGTGAAGATTTGAATATTATTGCTAAATACATTTATGATAAGCAATTAGAAATAATATCAACTGAAATTCAAGAATTTATGAAGGAATTAATAGTTAGATTACCCGAATTTAAACAAAATCCTCAATTTGTTATAACAGGGTTTTCAGCTCACTTTTTAATAAGAAGAGCTTTAGAAAGACTTGGATATAATAAAATTCTAACCTATGAAAGTATCACTAAAATCCCTGATCATATTAGTTCCTCTGCTTTCGCTGTTGCAGGAGCATTTTATTCTCAATTATAGGATTTAGTAAAAAATGACAAAAGATACAGCTGTTTTTAAAATTGGAGGTAAAATTTTAGATAATAGCAAAAATCTAATTAATACAATTTCTCAATTAACTCAACTATTTGAAGATAAGATTATTAAAAAGCTAATTTTAATCGCTGGTGGAGGATATTTAGCAAATTTTGTAAGAAGTATATATAAAGAATTTAAAATTAATGATGATCTCGCTCATTGGATAGCTATTTACTCTATGGATTATAATGGAATAGAATTAAAAAGAAAATTTCCTCACTTAAAACTCTATGATAATTATGAAAAAATAGAACAAGAGGATAGAGGAATGTTTATATTTTTACCTTACAAGTGCCTGAAAAAATTTGATGAATTACTACATACTTGGGATGTTACCTCGGATTCAATTTCACTATACCTCACTAAAAAGCTTGGCTCGAATAAGTGTTTTTTAATTAAAGATATAGAAGGAATTTTGGATTCTAATCACAACATTATAAAAGAAATTTCATCTGTAGAGTTTAGACAATTTAAAAAAGAGGGTAAAATAGAAAATATATATTCAGAGGATTTAGAAATAAAAGACAAAACAAAGCCAATTGATCCCTATCTTTTAACTCTTATAGAAAAATATAAAATTCCATGTATTATATTAAATGGTGCAAATCCAGAACCTAGAATTTTTAATTACTTTAAATTTCCAAACCTACCAGATAAAGTATTTACAAAACTATATTCAATTTAACTAATAATTAAAGTTTTAATTAAATTGAACCTAAATTATATTTATAATAATTTTCAAAATCGATTTGTATTAATTAGTGATATTAAAATGAATGAAAAAGAAAATGAAATGAAAAAGAATGCTGAATTTCTTATTAAGACGTTAAGGGATATGGATATTCCTGGTAGCGCAAGATTTAAATGTAGATACAATAAAATGGTTAATTTTGCTAAAATCTACGGGATTTCAGATCCAAAATATGTTGGACCCGAAGAAGAAGGGATTATCGCATGTCATGGGTATGCAAATTCATTCGCAGTAAATGCCTTCTATATCCTTGTGCCAGGTATAAAAATGACACAAAATGGAGAAGAACGCCCCATGGTTTTGAACCCAAATAAATTACTTCATGCTGGAAATAAATATAATTGGGAAGGATGTGTTGATATTAAAAATGGAGATAAATTAACGTCAACAGGTAAGATATCCAAGGTGTGGTTAGTTGAACAAAATATGATTTTGTTTGCTGAATTATTATTGACTGTCAAAAACCAAAATGATGAATTGGTGTGCAAAGTTATATCTAGCGCAGCAATCAGACCTGGAGGTTATTAAAAAATGGTAAAAATATCAGATTTAAATGTTGGACAAGTTATAAAAAATGAATTTAGTGGCATTACACGAGATTTATTAAAACAATATGCTAAAGCTAGCGGAGATACAAACCCTATTCATACAAATGATGCTATTGCCGAGAGAGCTGGACTCAAAGGAGTGATTGCTCATGGATTATTTTCATTTGGCTTTATTACTAAATTATTTGAAGATTTTCTAGAACAAGGTAAATATGGGAAGATAAATGAGATAGGAGTTGAGATGCGCGCAATGGTTCGGTGCGGTGACAGACTTATAACTAATGCTAATATTACTAAAATTGAAGGAAAAAAGGTTTATTTTGACGTAGAACAAACAACTATTACTAACGTTGATATTAAAGATAACAATGGAAATTTAGTAAAAAAATTTGAAGCAGGAGAACGTGGATATATTTCAGAAAAGGATATTGCTCGAGGGTTTGTTAAAACCAAAGAAGTTGAAGAAGGAATTCTAACATATAGAGAAAGAGTAGCAACACCAGGAACAGCAGTTGTTGAGTTATTTGAATAAATTTTTCTCTAATATTATAATTTAAATTTTTTTTTTCTATAACTTACATTTTAATTTTTTGAGTTCATAAAAGAACACATTAAAAGGGGTAAGCAATCCTTATTAGAAATTAATTTTTTTTTTCACATAATTATTTTAAAACATATTTATATTAGTTAAACAGAAGAGATCATTGAAGAAAAAATTTTTAAAAAAAGTTCTACATCTAGCACCTTGACAAGCCTAACATTAGATACAAAAAAAATTGAAAGCCTAATTTTAAAAGGTCTTTATGAAAAAGCAGCTGAAGAAATATTTAATTTAATAGATAATTATCAAATTCATCATGATAAAGAACTAATATATAAGAGCCTTAGTTTATTAAATCTAATTTGTGATAAATCTCCTTCTATTTCTTTAAGAACCGTTAAAACCATTGCTATATTTATTAATGAAATTGATTCTTGGATTAGATTAGTATCTTTAGAGATATTATATCAAGTTAGCATGTTTAGACCTAATCTATTAATTGATTTAATTGATAGAATAAGAGCACGTTTATATGATCAGGAACCTTCTGTAAGAAGATTAACTGTAAGGATCATTGGAAATTTAATTCTTTCCTTGCATATAGATATAGAAGAATTACAAGATATTATTGAAGAATACACTGAAAAATTGATGGATAATGATTGGAAAGTAAAATTAAATGTAATTAAAACCATTCAAAGAATCCTAAATCAAGATTATAAAAAAATTAGAGATTTAGAACCATTATTATCAATGGTTATAGTAAATCTAAGGGATGAAGATGATGATGTAGCAAGAGCAGCTGCTGAACTGTTAAAGATTCATGGGTCATATTTTCTTTCTAAGGAAAAATTATTTTATGTTCTTTTAAATCTTCTATATAATGAACAAAATAGAGTTAAAGAATTAATCATATGGTTATTTGGAGAAATTGGAAAAGAAAAATCATCAGAAATTATTTCAATTATTCCCAAATTAATAAATCTATTAAAAGAAGAAGATTATCGTATTGAATTAAAAGTAATTGAAGCACTAGTCAACATAGCAGAAAATAATTTTGATCAAATCTGGGCAAATTTAATAGATTTATTGTTGAATTCAAGCAATTCTGATTATAGAAACTCATTAATAAATGCAATATATCATTTAAGTCAAAATAATATTAATATTATTTTTCCTTATTTATTTGAGGAATTAGAGAACCCATCTGAAAATATAAGAGAAGGAATTGCTTTAGTGTTTAAACGATTATTTGAAGAGTACCAAATAGAAATAGAAAATGAAATAACGAAAATGTTATATAATTTAGAATCACGATATTGGAGAGAAAGAGAAAAGACGATACTATTACTTCAGAATATCTGTTTCATATTAAAAAGTAAAAAAATTGCTGTTTGGGTTACTATTGAATTAGAAAGAGCTTTAAAATATGAAAAAGATCCTGAGGTAAAAGATGAAATAATTTATGCTTTAGAAAATATCAGGAAAAACTTTAGCGATATTGGTACAACTATTCAAAAAATCAATCATGAATTAATATTCTTTCATAAAAAAATTAAGAGTTTTCAAAGAATTCCCGCTCAATTTAGAGAAAAATTAAATTCTTATATAAATAATTTCAAATTTAATGATACTGAAATTCAGTTAAATAAGAAATACAGGAGAATTTTAAAAAAAATAAAGAAATTTCATAAAACAATTAATAAATTTGAATATAAAAGATTAGCTTTTGATTTAATTGAAGAATGGGAAGAAACTAAAGTTCAAATTATAGAAGAACTAAGTATAATAAAAAATTTTATATCTGAAATATGTGAAGAAAAAAAAGCTGAATTTATTACAGATCTAAAATCAAAAATTAAGTTGCTAGAGGACCGTATCGTGGTTTTAAAAACACAATTTGATTATATTAAAAATTATGAATTTCGTTTAAATTTAGATGCTTCCATATCAAATATTAAACTAAGTAATGAAGAAAATGAAAGATTCACAGATATTACACAAATAAGAAAAAGTTTATTTAAACTGGACAGTGATATAAGAGAGATTTTAGTAAACAACGTAGAATTCAACGAAATATTTAAAGATTTATTAAGAAAATGGGTTGAAACAAAAATTGAAATACAAGAATATTTAAGCGATTTAGATCGGCAAATTAAGCAAATGAAAGATAAAATTATAAATTATTTTTTGCATATTGAATCAGTCAGTGATATTGCTGAAGAAGAAAGAATTAATGGAATAAGTAGTGAACTTGGGTTTCAGCTTCTTCAAGGACATATACATTCTATCATTTCTCAAGGAATTGAAGGTTTCAAGAAGATTAATGATAATTTTTCTAAATTGAACTTTAAATTAGAATTTTTAATTAAAAAAGGTGAATTTTCAGATGCTAAGAAGTTAATTGAGATGAATTCTTCTCAAGTTCAAAATTTTATAGAAGAAAGTGAAAAACAGATCGAAAATATTGTAGGTAAGGAAAAAATTTTTGAAGACAATAATGTGTTTAATTTGTACGTTAGACCGTATATCAACAAATTTAATGCTTCAAAAGAATTACTCATAAACAAATTAAAAAATTTTATTGAAAGAAGTAACAACAAATTATATCTTAATCAGATTAAACATTATTTGAAAATTATAAACCCTATTAAATTAGACTTACTGTCTTCATATGTAGGATTGGAGATAGAGAAATTAAAAGAATTATTACTAAAATTTATTAACAAAAATAAAATTAATGCAAATATTATAAATGATGAACTTTATTCACAGCAAATTGAGGCGGATATAGCTTCCTCTATTGAACTTCTCTTTTTCAAAAATATTAAAACTATTGGAAATAAAATTTATTTAAATTTCAAGTTAACCAATCCTTCAAATTTTGACTTTCAAGATTTACAATTATCATTAAAAGTTCCTTCTTATATAGATTTCCAGAAAAAAGAAAGCTTTCCTAAATTTCTCCAATTAAATCAATTAAACCCTGGAAAAGTTTTCAAATTTAATTATGTGTTAAAAGTTGATAAACAAAAAGAACAAAAGAAGAATTTGTTCGATCCCACAGCTGATGAGATTAAATTGGATTTATACTACAAGGATCAATTTAATATAACAAGAAAAACGACAAAAAATATTGATCTTTTATTGCATTAATAATAATTTATATCAAAAATATAGCAAAATATAACTATTTTTAACTATATCTATCGAAGAATTTAATATTTATTACGAAAATATTAATATATCGATATTTCTCTTTGGTACTAACTAGATTAAGGTTTAAAAAATGTATAATAACTAATTTGAGGTGAAAAATGCAAGAATTAGAGCGTTATAGACTAACGCAACAGGTTAAATTGTTCGGTTGAAACTGTAAACTAAACGCCAAGAAACTAGACACACTTCTTGAGGGGACTGGCTTAAAAGGAGAAATAGAAGACTCTGCGATTATCCCTGTTCCCAATACGGATTTAGTCATGGTTAAAAATATTGACATATTCACGCCTATACTTGATGAGCCTGATATTATGGGAGAAATCGCTGCCGCTAATGTAACTAACGATGTATTTGCTCTAAATGTTCCTATTATATCGGGAATGTTGGTTTTTCTAGCAATAAACACAAAAACCCCCCTAGAAATCGCTGAAGGCCTATTAAAGGGGATAAAAAGGTTTATGGAACAAAAATTAAATTCTAAAGTCCTTGGTGGTCATACTATCTATGCTCAATGGCCATTAATTGGTGGCGAAGCAAGTGGTATTGTGAAAAAAGCTCATATTATTAAGAAAAATTATGTGAAACTCGGAGATGAAATAATACTGACAAAACCTATTGGAAATCAATCTGTAATGGCGGCTTATAGATTACAAAAAAATAGACCTGATCTCCTAGAACATTATTCTAATAGTGAAATCGATACTGCAATTGAACTCGCAGTAGAACTAATGATAGAACCTTTACAAGATGTTGTGAAAACGATACATACTTATTCCGATTTCTCATTTGTCCACTCTATGACTGATGTAAGTGGATTTGGTTTAGCTGGGCACCTAAAGGAGATGCTTCAGAACTCTCATTTATCAGCAATAATAAAAAAAATACCTTATATACGATTAGCAAAAGAGTTAGCATATGATTTTGGTTATAAATTCGATGCGTGCTTAATGCCAGAGACTGCTGGAGGAATGCTCCTCTCGGTTGATCATGAATACGCAGAAGAGTTTTCAGATAGACTGGCTCTTAATGGAGTTAAAAATTGGATTGTTGGAGAAATCGATAAAATAAAGCCAAAACTCGTTAGAGTTTCCGAGAATGTAGAACATGTTGAAATACAAAAAATTTAATGATGTCGATGAAATAAACTAAAACATATTATTGTGGTTGTTTATTGAGAATTCTGTTGCGAAACAGCATCAATAAAAATCGAATAGTTTTAAGTTTTTTTTGTTTTAGAATTTATGATTTGGAATAAATATAATTGAGTTGGTTTTTTTATATTTTAGATCAATAACATATTCTCTGATAAGGAATAATATTATTTATCGAAAATATCGATATATAAAATCTAAAATTTTAATAAATAATATAAATTCACATTATTATTAAATTATTAATAGGATTAGAAAAACTAGTAAACGTGAGGTGAAATATGAAAAAAGAGCCAGAATATAGATTAACAAAGGCTGTCAAAATCTTTGGATGATCCTGTAAAATGAGTTCTAATGATTTAGTGGATCTACTAAAGAAAACGGGTTTGAGTGGAGAATTTGAAGATGCTGCGATAATACCAATTCCTAAATCTGATATGGTAATGGTTAAAAATATCGATATTTTTACTCCTATTGTTGACGAACCAGAAATTATGGGAGAAATCGCTGCTTGTAACGTCACTAATGATGTGTATGCGATGAATGTTCCTGAAATTTCTGGAATGTTAGTTTTCTTAGGAATAAACACTAATACTCCTATGGAAATTGCTGAAGGATTACTTAAAGGAATAAGCAATTTTATACACAAAAAAATATATTCCAAAGTTGTAGGTGGTCATACAATATACAGTGAATGGCCCTTAATAGGAGGTACTGCCACTGGATTTGTTGAAAGAAATGCTATTATACATAAATATGGAGTAAAGAGAGGAGATAATCTTATATTGACAAAACCAATAGGATTACAACCTGTAATGGCTGCCTATAGGTTACTAAAGGATATTCCTGAAATGTTAGAAAGTTATTCTGAAAAGCAACTTAGGAAATCAATTAAACTTGCTATTAAGATTATGACTACATCAAATCAGAATGTTGTAAAAACAATTCACTCATATAAAGATTTTTCATTTATCCATGCGATGACTGATGTGACTGGATTTGGTCTTGCTGGTCATTTATTAGAAATGCTTCAAAATTCTAATTTATCTGCGGTTATTGAAACTATTCCATCAATAAAACTTTCAGAACGTTTATCTATTGATTTAGGTTATGCTTTCGATGAATGTAAATGTTCTGAGACTGCGGGTGGTATGCTAATGGCTGTTGATCCACATTATACTGAAGAATTTTCTAATACTCTTTCTAGCAATGGTATTTCGAATTGGATTGTAGGAAAAATAGATACAGTTGCTCCTGGGCTAGTTAGGATTTCACAAAATATTGAAAATATTGAAATTTCTAAATATTAATGATGTTGATGAAATAGGCTGAAACACAATTAGTGGTTGCTTATTGAGAGTTCCACATGCAAAGTGGCATCAAATTTAATATTATCATCTTTCTTTTATTTTACCTTTGAGTTTGAGAACTATTTCTCTTAGTTCATTTAAGACTTTATCGACCAACTCCTCTCCATTCTCTATATTAAAAGCAGTAATTGACACCTCAACTTCAACTGATAAACCAATCCTTGGATGTGTTTTAATCCAAAGTTGAGGATATTTTTCTTCTAACTTATTCGTGTAAGCTGCAATTTGACTTTCTCCAATTCCAGAAAAAAGAAAACCTTTTTCTATAAATTTTCCTTTCTTCTGTTTTAAAATTGGGGTTATCACATTCCTAAACATTGCTTTCATTTCCGCAGGTACGCCAGGAAATATATAAATAACTGTATTTTCTTCAGTAATCTTAACTCCAGGAGCTGTACCTACGGTGTTAGGTAAAGGAGTGGAACCCTGAGGGAGATAAGCCATTTTTTCCCTCTCTTTCGTCATCCCTTCAAGTTTTAACAGTCCTTTTTCATAAGCTCTATCGTAGGTTCTCTTAATAGATTTATATGCATATTGGTTCAACTCTAATTCTCTATTTAAACCTTTTGCGATTCCAGTTAAAGTCATATCGTCAAAAGTAGGTCCTATACCTCCTGTAGTTATAATTATATCTGGTTTACGTTTTAAAATATCTTGCAATGTACTTGATATGATATTTACTTCATCCCCTATTGTTGTTATTCTTTTAATTTTATGACCAAATTTAGTAATCCTTTTCGCCATCCAATTAGAATTTGTGTCCTGGGTTTTTCCTATGAGGATTTCATTCCCTATCATTAGAAGTTCAATATTCATAAATTTATCACAACAGAAAGACCTAAATCTAAATCATGAAATCATACTACAAACATCATTTTTCATTCATCGAGGGTTAATTTATAAAATTTGATATTATATAAATCTTTTATACAATTAAATAAAGGAGACTGACAGACTTTAGTAATGACTATAGAAATAGATGACTCTGGGACGGGAGATCTAGTAGGAGATGCTTTTATAGGTTTTCTAAGAAAAGAAACTGGGGAAATACTTTTAAAAACTTTGTCTTTTGAATTATTTAAAGGAGATAATTGGAAAAACAAACTACCTTTTAAAATTGTAGTTGACTTAGTTAAAGAAGGGCTGAAAGAATTAAAGTTCAATAAAAACAACGAAATGATAAAAATTTGTAGGGGAAATATTTTTGATCAAGTAAGAGCTTATTTCATAGAAGAGGGAATAAATTATGAAAATTCTATAATAGAAGGAAAATTACAGGATGCTGTAGAAAATAAATTTATTACTCATCTTAGAAATGACTTAGGAGTTAGATCTAGAAATTTAACAACTAAAAGTGGAGCAAAAAGATTTTTTATTCTATTTAATTGGGTTTGTTATGATTTTTTTAACAGAGAAAAATATGTAAAGTCAGGTTTTAAGAAATGGAATACAGTATGGAGAGATCGAGCTATTGAAAAAAATAAAAAAATAAGAAATTCACAATATAGAATTAGCTCTAAATCGAAGTAGAATTATTGAATTTAGGGACTATCACTTTTTAAGATTCAATAGCTTTTATATAACAATATTTAAATACTGGGATTTGATAATTAATAGTGATCAATAATTATCAGTTAATAATTTGTATCGTTGAAGAAAAAATAAAGTGGTGAATCTCCAATTAGCATGCGAAATATGGAGTCTCCGCCTTCTAAAAAAAAATTTATCGGAGCTCTAATATTATTAGCTCTTGGGTTTGCTTTGATACCGACTGGTTTTCTGCTTAATGATTTTATTCAAACTGAAATTGATAAAGGTATTGCAAATGAAATTCGAATACCTGAACCAGATGACTCAAGTTATGATGAGTGGATATCAAATGATTATCCAAGTGCCATTCCTATGTACAGAAAATTTTATATGTGGAATTTAACTAATCCTAATGAGTTTCTTATGGGAAAGAAACCAGAGCTTGAAGAAGTTGGTCCTTATACTTTCCGGGAATATACAACAAAATATAATGTGAGTTATAGTGCCAAAATGGATGAGGTAACCTATAAACAATACCCAACATATATATTTCAGCCTGATATGTCTGCTCCCTTATGTTCTCTTGATGATAATATTATAAACGTAAATCCTGCTTATTTAGGAGTTCTGGAATTAGCGGGAAATGAGGAAAATCTAATTAAAGCCATGTTTCCAACTGTTCTTTCAGAAGTAAAAACCCTATTTGGAGAAGAATTAACTGTAACTTTAGGAGAACTTTTAACTAATGATGGAATTTATAACATGCTCGTAGGGGCTTTGTCTGACATACTTAGCGATTTATTTTCTGGACTTCTTGGTGATGAGGCTACAAACCTAACTGCTACATGGATAGTTGATTTTCTTACTACATACATCGTACCGTTAGAAGATCTGGTAGAATTTATGGATGATGCAATGCCTAGTGCTGAAGCAATTTTCTTTGCGGAATGGGCAAATGATTATTTTCCTGAAGTTCAAGTGGATTTATCTATTTTATTTAGACATATATTAGAAGTAATAAGCGATCTTGTTGATTTTATTATTGATCTCATTTTCTTTTGGGATGTTTTACACTTATTTGATGCTATTAAGGATGCTCTGCATGAAGAACTTATGAACATGTTTGAAGAGTTATTTACTGAATCTCCACTAGCAGAGTTAATTGGAGGACTCTTTGCTGATTTGATCCGAAGCCTGGGTGCTAAAATGGTTGATGAGGAAGGTAGCGAAACGGGTGAAGGAGTTGATCTGGATGGTCGAGAACCCTATAATTTCCCAGGCCCAAGTTCTGATTTGAATATCATTAATCGTAGTGAAGCTGGTGAGTCTGGAGTCACTCAGGAGCAATGTCAGGCTCTTTGGGATCAGAACAACCCAAACTCACTTCTTGGTATGGATGTACAGGTTAATCCAATATGGTTTGAAGCATTAGCAGGAATTGAAGAAAGTAAAATATTCTTAATGAATGCATTTTGTTTAAATGAAACTCAACTAGATTTAATTTTGAATTGGATTGATACGAGTTTAAATGGATGGCTCAAAAATATCTGTGAATATTCGATAAAAGATTGGAATAGCGGTTTACTTACTACTCGTACTGTCGAAGAATGGCTCTTCACAGCTGTGGATAATTTAGTAAATATCCAAGATCCGAACGAAGCTAAAGTAGGAATTTTTGACAATTGTTTTTCTGAAGCTGAAGCAGAAGCTAAGGGTATGAAAAATTTCACTATAAATACAGGTAAATATGATATTAATAAAGTCTGCGATACTGTTAAATATAACGGTGAGACAGTTATTGCTGTTTGGGAAGAAGATGAAATTGTTCGAGGTACAGCGGGTACTCAATTTGCCCCGAGGGTTTCAAAAAATAACCCTCTTTATGTTTTCATTACTGATTTATTAAGAACAGTAGAGATTATCTATACTGAAACTACGAGTATTTACGATATTGAATTATATAGGTTCGAAATATCAGAGGAGACCTTTAAAGTTAATCCAAAATACTACCAATCAATTGAAGGGGTAGCTAACATGACAGTTGATCAAGGAATTCCTGCTTTCTTAAGTAAACCTCATTTTCTTAATGCAAGTAGCTATATGAAAGAGGCTGTAAATGGTTTAAATCCCAATAAGCTACAACATGATACTTATCTTGATATTGAACCTTTAACGGGCGCTACAATGAATGCGGCTGAAAGAATACAAATTAATTTTTTGGTTAATCAAACTGATATATGGTATAAAAATTGCTGGGAAGGCATAATGCCTATTCTTTGGCTTGAATTTGGTGGACAAATAACAGAAAATCTAGCAAATAAATTCAAAAATTTGGTTTATACCGCTCAAAATCTAAGTGAAAATCTATTTTATAGCTGTATTGGTATTGGGGCTACCCTCATTATTCCTGGTGCGATTTTTACAACAACACAGAATAGAAAGCGATTAAACGTTAAAAAACAAAAATTATCACAAACTGTTTAATCATATTTATATTCCATCTAACAAAGATTAATATATAGATGTTGTTTTTGAAAGGTAATGAAATATAACTGAACAATTCTTAATAGGTGTATAGTTCTTACGGCTAATAAAAAAAATGCTATTGATCATGAATTTGTAATTTTAGAATGCATTAGGGATAACCCTGGAGGAGTTACAGCTTCAGATATAGCTAAAATTACAAAATTCTCAAGAAATACTGTTTCTAAATATGTTCTAAGCCTTGAGGTTACAAATCAAATATTTAGTAAAAAAATTGGTGCTTACAAGTTATATTTTGCAGTGGAAAAGAGGTATATTCCGTCCGAAACCGCTATTTCATACTACAAAGCACTTTTATCAAAAATTAAAAAATATTTCCCAGATGAAGAGGAATTGGCAAAAAAAATAGGAAGAGAGGCGGTAAAAGATATAAAATTTACGTTTGGACCCAGCATTTATAAACAATTAAAAAGCATAAAAGATCATCCCATTTCAAGAATACATTTAGAAAGTTTCAAGAGCTTTTACTCTGCTTATGATATTTTTCAACCCAATATTGATATTTCAATTTTAAAAATAGATCCCGAAGGTAAAAAAGCAACTTATAGATTTAAAAATTCTGTCTTTTTAGAAAATTCAGATGACTACATATACCATATTCATATTATGTGTGGAATTAGTGAGGGAATTCTTAATAGAGTATTAAAAACAGAAGTATCATGTGAAATTGAGCAAATTTTTATTTCTGATGATAAAGAGGAATCTTTTTTTGATGTTACCATTAAAATAAAATAAATTTTCAGTAAGATGAAAATTAAACGATATTTTTAATATTACTTTATAGTTGTACCACAATCTGGACAAATTTTTGTTTTAGCTGGTAATTCAGCACCACATGCAAAGCAAATTACTTTATTACTATCTTTAGGTTGTTCAAGTTCAATTTTACCTTGATTTTGAGTTTGGCTATTTTCTCCTTTTTTTGGTGTAAAAATACTCATATCAATATCCTTTTTTAAGACTTTTTTCACATAGTTATTATCATGGGGAGTAATTATTTTAAAATCCTTTTTAGTTTGAATTTCTTTAAACCCATTAGGGATATTCTTGAGTTCAGAATCTTCGATAAATTTCACATCCTTTGATTCAATTGCGTTGCTTTCCTTCTCGTCATCAGTTAAAAAATCTTCACTATAAGATTCTTCAGAACTTACAGCATCAATTGTTTCTTGATCTGGAGTCTCCTCTACTCTAGGTTCAATCTCCTCACCTGATACATCCTCTATGATTTTTCCTGATTTTAGATTTTTTATATGTTGAACTAATCCTTCAGTTTTCTTGATAAGCATATTTTTAAAAGTAAAATCTAAATTTCGGGATTTTGAAAATCTGAGAGTCATTTCAGATATCTCTACCCATACTTTTATAGCAGCAGTTATCTCATTACTTTTTTCAAGACTCTTTGCTAATGCTATTTTAGTACCAAGCTCTTTATTAAATTTCGCAATATCCATTATGGAATCTCTCTTTTATTCTATAAAACACAAAATTAACAAATAAATTCTTCTTATTAAATCTTTATCTGATTATAATACAAAAATTCAAATTTAAAATCCCTATTAGATTATTAAGAATACTTTCTAACCATACTAAAATGTCTAGATACTATTAATTGATTATGTCAATAAGACCATTTTCTTCAAATGAAATACAAAAATTAATGGAATTTATTCAAAAAAATGGATGGAATCTAGAAGGTATTATTGAAAACTTCTTCCGATACAGTCTAAAGAAAAAGAAATTAGTTTTATTCACTATAAAATTTCCAGTCACTTTACCCTTAAGGATTAACGTTCCATTTGAAATTGTTAGTTTTCGTATTTCTCTTGCGTTCCAATTATGGGATTTAAATCAATATATTTATAACACAATTCTTTATTTAATGAAAGCATTAAGGAATCTAACTTTATCCTTGACTATGGAACATAAATTTCCAATTGAGGGAAAACAACAACAAGTTATAGATTTATTAAATTTAATCTTACCTGAACTAATAACTAATGAAAATGAGAATACATGGCTAAACCGAATTCGGATCTCATTAATGAGTAAAAGAGATCAATTAAAAGATTTTAAACCTGATAAATATAAGAGTTTAGTTGAAATTTTAAGAAATTTAGGATTAGAACCTACTTTCAAGCAGCCTTGGGAATTAAGAAAGGGTGTTCCTAAAATTAGAACATCTGAGACTTTATTTTTTTCAAATGAAGAAGATTTTGATGAATTTTTTATATTGGAAAAGGGATATTATACTTATTTTAAAGATATTGCATATAATAAATTCTATATAAGAAGTGCTTTTGATAGTTATACACCTTATATTTTAAATGATTTATTTAATGATATTCCTGATTTCAAATTAGAATTGTTTATTGAAAATTGGATCAAATTTTCTAGAATAATTCTCAATTCTATATTAGAAATTCTATCACAGGGAAATTTAAATCAACATGAATTTATACAATTCAGGCCTGAGAAAGAATTGATTGATAATATTGAAAATTTTATTTCAGAACAGAACAATTTTCCATTTTCTGCCTTACGCTATGAAGGCTTTATAGCAAAAGAGGTATTTCCTATTCATACTGACTTATTAAATAAACCTCCTACTAATTTTGAAGTAATAGAAACCATGAATCATTATACAGCAGCAGAGGAATTAATAAAAAACTATCGATTTGAAGAAGCTGCTAATATTCTCAATGAATCTCTTAAAGTTTTTAATAAAAATCAACAAAAAAAGATTGTTGTTTCAATCTTGTTGAAATTAAGAAAAATAGCAATTCTATTAGATCAAAGAGATGCAGCTCTCAATTATTTACAAAATGCTCTTGGAGTTGCTAAATCAGGAGAAGTCCCTATAGAATATATAATTAAAATCCACTATAAATTAGGAAAAACACATTATAGAAGGAAGGATTTTGAAAAATCTTTAAATCATTTTAAAATTATAATTAATTTCTTGAAAAGTGAAGATGTCACTCTAAATAAAGAAGAATATATAGGTATGTCCTATCTTTATATTGGATTAATTAATTCAGAGCAAAATAATATTGTTGAATCCAAAACTAACTTTAAAAAAGTAATAGAATTGAGTCATAAATCAAATAAAATTAAATTAAAATATTACCTCCTTCGTGCAATTCAATTAAAGAACAGAAAAAATTTATCTCAAGCTCAAAAATTATTGAGAGTCGCTATTAACGATGTTGGATTTGATTTTGGTGATGATAGTTATCGGAATATTTTAATAGACCTAATTCTTGAATTAGCTGAATTTTATATTCATTATAGAAAAGATTCAAAAAAGGCATTCTATTTGTTGAATAAAATGCAAAATCATCTTTCTTTTAAGGAAGTAAACAATATACGTAGATCAGTTCGCTGGAACTTGTTAATGAGTGATTATTATAATATTATTGCTAAGGACAGCAAAAATTCTCAATTTTATATAAAACAGAGCCAGAAACTTAAAGCTCAATTAAGAACAATAGGAATAATAGAATAATAAGATTAACGTTTGTAGGAGGCGCGTTTTGCCCCAAGACTATCTTTTTGACCCCCAAAACGACCATTTATAAATCTATCAGCATATAACTCTCTAAATCGCATCCTTGGAGATTTCTTCTTTTTTGCATTTACTCCTGATCGCTCAATTTTCGGAGTCTGCATTTTAACTTTTCCGGCTTTTGTTAATGAACCATGAGAACCTGGCATTATTATTAAACTCCTTTATTTTAAGTTTTATATGATTTATACTATAATATAATCAATTAATTCAAACTCTTAAATTTTATCATTTTTAATAAAAAATCTAAAGATCGGACTCCAAATTCTTTATTATTTCATCTAAAATTTATTATTTGTAATAAAATTCTATTTTAAATTAAAAATTGGGAAACCTCTATGTCTAACAAAGAAAAAAACCAAGAAAATGATACCTCTGAAAAAAAAGAAGAAAAAATTTTATATGGGGTTCATGATAATGTTTGTTTTGCATGTGGAGAAAAGATTAAATGGAACACTATAGTATGTCCTTATTGTAAAACTAAAATTAAATTAGGATGAAACTAAATACGTTATTATGACCCATCGAAATATTCGAAGAAAGCAACTTATTAGTATATGGGTTTTGGTTATTGTCATATTTACTGTTTTATCCGTTGTTTTATCGCTTGTACTTGATTCATATATATGGTGGATCTTAATACCGATTGCATTTCTTTTAATTGCTACATTTCAAGCTATGTCTCACTTTTTTTGGCTCGCTGAAAAAGTTTGCCCTAGATGTAATGTTCCAACAACAATATATTCAGAATTCTGCAGAAATTGCGGATTAAAATTGCTACATAGATGTCCTTCATGTGGGAAATACTTAAGCACTGAAAAGCAATTCTGTGATAGTTGTGGGTATGAATTTAAATATATTGAGGAAGAAAAAGAACCTTTTAAATATGAAGTACAAGAAGAGGGTGCTCCTGCACCTCAAAAGCCAAATTTTTGCACTACATGTGGTGCTAGAATAAAAACTGAAGAAGACATTAAATATTGTGAAATGTGTGGAGCAAAAATCGAATAAATATCTCTCTTTTAATCAATTTTTTTATTCCCAAATAAAAATGATAACCCAATCCATAAAACTAGATAAATTAAATAATTTCTTGCAAAAATTGATAATACTTCTCTATAATAGGCTAATTTTAAGAAATATACAGAAAATAACCAAATTGTATTCAAAAGAATAACAAATGGCGCGAATTTCTGCCTTAATGTTGCTCTCTTTTTCCATAATAAATAAATATCAAGTATAACAGGAATTAAATGAATATAGTCCCAGAAAAGAAATATAAAAAAAAATTCATAGGATACAATCATTCCTAATGGTATTATTGAATAAATTAAGAAATTATTTAAATATGGATTATCATGGTAAATCAGCCATGCTATTGAAAGAGAGAAATACCACTG
>JBHLMP010000034.1:0-42695 GCA_048938025.1 Promethearchaeota archaeon
GCATTGGAAATAGTAAATAAATTTCTTGTTGATGAAAATAATATTATAATTAATCCATTATTTGAGATAATCGAAAAATATGGAGGGGTTGATGAGATCAATAAAAAAGCTAAAGATGCTGGTAGATTAGATAATATCTTAAGCAAATTAGAAAATAAAAAGCCTGATTATGTACAGGATATAGAATGGCTAATTGAACAAAGAGATAATGATGCTTTTATTAGTATACCTGAGTATAGAAAGAAAATTCTCGGAGATAAATTATCAGAAATGACCTTTAATAAAGATTATGCTGTAACGTTAGAATTATCCGCTTGTCAATATTTTCCATTTTTTATAGATATAGCAAAAGCAGCTATTGGAGATCAGAATCTAATGCCGGGTAGAATAATCCGCGTAAGAAAAATGAGGGAACAAGAAGAAGATGGCGATTTATTAGCTATGGCTGCTGCCATGCAAGTTATCGGCGCTACTTACGTAGAAACATTAGATACCAAAGGAACTGCACCTGGTCCTGATGGACTGCCTGTAAATGTGCATCTTGGTGGACCAGAAACTATCACCGGTTATTTTGGAGGGGTGGGGCAACCAAATGATTTTGCCTTAAAATGGATTGATGAATATCTTTATTATTACACTAATTATGGTGTCAAGCAAGTTCTAAATGTTAATCCTGGAACTGTTTTGCTTGGATATTTTATTCATAAATTAGGGATTAATAATGAATTTAAAATATCAGTATATATGGGAAATGATAATCCATACGCTTGCTTGTGGACTCTTTTAACAGCTAAATTATTTGCCAGAGAAGATGGAACCAGTCCGTTGATTGGTTTTAATCTTGCTAATTCAATAAATAATGAAACAATAGAACTCACTGGTTATATTAGGAAAGCATTTGATTTTGAAGATGTTATCAGATTTGAACATCATGTGATTGAGACACAGAAAAGTATTGTACGTCAACCATATGATAAAAGAGAAGAATTATTGGAAGTTGCTAAGAAAGTGAAAAATATCAGTGCTAAACATGAAGGTGGTGATGTAGAAACAGATAAAAATAGAGAACATCCTTCAGATATATTAGATTATTTTAGAGATAAACAAGAGATTATTGATTCAGGCCATTGGGAATTTATGCGAAGAAACCACCTTGATAGATATCTGGCTATTAATACTACAGCTAAGGTATTAACTCAAAATGGAATTGATATTATTGCTGCCCAAAATCTTCATAAATATAAATAAATTGAAGGGAGATGATTAAGATATGGGAAAATTTGACTTTCGACCTACAGGAGTTATGCCTGCATTAGTGACTCCCTTTAATAAAGATGAATCAATAAATGAAGAACAATTAAGGAATTTAATTAATTTTTTGATTGGGCAAGGGGTTACTGGACTTGTTCCTGTTGGTACTACAGGCGAATTTGTTAATATGACTATTGAGGAACGCAAAAAAGTAATTGAAATTGTAGTTGACGAAACAAATGGGCGAGTTCCGGTTATCGCAGGAACCGGAGAGACAGGAACTAAATTGGTAATTGATGCTACAAAAGCTGCAACTGATATAGGTGCTGATGCGGTTTTAATAGTCACCCCCTATTATTTAAAACCCAAAGCAAAAGGATTATATGATCATTATTTTACTATTGCTGAAAAAACAGACATACCTATCGTACTCTATAATATTCCTGCTTGTACAGGTATAGAATTGCCTTGGACAGTCGTAGAAGATCTGGTAGATATCGAAAATATTGTTGCCATTAAAGACTCTAGTGGTGATTATAAATATTTTTCAGCATTATTGGAAAAAGTAAGTGATAAGATTTCAGTACTTATTGGCTGGGATGAAAATGTGCTAGGAGCTTTAGCTGGAGGAGCTGCTGGCTGTATACTTGGTTCTGCAAATGTATTTCCTAAAATTTGGCTCGAAATTTATAATCATGTGAAAAATAATCGTTTAGAAGAAGCTCAAATACTTCAAAAAAAGGTTCAAAAATTAGCAAGACTTTTAATAAGTTCAGGCGCACTTGGAGTTAAATCTTGTTTAAATATGATGAAAGTGCCTGTTGGGAAAACTAGGCAACCCATTGTTGTAGGTGACACACTTTCTTATGAAATTAAGGATGAATTAAGAGTCGAGCTTGAGAAATTAGGATTGATAGAAAAGACAGAAATTCAATTTCAATTTGGAGAAAAGCCATTAACAAGTCGTTTCTATGCTGTTGGAATTACTCCTAAAAAAATATCAGATTTCGAGTTAAAAGTAGGGGAATCCCTTGTAGGCAATCGGGCTGAATTAGCCCATATTGACCTTCTTATTGGTACAAAAAATGGACCTGTTGGACAAGCTTATGCTCAAGCTTTAGCTAATCCGGAAGAAGGGCGTGAAGGACTTCAAGTCATACTTGAACCAAATATGCAAGTAAAGCCACCAACAATCATGATTCCAACCGTCCGTCCTACTTCTCTTCGTCACGCAAGTCTAACGTATGGACCTGCTCAAGCAGCTATAGCTAAAGCTGTAATGCAATGTGTAGAAGATGGTATACTTCCAAAAGAGTTATCTGATGACTTAGTTTTAATCGTAAATGTCTTTGTTCATCCAAGTGCGAGTGCTAGAAAGAGAATTTTTATAAATAATTATAAGGCAACTCGTAATGCAATTCGAAAAGCAATGGAAGGCTTACCAACTGTGGATGATGCTATTGAAAATGCTGAAAGTGCTAGACATCCATTTAGAAACGATCCTTAAAAAACGAGTACTTTTTTTCATCTTTTTATATTTTATTAATTTATTTCTTCTATAATTTTAATTTAGTAAATTCTTTTTATAGAATTTTAATACATTATAATGCGTATATTGATAATTTTAAGAATTTACTTATAATTAATAGTAAATTAATGAATAATGGAATAATAGAGATGACCTATAAGATGACACAGGTACTAGATTTGAAATTAGGAAGTAAAGCGCCTGAATTTATTCTTCCCGATAAAGACAAAAAAGAAATATCTTTAAAAGATTTTGAAGGAAAATACGTAATCCTATACTTTTACCCAAAAGATAACACTCCAGCATGCACAACTGAAGCCATTGGATTTACAGGCATTTTACCAGCACTACAAAAATTAGATGCTGTAGTTATCGGTATTAGTCCTGATACACCTGAATCTCATGCGAAATTCATTGAAAAGAGAAATTTGAAAGTAGTTCTTTTAAGTGATGTAGATAAAAAAGTAATTAAAAAATATGGTAAATGGGGAAAGAAAAAGTTTAGAGGGAAAGAATACATAGGCGTTATTCGGAGTACTTTTTTAATAGATCCAGATGGTAAGATCGCACATATTTGGCCTACGGTTTCTGTAAAAGGGCATCCGGAAGATGTTGAAAGAGTATTAAAAGAATTAATAAAATAATTCTCTTTTTTATATTCTTTTTTATTGAAATTTATTTAATTATAAAATCCCAATTAATTTTAACTTATGAATGTTATAGATGCTATAAAAGAAAGGAGAGCTTATCGTTCTCTTGAGTTTGTCAAAATATCAGATGAATTAATTACTGATTTGGCTAGTACAGCTCAAATTGCTCCTTCTTGTATGAACAAACAACCTTGGAATTTTATTTTTGTAAAAGAAAAAGAACAACTAGAAAAGTTATTTACGACTCTTACAAAAGGAAATAAATGGGTAGAGAAAGCTTCGATGATTATTGCGGTTTTTAGTAAACCGGAATATGATTGTATAATTAGTGAACGCCTTTATTATTTATTTGATACAGGTTTAGCGACAGCATTTATTATCTTACGCGCTACAGAATTGGGTTTAGTCGCTCATCCAATTGCAGGCTTTAATGAAGAAGAAGCAAAGAAAATTTTAGATATCCCTAAAGAATTTAGGCTTATTACACTAGTAAACATCGGAAAAAAATCTGATATTATTAACCCTGTTCTTTCTAACGCAATGAAGTTAGGAGAAAAACAAAGACCCCCAAGAAAGCAATTAGAAGAGTTTATATATCTTGACCGTTATAATAATAAATTTATAGACAAGGGGAATAATATATGAGAAACCATTTATCAAATGAAAAAAGTCCCTATCTACTTCAACATGCCGAAAATCCTGTTGATTGGTATCCATGGGGAGAAGAAGCTTTTCAAAAGTCTAAAGAGGAGAATAAACCAATCTTCTTGTCAATAGGGTATTCTACCTGTCACTGGTGTCATGTAATGGCTCATGAGTCTTTTGAAGACGATAAAGTGGCAAAACTAATGAATGAGGTATTTGTATCGATCAAAGTTGACAGAGAAGAACGTCCAGATATTGATAAAATTTATATGACAGTTTGTCAGATGATGACAGGAAGCGGAGGATGGCCTTTAACTATAATAATGACCCCTGACAAGAAACCTTTCTTTGCAGGTACATATTTTCCGAAAGAAAGTCGGTTTGGACGTATAGGACTTATCGATTTAATAAACCGGATAAAAAGTCTTTGGCATCATAATAAGAATGAAATTTTAGATTCTGCTGAACGAATTACAATGTCTTTACAGAATATTGATCAAGAAGCTCCAGGAGATAAACTGAACAAAAACATTCTGACTAAAGCATATAATCAGTTAAAAATTAGCTTTGATGATAAAAACGGTGGATTCAACGAACGCCCAAAATTTCCAACACCTCATAATCTTTTATTCTTACTTCGGTATTGGAAACGAACAGGAGAGGACAAAGCTTTAGAAATGGTTGAAAAAACACTCCAAGCAATGAGAAAAGGTGGAATTTATGATCATATTGGTTTTGGAATTCATCGGTATTCAACAGATTCAACCTGGCTTGTTCCTCACTTCGAAAAGATGCTTTATGATCAAGCATTAGTAGCTATGGCATATATAGAGGCATATCAAGCCACAACAAAATCAGAATATAAAAATACTGCTCAAGAAATATTTGAATATGTTTTACGTGATATGACTTCACCTGAAGGAGGATTTTATTCAGCAGAGGATGCTGACAGTGAGGGAGAAGAAGGGAAATTTTACGTATGGACGATAGAAAGCATTAGAAAAGTGCTTGAGACAGAAGAATTGGAATTAGCAATAACAACTTTTAATATTAAAGAATCAGGTAATTATCTAGAAGAATCAACTGGCAGAAGAACTGGACAAAATATATTACACATTACGAAATCTTTTACAGAAATTTCAAATGAACTTGATATTTCAGAAAAAGTGTTAATATCAAAAATCGAGGATATACGCAAAAAGTTATTTAAGGCACGTGAGATGAGAATTCATCCTCATAAAGACGATAAAATCTTAGTTGATTGGAATGGATTAATGATCGCAGCATTAGCAAAAGGAGCATATAGCTTTAATGAAAAAAAATATTTGGAAGCAGCTGAAAAAGCTACTAAATTTATAATATCATCAATGCGATCATCAAATGGTAGGTTATTGCATCGATATCGAGAAGGTGCTGGTGAAATTAATGCTTATTTAACTGATTATGCTTTCTTCATTTGGGGTTTAATTGAATTATATGAGGCTACTTTTGATATTTTTTTTCTTAAAACGGCTCTTGAATTACATGAAATTCAAATCAAACATTTTTGGGATGACAATATCGGCGGGTTTTTTTTCACAGCGGATGATAGTGAAAAGCTATTAACAAGACAAAAAGAGATCTATGATGGGGCTATCCCATCTGGAAACTCTGTTGCGATGTTGAATTTATTAAGATTAAGTTATTTCACAGGTGAACATGAATTAGAAGAAAAAGCCGATATTATAGGCAGAACATTTACGGAAAAATTAAGTAATACTCCTGTAGCTTATACGAATTTCATGATAGCAGCAGATTTTGCAGTAGGTCCAACCTATTCTTTAGTAATTGCTGGAAATACTGATAGTAATAATACTAATGAAATGATTTCTATAATACGAGATAAATATATTCCTAATAAAATTCTAATGCATAGAAAAACAGAAAAAAATCCACCAGATATTGACAAATTCTCAAACTTTGTTCAATTTTTTGATAATCTCGATGGAGTTGCTACAGCATACGTTTGTATTAATAAAACTTGTAAACCCCCAACCCATGATCTCAAGCAAATGATTGAGTTTCTTAATTCAGATTGGAGTAATTAATTTTTAATTAGTAAAAGAAATATAATTTATAGTCATTTATTCAATTTTATATCCACTTTCTTCCCAGGCTTTTCTCATTCTTGGATTATTTTTAAGAAATTCATCAACTATTTCTTTTGGAACACGATTCAAAGGGCAAGAAAAATTAACACAAACAGGGCACGTTTTTAATTGTATTATTGTAATCCATATTCCTATTCCTATTAAAGTCAAAATCAACATTAAAAATTGCTCTCCAATAATTAAAAATGGTATAGGATATCCAATGAGGATTCCAGCTCCAATTAAAAATTGAATTTTTTCTGATTTTTTCATAGGCTCGGGATGAAATCTCGAAATCTTATAAGCACCTCTATTTATATCACAATGAAGAGTTTTTTGAGTATTATCTGCGTAATAAGGGCAATGACTACATAGCATCCTGCTTTCCCATACACAAAAAAAGAAGAGAGCATAAATAATCCACCCTATTAGAATCATGGATAATATGCTGGTTTCAAATCCAGAAAAGAAGATTCCAATAAGAGCAGGAATTAATGCGGCAAGGAATCCTATACCAAAATACATACTATATTTTATATGAACATGACAATGTAGTTCATTATTAATATTGCATTTTGAACATTCTGAGATATCTTTCCAAATGCAAATTTCGTGAGTAATTGACTCTTTTTCTTTATCTATTAGTTTAGAATTAAACTTATCATTAGTTTGCATTGATTTAAAAACTATGGTAATTTAAAAATTTAAAACACTAACTTACATTAAATTATAGAAATTTAAAAAAAAAATTTTTAGAATTTATTAAAAATTAGATATTACTTTTCTCTATAATCTTCCGCATCTGCTATTTGCATTTCTGCAATCGAATCAATTCCAATCCCTTTAACATTTTCATCCCATACTTTTCGGATTGATTCAGCATCTTTTGCATTCCATTCGCAATATAGTTTTTCATGATCTAATACTGCCCAAGTTCTTACCCAATAGGCGTCATAATTACAAGCTTTCCTCAAGTTAATTATCATTCTATTTTGTTCTGGCGGAATTTCTACCATTTGCTCCAACTGTTTTCTTGGTACAGAATGAACTACAATAAATTTTGGCATTTTTAAACCTCTCTTTAAATTTTTTAATATTTAAAATATATTTTTGAATTTCTATAGAAAATTATTTCTATCATATATTTATGTACAAATATAATATATATTTTTTTAAAAAATTAAATTAGTAGACTTATTTAAACCTATTTAGAATATCCTTCTTAGAATTTTAATTTTATATTATTAATTTGATTAAAATTGTTATATTTTTATATAAATTAAAAGATTTTTGACAACTAATTATCTTAAATAAATCTAAATTTCTTATTTGAGAAGTGAATTTAAAAAGAAATATTAACTATAGATCATCGAATAAAATTTTAAAAAATGTACACCAATGCCTAAAGAACAAATTAAAAAAATTGAATTAATAAGTAAGTTCTTAGATAAAGCCAAAGTGATAAACTTTGATAAAATAAATACAATTGATGATATAATCAAATTACCTATTTCAACTTTTAATTTCTTGAGTGATGCTGATGTAGAATTAATTTATGATTTATTCGAAATTAGTAGTATAGGACAATTCGCGTCTTTGGATTATTTACAACCATTCAAAATTTTATATAAAGACAAAAAAACTAAAAGAAAAATTGAGCATATATTACAAACAGATTTAGAAATTGAAGAAAAGGTTAAAAAAGCAGTTGTTATAGGTAAAATTATATACCAAATAAAAGAAGAATCAATCTCCTTTTTGACAAAAGAGCAAAAAGTTATTGTTGTTGGTTTAAGTAATGCGGGAAAAACAACAATATTGAAAAAATTTGGTGGACAGATTGGTATAAAAGATCTAGCTAAATTAAGTCCAACAAAAGGAGTGGAACGTCATGAAATAATAACTTCAGATTTAGTTTTAATAGTTTGGGATTTTGGTGGTCAGCAAGATTATAGAAAAATGTATCTTCAAGAACCTGATAAATATTTTTTAAAAGTTGATTTAATAATATATGTCATTGACCTTCAAGATCCAGAAAAATTCGAAGAAAGTATTAAATATTTTAAAGAAATAATTGAAATTATCGAAAAACTTGAAGAAAATCCCTACATCTTAATTTTCATACACAAATTTGATCCTGATGTAAAAGATAATCCAGAATTATTGCTTAATATTGAAGTTGTGAAAGATTTAATTAAAGAGGTTTTCAAAAATAAAAAAAAATTGGATTATGACATATATTTAAGTTCCATATATTCAATATTAGCAAAAGAACCAAAATTTTCAAGATATCTTAAAGATACTATGGTAAAAACTGCAACTTTAACGGATCATAAATTAGAAGGAATGGCATCCATTTTAGAATCTACCTTAAATGGAATTATTAGATTATCAGAAACAGTAATGACACAATTTAATGAAATAGATAATCGCCTTAGAATAATAGAAGGTGAAGAACCAATCTCAAATAGGGCACATTCTTCAATACCCTCTCCAGAATATTCTTCAATAACTCCATTTGCTTCACATTCAAGTCACAATACTGGAAAAAAAGTAGTACCTAATCGAATTAAAAATGTAAGAGTTGCTGTTCTTGACGAACTAAAAGAATTATTTGAAAAAAGAAAATAGAAAAATAAAGAAATAGTATAGTATATTTTGTTAAAAATTAGTTGATTTCTTGATAAAATTAAAGTTGTTTTTCAAATAAGTAAAAATACTTTAAAAATATTTATGATGGAATCGTAATCTTAATTTATCGAGTAAGATTGAGAAAAACCATTTTAACTATTTATAATAATCACTCTTTTTAAAATAAAACATAAATTAGAAAAATATAGTAAATTTATCTTATACAGAATTTAAATTAATGAATTTTATTTTAGAAAAATAATAACATCTAAGGATAGGATTACTAATAATTAGTAGGTGAATAACATTTCAGGGGATATCTTTAAAAATGTAATTGCTATGGCAAATTATTGTTATAGTTGTAATCGATGTGTTAATGTATGTCCACTTTCCCACATAGATGTTTTCTATCCTCAAAAATTAGTAGTAGATTTACTTTTTTCACCATTAAAAGAGGTTTTAGAAAACCATAATATATGGGCTTGTCTTACTTGTGGTCAATGCACCAATTATTGTCCAATGACTCGAGAGAGTGTTGGTGTGAGATTCCCAGAATTAATATTAGAATTGAGAAAATTAGCGTTTAATGATATAAGTCAATTAGACAAAATCATTCAATGTGAAACTCATGATGATATATTTCCACTCATTTCAAAAATTATGTCGGATGATAACTTACATCCCAATAAATTAGAATTTTTAGAAAAGACTTCTTTAACGACGACAGATTCAGGTGAAATCGCATATTTTGTTGGATGTTTACCTCTTATGGAAACTATTTTTTATAAATCAGATATCAAATATATAAATACACCAAAAACTATAATAGGTTTACTTAATGAGGCAAATATAGTGCCAGTTGTATTGAATGAAAAATGCTGTGGACATGATACTTTATGGAGAGGGGATATTAATACATTTAAAAAGCTCGCCGAATATAATGTTAAACTTTATAGAGATGCTGGGGTTAAAACAATTATTTTAGGATGTGCTGAAGGATATAGAACCTGGAAGTTTGACTATCCAAAGATTATAAAAGATTATGACTTTAAGATTATGCATTTCTCTGAGTTTTTTCTCAAAGAAAAAATCCTTGATGATGTTAGATTTCCACAAGAAATAAAGATAAAAGTTACATATCATGATGCATGCCGATTAGGACGCTTAGGAGGAAAATTATATGATGCTCCACGGGAATTACTTAAACAAATTCCTGGAGTTGAACTAATTGAAATGGAAAACATTAGAGATGATGCAAATTGTTGTGGGGTCTCAGCTTTTATGGGATGTAATGAATCAACTCGT
Source organism: Promethearchaeota archaeon (assembly GCA_048938025.1). Taxonomy (GTDB): domain Archaea; phylum Asgardarchaeota; class Lokiarchaeia; order Sigyniarchaeales; family SOKP01; genus Loki-b32. The sequence goes on from JBHLMP010000034.1 coordinate 10,140, forward strand.
ACTTTTAGACAGAATCGTATTATTGAAGCAATAGAAACCGGGGCTGAATATTTAATTGTACCTTGTCCAAAATGTTTAACACATTTCGATTGCTATCTTAATGAACCGTCCTTAGAAAATGAACATAAAAATTTGAAAAATAAAATTAAAGTTATAGATTTGGCAAGCTTTATTGGAGAATTGCTTTTCCTTGTTTAAAAACGATAGGGTGTAAAAAAAATGATATATAACTTTTTTTCAAATAAATGAACTTAATGAATTCTCAATAATGGAGGGATATAATTGAGCGAAAAAAATAATGTTGGGTCCGTAATGATTGTTGGAGCAGGGATAGGGGGATGTCAAGCAGCATTAGACTTAGCAGATTCTGGTATCAAAGTCTATCTTGTTGACAAGGAACCTTCCATCGGTGGAGTTATGGCCCAATTAGATAAAACATTCCCAACAAATGACTGTTCGATGTGCATTTTAGCTCCAAAACTCGTTGCTGTAGATAGGCATCCTAATATTGAATTGATTACGTATGCAGATCTCTTAAATCTGGAGGGTGAAGCGGGTAATTTTAATGCAACGATTAATAAAAAAACAAGATATATTCATGAAGATAAATGTACGGGTTGTGGGGATTGCATTCAGGAATGTCCTGTTCAAATTCCTGATGAATTCAATCAGAAATTGAATAATAGAAAAGCAATTTATCTTCAATTTCCTCAAGCTGTACCTTTTAAAGTATTAATTGATAAGCAGGGAATTCCTCCCTGCAAAGACGCATGTCCGGCTCATGTAAATGCTCAAGGATATGTTGCTTTAATCTCAAAAAAAAACTATCAAGAAGCTTTGAACCTAATTAGAGAGAGGTGTCCCCTTCCCTCTGTTATAGGTCGGATTTGTCCTCGATTCTGTGAAATGGTATGTAATAGAGCTGAAATAGATACTCCTATTAATATTTGTGGTTTAAAAAGATTTGTAGCCGATTATGTAAGGGATAATCTTGAGGAAGAGATCATATTCTTGGAGGATAAAAAGGAAGAGAAAGTTGCTATTGTTGGCTCTGGTCCAGCTGGACTTACTGTTGCGTATCACCTTGCAAGACGTGGATATCCCGTTACTATTTTTGAAAAGGAACCTTTTGCTGGAGGAATGCTTAGACTAGGGATTCCAGATTATAGATTGCCCCCAGATATTTTAGAAAGTGATGTTGAACATATTAAGAAATATGGTGTTGAGATAAAAACAAATACGCCAATAGGTCCTGATTTAACTTTAGAAGATTTGAAAAAACAGGGTTTTAAAGCTATATTTATAGCTATAGGTCTTCATAATAGTCGTAAAATGGATTTTGAATGTGAAGACATTGAAGATGTATTATATGGTGTTGAATTTTTAAAAGAAATAAATTTATCCAGAAATGTACCTAATCTTAAAGATAAAATTGTAGGAGTTGTGGGCGGAGGAGATGTTGCAATGGATGTAGCACGATCATCTATAAGGTTAGGCGCAAAAAAAGTGATAATCATTTATAGAAGATCCGAACAAGAAATGCCCGCTTCAAAGGAAGAAATAGAAAGAGCAAGAGAAGAGGGTATTGAATTTAAATTTTTAACAGTTCCTACTAGAGATGTCAGTGGTAAGGTGAGTAAACTTACTGAAATTGAATGTGTGGAAATGAAACTTGGTGAACCAGATGAATCTGGAAGGCGAAGACCTATCACAATTGAAGGTTCTGAATTCAAAATGAAAATAGATACTTTGATTCTTTCTATAGGACAAGAACCAGATTGCTCTCTAATAGAAGCTGCTTTTAAAAAGAAATTAAATATTAATAAATGGGGATATATTGAAACAGATAAAATATCTTTTGAAACTAATATCCCTGGAGTGTTTGCTGGAGGAGAGATTGTTACGGGAGCTGGTTCTGCTATAGAAGCGATAGCAATAGGTAATAAAGCTGCTATGGTGATAGAGAAATATTTAAAAGGAGAAGATATTTCCGAATTAAAAGAAACCATCCCAGATTATAAAGTAGCTGATGTAGTCACCAGTGCTAATATTCAAAATATAGAACGTTTTTCATGTCAAGATAGGAATGAGTTCACAATCTGTCTACCAGAGGAACGTATATACAATTTTAATGAAGTTTCCAGTGGTATGGATGAAGAATCTTCTATTGAAGAAGCATTACGGTGCCTTAATTGCGGATCTTGCTGTGAGTGTTTTGAATGCGTGAGGACATGTCAAGCTAATGCTGTTGATCATAGCTTAACTGATGAAACTATTTCTATCAATGTTGGGGCTGTGGTATTAGCTCTTGGCTCTGATGAATATACACCAAAAATAGGAAATATTTATGGATATGGTGAATATCCAAATGTTATAAAAAGTATAGAATTAGAACGTATACTCAATGCATCTGGTCCATTTAATGGAGAAGTTGTCCGTCCTTCAGATAACGCACATCCAAAAAAAATAGCGTTTCTGCAATGTATTGGTTCTCGAGATAAAAAAATAGGTCATGAATATTGCTCTTCAATGTGTTGTATGTATACTACAAAAGAAGCTGTTATAGCTAAAGAGCATTTGAGTACTCTTGAGCCCACTATTTTTAGTATGGATATAAGAGCATACGGAAAGGATTTTGACAAATATATTGAACGAGCTAAAGAAGATTATGGAGTAAGGTACATTAGAAGTAGAATATCTACTATTAAAGAGATACCTGAATCTAGTGATTTAAAGATTAGGTATGAGACTGAAGAAGGAAAAATTATTGAAGAAATTTTTAACATGGTTGTTCTGTCTGTGGGATTACAACCTAATCCTAATACTGCTGTATTAGCAAAAAAATTAAATATTGAATTAAATGAATATGGTTTTTGTAAAACAGCTAATTTTAATCCAATTGAGACTTCGCGACCAGGAATTTATGTATGCGGAACATTTAAAGAACCTAAAGATATTCCAGAAACCGTTATTGAAGCTAGTGCGGCTGCTGGGGCTGTAAATGTTCTATTATCTGACGTTAGAAATACATTAATTGCTGAAAAGAAAGATTATGAAGAGATTGACATCAGTGGAGAGCCACCTCGAATTGGAGTCTTTATTTGTCATTGTGGAATTAATATTGGAGGTGTTGTTGATGTTCCTGAAGTAGTTGAATATGCAAGCAAATTACCAGATGTAGTATATTCTGAAAGAAATTTATATACTTGCTCAGCTGACACACAAACCATTATTAAAGAAAAAATAAAGGAACATGGTTTAAATAGAGTAATTGTTGCTTCTTGTACGCCTAGAACTCATGAACCATTATTCCAAGCAACTATTAGAGAAGCAGGTTTAAACAAATATCTTTTTGATTTAGCAAATATTAGGGATCAATGCTCCTGGGTTCATATGCATGAACCAGAAGAAGCCACAGAGAAAGCTAAAGATTTAGTTAGGATGTCTGTTGCTAAAGCTAGAAATTTAGTTCCTTTAAAAGAACAAAGAGTAGAAGTGATTCATAAAGGAATGGTTATTGGGGGTGGCATAGCAGGAATGATAGCTGCTTTAAATTTAGCAGATCAAGGGTATGATATATATCTAATAGAAAAAAGTGATAAATTGGGTGGTATAGCAAATTCTATTTATCAAACTTTGGAGAATAATGATGTTCAAAAATTAATAGGAAATTTGATAGAAAAAGTTAATAATCATAAATTAATTACCGTTTTTCTCAAAGCTAATATTAATTCTGTAAATGGATATATAGGAAATTTTACTACTGACATAATCTATGGTAAAAAAAAAGAAGAGAAAAAATTTGATCATGGCATAATTATTGTAGCTACAGGAGCAGAAGAATATATACCTAAGGATGATGAATTTCTATTTAATCAAGATGAAAGAATTACAACCCAGTCAAATCTCGAAAAACTTCTTTTTACGAACGAAAAAAAGATAAGAGAATTGAAATCAATTGTGATGATCCAATGTATTGGCTCTAGAAACGAAGAACATCCTTATTGCAGTAGGATGTGCTGCGCCGAAGCTATAAAAAATGCATTGAAAGCAAAAGAGATTAACCCAGATATCAATATTATAATTTTATTTCGTGATATTAGGACTTATGGGTTTAAGGAAAAATATTATAATTTAGCTAGAGAAAAAGGAATAATCTTCATCAGGTTTGATGAAAAAAAGCCTCCCGAAGTTGTTAAAAAGGGTAATCAATTACAAGTCTTATTAAATAAGCCAGATGTAGGAGAGCTTAAAATTAATTCTGATCTAATAGTATTAAGTGCAGGAATTGTGGCTCCTAAAGGAAATTCAGAGTTAGCTAAAATACTAAAAGTCCCTCTTAATGAGGACAATTTCTTTTTAGAAGCTCATGTTAAATTGAGACCATCTGATTTTGCCACAGATGGAATTTTTTTATGTGGAACTGCACGAGGAGCAGCCAATATAAGTGAAACTATAGCTCAAGCGAATTCTGCAGCTGCTAGAGCAATGACAATATTATCAAAAGAAATTTTGGAAACAGAAGGCATAACTTCCTATGTTAATGAAGACAAATGCATCGGTTGTGGTCGATGTACTGAAGTTTGTCCTTATAACGCTATTGAATTGGTTGAGACTACAAAACAAATGGGTTTATATCGTAATGATATAAAAAAAGCTCAAGTAATTAAAGCTGTTTGTAAAGGTTGTGGAACATGCTTTGCAGAATGTCCCACTTCTGCAATTTCCATGAGCCATTTTGGAAATGAACAGATTAAACCAATGATTGAGGAAGCAGTGAAATCTGATGAGATCGGTTGGGAACCACGAATAGTTGCTTTTCTCTGTAATTGGTGTTCTTATGCTGGTGCTGATTTAGCAGGTGTAAGTCGATATCAGTATCCTCCAAATGTAAGGATTATAAGAGTAATGTGCTCGGGAGGTATGTCTAAAAGTTTCATATTAAAAGCATTTTTAGAGGGTGCAGATGGAGTATTTATAGCAGGATGTCATTTAGGGGATTGTCATTACATTAGTGGAAATGAAAATGCGTATCTACGCTTGGAAAATCTTAAACAATTGCTAAGAATGATTGGAATTGAAGAGAATAGGATTCAAATTAATCAGATTTCCGCGAGTGAGGGAAAGCAATTCTCAGAACTTATATCTGAGTTTACAGAAAAAATTAAAGCTTTAGGAGAATCGAAGATGCCTAAAAAAATAAGCAAAATGAAAATTGAATCTAGCTAATTAAAAAATAAAGAATTTTGATCTAGTATTCACTAGGCATTTTTTTAAGCTCTGCCAGAGAGAATACAGGTCCATCAATACAGACGAATTTATTACCGATATTACATCTTCCACATTTACCAATTCCGCACTTCATTCTCATCTCTAATGAATTCAAAATTTGCTCGTCTTTCCAATCTAGATTTACCAATTCAGCCACGGCAGTCCTAATCATTATAGGTGGCCCACAGACTACCGCCATAGCATTTTCAGGAGAGGGAGCAACCTTCTTAACTATAGCTGCGACAAAACCTACTTCGCGAGTCCATCCCTCCTCTTCGCGGTCAATCGTTAGAACTACTTTAATATCCTCTCTCTTTTCCCATTCTTCAAGGATATCTCGATATAAAACTTCACCAGAATCACGGTTCCCGTAAATCACAGTAATATCTTTATAATACTTTCTATATTTTTCATCTAGCAAATATATGATTAGCGATCGTAAGGTTGAAAACGCAAATCCACCTCCAATGACAACAATATTTTTACCTCTCATTTCTTCAATTGGCCAGCCATTACCTAAAGGACCTCTTACTCCTACAGTATCTCCTACTTCAACATTATGAAATCCCGTAGTAACTGTTCCCATCTTCTTAATCGTGAATTTAATAGAACCTTCTTCAGTTGGAGATGAGGCTATACCTATTGGACATTCTCCTTTTCCGATTAGACTAATTTCTGCGAATTGGCCAGGGATATAGTTAAAATCTTTATAATCTTCTTCCTTGTTAAATTCTAATTCTATGGTTTTTATATCATTAACTTTATTCTCTGAAATAATCTTTTTAATTGAAGTAAGCATCGGGATATACGGATTAGGCACTTATTTTCTCCTCCTTTTTAGGTTCAATTTTCTTAATTTTTTGAATAATTGATCTAAGATCATTATTAGCGGGACATAATTGAACACATCGACCACATCCGACGCACCCTAACACACCATAATTCTCGGGATAATAACAAAATTTATGTAAAATTCTATTTCTAACCCTTTGTAAACAGCTATTTCGTGGATTATGACCACTTGTATGTAAGGTATAAAGGCAAGATTGGCATGTGTCCCATATTCTAATTCTTCTGCCACGATTTTCATTTGGAATGTTTTCATCAATTACATCAAAACAAGTACATGTTGGACATAGGAATGAACATGTTCCACATCCAATACAAATTTCACTAACTTCTTTCCATATTGGATGTTCAAAATTTGGATCTAAAATTTTGTCGATATCCTTTAAATCTAATTTTGTTGTAATTGATTCTTCTGCCTGTTTTTTTAATTCTTGAGCCTTATCTAAATCCGTCTCTTTAGCATCAGCAAGCCACGAAAGCGATTTAATTAAATCTTTACCTTTATCACTAATTCCCTCAACAAGATATTCATCTTGTAAGTCAACTAAAAATACATCCATATAATCTTTTTGAAATGGATTTCCTTCTACTGATGTACAGAAACAAGTACTTTTAGGAGTATTACAACCAATTCCTATTAAAATTGTATTTTTCCTTCTATTTATAATAATTTCGTCTTTGAAATCTCCTTGAGAAAAAAAGCTTACTAACAAGACAAAACTATGAGCGTCACAGGGTCTTATCCCAAAAATTATATTTTGTTCATCTAAATTTTTGGGTTCTTCAAGCTCTATCTCATTATCATTAATTTTATATTCAAAAAGAATATCTTTCTCCGGAAATAGTATTTCTTTCGGTGGAACTTTAGAATTTAGATAGTCCAGCACTATTTCTTCGGGATTTGTTATTTTTCTAAAAACTATATTTCTCTTTTCTTTAATTGGAGCAAAAAAATTATAATCTTTTGTTAAATCATTATATAACTTTATGATTTGATCTTTTTTTAGAATTTTATATTCCATTTTTCAAGTCCCCTTTTTAATCTTCCTCCATCATAAATTCTTCTTTATCATCTATATCATAAGCCATCATAGGAGGTAAGCTTCCTGGATCAATACCGGTTGTAAAATTAAACCTTTCTTTTGCGATTTTTTCTAAAGATCTGTTTATTAAATTCAAATCAATTCCCATCGGGCACGCACTGCTGCAAGCTCCACAACCTACACATCGACCTGCCATATGCATTGCACGAACTAAATGAAATACAAAAATATCAGAATAACCCGTTGTTTTTCCAAACCAAACAGGTTGGTTTTGATCTACAAAACATAGATTACAATAGCACATAGGACATGCTTCTCTGCAAGCATAACATCGAGTACAAGGCTCTAAAAGACTTTTTATATATTCCCATTTTTCTTCAGTAGTTTTTGAATCAAATTCAGCAATATCAGAAAAATCTTCTTCAATAACAGGATTTTCTAAACATTCACCAACACATATATCTTCTAAAAATGGTGGTGATTTAACTTGACATACTTTACATAATTCATTCATATATTCATTAAAAGGAAATACTTTTTTGAAGTCCCTGCCTTTTACTATGATATTATCACCAGATATTGAGATATCAAAGATTTCTCTTTCTCCGATTTCATCTTCAATTTTCTTCCTATTTATAATTCCATTACAGGGAATTCCAATTATTTTTATATTTTCAAGATCGAGTTGATGCTCTACTGATAAATGAATTAAGGCTCTACCAACACAACCTTTTGATACAATACCAACTTTCAATTTTTGACCTTCCTTATTCATAAGCGTTGGTATTCGAGGGACCAAATATTTGGCCAAATTTATATAACATAAATTATTCCAAGTTAATTTATCTACTTCCTCTGCTTTATCTATTACAATAGGTGATGAACTTAAAGGAACAGTTCCTTCTGTGTATCCAATAATAACATCAACTTGTTTTTCTTCAAGTAGTTTTCTAGCCAATTCTCTTATTAATTGCTCAATTTCTTTATTTTCATTTTCAATTACCATAATAATCACCATTCCGGCTCAAATTTTTTATTTGGTCCAAGTTTCTTAACATTATTTGTTACTTTTTTAATTAAAGTCGCGAATCTATCGCCTTCAGATGCAGAAGACCACATAAAAGTAACTCTATCAGGATCTATTCCGAAAAGTGTTAATAAATCCTTTAAAATCGCAAAACGTCTTCTAGCAACTAAATTTCCGCTAATATAATGGCAATCTCCAGGGTGACATCCTGAGACGACAACACCATCCCATCCTCTTAATAAACTTTTAATTATGAAAAATGGATTTATTCTTCCTGAACATGGAACCCTTACTATTCTAATATTTGAAGGATATTGTATTCTACTTACACCTGCTAAATCAGCGCCTGCATAAGAGCACCAATTACAGAGAAAGGCAATAATTTTAGGTTCCCATTGTTTTTTATCTTTTGATTGCTCTGACTGTGTTTGCACCTTACTCATTAAAGTTCACCTCCCATTATTATTGAAAATATTTGTTCACCAGTAAAACCGATAATATCTATTGCTGAACATCTACAATTACCAGAACAAGCACCACACCCTTTACATAAAGCCTCATTTATTTTAGCTACTGTCCCAAATCTTCTGTCCTCAACAAGCTCTATAGCTCCATAAGCACAATTTTCTACGCACATACCACAGCCAATACAACGTTCTGGTCGAACAACAGCAAAAAATGGTTCTATCTCCACTTCACCTTGTGCCATTAACGTAGCTGCGCTTGAAGCGGCTCCTTTAGCTTGAGCAACAGCATCAGGAATATCTTTTGGACCTTGTGCAACACCAGCTATAAAGATACCTTCTGTTAAAGTATCTACTGGTCGCAATTTTGGATGGGCTTCTAAAAAAAACCCATCTGCTGATCTTTGTATTCTTAATAGAGAAGTTATTATTTGAGCATCTGCTCGAGGCTCTAAACCACAGGATAAAACAAACAAATCTACTGTTAATTCAATTGGTTGTTGGAGTAAAGTATCTTCAGCTCTTATGATAATATTGTGATTATCATCTTCGATTACCTCTGCTATTCTTCCTCTCATAAAATTGATTCCGTAGTTTTGTCCTGCCGATTCGTAAAATTCTTCATAACCTTTTCCAAAAGCTCGAATATCCATATAAAAAATATAAATATCTGCATCAGGATGTTTTTCTTTATATTGTCTTGCTTGTTTAGTTGCATACATACAACAAACTCTTGAACAATATTTATTTCCTCCTTCTCTGAAATTTCTACTTCCCACACATTGAAGAAAGGCAATACTATGGGGTTCTTTAAGATCTGAAGGTCTAACAGGCTTTCCTATAACTGGTCCAAAAGAACTTAATAAACGTTCCATTTGAAGTCCAGTGATAACGTTAGGGTATCTCCCATAACCATATTGCTTGAGTTCAGTAGGATCATATAAATCCCACCCTGTAGCAACTATTATTGTACCTACTTTAATTTTCAAATATTCTGGTTTATCATCATAATTTATTGCTTCTGGTTCACATACATCTATTCTTGCACATATTCCGCATTTAATACAATTATCCATATCAATGGTGTATTGGCCAGGTACAGCTTGAGGGAATGGAATGTAAATTGCTTTTCTTGTAGCTAATCCGAGATCAAATTCGTTTCCAACGACAACTGGACAATAATCAACACATACTCCACAACCAGTACATTTCTCTTGATCTACATAATGTGGTTTTTTTAAAATAGTAACTTCAAAATTTCCTATAAAACCAGAGACTTCTACTACTTCAGAGTAGGTTAAAAGTTCAATATTTTTCTCACGTGAAACCTCAGACATTTTAGGGGTAAGGATACAACTCGAGCAATCCATAGTTGGGAATGTTTTATCAAGTTGAGCCATGTGACCACCAATTGTGGGAGTTTTTTCAACTAAGTAGACTTTATAGCCTTCTGTGGCTAGATCCAATGCAGCATTCATTCCTGCAACCCCTCCTCCTATTATTAAACAAGAGGGTTCTACTTTCACTTTCTGGACTTCTAGTGGCTTTAACTCCCTTGCTTTTGCTATAGCCATTCTAATATGGTCTTTAGCGATTTCATATGCTCCTTCTGGATCTCTCATATGAACCCATGTTGAGTGTTCTCTAATATTTGCCATTTCAAATAAAAATTGGTTCAAACCAGCTTCTTTACAAGTAATTCTAAAAGTGGGTTCATGCATTCTTGGAGAACATGCAGCAACAACAACTCTATTCACTAATCCTGCTTCAATATCTCCCTTTATAATCTTCTGCCCTACATCAGAACAAAAGAATTTATATTCTTGTGCTACTTCTACGTTTGGAAGTGTTTTTGCATATTCTACCAAATCTGGAACTGAAACTACCCCCCCAATGTTAACACCACAATGACATATATAAACTCCAATTTTAGGTCTTTCATTACCTGTGACTTTTATTTCTTTTTTAGCTTCTGTCATATAATTCCTCCTAAATTAATTGTTCTTTAACTATCTTCAAGAACGGATCTATAGAAATAAAAGGAGAAACACCTTGTAATTCATGATTTTTAACTAAACCTAATAAATTAGGATCCATTCCAAACGCTACGCCCAAGAGTTGGGTAATATATATTACAGGAATGTGAAATGGTTCTCCAATAATATCCGAATAGTAATTATTTACTTCAACCTGCCCTAGGTCTAATTGAAGGTGGCAAAAGGGACAACAATTAATGATAATATCAACCCCCGCATCTCTCATATTCACTAATTTCTCCCGTGTAAAATCTGCTGCAACCTCTTTAACAGCAGTTCTGACAGCTCCTCCTGCGCCACAACACATATATTTATCTTTATAATCTATACTTTTAGCCCCTGTAATTTCAACAATCTCGTCAAGAAATCTAGGAATCTCATATTCACCATTCCAAGGTCTTTTTTCACTTGGTTTTACAATATGACAACCATAATGTACTGCTACCTTTAAATCTGAAAATTTAAGTTTAATGAAATCTTTTAAATAGTCTAATCCCATGTCAAGATACAAAGCTTGAACCACATGTTTAGGTTCGAGATTCCCCTTATATCTACGACCAATTTTCGCAAGATATTCGTTAACTTCTTTTTTTTTATCATAATCATGTTCAAGCTCATACCACGCATCTCTAAGAGTTCCATAGCATCCATTACAACCAGTAATTGGACTTACTCCTAGTTCTTCCGCAATAGAAATATTTCTTGCAGCAATTACAAACCAAGTTGGTATATGAAATGCTCTAAATACACCGGGAGCAGGACAACATGATGCACCAGGTAAGTCTAAAAGCTCAGCACCAAGATGGTCGAAAACACTCCTAATTGAGACTTCAATCATAGGATAACGGTTAGGTATTACACATCCTAAAAAAAAACCATAATGCCATTTATAATCGTCATTCATCTTTATTTCTCCTTATCTTTTTTCTCTGCTTTAGCTCTTTCTTCTTTTAATTTAGCTGCATTATCTAGTAATTTTTTAAATCCTACAGCATTCATCAATTCTTGGCATTCTTTTACCGCTTCAGGATAAGAATGAACAGTAGGAGGTAATGGTGGCAACCCATAAGATTCCCTTAAATCCCTCCATCTTTTATTATTTTCACCATTTGCAGGAACACCATGTCCCGTAGCATAAAAAATATCATTAGCTAATCCAAAATGAGAATCTAAAATATAACCTTCTTCCACCGCAATATTTCTAAGTTTGATTATCATATCAGTAACAGGAATATCTCTAGGACAGCGCTCATAACAATAATAACAAGTTGAGCATAGCCATATATCAATATCTTTTAGTACAGATTCATCTCCAGTTAAAGCTCTTCTAATAGCAGAACGTGTTCGATAAGCAGTTCTTCTGCCAGAAGGACAACTACCAGTACAAGTACCACAATTAATACATGCCCTAATCATTTCTAATCCTGCATCAACAAATTTTTGAGCAATCCTAGAACTCGTAGATTTGTATACTTTTCTTTTAATATACTTTTCCACATTTTCACTCATATTTAATTCAAATCACTTAAATAATTCTAAACTTGATTTGCAATTTTGTAAAAAAGTCTGAGCTTTACTTTTTTAATTTGTTTGAACAAACAATTTTAATTAACAATCTTAAGAAGTGAAAAGTAGTTTTATTAAAAAAATTTGTTATCAATATTTAATAACTAAATTCATTGTATTGGTTATTTCTTATATCTAATATTTTTATAAGAAAACTAAATTAGGATTAATATCCAATATATTTTTTAACTTCAATTATAAATTTTATCCAATTCTTCTAAATATCTGATTTGTTTTTTTTCAGATAAAAAAGCTAGTTCTTTAACTATAGATTTTTTCTTCTTATCAGATACATTTAAGGTTTCTAATTTTATCCTAACATTTTTTGGCAATACAGAATAAATTCTTTTCAAATATAGTTTTACTTCTTTAATTTCTTCAAAATTTCCTTCTGTTAAATCATCTCTAATTTATACCACCAAATTTTTATACATAGGCTTAACAACATAAGTTTATATCGATTTATATTACAGTTTATTTATTTTAATTTTATCTAATTTAATTATACTCCAATTTATTAATAAAAAAATTGGAGTCCAATACTTCAAAACTCAAATTTCAAAAAAATGAATTTCAATTTTGAAATTAAAAAGATAAGATGATAAAATACTTTATTTTTAGCAAATATTTAAACTTGTGTTAATATATGAATAAATATTAATTCAGAATTATTTCCATTTAGCGAAAATCCAATTATCTTTACTATTTTTTTATTGAAAGGAATTATAGTTCATATTCTAATATTATGTGGGTTTTACATTTTATACCACCCATTTTTTCTGCAGCACTCCTATTAGCTTTATTTTCTGCACCTACAGGCCAATATCCCCACTTTATAAAGTTATTGGTCTTTCTATTTATTCCCCTTAAAGAAGTTTCTCCATACATTAACATTGCAAGACCATTACGTCTATGATCAATATCTACCACCCAATCATGAAAACTTATTGAATCCAATCTACCATATTTATCCTTACTAAATATATTAGGAATTACATATCCACAAGCAACTATCTTTTTGGTTGGTTTATAATATACTACCCACATCATCCACTCTTTACCAAATGAAAAGATAAAATCAACGAAATTTTTAAGGTTTAACGATTTTTTTGGAGTTATCTGAGCAGATGGGGGTTGAAATTTAATATGAAGTTCCAACATTTCATCTATTACTTTCCAAATACCGTTTTTACCAGGATTAGCATATTCATAATTTGAAAAATCATATCCAGGCAACTTATGTGGGTTCATTTTTAATGCAGGAACACGATATCTATCTTCTTCAAATTTGATATAAAAATTCTTATCAAAAAATGCCGATTGATATATAGGAGGATTAATGGGACAACCTATAAATAAATCTTTGTAACTTCCTTCAACCATAAATCCCCATCCATAAATTAAAGTTGGTATATTAATTGGTCCTCTAATTCTTTTATAATTATTTTCGATTGAATATTCGATTAATTTATCTCTCAAAAATTCAATTTTTTCTTTACTATGATCATAAACGCCAAAATAGCCAAAAAATAGGGTATCTCCTTTATCGTCATATACAAGAACTATTCCTACCACTTGATCTGTATTTGTTTTGAATCTAGTCTCCTTTATTTGTTCCTCAAGTAAGATTGCTTTAGCTCTATAACCTTCAATATCCGCAAGAATATACTTGTGAAATTCAGGTAAGACCGGAATATTTATTCCGATCTGTAAATATTTCAGAATTTCTTGAGGATTTTCTGTAATTCTTGTACTTATTTTTGAGTTAAAATGCATGGATTAAATGTAAATTGTTTTTTATTTTCTCAATTTAAATAAAAATTTGAAAAATTATATTAAAATAATTATTTGTTATTATTATATTTAGCTTTTAATCTGAGATAAGTTAAAACTAGTTTTACAACTTTATAAAATTAAAAGATATTTAGAGTTAGAATTAAAATTATAAACTGTGTATCCAAGCGTAATAAATCAATGCTGTAGATGGTAGAAAAACAATCGATGTAGTGATACTCCAAATTGTCCTAAAAATAGAATTATCCCATGTATTATATAAAACTAAACCATATAAAGTGAAAGCTAACCCAAAAATTCCCAAATAGAAGTATCTTAATTTTTTCTTTAGATTAGTATCTTCAAAACTTTTATATAATTTAACTGAAAGAAAGTATAAAGGTAAAAGGATAAAAAAGGTGATAAAAAGGTAAATAACAATAAGAAATAGCCAAGAAAATATAGGTCTCCATTCAGTACTCTCGTTAATTTTTATTCCTTGAGGTATTAGAAGGGATAAAATAAGAAGAAAAATATATAATATTATATATATTCGCTCTAGCTTTGAAATACTCTGTTTTTCTGTTTTAAAAATAATAATATTAAATAATACGAGGAAAATTGGTCCTAAAAGGATAAAAAAGATTGATAGTAAAACTAAAATTGTAACTAAAGGATTTATCTCAAAAGGTACATAAACAGCATTAAGAATAAACCCAATTGAAATTGATATGTAAAAAAAACTTAAAGTTAAAGTCAATCTATTCCGATTTCTTTTAAGAATTTTATACGCTGTAAATAAAAGGATAAAACTAAATAATAGTTGTGATACATAGATTAAAAATAATCGATTAAAATCATTTTCAGAAAATATCAAAAAAAACATATATTTATAATTCTCTATTTAATATCTTTAAAAATTATTATTCTTGAATTAATATAAATTAAATTTACTAATTTAAATATCAAATCTATTATCATATTAAACACTAAGATCTATAATTACGATATCTAAATCTTGACTATCTGAATATTCTTATTATTTAATTATACTTTTAATTAATTCTTGTTCAAATGATTCAAATTTTAAAGCTTCAATGAGCATTCTTGTTTCTGGGATAGTTTCAAAATTCCATTTAATATTTTCTGGATAATGACAAAAAATTATGTTATCTTCAAAAGTATCATTCCTTTTATTATAATTCCAGCAAGGAATATATCCTGTTGGCTTAAATCCAGCGTTGAGAAATATTTTTTGATGTGAAGGATGATAAGCTGATACAAATATTTCAAAATACCTGATTTTCAATTCATTAATATATTCTTTTACTATTTGGAGAAATATAAATAGTTCTTCTGAATTTCTAACTTTATAAATTGCTTTTTCAACACTTTTGTTGCCAAAATTATAAAGAAATTTAAAATAAGAATTAGAATCTTTCAGACTAAGTTTTATACTCCTATAAGAATGTTTTTTAATTTTTATTTTTTTGAACAAATTTTCCTTTATTTTTTTTAGTTTTATAGAATTGAATTTAATTTCTGGATTTTCAATAATAGGAGTCCCTAAATGGTAAAGGCTGTTCGAATATACATAGCAATTTAAAACTTGTCGAATTATTTTTGGCTCATTCTTACTACGATTTTGTTTTAAAACCTTTTTATTAAAAATTATGTGCATGAAATCTGATTCAATTTTATTAAAAAAGATATCTTTATTCGGGAAAAAAGCAATAGGAATTAGTCCACATAAATTTTCGGCATATTGACTCGTATTATGAGCAGTACGAGTTTCACTATACCATATTAAAATATTTTCTTTATAAATTTTATATAACATACATAAACTCCCCGCAAATGCTCCAACTGAGTCTATAAAACGTCTGTAATTCTCTTTTATAATAAATCCAAAGTAAAAGGCTCTTTTTTTCTTAAATTCTAAATGAACTCCAAAACAACCTACAAAAATATTAGGCTTGATTTTAAACAAAAACCAATGATAGGATGGATCTTTGATCATATTGCATATTTCATCAATATTTTGAACTTCTCTGTAAGGATACATACCCAAATAAGTATTTAAAAACAAATCAACTATTTTTTTTGCATCTTCTGGCTTAGCAAGTTGAATCATTGGTGATATTTTATTTGATGGTCGCCGAAAATCCCATTCGAAATCAAATGATATTTCTTTTTCAAGATTAAGGGAATCAAATCCTTTAAAATGCTCTAAATAATCTTCTATAGTGATAATAGGTCTTTCTATTAATTTATTAGTGAGCATTTTAATTCCCCATTTTCTAACTAAATCTTATGATTTTTTACACACAAAAAATACTAAATAAAATTACTCCTTCCATTTATATAAAGTTTGTTTTTCTTGGTAATATTTCACGATCTTTTTACAATAATCAATAAAAATCAAAATTTTAAAAAATAAAAAAAAAAAGAAAAAATATATATATATTAATATTTGAATTTAAAATAAAATTTAATTGATTTGTCTTTAAAAAGTTTATTTTTATGCAATTAATAAATGCAGTATCTTTAAAGGAAATTTCTCATGGAAAGAGGTATTTGGAAGAAAGAAAAGATACAAAAGCAGAAAAATGTTTAAAAAAAGTAATTGAGAAAAATCCATCAAATGATGAAGCTTGGCTTTATCTAGGGATAGCAAGACGTCGTTTAAAGAAAATTGATGGTGCTATAAAATGTTTTAAAAACGCTACAGAATTGAATGGATCAAGGGAAGAAGCATGGGGATTACTCACAATTACTCTAATTGATGATGGAAAAATTACTAGCGCAAAAAAAATAATTGAAGAGGCATTAAGATTAAATCCTAGAAATGAACGAATTAGATATTTAAATAAAAATTTAATACATATTTATAGGAAATTTGGGCCTTTCTTTTAAGTTCTTAATATATTTATCATTAAAAGAATTCAGGATGTTTCTTTTCAATATTATTTAAGGTTTTAACAAGAGAATAAAGAAGTTTCTCATTTTTATATTGGTTTATTGTTTCAGAGAGTTTATCTAAGATTTTATTTGCTAATTTTATATCTTCCTTAGTATAATAATGAGTTTTATTTTTAAAAATTAAATCAAATTCCTCTTCAAACCAATTCAACTTTCGCTGAAATTCTCTTTTTAATGATTCTTCTTTATTAAATTCTAAATTCATACGGCTCCTCAACATTGCAATCTGTAAAAAAAATCACAGACCAACAATTTAATAAAGTACATATTTAAAAATATATCTCAAATACTTACTTTTCACGTTAGTATTATGAAAAAAGAGAAATTTAACCATTTGGCTATATTTAAAAAGAATTGAAAAATTAAAGATACTTACCCTATAATTTAGTTCTGATTCAACCGAAATTTTCCTACATCTATATGTGTATAAATGAAATCTACTGTTTACTTTTTATTAGTATTCTAGATTAACTTTCAGAGTATTAAATTCTTTTTAAAGATTCATAAACTGTCTAACTAATCATAATAACAATTTAAATTAATATTGTCTTGTGTGTAAAATAAGATCTTCAATCATAATTGTTTGTATAATCCTTTCTATGAAATAAATAGTAAAATCTAAAATATTAGTTAAGATAAGACATTAATTAAAATCCTTGAGAAATCCACCTCAATTTAAAAGATTTCTGGATGCTTTTTCTCAATATTGTTTAAAGTATAAACCAATTCAGTAAGTAATTTTTCATTAGGGTAAGCATTTATGGTTTCACTTAAAATATCTAGAATTTGATTAGCAAGAGATTCTTCTCTTTTGGTAAGTCTAGATTTACCATTGAATAATAAATCGAATTCCTCTTCAAACCAAAGTAAATCTCTTCTAAATTCACTCTTTAATATTTTATGATAGTCATAACTTAAAGTCATACGTCTCCTCAAAGGCATATAAATTCAAATAGCCTAACATAATAATTATAGTACCCATTTAAAAATTTATGCACTTTATTGGTTTTTCAAGAAAGTAATTTGAAAAGAAAGAATTTAATCTAGAATAGTTAAATTACGTCGGATTTATTAACAATTTTCCTTTAAGATTATAAATAAATACAATAAAATATTTTGATTAATTTATAAAATCTTTTAATCAGAATAACCATTATAAAGGAAAATTCGGATTTACTTTAAATAGATCTTTACCATGAATAATATTTTTTAGTTCGATTATAATTCTGTTTACATCATTATTTCCTTTTATTTTTGAGTTATAGAGCTGAGAAAATTCTTCTTGAGTATGTCTACTATTCTGAATTTTAAATGAGGTGATTGAATAATTAGCTTTTTTATGAGAGCCTGAAAGCACAAGAAGACGAGGATATTTTCTTTTCAGAAAGGCCTTCTTTTCTCTTAACGTTATTTTAAATACATCATCAGAATCTTTAACATCTTCTAAAGATATATTTTTCTACTTCTCAATTTTCTTAATAAGATTTCTAAATTCACTATTAACTTCTTGCTTTCTAGTAAATATACCCATTTGTCTCCTCAAAAACTACTATAAACCATAAATATTTATGATCTACCATAAATAATAAAATTCATATTTAAAAACCTATTTTAAATAATAATTCGAAATAGTAATGCGAAAAAAGGAATTTCAATAGGTTTCTTATAATAGTTGATTAAAGATTAGTAATCAATTTCTTGTTCGTGGAATAGAAAAATAAAATGTACTTCCCTTATTTCTTCCCTCTGATTCAACCCAAATTTTCCCGCCATGTAATTCTATAATCTTCTTTGATATATATAATCCAAGTCCAGTACCTTCTATCTCTACATCCCATCCTTGTCCATATCTTTCAATCTTTCCAAATTGTTTAAATAATTGGCTTTTTTCTTCTTCAGTAAGTCCAATTCCACTATCTTTAACAGAAACTATGTAAAAATTAGCTTCTTTTTCAGATTTAATAGTTATATTTCCGCCCGGGGGTGTATATTTTATGGCGTTTATTAACAAATTAGATATTACCTCATGAATCCTCTCTTTATCAAACTCTGTTTCTAGTTTGTCATGCAAAATAAAGGATAATGCTTGTTTTCTTAATTTGGCTAAACCTTGTAGCTCTTTTACTGAATATTTAATTAAAAAATTCAAATCTTCTTCAGTAATATTTAATTGTAATTGACCTTGGTCTAACTTTGAGCTTTGCAGTAGTAGGTTAATGATTTTTTCTAATCTTCTACTTCCATCTTTAATTTCTTCTAAAACTGTAATAACTTCAGTATCAAATTTAGATTTATGGAATGTTAATAAGAGTTCAGTAAATCCTTTAATTGAAATTAAAGGTGTTTTTAATTCATGCGAAGTTCTTGATAATAACTCTGTTTTTAATTTATTAATTTCATTTAACATGATATTTTGTGCCTCTAAGTCTTGTTGTACTTGCCATCGTTTCTGTTCAATTTCAATAGCATCGGAAATTAAAAATAATACTAATTTATCTTGATTAGTTATTATCGGATTATTTTTATAGAATATACAAACCCCACTATTAAATTGATTTTGAGAAGGAATTAATTTTCCATAACATCCTATCAAATTAGTATTTTTAATAAATTGATCAATTTTAGCATAATTTGTTTCATTTATATTAAAAAAGGTTTGAGGAAAATCATGGCTTTCATGAAATAATTCACTCACAAAAAGTTTTTCAAAAAAATTATCAGGATCGTAATTAAATACTCTTTTATCTGAAGTAATTATCTGATACTGTTCTTTTTCATTATAAATACTTTTGTGTACGTATAAGATAAGATCCCCATTTAATAATTTATTACAAGTTTTTAATAATAATTGGATATTCTTTTGGATATTTGTTGTAAAACTTAAGAAATTAATATTTAATTCATAAATTAATTCTTCATACATCTTCTTTTCAGTAACATCTTCTACCCATAATCTAAAACTAATTAATTCTCCTTTTTCGTTATAACGATTCACTTTTTTTCCAGAAAGCCATTTTAATTTTCCTTCTTTATGAATTATTCTAAATTCCAATTCTCTATCTTCAGTTGATTTGAAAAATTTATTTATATCATCCGGATGGATGATATTTACCATCATTTCTTCATTTTTCAATTCATCATACTTATAACCAAATATATTCAGTAATCTCGGATTAATATAGGAAATATCTTTATTTACTAAATTAACTTCCATTACTCCTACTGAGGAAGTATATAATAAATCTCTATATTTTTCCTCTGATTCTCTTAATTTTTCCTCTGCTTCTTTCTTTTTAGTAATATCCTGAACAATAGCTTGAAAAAAGGTTTTATCTCCGAAATCCAATAAAGTAATTTGTGTATTAACCCAAGTTGAAGTGCCATCTTTTTTAAAAACTTGAAATTCAGTAGGTTCTACTTTCTCTCCTTTATATATTCGCCTTAGTTTCTTATTTAGAATTGTATATATTTCTGATGGATGAAGAGGTAAATGTATATAGGATTTTCCTATAAATTCTTCCTTATTATATCCAAATAATTTTTCTGTAGTAGAATTATAATCAATGATTTCACCGTTTAGATCAAAAAGAATAATAGAATAGGGAGAACTTTCGATTAAATGACGATATTTTTCTTCAGATTCTTTTAATTTTTGCTCTGATAATTGCCTTTCAGTTATATCTTCAAGGGTAACTAAAATTCCAGCAACTTTATCTTCTGAATCGAAGAGTGGTATTCTATTGGTATCAACCCAAATCAATTCACCATTATCTAGTATCCAAGATTCCACTTTATGAAATTCAGGTTCCCGTGTTTCCATAACAATAGTTTCATGCTTCTTAAGTTGATTTACTTTATCTTCATTAGAGAAAATTTCAACATCAGTTTTACCTATTATATCTTCAGCTTGTTCAATATTTAGAAGTTTAGCAAAATTTTGATTACACCCTAAATACACAGAATTAATGTCTTTCCAATAAATATACTGAGGTATATTTTCCATAACCATCTGTAGCATTTCATAAGAGCTCCGTAATGCTTCTTCATATTTTTTCGGATTGATTAATTTCCAAAAACGAATTTCTGGAATCGTTGTAGTCAGTTTTTGGAATCTTTCCTCGTTCTCATGTAATTTTTCTTCCAAATCTTTAATCTTAGAAATATTTTTTAAAATTACTAATAATTTTTTTTGATGATTTTCATCGGTAATTTTTTTTGCTTTTATTTCAAACCATATATGTTTGTTGTTTTTATGCTTAACTCTAATTTCTTGCAAGTGGTCTTCAGATTCAGCTCCTCTCTCTAAAACCTTAATTACTTTCTTTATATCATCAGGATGCAGAATTCTTAAAATTGATTTTCCAATTAAATCTTTATTTGAATATCCCAGCATATTTTGATAATTATGCTCATTAATGAAATCAAATTTGAACTCATTATCTACTTCCACAACACATATTAAATCATTGACGTATTCAAGATAGTTCTTTGGTTTATAATCGCTCAATGTCTTAATTTTAAACCTAAAAAATAATATGTTCAAAAGTCTATTCCTTATTATAAATGTAAAAAAAATTTTTAAATATATATATTCGCTTCTTATACACTTACGTAACAAATAAATATACAAAAGATCTAGTTCGTAATTATGAAACTAAATAGTGATGATTTTAAAAATAATGAAAGCTTGGGTAAAAAATTTTCATTTAGAGCTGATAATATATCACCGCACTTAAAATGGGAAGATGCACCAGGAAATGCTAAGAGTTTTGCTATATCTTGTAATGATCCTGATGCACCTATAGGTGATTGGATTCATTGGTTAATATGTGATATTCCTTTAAATGTAGAAGAGATTCCTCAAGGAGGACCTATTCCTGGAATTGAAATTGAAAATGATTATAGACAAAAAGGCTATGGTGGTCCCGCTCCACCTTCAGGTACTCATCGATATTTCTTTAGGGTCTATGCGCTTGACATTGAGAAATTAGAGGGAGTTACTAAAGGAAATTTTATGGATAAAGTTAAAGAACATACAATTGAATCGGCAGAAATTATTGGATTATATAAATCTAAATGAATTAATAAATCCTGTTCAGATTCAATATTTTCTTAATTGGTTAACGGCTTTTGTTATATCTTCGAGGTTATTATAATAATTAAATGCAAATCTTAAAAGTGTGTTTCTAAACAAATTTGGATATTTTTTTAAAGTCACATAAATATTATTTCTTATTAAATGTTCATAAATTTCTTTTGCTTTCTCATGTTCCAGAGTTATAATTCCAGATCTGAATTCAATTTCAAGAGGGGTAATTATTCTATAGCTTAAATTTTTTATTTCATCTAAAAATTTGGATGTTAATAATATTATTCTCTCTTGTATTTTTTTAACCCCATTTTGAATATTCCCATTTCCTATTTTATTTTTAATTAAGTCTAATCCCCCTTTTAATGATAGTAGTGCAGCAAAATTGGGACATCCTCCAAAAGCATCCATATATCGTGTTTTATTTAGAATTCTCATATTTTCATTATCGAGTGAATATGGATCCTCAACACTCAACCAACTTGAAAAAGGGATCCCTTTTTCTTTAATCAGTTTTTCGTTTATATATAAAATTCCTGCTCCATAACCACATGCTGCCCATTTTACAGCATTACTAACAATTATATCAATATTTTGTTTTATAACATCAATTTCAAAAGAAAAAAAAGATTGCGTAGCATTAATTATATTAATAAGTCTATGTTCCTTACAAAAATCTCCTAATTCATTAAGATTTTGTTTAAAACCGGTAAGAGATTGAACATGACTATGAATAATATATTTAGTATTTTTAGTAGTCATCTTTTTAATATCTTCTATTAAATATTTATTATCCCATGAAGGGATTCTTTTACAATTAAAGCCTAATCGTCTAAAGATATGAATTGAAGCAGGAAATTCAATAGAGGGATATAAAATCTCGCCTTTTTCTAATAAACGCGCAATAACATTCATACCAGAAGATGTGTTGGTTAAAAATGCTATTTCTTCGGGTTTAGCATTAATATAATAGGCAATATTCTCTCTTGCTAAATCAATCTCATCCATAAAATCATCAAAATGAATATCTCCATAACTTAACATGTCATTAAAATAAGCAATTCCCTTCTCATAAGCACTTTTACTTATTGGAGATGCTGAAGCAGCCATTATATATACTAAATTTTTAAGTGCTGGAAACTGATCATTACGAATTTCTTCCCAATCAATAGACATATTATTTCATAATTAAGGTTTATTTATTAAATAAATGATCTGGTTTAGTATATGATAGAATTCAATTTAATCTTGTAGAGATTTATGATTTATAACCATTAAATATTTGAAATCAATAAGATTAATTCATTATATCTCAAAATTAATCAAAAAAAAAGTGAAATAGATGGGAGTGGAAGATTTTTTACAATGTTTAAGTTGCGGTAAAAAATTAGAAAGAAAGTCAAAAGATTTTGAAGATGTTGAAAATCTTGTATTTATTATTTGCGATACAGGGGAAAGATATTTATCAACTGAATTATATCAATTCTAATTTTGTTATGGATTTGAAATTTGTGGAGTAGTTAAAATCTCAAGAATCTTATCCCAATATAGTTCTATATTCCAATTTATATTACTCTTTAAATTTTCAGAAATTTCTTTAAATATCTCTTTAATTCTTAAGGATTCAAAATAATTTATCTCTGGAGCAATTAAGGATAGCATATACTGTCTTTCGCCATACCTCTCACCTTCTTTTTTAAAAGAATCAAAAAAGACAAACCCTTTATTTTTAATATTTTCAATATTAAGCAAAATTCCTTGTTCTTTAGTTATATTTTCATGTCCATAAATCGAAGTGGCAGCATGAAATAATTGATTTCCTAAAGTCTTAATTGGTATCGAAAAATCTTTTTCTCTTGGATAAAAATCCTTTAGTACAGGCCCAATTTTATCATCCCACTCGACTAATAATAAACAGACTAATTTTTTTTGTTCTTCAGAAATAGATGGTTTGAAATCTATTGAGAAAGAATCAAGCAACTCTTTAATTTTTTTATTGATATTCTTTATGTCTTTATTTCTTAAAATTTTTCCAGAAATAGTAGCTAGTAAATCATCTTCATTAAAAGGTTTTGTAATATAATCATCTACACCCAACATCTTACCTAATCTAATATCTTCTGGAGTAGATTTTGCTGTTAAAAAAAGAAATGGTATGTTATTCCATTTTAAATTATGGGATACATGCTCGAAAAAATCATATCCATTTATTCCTGGCATCATTATATCACTAATAATTAACTCAGGAAGTATATCTAAATTTGAGAGAATTTGAATTGCTTGTTTTCCACTAATTGCTGTAATTACTCTATAATCTTTAGATTCTAAGAATAATTTTATATTGTATAATATATCTTGGTTATCATCAACTAATAAAATAAGGGGTTTCACAAATGAATTCAATTGAATACCCTTAAAAAATTATCTTTTACTGTTGATTAATATCAATTGAGTTTATATAAAAATTTTTATTTTTCAGAATGATTTAAACGTGGAAGAAATATGTAAAAAGTAGATCCTTCATTTAATTTACTCTCAACAAATACTTCACCTTTATGAAGTTGAATTAATTCCTCTGCTATAGATAATCCTAAACCTGATCCCGGGATTTCACTAACATTTTTTGACCTATAAAATCTTTCAAATATGTGAGGTAGCTCATCTTCAGAAATTCCTATACCGGTATCTTTAAATTGGAAGAGAACTCCATTATTTCCATTTAAATTATATTTTCCTTTATAATCATCAAATGCATTAATCTCAATTGTAGAATTCTCTTTTGAATACTTTATAGCATTATCAATAAAAATACGAAATATTTGATCAATTCGTTTCGAGTCTCCTTTTAACGTAAGATTTTTGTGAATATCAATCTTAAAGTTTAAATTTTTCTTTTTACCAATCGGTTCCATAAGTGTTAATATATTATTAATTATTTCTAATGGATGATATTCAATCCAATCAATATCTACTCTCTTCTCATCGATTCTCGAAATCATTAAAATATTATCCGCTAATTTATGAAGTAATTTAACATTTCTATCAATTCCATCCATAAGTTTTACTTCTACTTCAGGTTGAATATCTTTCTTATAATTTTTTAAATAATCCATTGACATTAATAAAACGGTAATTGGGGTCCTTAATTCATGAGAAACTGTTGATATTAATCGTTTTAATCTATTTTCAGCTTTCTTTTTCTCGGTAATATCTCGAGCGATTGTGGATGCTCCAATAATTATATTATTTCTATCTTTTATCGGTGAAATTGTAAGAGAGACATTAACTTTTGATCCATCTTTCCTTATTCTTTCAGTTTCAAAACCTTCAAGTTTTTCTCCACTTTTAATTCTTGTTAATATTTCAAGGATCTCACTTTCTTGGCTAGGAGGTGAAAGAAGCTCGATTGATTTTCCCAATACTTCTTCAGCAGAATAATAATAAATTTTCTCAGCAGCCTTATTCCAGCTGGTAATTATCCCATCTAATGTTTTACTTATTATAGCATCCTCGGATGATTCTACAATAGAGGCTAACCTCGTTTTTAATTCTGCTGCTTTCTTTTGCTCTGTAATATCTCGACAAATAGATTGAAAGTATGTTTCTCCACTCAATTTTATAACTTTTGCTGTAACATAGATGTCTTTAATTTCACCATATTTTGTTAGAAATTTAGTTTCAAAATCATCTCTTCCTTCTCCTAATATTTTATTAACATGGATTTCTGTATCTTTAGGATTTTCATTTGCATCATAATCTGGAATTGTTAAATTAGCAAATTCTTTTCTCGTATAGCCTAAAATATTACATATCTCATCATTAAATTCGACAGCTTTAAGAGTTTTAGGATCCAGTATTATAATACCATCGGGAGATTGTTCGAAAGTAGTACGATATCTTAATTCTGCTTCCTTAAGCAGAAAATTGGCTTTTTCAAGGTCGCTTGCTTTAGCAATTAAATTTTTTTCGCTTAACTTTAACTTTCTAAATAAAAAATTAATAGGATTTTCTAAACCAATATTTATAATCGCTTTATACAAAAAGAAAAAAGAAATTATTTTAAAAATATGCCCAATTAGATTTGGAATTCCATAAGCATGTGCATAAAGTGTAAAAGATAATTCCGCAACTATAGTCGCTATAATTGAGTAAAATAAAGTTATGTAAATTTTTCTTTCAAATAAAAATCGTTGTTTATAAATTATGAAAATAGTAATAAAAAGTAAAAAATCAATTATGTATTCACTGATTATTTTAAAAGGTGTTAAACCAGTTCCTTCAATAAAGCAGTCAGGAAAAAATTTTAAAAAAACTAATACTAATAAAATAAATGTAGTTATCGTGTAAAATATGATCAGATAGTTGATTTTAATTTTTTTATTTATCATTAAGGAAGCAAAAAGAAAAGATCCTGCCTGCACATAACGTGCTGTTATCCAGAGTTGTGTAGGTAAGTTAGTGTCATATCCCGTAAAAATATTCATTCCAGTATACGCTAAAGAATGAACAAAATCCAAAAAACCAACATATAAGAAAGATACGCCAATTACCAGAAAAAATGAATTATCAATACGTTTTCGAGAATTCCAACAAATAATGAAAATGCCTCCTCCAATAACAATACTGAAGAGTTCAGCAATTGTATGGAAAAGAAGATAATTATAAAATATAGTTAAGTAGGTCAAAAATAATATTAGCAGAAAAACATAAACTTCTACATGATAATTTTTTTTTTCAGGATTTTTTCGGGTAATTGTAGTATCTGAATAGAGATTATTAATTTGTTTATCAACCATTGAATTACCTTAATTCTCTTAACTTTTTAAATTATTTTTAAAATAAGCGTGATTTTTCAAAAATAGTATATATTGAAGTTTTATGGATTGAGTAATTAAAGTCTGGGGGTATCTTCTCATTTATTAAATCAATTATTTCTTTTATAGTATTCTCATTAACGTTTTTATTATATTGTTCTAAATCTGGGTCGAATTTGTGTAAAAAAATTGAAAAATCTACATTTTTGTCATATTTTTGTAAGTGTTTAATTACTTCTTCCATATAATTTAAGGCTATATTATAGCGTTCAATATCTTGAATATCAATTACATAAATTATTTTTCTAGTTCCTGAAACATATTGATTAAAGTTTTCTAAATACTCTTTTCGGAAAGCTTCTTGTCCTCCAAAATCCCAAATATTGTAGTTTGAGTCTGAAATCTTAAAATTTACGACATCTGCTCCTTTTGTCGGTCTTATAGAATAAAAAGATAAAAGGTTTTTAATACCTCTTAAACACAATAATATTGAAGTCTTTCCACCATTATCTAAACCCATAATTAATATTTTCTTAGCACTTTGGCCTTCAAGATCTTTACTTTTTTTAACCATGCTTTATTTTTATAACAATATTTAATTCTATATTCATTTAAATTTTCATAGTCTTATGATAAAGTATCTATTACATCTAAATCTCTTAATTCTTTCAGCTTTTCTTTATTAATTTCATTCGCAAAATCACTAATGGAGGAAATCAACGGAAAAATATCTAGATTTTTAATTTTATAATAGTTAATATTACTCTTTTTCTCAGAGATAATGAGATTGTTGTTTATTAATAATTTAAGATGTTGAGAAATAGTTGATTGTGATTTCTTTAAGGCTTTTTGTATTTTTAAGGATGTTTTATCACTACTTCTTAATAATTCTAAGATTTCTAAGCGGGTTGGATCTGCTAAAATTTTCAAAAAGTCAACCAAGTATTTTTTTAATTCACTCATTACTTAAAAACATCTTTATATAAGATTTAATTTGAACTTCTTTATTTTTAAAAATATTTCTAATTTTTTATTAATATTTATATAAAAATATAAAGTCATGCAAATATTTAAATATCGCCATATCGTTATATAACAATAATAATAAAAAATAAAAAATTGAAAAAAAAAATGAGTAGCAAAATTTTCAAAATAGATGAAGTTGATCGAAATATAATTCAATTGGTCCAAAATGAACCTACACTTACTCATACTGAAATTGCGAAAAAAGTTAACAGAAGCCAGCCAACTGTAGGCATGAGAATAAAGAAACTAGAATCTTTGGGAGTATTAAAATTCCAAGCAGGTATAAATATAAAAACAATGGATTTGTGTCTTGGGCGTGTTGAGATTCAAACATTACAACCAAGAGAAATATTAGATCTGGTAAAAAAATGTCCGTACATGCTAAATGCCTTCAGATTAAGTGGAACATCAAATATTAGTATTTTACTCGTCGGACCAAAATTTGAATATCTTGATAATATTGTAAATTATCATTTTAGAAAAAATCCTAATGTTACAAATGTGTATTTAGATATCATAACTGATGTTGAAAATGATTTTGTATTACCTTTTGATTTTGATTGTGATAAATGTGGAGCACAGCCCAATGGGCAATGTTGTGGTAACTGTGTACAATAACTTCTCTCATTCTATTAGGATTGATATCTTTATATACTAAAAGCAATATTAGATCGAGATAGATTTTTCTATCCTAATCATAAGATTTTAGATAAATAGATAACTAATTTAATAAGGTTTAAATTAGAAAAGATAATAAAAATATATTCACCGCCAGCGTATCCGAGTAGTTAAGGAGGCGGCCTGCAGAGCCGTTATTCGAGGGTGCAAATCCCTCCGCTGGCTCTTTTTTATAGATAAGTTTAAAGATTTTATATTAATTGGACTTTCTAAAATATCTATATATTGAATCTATAACAAAATTATTAAAATTTTATCTTATAACTATAACTACTCAAATAAAATTTATCGATATAAAAAATGATGAAATTATGATTAATCCATTTTATGAAAAATTAGCGAAATTAGTGGTAAATTATTCTATTAAAGTTAAAAAGGGAGATAGGATTGTAATAGAAGGTCCAACATTAGCAGAGGAACTCTTTCTGGCTTTATATTTTGAAATCATAAAAGCTGGGGGCCATCCACTTTTATTTCCAGAGATTAAAGGAACTAAGGAATTATTTTATAAATATGCTTCAGAAGAACAATTATTATATTTAGATAATGTCATAAAAGTAATGTTTAAGGAAGTTGATTGTCATATTGGAATTTTCGGAGATTATAACACTCACAAATTAAGTCTAATCGATCCCAAAATAATTGCTAAACATAAAGGCTCACCAAAACAAAGAGAATTAAAGGAAATATTTTTTAGCAGGTGGGTTAAAGGAGATGTAAGATGGGTTGTTATTCCCTTCCCTTGTCAATCTTTTGCCCAAGAAGCCAATATGGATTTATTTTCTTATACTGAGTTTGTGAAAAAAGCGATTTTTTTAGATAAAGAAGACCCGGTTCAAGAATGGTCAAATATGGAAAAAAATCAAGAAATTATCGTTGAATATTTAAATAAAGTTGATAAAATACAAGTAATTGGAAAAGATACTGATTTAATTCTTTCTGTCAAAGGAAGAAAATGGTTAAACTGTTGTGGGCAAGCTAATTTACCTGATGGTGAAGTATTTACGGGTCCCATCGAAGATTCTGTTAATGGCCACATTAGATTTACATATCCGGGGATATATTTAGATAGAGAGATTGAAAACATATTTTTAGAATTTAAAGAAGGTAAAGTAGTCAATTATTCAGCTGATAAAGGTGAAGATCTACTTAAAGAGATATTAAAAATAGAAAATGCTGATCGGTTAGGAGAATTTGCAATTGGAACAAATTTTGGAATCACAAAATTCACAAAACATATGTTATTTGATGAAAAAATTGGAGGTACTCTACACTGTGCTCTTGGATTAGGATTTGGACAAACCGGGTCTACTAACGAAAGTGCTATACATTGGGATATTTTAAAAGATATGAAATTACCAGGTTCAAAACTTATCGCTGATGGCAAAGTAATTTATGAGGAAGGGAGCTGGTTAATTCCAACTAAAATTTAAAATTCTATTAAGAAATTTATTAAATCTTTTTTAAATGTATTTTCTAACGATATAGAATTCTTTAAACTCTTTATATATTGAAAATCCCTCTGAATCAAACAATGAGAGGGGACCATGATATTGATGGGCGTCAGATAACTTATCCCCTTTACGAGGATATGCCTCGATGCAGTCGTAATCTTTATCTTTAAAATCAGAACATACATATTGAAGCAATTTTCCTGCTATTCCTTGTCTTCTATAGTCATAAGCGATTATAAAACAAACAACTGCCCCTAATTTTCCATCAAAATGAATATCTAATTCCTTATTTTGTAATAACATAGGTAGATTATCTTTTAAATCAGCTTTACACCATCCAACTGGATGATTTTTCAAGTAGGCCAAATATCCATTCATTTTTCCTGAAAGAATCAATTGTTTTGAGGCATTTCTATTCTCTTCACCAGTTCTTCTACTCCATTCTTTAATCGTGCCATTAAAATGATGAAAATGGCAATAACAAACACTCCAATCGGGATTATCTGTAAATGCTACGTTATCAAAAAAATATAAGAAATCGTCAATGAGTTCTGGTTCTAATGACTTAATTTTAATTTCCATAACTAAATTTATTGCTTATAAATATTTTAATGTATATATTTAGTTTGTATAATCTTCAATTCATTAGTTTTAAAAAAATATCAATAACAAATATTAATATTATTAAACATTCTCCTTTCTTAATAGATTTTATTTACTAATTATTTTAATATGAAAGTTTACAATAGTCTAACGTTTAAAAAAGAAGAATTTAAAACAATAACACCCCAAGAGGTCAAAATGTATGTTTGCGGAATCACCGCTTATGATTCAGCGCATTTAGGGCATTTAAAATCAGCTATCTCATTTGATGTAATCCATAGATACCTAAAATTTAAAGACTTTAAGGTAAATATAGTTAAGAATTTCACTGACATTGATGATAAAATAATAAATCGATCAAATGAGTTGGGTATTGATTTTAAAGAATTAAGTGAGAAATATATAGAAGAATATGAAAAATTTATGGAGATAATGAATGTCGAAAAAGAGACAAGAAATCCACGAGCTACTGAAGTTATACCCTTTATTATTAATTTTATTAAAGAACTAATTAAAAAAGGTCATGCATATGAGAGAAATGGTTCTGTTTATTTTTCTGTTAGATCTTTTCCAAAATATAAAACAATCTTTCAAAACATAAAACCAGAAGATTTAGAAGATGAGGAGGAAGATTATCTCGAAGATCAAGATACAATTGGAGAAGATAAAATCGATCCTCGAGATTTTGCCTTATGGAAAAAGATGAAGGAAGGAGAGCCTTATTGGGAAAGCCCTTGGGGCAAAGGGAGACCTGGGTGGCATATAGAGTGTTCAGCAATGGTGCTACAATACTTAGGAGATACAATTGACATCCATGGGGGAGGACAAGACTTAAAGTTTCCCCATCATAGAAATGAAATTGCTCAATCAGAATCATATACAGGGAAACCCTTTGCGAACTATTTTATTCATAATGGATTTGTGAATGTTGATAATGAAAAAATGTCAAAAAGCATTGGAAATTTCTTTTTAGTCTCAGATTTATTAAAGCAATATGATCCAATGGTTCTCCGATTTTTTTTGATTTCAAGTCATTATCGAAGCTCAATAAATTATTCACTTGAAAATTTAAAACAAGCAGAGAAAAATTATAATAAATTAATAAACATAATTAAAAAAATAAACGATTTAACTACTGCTAGCAAGAGCTCTAAAGAATTAAAGAAATTAATTTCTCAAATTGATAAAGCAGAATCGAACATTATAAGGGCTATGGATGATGATTTTGATACACCAGTAGCGATCGCAGAAATTATGTCGTTAATTAGAGAACTCAATAAAGCTATTTTAGAGCAAAAAGTAGAAATTACAGAGGAATTTAAAGATCGATTTTTTAAATTTATTGAAAATATAGATTTAATTTTTGGATTTTTCCCAACTTTAAAGAAAGAACTTAAATCAGGTGTAATGGGTACTACTGATGAGAAGGATAAATTAGTTAAGGATTTAATCGAGATAATATCTGACATTAGGACTCAATTAAGAAAGAGAAATATTTATGATCTAAGTGATAAAATTCGAGAAAAACTTAGAGAACTCGGGATAAATATTGAAGATCCAAAAATCTAATAATCAATTTCAAAATTATCTTTCTGTATATCCAACAAAACCAGCAATTAATACTAAAATTCCTCCTATTGTACTAATATAGATAATCATTACTACTCCCAAAACTACATAGATAATCCAATTCATGGGAATTGGTCTATTAGGGCTAATAACGCTCAATAAAATTATCACTGCTAGAATAATTCCTATTATCAAGGTAATTACTTTAATATTTTCCAATCTTTTATCTCCAAAACCCAAAATAGCCTCAATTAAAGTTATTACACCGCCAAGTCCAGCTAAAAGTCTCATTAATTCCTCATTTCTCATTAT
>JBHLMP010000080.1:0-9676 GCA_048938025.1 Promethearchaeota archaeon
TCATCTGGGGCGTTTATTAATAGTAATTTTTCTGCATCTTCACCGTATTTATTTAGCAACTCTTCAAGAAACTGTTGTAAATCCTCGATATTTAGGTATTGTTGATATTCTCTTAAAAGTATTTGTAAGCCTTCTATTAACTCAGGTAGGGTAATCTCTTTATTGAGCCAATCCCAAATTTCTTGTTTAATAGAGTCAGGAAAATTTATCAATTTATCCTTGAAAAAGTTGGCAAATGCAATGTCATAGATATCAAAGTGATGTTCATTTTTACATAAAATAGATCTTGAAACGTAATAAAACTCGACCATATTGTGGATAAGCCCTTTATTGAGGGCTTCCATTAAGGTCATATATTCTGTAATACTTACCGGCAATCTCTCTTTTAAATAATAAAAAAATTCGATAAACATTTAAGAAAGTTTTGTTTTTTATTTTAAATTAAGTTGGAAATTTAATTTTATCTAGTACAACTTCATAATCTTTTTCTTTTTTAATTAGAACCCCTAAAAATGGTATTTTTTTGTTCATTTCCTCGACTGATATACCACTTTTTAGTAGAACACCTATCCAATCAAGGAGTTCGGATGTAGAGGGCATTTTTCTTAATTTTGTAATGGCTCTTAACGCATAGAAATGCTTAAGACATTGATCTAATAAGTTCTGCTTTAAATCAGGGTAATGTAGTTTACATATCTCTGCCATAAAATCTTTGGAAGGAAATTCGATCCAGTGAAATACACATCTTCTTAAAAAGGCATCAGGAAGTTCTTTTTCATTATTAGAGGTAATAACCACAATAGGTCGTGTTTTTGCTTTTACAAATTCTTTAGTCTCTTTTATGTAGAATTCCATTACATCCAATTCTTGTAGAAGGTCGTTTGGAAATTCAATATCTGCTTTATCAATTTCATCTAACAATAAAACTACTTGATCATCAGAAACAAATGATTCACCTAAAGGTCCTAAGGTGATATAATCTTTTATGTTATCTACATTTCGATCTTCACAACCAAATCTGCTATCGTTTAAACGTTGGACTGTATCATACATATAGCACCCATCAATGGCTTCAGTGGTACTTTTTATATTCCAGACAATTAATCGCTTTCCTAATGCTTCAGCAATAGCATGAGATAGAAGTGTCTTCCCAGTTCCTGGTTCTCCTTTCACTAGGAGAGGCCTACCTAGTGCTATAGATACATTAACAATATTTCGCAATTGAGGGTCAGCAATATATTTGACTTTATCAGTATTTACGTCTCCTCTAAACTGATTAAATTCAGTTTTACTCATGATTAACTAGAATTGTTTTAAAATTAAATAATTTTTGACTATTGTTAAAAAGTTTGTTTCATCATTGAAAAAATAATTATTTTTCTTTCTATATGATAATATGAAATTAAAGTTATTTCTGTGAAATATTATGACATTTTAGTTAATGTATAAAAATATTTATATACAGAAATGGGATATTGGTAAATAATAATTCTTTCTTATATTGGAGGTGAAATTTTCAAATTATACCAGATATGATTCAATTTTATAAAATTTATAAAATTGGTAAAGAAATGGGATTAAATAAAAAAGATATTAATCAGATTCTTATTTTTGAGCGTAAAAATTCTATACTGTATTCTTCCTTATTGATTTTAGCTTTATTTATAGCGTTAGTAGGATTTTTTTTCTTTATTAATGTAATATTTGGTTTTTGGGCATCTTCAGGAAGTACTTCCGATTCAAATTATCCTAGCGGATCATTATATTCAACAGTTAAGACTCGCGATTTTAAGAATAAAAGATGAAATTAAATATTTTTTGACATTTATTATAGAGTTTAATAAAGTTCTTAGATTAATTTCAGCAGAACATTAAGATATAATTCATATTGGGTTTTTTCCAGTATAATTTCCAAGAATGACATGGAAATGTTTTTATTAGTATATGTTATAATTAATAATGAAACCTAATTAACATATTAAAGGTAAGAGATTCAAAATGTTTAAAGAATTAGTAAAATTTTTTGAGATTGGTAAAGAGTTAGGATTAAGCAAGAAAGAAATAAGTCGCGTGTTCTTATTCGAGGGGACACATTCTGTTTTATATAAGCTATTACTAGTATTATTTTTTGTAGTAGTAAGCGTTGTTGTAGTAATAGCGATAATATTTATTTCCAGAGCTTTATATCCAAGTGGAGCATTATATTCAACTGTAAAACTTAATGATTTAAAGAAGAAAAAATGAAGTTAAATGTTGGTTCTGGAAAGAGATATGACCCTGAATACATAAATATAGATCTTTATGAAGATACTATAGCAGATAGCAAGATGTCTGCTATAAATCTTGAATTTAATGATAATTCTTGCGAAGAAGTAAAAGCAATTCACTTAATCGAGCATTTAGGGTTTTTCAAATCTCTTTATGCTTTGAGTGAATTTTTCAGAGTGTTAAAATGGGATGGAGTATTAATTATTGAGACTCCTGATATTAAAAGAGCATTTACTCACTATTTAAACTCTAATTATGAACAGAAAAAAGAGATTTTAGGATGGATATTTGGAATTCCTCATGAAGGGCTTCAACATAAATTATGTTATCCACCAGAATTATTAATTGAAATGCTTGAAAAAATTGGGTATAATTATATAATTAAAAAAAGATTTTATAATGCAGAATCAATCCCAACTCTAAGAATTGAGTGTAAGAAACCTTTAAAAGAAGATTTTTTTGAATATTTTCAGATTTTAACTCATATTCGGAAAAAAATGGTAATAGAAAATTATGTTAATTTTAAAGATTCGTTTTTAACTAAAGAGAAAGAAGATTTACTAACGTTTATATTACTAAAATTAATGGAATTTGAAAATAAAAAAAATAAAGAAATACTATTTGATTTAATAAAAGCGACATTAATTAAATCACCTGAAATTACGAGTTCTTTTTTAAATTCAATAAAAACCAAAAATTATTTTTCTAGTTTTGAGATAAAGCATATTAGCGAGATAATTGAGCATTTGATTCAATTTAATTTCCCTAATATTTTATATAATTCTTTAAAGAACGCGCCGATCATTCCAGGGACACAAAAATTAGTGTTCTCATCAATTGAATCTTTTGGAATGCGATTAATTGAAAAACTATTGTTCTCAAAGGATGAGAGAGAGAAACAGTTAAATCATCTCAAGGAATTATCAGATAAACTTAGCATAATTGAAATAAATATTTTCTCTCCAATGATTATTAAAAGAAAATCTGAAGATTTTTTTTATCAAGGAATAAAGCAATTTTACTTAGATAAATATGAAATTTCAAGGAAGAAATTATTAACAGCAATTCAATTATATAGAGATGATTTTCTATATTTCTGGAATTTAGCAAAAGTTTTAATTAAATTAGATTTAAAAGCACATGCATTAAAACTTTATAGGAGGACATTAAGATTATTAAAAATTAGCAAAGTAGAGAATAAAAAGAAAATTAGAAATGATATTAATCAAGAGATAATATGGATAAAAAAAGGAAAAGAACCTTTTCCAACTTTTAAGCCTATTAGTTCCCTTGACAATTATTTATCAAGAGGATAGATTAAATAATCATTTTTTTGTTGAGATTTTTCGAAATTATATTAATTACAAATAAAGATTTATAAGGGAGCTTAGAATCTTTCTTCTTCAAAAAGAAAGAATCCAAATTTTATAATGCCAAGCTTAACATCATTGATAACGAGTAGAATCAAAGGCTCTTGTGCTGTTTGGGAAATTACCTTAAAATGTAATAGTAATTGCATTCATTGTGGTTCTAAAGCTGGAAATGCACGATATGATGAATTAAATACTGATGAAGCATTAAAACTGGTTAAAGAATTACATTCCTGTGGCTATAAAGGAGTAGCATTAATGGGTGGAGAACCATTAATAAGAAAAGACTGGTATCAAATCGCAAAAGAAGTAAAAAAAAATAAAATGGAATTATCCATTGTGACTAATGGATTAAATGCAGTAGATCATATTCAAAAATTAAAAAAGTTAAACGTGGATTGTGTATCCTTGAGTTTAGATGGGGGAACACCTGAAACACATGATTATCTTAGAGGGATTAAAGGTGCATTTTCCAAGACTCTAAATACTATTAATCAATTAAAAAAAGAAAAATTACCTGTAAGTGTTATTACTACAGTCAGTAAAATAAACCTAAAAGAAATAGATAAGATTAAAAAATTATTATTAGATCGAAATATCGCATGGCAGATACAAATAGCTATACCAATTGGACGTTTTCCTAGAGAATTAGTTATTTCAAGAGAAGAATACTTTACATTAGCAATGTTTATAGCAACTAATGTGAAAAAATATACATATACAAGATTGCCCTTGATCGGTGCACATTGTTTTGGATATTTTTCAAGATTCATACCAAATTTAGGATTAGAGCCATGGGTTGGATGCCAAGCAGGATATTCCGTTTTAGGGATTCAAAGCAACGGAAATATTAAAGGATGTTTAACTCTGCCAGATGAATCTATTGAAGGAAATATTCGAGATCAAAGTTTAAAAAGAATTTTATCAAATCCTTATGCTTTTAGCTATAATAAAAGATTTAAAAAAGCAAACCTAAAAGGTTATTGTTTAAATTGTGATATGAGTAAAGACTGTAAAGGGGGATGTCTGGGGACAAGTTTAGCTTTAAATTGTTATGATGATCCTTATTGTTTAAGGGCAATAGAAAATGTATTTTTTGACTCCCAAAAATTCCCGTTAAGAGGAAAATTAGACGTGTTAATTTCAAGATACAAAAATTTATATCATAGAATTATTAATAACAAAATTTCATAATATAATTTATGTGGGAAGTTTAAGAATTGATTGATGATATTATTAGATTATACAAAGTAGGAAAAGAATTGGGACTAACTAAAAAAGAGATTAACAATATTTTATTTTATAAAAATCGCAAGCCTATCACTAATTCTCTCTTATTTTGGATAATCTTTGTAATAATTTTAATAGTAACCTTCTTCACACTTTCTATAGTGGCTCTAAACTTTGATCTTAATAACAGTACTTATCCCTCTGGGACAAGATATTCAACAGTTAAGATAAAAGATTTTCACCAATTGCGAAATAGACGATTTTGGAATAAATTAATCATAAATAGAATTATAAATTAT
This sequence comes from Promethearchaeota archaeon, assembly GCA_048938025.1. Classification (GTDB taxonomy): domain Archaea; phylum Asgardarchaeota; class Lokiarchaeia; order Sigyniarchaeales; family SOKP01; genus Loki-b32. The sequence goes on from JBHLMP010000080.1 coordinate 5,168, forward strand.
AAAAAGAATTAAAAATGTGGAGAAGATGTGAAAATTGATTGATGATATTATTAGATTATACAAAGTAGGAAAAGAATTGGGGCTAACTAGAAAAGAAATAAATAAAGTGTTATTATTTGATAAATCTACGCGTCCTAGAGTTTATAATTTTCTACTTTTATTAGTTCTATTTTTATTCTTAATTTTTAGTGTGTTTTTTGTACTTACGATAAGAAGCTATATAGATAGTAATACGTATGCAAGAGGAACTTTGTATTCAACAATTGAAGGTAAAGATTTCCACACGGGAACTAAAAATCGTAAAATAAGCTTTTTTTTTAAACCATAATAATAGGAGAAGAGAAGTGTATGCGGTTAAATGATGGTAATTTATATCATAAAATTACATTAATTCTTGTTTCTTTATTATTAATTTCGATAATTATTCCATTTGCTACGCCTGATGACCAGGGTGTAGATTCAAAAGAAGCTCTATCATTTGTTTGGATTTGGGGTTTATGTTATGGTCAAGGTGAATTTTTCTATTTATTAAATCCATTTGGTATAATCTATTTTTTATTTATATTTTTATTCAGTTTAGTGATTTTAACTTTAGCGAATTCCTTATTCTTAAATAACAATAAAATTAATCTTGGTAAATTTGGTGAGCATGTATTTATTTACAGTTTTCTTATTATTCTAACATCCATTATTTTGATGGAATTTATAGAGTACAATTTTCTATTTTTTCCAGATGTCCCTTACGTGTTTGGTAGTATAAGAGCTGATTTCTGGGCATATCATAATCCTGGATTCGGTTATTATGGTATATTTATTGTATCATTTATATTATTATTTGCAGGTTTAGTATCAATGCATCGTGTTAATAGCAACTTTTTTCCTTTTGCAATATTCTTATCAATAGTTCTAGTTTCGGTGTTTCTATATTTTGGGTTGATGTTCTATATCTTTCCAATCTAGATATGATTTAAATTGATACAATTAACTTGTTCATTTTTTTAAAAAAACAGGTATTAACTAATAAATTAATAGGAAAAAATAAGAAAAGATTTTAGATTCATTCTCATTGACTTCACTAAATAAATTAGAAGGAAAGTTAATATCTAACAATTTCTTCTTATGGTTAAATTATTTTTTATAACCTATTTAGAAAATCTTTAAATATTACTCTATTAAATCCTAAATAACTAGTTCTGACATTGAATTAGAATCAATTTAAATTAAATATTTCTAAAGAGTGAGAAACATTGTCTAAAGAAAACGATATGTTAGAGGAATTAAAAAAAATTCGAGAACTTCTTACCCCTAAACCAGAACCAGAACCGGAAAAACCAAAGAATCTAGCTCAAGAATTTTTACAATTCATCAAGAAATATAAAATACTCGGATTAGCTTCAGCATTCATTCTCGGTCTTGCTGTTAACGCCTTAATTTTATCATTAGCTCAAGATCTGATAACCCCCATAATTGGACTTTTTATACCAGATTTTGAAAGTATTCAGGATATTAAAATAGAAGTTGGTAATACTGTATTCCACATAGGAAATTTTATTGCGGCTGCCATCAACTTCATAATTATTGCGTTTATAATTTTTATGATAGTCAAATATGCGGCTAAAATAGGATTAGAGTAGCAAAGAAGTTAGAATATAGATTTTATTTATTTACCCTTTTTTTTTTAAAATTCATATAAACTAGAAAAAAGTAAAAATAAATTAAAAAAAAATAAATAGAGATAAAGTTAATTAAGTCTAGTTTGATCTCTGCAGCTAAAGTAGGAATAGAATAAGAGCAAAAATAATAAAAGAAAAAAATTAATAACTAAAAGAAAAAAAATTTTTTTTATAAATATTAAATCTTTAATCTCGTTGACTTAAGACTGTAGTGGAACAGACAGTAAATGCCCCTCCGAGATTATGACATAATCCGATTTGTGCATCCGGTACTTGTCTTCCTTCCGCGCGTCCTTGAAGTTGTTTTGTAATTTCTGTTAACATCCGACAACCTGTAGATCCGATTGGATGACCAAATGACTTTAACCCACCTGATGGATTTACTGCGGTTTCACCATCCCAATTGAAGGTTCCATTCTTTAGCTCTTCAGGAGCTTGACCACGATCGCAAAATTTTAAATCTTGGCAATTTATTAATTCTGTAATGGTGAAACAGTCATGAACCTCTGCACAATCAATTTCTTTTCGAGGATCAGTAATTCCTGCTTCCTTATACGCATATTCAGCTGCTTTTACGGTTGCTGGAAAGCTGGTTAAATCTGCTCCAGGACCATTAGGTGGTATATACCATGGAAAGTTCGTTCTACATGAAATAGCATTAGCTTTGACTAAAATATAATCATCTGCATGAGCATAACTCTCAGCAAGTTCTGGTGTAGTCAAGATTAAGGCAGCTGCTCCATCAGACATTGCACAGCAATCGAATCGACCAAGAGGATCAGCGATCATGGGAGCTTTCATTACCTGATCAATTGTGATTTTACTTCTGAAGTGTGCTTTTGGATGATATGAACCATTATCATGATTTTTCACAGCAACTCTAGCAAGATCCTCTTTTGTCCATCCATAATCATGAAAACACCTTGTTGCAGCCATGGAAAACATTGCTGGTGCAGATGGAGTTGGATATAAGGGATGACCAAAAATTTTAAAACCTGGAAGTCCACTACCTCCCTCATCCATTAACTTTTCTACTCCACACGCAAGTACAACATCATATGCCCCTGAAGCAACGGCAAATGACGCATTCCTAAAAGCGTCCATTCCGCTAGCACAATAATTTTCAACTCTAGTAGAAGGCTTCCCATCCAATCTTAAAATATCCTCAACCATAGCGCCAGAAAGTCCAGTAAAATAGTAGAATATTCCAATCCAGCTAGCATCAATTTCATCTTTAGTAATTCCAGTGTCCTTACAGGCGCCTTGAAAAGCTTCGAAAAGCAAATCATATTGATTTTTATCCCATAGTTCTCCATATTTAGTCATATCACAGCCAATTATCGCAACTTTATCCTTTATTCCTTTTCTAACCATTTTTTATCAACCTCCTTTATGGCCTCCCTCTTTCGGGGCGACATTTCCAATAATAATTTTTAAATTCAGCACCTTCATGTTCTTTTCTGAAGGTCAATTCAACTCTCATACCTATTTGGACGTTTTCCTCTGGTTTCTCAATTTCTGTCATGTTTAATAAAACCCTTCCACCACCATCTAAATCAATTACACATCGAGGTACGGGAATGTCTAAATATACACCACCCACTAAATGGTCTAACGTATAAGTAAAAATGGTCCCTTTTAATGCAAGTTTTACCCGTTCAAGTTGATCATCTGCTCTACAAACATAACAAGATCGTAGCATATCAGGATATTGAATTGTTCCACAATTTTTGCACTTAACCCCATACCATTTATATACTGATGCTGTATCACGCCATATTGTTACAGCAGAGCTCTTTCTAGTATATCTATCTTTTTCAAGAATCTCCTTAAAATCAAGGAACTTGTTATAATTTTTTAGAGTTGTCATGGATTTTTGGTGCCCTAAAACACCCATTCTTGTTTTTCCAAGTTCTCTTAAAGCATCTCTGTCTTGAACTTGCATTAGAATTGCGTCTGCCCCATCACCAAATCCTGCCATAAGTATTTTTGCATCGGGTTTAGGTCTTCTTAATGCAGCAATTAAAAGCACAAAAGGCATTGGAGTTCCCAAATCACCAAGTTGAAAAAATACACTATTTTGGGCGACTCCTTGTGCAAATTTCATCATTTTCGCAACTTTCCCATAATTTCTGGGATCGTTATAATAATATGCTGCCGCGCCAATATCCTCCGGCTTCAAATTATTTCTTTTTAAAATTTCAGTCATCACTGTAGTAATATTACCAAAATAGAATCTCCCATCCATTTTTGCTTCAAAAGTTCTTATGAATTTATCTTTCTCTGTTCTTTTCCACGGTCCTGTTACATTAGCAGAAATAGAATAATAATCATCAATTGATAAAGGCAAAATCTCATCTTCTGCTATTAATAAAGCTGCTGCTCCATCGGCAAATGCATACTCCCAAAATGTTGAAGGTTCTGGTTCTCGAGTATCTGCTGCAACTACCAGAATACGTTTAATATCTTTATTTGCCTTAATGGTATCTACTGCCCGAGTAACTGCTGTGGTTCCTGCCTTTAAAGAGTCTGTAAAATCAGCAGTAATAATATCTTCTTTCATATCTAATACAGTTGCAATTAATGATGCAGAGCCTTTTTCTGTATATACTTGAGTTGTTGAGGCGAAAAATAATCCATCAATCGTTTTTGGGTCAATTCCAGCTAAACAATCTAAACCAGCTTCAATTGACATGGTTAGACTGTCTTCATCTGCCATTGCTACTGCTTTAGTGCCAGGAACTATTGGAAAGTCCCAAGCTTTACCTATTAGTTCTCTAGGTAATAAATACCTGGGCAAATAAGCTCCATACGATTTAATTCCAATCAATTTTAA
>JBHLMP010000002.1:0-126087 GCA_048938025.1 Promethearchaeota archaeon
GACACGAAACAAGAATTTAAACCATCAGATATGAGAGGATATTTTGATTATGACCCATATGATATCAACGAGATGATAAGATATACAATTGCAGAATATTGCGATGCTATGGGAATTAATGTAGAATGTATCCACCATGAAGTTGCATATGGGCAACATGAAGTAGATTTCCGTTATGATGAAGCGGTAAACACGGCAGATAACACAATTACAATAAAAACTATAGTAAAAACTGTTGCTGCAAATCAAAACCTTGTTGGAACGTTTATGCCCAAACCATTCCATGGAATAAACGGTTCAGGTATGCATGTGCATCAATCTCTGTGGAGGGATGGAAATAATATGTTTTATGATGAAAAAGATATGAATAGTATCTCTTACACGATGAAGAAATGGATTGCGGGCCAATTAATACATTCAAGATCGATGTGTGCAGTGTTAAGTAGCTGGCCGAATTCTTATAAGAGACTTGTGCCTGGTTATGAAGCTCCTGTTTACCTTGCTTGGGGATTTAGAAATAGGTCACCCTTAATTAGGGTTCCCGATTTTCACGGCAAACCTAGTGCTGCTAGATGTGAGATTCGATGCCCAGATCCGTCTGGGAATCCATATCTTCAATTTAGCGTATTATTAGCTTCTGGTTTGGAAGGTGTTTTAGCAAATGACATCGAAATTTTTGAACCAACAGATAGAAATGTTTATCATCTTTCTAGTAAAGAAATGGAAAAACAGGGAATTATATCTTTACCAGGAAATTTATTTGAAGCGTTAAAAGAATTTCAACAATCGGAATTAATGAGAGAAATTTTTGGAGAAACTGCTTTTAAGAACTATTATTATGCTAAATTAGAGGAATATGATGCATATCGCGTTGTCGTTAGCGAATGGGAAAGGAATCGCTACATAAGATTATAACTCTTTAAAATTTTTTTTTTCAAATTTTTTTAATTATGAAATTCTTTTAAATTTTTAAGATTTTTAAGATATTGACAAAAATATTTTCTTAAAACTGATTTAACGATGAAAAATAGAAATTTAAAAGTAGTTCTTGCTCAAATTAATCCAATTGTAGGAGATATAGAGTATAATGAGAGAAAAATTGCAGAGATCATTAAGAATAATCAAAATGCTGATATAATTATCTTTCCAGAAATGTCTTTAGTAGGCTATCCACTTATGGATCATATACTTGATCCTTTAATTCAACAAAAAAATCTACATGCTATTGAAAATATAAAGAAAATTAATTCTAAAGCAACAATCATTCTTGGAACATTCATAAAACCTATTGAATTGAGAGAAAGATTTCAACACTTCTATAATTCTGCCTTGGTTATCGAAGGAAATGAAGTGATCCATATTGAAAACAAACGGTTATTACCCAATTATGATGTATTTGACGAGAGAAGATATTTCTCTTTTGATAATAAATTTGAACCAATTAATATTAAAGGTTTTAAGTGTGGTATTTTAATATGCGAAGATATATGGGATGAGCATTATGAAACCAAAGTTGCTGAGAACCTTGTTAATAATGGTGCTGAATTCTTGATTGTGATAAATGCTTCTCCTTATCATATTAACAAATTTAAATTAAGGGCAGATTTAATTTGTCAAAAATCTAAAACTCTTTCTGTTCCGATCGTATATATCAATATGGTCGGTGGAATTGATGAGATAGTTTATGATGGTCAAAGTTTCATCACAAATAGTTTTGGTCAAATTGTCTATAAAGCAAAAGAATTTAAAGAAGACGCTCCTATGGTGAAAATAAAAATAGAAGGTTCTCCTTTAGACATTATACAGAATTATGAAATCGACTGGAGAGACGAGGTGCTTAAAGCACTCCGGTTAAACCTAAATGATTACTTTCAAAAAAGTGGAATATTTGATGGAGTAGTTTTAGGATTGAGTGGAGGTATTGACTCGGCATTTACAGCTTATATATGTGCTACAGCATTAGGACCTGAGAATGTAACATGTGTTATGATGCCAACAAGATTTACATCTCAAGAGAGCATTAATTTAGCGAGTGAAATTTGTGATAATCTTAAGATAAAATATATAATATTTCCCATAGATGATCTTTTTACTGCATATGAAAAAGATATGGAAAAAAATCTTGGGAAGCAACCATTCGATGTAGCAGATGAGAATCTTCAAGCTCGTATTAGAGCCAATATTTTAATGTATTATTCAAATAAGTTCAATTGGTTATTGGTATCTACTGGAAATAAATCAGAAATTGCAGTAGGTTATTGCACTCTTTATGGAGATACATGTGGTGGTAAAAATGTTCCTGGAGATCTTTTGAAGGTTCAAATTTATGATTTATGCAATTGGATTAATCGGGAAAAAGAAATAATCCCCAAAAAGATTATAGAAAGACCTCCAACTGCGGAACTACGTGAAAATCAGAAAGATAGTGATTCTTTACCTCCATATAAGATCTTAGATGCAATATTAGAGGAAATAATTGAGAATGGGATTGGTTCTGAATTTGAACGTTCAAAAAATCTGGGTTTTGATATAAAGACAATTAATAAAGTAAGAAAGCTCTATTTAAATTCAGAATATAAACGTAGACAATTAGTTCAAACAATAAAAGTAAGTGAAAGTGCTTTTGGAATTGGGAGAAGATATCCTGTTTTAAAAAAAATTGAATTCTAACTTTTTTTATTTTTTTTATGATTTAGCTAGTTACAAATATCCTTTACTTTTTCTCTATTGCTTCAAATCTAACCTTAAGTACTATCTTTTATTGATTCTATTTACATAAATGTAAGACTTCATGGAATGAAAATTTTCATCAAAAGCAGGCATTTCCAAACCTTTAATTTGCATCGCAAATTAGATATCAGTTGATTAAGATAAGTTACAAGAAAGTCATTTAATTATACTAATTCTTTCACTTTTTCTATATATTCTAGTGACTGGTGGCGGAAGTAAGTGTTATAAAGCTCAGCGTACATTCCACCCTTAGCTATTAACTCATCATGATTACCCTCTTCCATAATTTTCCCATGGTCGAGCACAATAATCCGGTCTACATGACGGACTGTCCAAAGTCGATGAGCAATTATGATTGATGTGCGCCCTTCAATTGTTTTCTGTAATGCATCTTGAATCCGAGTTTCAGTGAAAGGATCAACTGAAGCTGTTGCTTCATCTAGAATAAGGATAGAAGGATTCTCTAGAAGAACTCGAGCAAAAACTACTAATTGTCGTTGTCCCATTGAAATTAAACTTCCTCTTTCACCAGTTTTAGTTCTTAATCCTTTTGATAAATCTTGTATCCAATCAGACCCACTTGTAGCTTCTAATGCGCCATAGACGTCTTCTCTTGATGCTTTTCTATTCCCGTATTTAATATTTTTCTCAATAGTGTCTGCCCAAAGAAATGGCGTTTGTGGAATGATTCCTACTTGTTTACGGTATTCCGAAAGATCATAATTTCTTATGCTTATCCCATCTATTAAAATATCTCCTTCTTGAAACTCATAAAATCTAGCTAAAAGTTTCGCCAGACTAGATTTTCCAGCACCAGTATGACCGACAATTGCAAGAGATTCTCCAGATTCAATTTTTAGATTAAATTTTTCAAAAACTTCTTTAGATTCTTCATATTCAAAGGTTAGATTTTTAAATTCAATCTCACCATTAAGCTTGGTTGGTTTTATATTATCGTTTTGAATTACTAAAGGCAGAGTATCAATAAGAGCAAATATTCTTTCTGATGCAGCCATACCAGTCTGAAAAGTAGGCCAAAAAGACGCTAATGTTAACAATGGAAAGAATAGATAGGATAATCCTTGGATAAATAGACTTAATTCTCCTACACTTATGGTATTTCCTAAAACACTGCTTCCACCATAGAACACTAGTAATGTTAAAACAATTCCTTGGATAAACCCTAATGAAGGAAATATAGCATTTAGTACAAAAGCCCTTCGTAAATTAACTTTATATGAGGTAGTATTTACTTCATTGAAATTATTATATAATTTCTCCTCTTGTCGAAAAGTTTTCGCAATTTGAATACCAGAAAAACTTTCTTTTACATAAGCATTGACTGAAGCTAAAGCTCTTTGACCTAATAATGTTTTTTGACGGGCTAATTTCCTATAAGATAATGCTATTACAAAAAAGAGTGGGAAAGTAATAGTTGTAATTAATGTGAGTACAGGATTAATAAAGGACATAATAATTAATAGAAAGATAATAACCAAAATTGAGGATATTAAATTAAGTGTTAAATCTATAACCGTTCCAAAATCGCGGGAATCAGAATTTGTTCTTGAGACAATTTTTCCAATAGGATTTTTATCAAAAAATGAAAGATCATGATTCAAGATAGCCCGTCCAGCATCTCGTCTTAGATCTAAAACAACGTTTCCAATAACATCCACAGAATATTTTATTGTAAAATAATTAAAAACCCAAGAAAATAGGTTTAGTATAAGAATAGTACTTATTAGCAAAAGAAGATAGAAAATATTTCTATTTGTTTCTAAGCTATTGATTGATATACTAACAAGAACAGGTACAAAAGCATAAGTGAGAGAAGAAATTGTTAAGAAAAGAATCACAATACCCATTGAGCGTTTATATGGGCTGAAATAATGAAAAATACGTTTTAATAAAATTTTATCTTTATAAACTCTATCATATTCTTCTGCCTCAAGCCCAACATACATACCCATCTAGAGATCCCCCTTTTGCTTAATTAGTTGGCTGATATCGACATCAAACTTTTTGATAAATATTTTTTGATATTCTTCAGATGATTTCAAGAGATCCTCATGAGTACCTACGGCAGAAATTTCACCTTTTTTCAAAACAATTATTAAATCTGCCCAGCGAATTTGAGACAATCTGTGGGTTATTAGAATTGTTGTTCTATCTTTAAGAATATTTTGAATTGCTCTTTGTATTTTATCTTCGGTATTTGAATCGATTGCTGAGGTTGAATCATCTAAGATAAGGATTTTAGGATCAGAGAGAAAAGCACGAGCAATTGCTATCCTCTGCCTCTCCCCCCCACTTAGTTGAACCCCTCTTTCCCCTACTTCTGATTCGTATTGATTTGGAAAATCTCTAATAAAATCATCAGCTTGAGCTTCCTTAGCAACTTGAATAATATCATTCATTGAGGAGGTTCTTCCAAATGAAATATTGTTGAAAATTGTATCAGAAAATAAGAAAACATCTTGTTCAATAAAAGAGATTTGGCTTCTTAATGATTCCAAAGCATATTCTCTGATATCAATATTATCAATTAATATTCTTCCTTCACTTACGTCATACAAACGAGAAATCAATTTAGTAAGAGTAGATTTTCCAGATCCTGTAGTTCCAACAATGGCGACCGTCTGACCAGGGTAAACAGTAAAGTTGATATTTTTAAGTACGGGTTTTTTACTTTCAGGATAAGTAAACGATACCTCTTCAAATTTAATTTCACCTTCTATAGTCTTTTTAACTCCTTCTATGTTTTCATCAATTTCGGTTTCCTCATTCATTAATTCAAGTAATCTATCAGAACTAGAAATTGCTAGTCGTATGATTGCAAATACAAAAATAGAGATAAATGTTGGAAAACGTAATTGTACGATTATTCCATAATATGCTATGATATCTCCAATACTCATTAAATCGTGAAAATTCAAAATTATGGCATGAGCAAATCCTAATGAGATCGATATTGATAAAATTAATATTGGTAAATATTTTGCTTGAACTCTTCCTTGATCTAGATATGCATTTCGATACCTTTCTGCTTTCGAATAATACTTTTCCATCTCTTTGGCTTCTTGAACTGTAGCTTTAACCACTTCTATTCCAGTAAGCGTCTCGTTTAATGTGGCATTCATCATACCAAATGATCCTCTCAACCTTGCTGTAATTGGACCTAACTTACGAACATAGGATCTTAAGGAAAATAGAAAGAGTACAGAAAATAAAACAGGTGCAAATATTAACTGAGGTGGAAAAAATAGGACTATATAAATAAGCGGTATAATTAAAGCTGTAAATGATTCAAATATTAGAGAGAGTGCTGGACTTATCAAAAAATTAAGCATGCGAACGTCATCTGTCACTCTCGCCATAAGCTCTCCAATCTTTTGTTGCTCATGAAATGACTGACTTTTTCCTAAAAGATTTGTATAAAACTCCCTTCTACAATCTCTCTCCATTCTCTGTGCAATTACTTCTCGTAACAAATAATTAGTGAGTCTCATTATTGGTGTTCCTACACTTAATGACAAGATAAGAACAGTGTAGAAAAGTAATGAGGAATCGTTCCCAAATAAGAAATCATTGATAGCCCTTCCAATAATTACAAAAATAATTGAATTTAGATTTGAAGTAATTATAGTCGTTATTAGAACAATTAAAAGTAGAATTTTGTTAGAACCGTAAAAAATATGTTTTAATATCCAGCTTCGAGATCCTTTACGTCTAGCTTTTTCGAAAGGATCTTTGCCCGGTGAAAACTCTACATAGTGAGTATTGATTGTATCAACTTTACGATTCTGCATTGATTAATTCAATCTAATTTAGAAAAAATTATAATTTTCGAGTTATTTTTTTTGAAATATTCAATTCTTAATAGATTTTTTACATTTAAATTATAAATACTAGTTCTTGATAATTCTGTCATTAAATCAAATAAATTATTAACCCATTAATAATGAAGCTGAACTATATATTCTATTAAGGATCCATTTAAATAGTTAGAACATTATTTATCAATTATGTCGGATAAAGAAATTGTATACGACGTTAGGTTGGAAGAACAGTTAGAAGAATTAAAACTTAAAATATGGATGAATGAAGAATTACAAATTCAGCCTAAACAATTACATCAATTAATTGTTGAAAATCTTTTAAAGCTTATTAGTTATAACTAGGACTTTTTCTTCAATAATTCATTTTTGAGTTAATCTTAATTTTATTTATTTTATGGAATTGTGTTTCTTTTTTATGAGAATTGCATAAGATATATATTTCTATATAGAATATATAAGAATTATTTATTTTCAAAGAAAGAAGAGTTGTATTAATAAACAGTTTAGAATCATCTTATGAAAAGATTGGTAATATATCTTATTATTCTTATATTAGGAATTTTAAGTGGCGTTATATTTGCACTTGTAGATAATTATATCAAATCTTTTATTTAGAAGAACAACTAGAATGCCTTTTTGATTATGAAACGTTCACGTAAAGCTAAAAAGCGGAGCAAAGCAAATCTTCTTATAATTCTCCTAATTGGTTTTCTTATTGGAAATTTTTCAACAAATTTAATACTTAGTTTGGGTAAAAAAGAAACACATATTACTATAATTTATAGTTCTGAAAAAGCAAGTTGGATGACGATTGCGTATACTGATTTTATGGCTTATTGGAAAAATACACATCCAAATGAATCTATTTCAATTAATATGCATCCTTATGGATCTTCAGATTCCATAATCAGTATTTTAAACGGAGAAATCTTTCCCACTATTTGGAGCCCAGCAAGTTCCATTTGGTTGCCATTTCTTAATACAAAATGGGCAGAATTAACTGGAAGTTCTACCCCAATCGTAGATATTGATGCTGCTGTCAAAATAATTTATTCACCAATAGTTATTGCCACTTGGGAAGCTTTTAACCAAACACATAATATTAAAGGATTTTCCGACGTACATGATTTAAACTTAAACCATAGTGTAAATGTAAAAATGGCACATACAGATCCCCGATTATCAAACTCTGGTTTTATGAGTGTTATAATGGCACTATCAGCTGTCTCTGGTACCCCCTCCGAAAATTTGACAATGTCAGATCTAACTAATACGACTAATCAAAGGTGGCTCAAAGAATTTGAGTCAAGTGCTGTTCTGTATGGAAAGTCAACAGGTTTTTTAGCTCAATACATGAAAACTCAAGGACCTAGTGCTTTAAATATCGTTTTTCTTTATGAAAATCTAATAAGAGATATTTCAAGTACGTCTACAGGAGGTAAAGTAATAGCTATATACCCTGAGGAAGGAACGTTATATAGTAACCATCCATTTTGTATTTTAAATGCAGAGTGGATTACTCCTACTCAGAGAGTTGTAGCAGAGGAATTTTTGAATTTTCTACAGCAATATGATACGGTAGTGAGTGCCATGGAATATGGATTTAGGCCGATAAATGCGTCCATACCCTTAGATCCTGAAGTCTTTAATTATGAAAATAATGGAATTGCCTTTAATATCACTGTACCTGAATTAAATACACCTAGAGATGGAGATGTTTTATTAAAAATTCCTGATTTATGGTTATTGTGTAGAGCTACAGCATAAAAATAGACAATTTTAGAATAGGTGAAAACTTGAATAAAAAAAAACAAACTCTGAACGAAGAAGAGATTGGTGTAGAAGCAAAATTACCTATTAGTTTAAAAATTGATCATTTTTTTTCCAAACCTGTCTATCGTAAAGGTTTAGATACCATAACAATTCTATTTTTTGTTTTAGTCATTATTGGACCTATTGTATATATTTTTTCAACTATTTTTTTAAATCTAGATTCAATAAATCGGGATGTATTTAATGACGAGTTAATGGGAGATTTGCAATGGCGTAACATCTTAACATCGTTAGGTTACTCTTTTTCAATTGCAGCTATAGCTGTAGGAGTAGATCTTATTATAGCATTCCCAATATCAATAATATTAACACGATATAACTTTAGGGGTAAAAAAATTCTTGATGCTTTAGTAGATTTGCCCATGGCAGTGCCAACTAGCGCTTTAGGTTTTTCAGTATTATTATTCTGGGCAATTTTTGGAGTTCAACCGGGATTTTCTTTAATAATTTTTGGTCATATTGTTTTTACATTTCCGTATATAGTGCGTAATATGAAAATTGTATTAGAAAAAGCAGATACTTTATATGAAGATGCTGCTAGAACACTTGGTGCGTCTGGAATTACCGTATTTAGAACCATTACTCTTCCAATGATGAAAGAAGGCATTATAGCAGGTGCTATTCTTGCTTTTACAAGAAGTCTTGGTGAGACAGGTGCTACAATCATTCTATCTGGTTTAGTTGAAACTGCACCTATTATGATTGTCGGATTTAGAAGACAATTAGAATTACCTTCTGCTTCTCTCTTAGCGGGAATTTTAATTACTATCTCAATATTACTCCTCTTTTCAATAAAGCTATTTACGAGAAGAGTTGGTTTTCCTGTGAAATCTGTTTGGCCTAAAATTGAGAGATTTTTTAGTAATAGATACCTACGCTATTTTAGAGATGGGATTTTTTTAATAATTCTCATTGTACTCATTTTAACTCCGGCATTGTATATTATTACCCAGATTATTGGAGAAGATTTCATAACAGAGTTGTTCTTGGGACAAGATTATAAATGGGCATATTTATATGTAAGTCTTGTAAATTCAATAAAAATTGGTGCTTTAGCTGTGTTTTTTAATCTAATTTTTGGTATCCCATTCGCCTTTATAATCACAAAAAGAAATTGGGGTAAAATAATTACACTTTTAGATACGATCCTTGATATCCCTATTGCTATTCCTTCAGCAGCGCTAGGATTTGCTACTTTCTTATTTTGGGGACCTGCAGGTTTAGGCCTTTTCCAGTCTGGTTTTTATATGATCCTTTTTGTTCATATTGCTTTCACCTTTCCCTACATGGTAAGACCAATTATAGGAGTTTTAGAGAGTTCAAATAAAGGGGTTGAGGAAGCTGCTCGTACTTTAGGAGCATCTAATTTAACTGTTTTTAGAAAGATAACTCTGCCAAATATTAAACAAGGAATAATTGCAGGGAGTATTATGGTATTTACAAGAAGCTTAGGAGAAACAGGAGCTACAATTGTAGTAATGGGTAATATCCGCACTGTGCCTGTGCTAATTGTAGATTGGGTTGAGGCAAATGCATATCCTTCAGCAATCTTTGCCAGTATCATTGTCATAATCTTTAGTGCTTTCTTGATCTTCGCTTTAAGGACAGTTACAAAAAGGAGAGGTGCATAAAAATGCCAACTATAGAATTAGTAAACGTAACAAAAACTTTTAATGAAGGAAGAGTTCTGGCTGTTGACAATATTTCGGTAAAGATTGAGGATGGAGAATATGTATTTCTAATAGGTCCTACAGGCTGTGGAAAGACCACAACACTTAGAATGATCGCTGGGCTCGAAGAACCTACAAAGGGAAAAGTATTAATAGATGGAAAAGACGTTAAGGGCATACCACCTGAAGACAGAGATATGGGTTTTATATTTCAGCATTTTGAGATATTTGATCATCTTACCGTATGGGAAAATGTAACTTTTGGTTTAGAAATGAGAGGTTATAATGATGATTATATAATTGAACAAGCTGAAAAAGCTCTAAAAATAGTAGATCTACTAAAATACGCTGATGAATACCCTAATATTTTTGGGAATCCTGGTTTGCAAAAATTAGGAATTGCAAGAGCTATAGCAACTGGAGCTAAGATCTTAATAATGGATGAGCCATTAGGGTCATTAGATCCAAAGGTTTCAAAAGTATTTCGTCATGAATTAAGGAATTTGATTAAAGACCTAGGTTTAACAGCTATACATGTAACTCACAATCAACAAGAAGCAATGGCTATAGCAGATAAAATTATAATCATGAGAAATGGAAGATTGCTCCAAATGGGAACGCCCTATGAGTTATATGAAAATCCTAACAGTATTTTTATAGCAAACTTTTTGGGAGAGACTAATTTTTTACAAGGTTTTGTATTTAAATTGCTCGAAAATGAAACAATGGAGATATGGATTCGTTTAGGAGGTCCAAAAATATTATGTAATAATTTTCATAATAAATTCAATTTAGATGAGAATATAGTTATCGCTTTCCGTTTTGAGGATGTTTATCTATTTCAAGATGATTATGATTTTGAGAACAGTCAATATGATTGGTCTGAGGTGCAATTTTGCGAAGCTACTTTAGAAATATCAAGATTTATAGGCGCAACAAAGAGATTTTACTTGACCTTAGACACTGGAGATAAGTTCTTATCAATTAAACCCGGCAATTTTGAGGAAAATTTTGTCCCAGGACAAAAATTAAAAATAGGAATCCATAAGGATGATATTCATGTATTCAAAACTCCTGAAAATTTTTTGTATGAATTATCTTTATCATGAAAAAAGGTGAAATGTAAATGGTAAATATAAAATTAGAAAATATTTCTAAATCTTTTAGAAATGTTAAGGCTCTTCATAATGTCTCTCTTGAAATACTTAATAAAGAATATTTCATAATTCTAGGTCCTACTGGAGCAGGTAAAACTACTTTACTTAAAATTATTGCTGGACTTATTAAACCTGATAAGGGGGGGAATATTTATTTCGATAGGAAAAATATGACTAAGCTAACACCAGGAGAACGAAATTTAGGATTCATGTTTGAGAATTATGCTTTATTTCCAAATATGGATATAGTAGAAAATATATCATATAGCGGTCGGGTTCATGCTCGAGATTCTAAGACTACTCAAATACTCGTTGAACAAGTTTTAATGATGACATTACTAACAGGAAGAAATGATGCAAAGCCAGAAGAACTAAGTGGAGGGATGAAACAACGAGTTGCATTATGTCGAGCTCTATTGAATTTAGAGCAAACAAAGTTACTTATTTTAGATGAGCCACTAAAAGCACTCGATGCTGGGCTTAGAATGAACTTAAGGGAAGAATTATTATTAATGGCAAAATCTAAGCAATTAGAGTTGACAGTAATACATGTAACAAATGAAGAACAAGAAGCAATGATGCTTGCTGATCGAATAGCAATTATTAATGATGGAAAAGTTATACAAGTGGGAACTCCACATGAAATTTATTATCATCCTAAAAATTTTTTTGTAGCAAACTTCATGAGTGAAATTAATTATTTTGAAGGAATTTCGAAAAAAGAAGAAGAACCTATTTGGGATATCCATAGAAAATCGAAACAAGGCGATAAATTTTATGAACAAATTCATGAAGATTCACTTCCAATGCCAATTGATATAGGACTTAAGGACATGTTTGCATCATATGTAATGAAAGAGACTTATAATAGAATTAATCATGGGGATAAAATCTTGCTTGTGGTAAGAGCAAATCATATAAAAATTCGATCAGGTAACCGTGTAAGAGAGAAAAGAAATGCTATTCTTGGAAAAATACATCGACGTAAATTTATGGGTGTATTTTATCGATTTGAGGTCGATATAAATATAAATGGTAAAGATAAAGTTATCATTGTTATCACACCAGCTACTACTGAAATTCACAATACTTTAAAGGAAAATTTAGAAGTAACAATCTATTTTCCAAAAGAATTAGGAATCTTATTTAAGCATCCTGGTGATAATGTTATAAAAGAAGTATTAAAATTAGAATAAAAATAATAAAACATAATAAGAATTAATGATTAACAGGTAATTTTTATGAGTTCATTATTTGAATGGTTTAAAACGCGAAATGAAGAAAGTGCTATTAACAAAACTTTAGTGTTTATGCAAAAAATTCTCGAATGTATTGTAGAATTTGAAAAAGGATTATCATTCCTTCTTGAAGAGAAAAATATTGATCTTGCCCTTAAAGTTTTTTTTAGAGTTAATGAACTTGAACATCAAGCTGATGGTATGCGCCGGGATATTCTCAATATGCTCACTAAAGCAGAACTCTCTCCAACTATTCGTGAAAATTTAATTCATCTAACACAAAAAATAGATGATGTAGCAAATGCCGCTAATGGAAGTGCTAGGATTCTCATATACATTAATCATGCAGAATTTCTAAAATTCGATAATCTAATTCATTCAAAGATTTTAGAAATGACAAGGATCTCAGTTGAGGCAGTTAAAACATTAAATAGAATGGTTAATGGTTTATTAAAAGCTGAGGAAGTAGAAATCCGTGAATTAGGAGAAGAGGTTAATCTTTTAGAGCATCAGTGTGATGAGATACATTTCGCTATAAATCGAATGTTATTATCAAACAATCTTAATATTAACCCATTTTTAGCTATAGAAATTTATAATAGTATAGCACTTATAGAAATTATTAGTGATAACGCTGAAGATGTCGCTGACTATATTATTATGTTAACATTAGCAAAAAGACCTTAATAAAATAGCTTACTTTAGTTTTGCTTTCATTTTTAAATACAATTGCAGTTTTAGTTTCACTCTCTAGTTATACATTATATAAGTCCATAAATTCTTTAAGTAAAATATTTAAAGATTAATAAGACAAAAATAAAATTAAATTAAGTATGGAAAATATATAGAAATATAGTGTGCTATTGAGAATTGAATAAAAATCTGATTTAATAAATTATTCTACATACACTTTAAAAGGATTTTAAAATGGTTGAAAATGATCAGATTGAAATTGATGAAAAAGCTCTCAAAAAATTAAGTATTGATGAGTTAACTCAA
Organism: Promethearchaeota archaeon; assembly: GCA_048938025.1. Lineage (GTDB taxonomy): Archaea > Asgardarchaeota > Lokiarchaeia > Sigyniarchaeales > SOKP01 > Loki-b32. The sequence continues at coordinate 13,470 of JBHLMP010000002.1, forward strand.
CTCTTTATGGATAATATAAATGCACAAAATTTAAAATTAATTGAGGGAATTGAATCTCTAGTCGAAGAAAATTTTGAGCAATTTAAAAAAAATATGCAATACGTCATAAAAACCAATACTGAAGTCCAAATCAAGAAAAAATTTGAATCTAGAATATTCAAATCAAAACTCATGTTTTCTAAAGCAGATAGGCTAAAGTTATTTACAAAAATTAATGATATCAAAAATATAGGAGAATTTTTAGCCAACAAAATGCTCCTTTATAGAGCAGTTTTCCCTGATGAGGAATTTAAATTTCAAATTCAGAGCATTCTCAAATCTTTAAAAATTATTTCCAATAAATTATCAAATGCAGTGAAATTAATAGGCTCTGATTTAAGCAAAGCTCATGATATTTGTGAAGAAATTAAAGAAGAGCGAAGAAAAATGAGAAAAGTAGAGTGGAATGTATTAACTCGTCTTTACAATTATGATATGGATTATTTATCAAGGACATTCTTATATCTGAAAGAATTGATTGATAGTATAATGATGTTGGCTGATCATATGAAATCCTTTTCTGAATATATTCAGTTTCTTGCAACTAAATACTTAATTTTTGATTAAATATAAAAAGTCAAGATCTGATATGGCTGACGATTTAACTTCAATCTTAATTATTGTATTAATAATAATGGCTATAGCTCTTGCTTTTTCTATTGGAGCTAATGATGAGACTTTATCAGCATTAGTAGGTGCAGGAGTCTTAAAATTCAAGATTGCACTTTTTATAGGAGGTGTAGCAATAGGAACCGGAATGATACTCTTCAGCAGTGGTTTTGTAGCAAAAACAGTTGGATCTGATATTCTAGGAGAAGATATAACATATACTACCTACATGCTTTTAACAGTATTAATAAGTAGCATTCTTTGGTTAGTTATAGGAAGTTTTGCCGGGATTCCTTTAAGTAGTACCCATTCATTAGTGGGAAGTGTGGTTGGAGTGTTAATTATTTATGCAATTTTTGAAGGAGGTGTTAATCCTGATACTGCTTTAAATTGGACTAAGTTAGGAAATGTTTTATTGAGTTGGGTTTTATCACCCTTATTTGGCTTGATAGTCACTTTTTTATTATTTAAATTAATTGCTAAGCTATACTTATCCCGTTTAAGAGGTTTAAATCAAATCGAATTATCAGAAAAATATTTTAAGTGGCTTCTCTTGATAGCTGTAATTTTTGCTGAAATATGGGTAGGAGCTAATTCTGGTGAAGCCTTAGGAATTCTTTATGGCCTCTTGGATAATGGATCATTAAATTTAACACAATATTATATTTATGCAATTATATGTGGTATTTTTGCATGTGTTGGAATATATATTGCTGCTCGCTATGTAATCAGAAATCTAGCATCTCAAATGATCGATTCACGACCCAGCGAAGGACTTGTTATTCAAATGAGTTCTGCAATAATTTTAATGATTGCCACGATTTTAGGATTACCTATCTCTCATAGTCATGTAATAGTTTTCTGTATAATAGGAATGAGTATAGCCCAAAAAAAGGATGTTGATTACAAAACTTTAGGGAAGATGGGAATTTATTGGATTTTAACCTTCCCTTGTGCTGCAATTTTGGCAGGTTTTATTTATTTAGGTTTCTTTTCATTTGGATTTTCTTGATAAATTAATAAATTTGAAAAAATATATTTAAATTTCATTATATTCTATATAATGATTAAAAATAAGAAAGAATTGATGTTTTAAGAATGGGTTCCTTAATTGAATATTTGAAAAGAGAAACAGCATTAAATGCCTTAGAAAAAACTATTAAACATGCTCAAAAAGTACAAGAATGTGTAAAAACCTTAGATTCAGGGTTACAAATACTTCTAAAAGAAAAAAATCTTGATAAAACACATGATCTTTTTCATAAAGTTGATCTTTTAGAAGCAGAAGCAGATGATTTAAGAAGAGAACTTCAGAAAGATATTTCAAGAGGAGAATTAAATCCAAGTGTTAGACAAAATCTATCTCATTTAATTAAGAGATTGGATGATGTTGCTAATTGTTGTACTGGTGTTGCCAGAAGAATTGCAACTGTACCTATAAAATTTTGGGAACAAAGTAGTAATCAGACAATAAATTTAATTAGTGAAATCATGAAAACGACTGTGGATTGCTCTGAATTTTTAGATAAGATTGTTATAGATTTAGTTAAAGATAGGAAAGAAGTAAAAGAGATTGCAAAAAAAATTAACTATTATGAGCATGAGGTTGATCTTTTAAACATAAAGTTAAGAGGAAGTCTTCAAGAAACAGATTATCACGTTAATTATTTTACCATTTTCACGGTAGGGAATATTTTTGATATTCTAGAGGCCATTTCAGATTCAATTGAAGAAGTTGCTGATTATATAATGGTTCTGCTAACGAGCTCTGAACGTCTTTAATCTGTTAGATTATTTTTTCTTTTAATGTCTTACACTTATCTCTTGTCCTTTTTGGAATATTGGGATATTTCTTTTTCTCATGCCTTTATTAATAAGATTCAAATGAGAACTAAAAACTAATAATCTATTTTTTTTTTATTTTTTTTATAATCAAAAAATATATAGGTTTGTTTTGGATTTTTTCAACATTTTTGTATAAGAAGCTAATAAAAGACTAATAATCTATATATTCTATATAGATTATAATTAAAATATATGGAATATTTTTTTTATATAATTAGTTAATTTGGTTTTTAGTTTAAAACTGCCTTAAAACCGATTTATAGGAAAATAACAAAAATTATGGTATTTATTTATGACACTTCATATTGAGACTAGAAAGGTCCAGAAAACCGGTGGGTCAAGTTTTATAATTAGTCTCCCGATAGTATGGATAAAAAAACATGGTGTTGAAAAAAATGATACTTTGGGTATATTAAGTCAACCGGATGGGAATCTACTAATTACTCCAAATATAAATTCAGAAGAATATATAAAGAGTAAGAATTTTGATGTAGATGGCATCACTGATCCCCATTATCTATTTCGACTTTTAATAGGAGCATATATTATGGGATGTACAGTTATTACTATTAAATCAAGTAAGAGGTTTGAGCCGAATATTAGAGATTGTGTAAGAAATTTCACTAAAATAGCTATTGGACCTGAAATAATTGAAGAATCAAATCAACGAATTTTAATTAAGGATTTACTTAATCCTAAAGAAATGCCATTCGAAAGAACGATAAAAAGAATGTATATTTTAGTTCAAACTATGCATGAGGATGCTATAAAAGCTTTAGAAACAGGTGATAAACAACTAGCAGAAGAAGTTATCGAGCGAGATAATGAAATAGATAGATTACATTGGTTAGTAGGTCGCCAATCACATATAGTCCTTCGAGATATAATCTTATGCCAAAAAATGGGTATTACATTAGAAGATGCTAGCCATTATCAGTTTATGAGTAAATTTTTAGAACGTATTGGAGATCACGCAGTTAATATAGCAAAAAATTTATTATTAATTGACTATAAAGAAGTTGACAAGAAGTTATTAGAAAATATTTCAAATGTTAGTAAATTTTCCTTAGAATTACTTGATATCAGTTTGGATGCTTGGCAACAAAAAAATATAAAATTAGCAAATGAAAATATAGATAAAATTAAGAAACTAACAGAAGAATGTGAAAAAATCATAACTATAACAGAAAATAACGTTAAAATATCAGTTCCTCTTGGATATATAATTGAAAGTATTAGAAGAACTGGAGAATATTCTTCAGATATATCAGAGATTATTATAAATAATCTAATCTAAATTTTTTAATCTCAAATTTGAAAGTAATTATTTGTATTAAGAATTAGAGTTTATAGTCTTTTCTTAACCCAATAAGAGTTGTTGTTGCTTCAATCCACTGTTGTAAATCCTCATCATTTCTGAAAAAAGAGATAATTTTTTCCATATCTTCGAGGTTATTAATAACACATTCTACTAATAAATCCCATGCTCCGTAAAGTGGTGTAGAGTATGTGATTTTCCAATCTTCATCTGAGGTCACAGGTTTTAATTGTTTTATTTTTTCAATGACTTTCAGCTGAGTTCCAATTATTTTTAGCCGGATTAGTATGTAGCTTTTAAAATAGATTTTTAAAGCACCAATTGTTTTGCGTAGAATATTAATATATTAGTTTTAACCTTAATTAATAATTTTTTAATAAGCACTTAAATTTACTTTTAATTTAATTATCTCTTAATTAAAAATTTATATAGACTAAGGAGCTTTGGGCATAATTGTGGTTCTGAGGATGACTATTATCTTGAATGGAATGTAACTTTAAAATAAATAATGTAGATCCAATTGATCTACCAATAAATTTCTTTTAATGTATCATGATATTCATTAAGAGATTTAATTTCTACTTTTTTTTGACGAACATTTTCAATTGCTTCTACAATTGCTTTAGCTAACTGTAAATTAATAATAACTGGGATGTTATAATCTACTGCCATCCTTCTAATTAGATATTCATCCTCCATAATTTTCTTAAATTTTTCTTCGACGGTTGTTGGTAATGGGATGTTAATTACCATGTCTATGCGACCTTCTTGTAAGCATGCCATTATATTAGGTTCTTTCCCATATTCATGAACTTTATACAATCTTACTGCTTCTATTCCACTGGTTTTTAGGGTTAATGCTGTGTCTTCTGTAGCAAAAATGCTAAAACCTAGGGATTTTAATTTCTTAGCAAGAGGAATAACTTCTTTTTTCAACGCTTCTCCACCAACAGAAATTAATACATTACCGCCTTCTATTGGAATGTCCATTTCTGTAGCTTCTAATGATTTTATGAGGGCATCAGGGAAATCTTGACCGATGCATGCTACTTCACCTGTACTCGCCATCTCTACCCCTAGAACCGGATCAGCTTTATCTAATCTCATAAATGAAAACATTGGAGCTTTAATTGAAACAAAGGTACCATAAGGAATATTTAATAATCTTTTAGGAATTTTATTCCCCATAATTGTTTCAGCTGCTAATCTCATTAGGTTAATACCCCTTGTTTTTGAAACATAAGGCATGCTACGACTTGAACGTAAATTACATTCAATTACATAAACATTACCATTCTTTACTAAATATTGGACATTAAAAGGTCCTTGAATTTTAAGAGCTAAAGCAATTTGAGTTGTATAATTCTCAATTATATTGATTACGCTTTTAGGAACTGTTTGAGGGGGAATTGCCATTGTAGCATCTCCACTATGAATTCCTGCATTTTCAATATGTTCAACAATAGCTCCTATTAACACATTATCTCCATCGGATATACCATCACATTCAATTTCTCTGGCATTTGTAAAGAATTTAGTTATTACAACAGGGTATTCACTCGAAACAGCAGCAGCAAGATCAAGTGTATCTTGAAGAGTCTTCTCATCATAGGAAACTCTCATAGCTGCTCCACTTAAAACATAAGAGGGTCTAACTAACACAGGATACCCTACTTCTTTTGCAAACCGTAAAGCTTCTTCTTTATTAATTAATGCATTCCATTGCGGTTGTTTTATATTAAGCTGATCTAATAAAGCACTAAATTTACTTCTATCTTCAGCCATATCTATTCTAGAACCATGAGTTCCGAGGATTTTCAAATTAGTTTTTCTAAAGAATTCAGAATACTTTGAGATTTTTGTTGCCAAATTATTTGCTATTTGACCACCTGCAGATACCACAATACCGGTAGCTTTTTCAAGTTCACAAATATCAAGTACTCTCTCACCAGAAATTTCTTCAAAATACAATTTATCGGATATATCATAGTCAGTAGAAACTGTTTCAGGATTGTAATTGATCATTATTGCTTGATCAATATCTAGTTTTTTTAAACCCCATAAACAATTGACAGATCCCCAATCAAACTCAACGGAAGCACCAATACGATATGTACCAGAACCTAGTACAATTATCTTACTTAAATTAGAATTATTTTCTACTGTAAAGTCAATATCATGTTCAGAAGCACTATACGTTAGATACAAATAATTAGTAATTGCGGGCCACTCAGCAGCTAAAGTATCAATTCTTTTAACATATGGTTGAATTCCTAGTCTTCTTCGCAACTGTCTTATGAATATAGTATCAACTTCCATAATCTTAGCAATTTGTCCATCAGAAAAACCATATCTTTTAGCTCTTTCTAACCAATATTTTTTCTCATTGTCATTGGACTCTAACAGATCAAGATCTTGAAGATGACGTTCAAGGACAATAATATTTTTTAATTTATGAAGAAACCATTTGTCAACTCTAGATAAACGATAGATTTCATCAAGAGAAACCCCTCTTTTTATAGCTTCTGCAAATCTGAACACTCTTAAATCTGTTGGATTTCGTAAAGCATATTTTAATTCGTTTATATCATCAATGGGCTCTAAATCATTTGCAACAAAGCCTTTCATGCCTATATCAAGCATCCTAATAGCCTTCTGCAATACTTCTTCAAAAGTTCTCCCAATAGCCATTACTTCTCCAACTGATTTCATCTGACTTCCTATGCGTCGATCCACTTTTTGAAATTTTGTTAGATCCCATCTTGGAATTTTAAGTACTAGATAATCTAATGCAGGTTCAAAACAGGCTGTTGTAATTCCGGTAATTTTATTCTTTAATTCCGGTAATGTATATCCTATTGCTAGTTTTGCCGCTATATATGCCAAGGGATACCCAGTTGCTTTGGAAGCGAGTGCTGATGACCTCGAAAGGCGAGCATTTACTTCAATAGCCCGGAACTCTTTTGAAAATGGGTCCAATCCATATTGAATATTACATTCTCCTATAATACCAAGGTTCCTAATAACTCTTATAGAGGCTGAACGGAGCATTTGGTATTCCTGATTAGTGAGTGTTTGACTAGGACTTACCACAAGTGACTCTCCTGTATGGAGTCCTACTGGATCGAAATTCTCCATATTACAGTTAATAAAACAATTATCTTGAGAGTCTCTTACAACTTCGTATTCGATCTCCTTCCAACCCCATATACTTTCTTCAATTAGAATCTGGTTGATTCTTGATTGAGCTAAACCTTTTTTCGCCATTCTTTCAAATTCTTTCATATTATTAACTATCCCAGATCCTCTACCTCCTAAAGTGTAGGCTACACGAATCATACAAGGGAACCCAATCTCTTTTACAGCTTTTAAAGCTCCAGCATAAGAACTTACTGCTTGACTTTTACACACTTTAACATTGGATTTTTCCATTGCTTTAACAAAAAGATCTCGATCTTCAGTAGCTTCAATAGCTTTTATTGGAGTGCCAAGAACTCTTACATTATACTTCTTTAAAATTCCAAGTTCATTAAGTTCCACGCCAACATTTAAAGCTGTTTGGCCTCCAAATGCTAATAAAATCCCGTCTGGTTTTTCTTTTTTTATTACTTCCTCCACATATTTAACGTTTATTGGTAATAAGTAAACTTTATCTGATAGTTCTGGATCAGTTTGAATAGTTGCAATATTTGGGTTAATTAAAATAGTTTCTATTCCCTCTTCTTTGAGGGCTTTTAACACTTGACTTCCTGAATAATCAAATTCTCCAGCTTGGCCAATACGGATTCCTCCAGAACCTAAAACCAATGCTTTTCTAATTTTTTTATCTAATGGCATAAATTCATAACTTTATAAATTCTAAAAATTCATCAAATAAATATATGGAATCTAATGGACCTGGAGATGCTTCAGGGTGAAATTGAACTGCTAAAATAGGTTTACTTTCATGTTTCAAACCCTCATTCGAGTCATCATCAATATTTCTTAAAAATTCCTTAAAACCACCCTTTTCAAATTCTTTAACACAAAATCCATGATTTTGTGAAGTAATATAGCATTTATGAGTTTCTGGATTTATAACTGTTTTATTTCCACCTCTATGCCCATATTTCAATTTGTAGGATACTCCTCCGGCAGCTAAACCAATTATTTGATTACCTAAGCAAATTCCCATTGTTGGAATATCATTTTTAATTAATTTATGGGCAACTTTTATTGCTCCCTTATACATGGCAGGATCTCCTGGACCGTTAGAAATAAGAACACCATTGGGAAAAAATTCCATAATTTTTTCGTATGTATAATTATATGGAACAAGAATGACTTCTAAATTTCTTTTCACTAAATTTCTTAAAATATTATTTTTAACACCCAAATCTAATACAACTATTTTGCCAATAGGATTAGTTGGAATAAACTTTTTAACTTCTTTTGTGGATACTTCACTTGCTAAGTGTCTAAGGTTAGGATCTTCAACCTTTTTAACCTCTTCACGTAATTCCTTAATATTAGGTTTCTCACCTGAATTGAAAACAGAAATTAATCCTAATTGAACGCCTTCTTCCCTTAATATTTTTGTAATAGCCCTTGTATCCATCCATTCAATTCCTGGGACATCTTCTTCAAGAAGGAATTTCTCTAAAGATTTTACACTTTCATAATGGCTCGGGTCCTTACAACACTCATTTACTACAAGACCGCTTACTTTAATTGAATCTGACTCAAAATATTTACTAATACCATATCTATCTTTTTCGTTCGTAGGAACTCCATAATTACCCACCAACGGGTGTGTCATTACTACTATCTGACCTTTATATGATGGATCGGTTAAAGTCTCATTATAACCAGCACCAGTTATAGTGGTAAAAACAAGCTCACCTGACACTATTTTTGTGGCACCAAACCCTATCCCTTGAAAGTAACGACCATCTTGAAGCATTAAAATAGCAGGTCTTTCCTTCTTATAAAGCATCTAAATTAATCTATGATTTTTCTTTTTCAATCTTAAAATAAAGATAACTATTATTTTTTATTAAGATTGATTATTAATGTGTTAAACAAAAAATGGTAGGAGTAATTTCTATAAATAAGAAATTTAAGAGATTATTGTTTACTAATTGAAAGATAATATTCTTTATAAGTGGTTTTAATAGCTTCAAAAATTGATTCTAAACTTATATTATCAAAATTAGACCACCACGAATAAATTTTGGTGTAAGATTTTTCTAAATCTTTAGATTTTTGTATAGATATTACATTTTGATCAATTAAAAAAGAGGGATTCAATATATCCTCAGCACCTTCTTCTAAATCTGCTAAGTTTTGAAGCATGCATTCAAGTAAATCATCATAAAATAGAATGGGGATATATTTTTTTTCTGTAGGTCTCAATTCATTTAATAGAATACTCTGTTCGTTTTTATTTGTGGGAAAATCCCTCTCATGAAGGTTAAAAATTTCTATGTCTATAAGTTCAGGAAAATATTGAGTCTGTTTTACTTTTTTCCTCTTCTGATGGATCATTACTTCTTTTACTTTGAAAAGTAAAACATTTCTTTGCCTTCCTCTTATATCAACAAGAATTGAATTTTCATTAATTCTTTTATTACAAATATCTGTAATTATTTGGCAATACTCGGTAGCAGCTTTAACAAGATCCTCTTCATCTAACTTTGCTTTTACCATTGTATGCAAATAAGCTCTTAAAAAAGCTGAAAAATCTTCCTCTAAATGAGATAAATTTCCATAAAGATACCTAGTGGAATTCCACCATTTACTTGCCCGTTCAATCGAAAGAGAAGTATAAAATTTTTCTCGGGCTCTAACCTCAGTGAAATATAATAGTTTTTCTATTCCAAGCTTTATGAATGGGTTTGGGTTGATTGCTGCTACAAGATCTTCGCCGATCATAAAAGATATCGGTTCCCTTGGACGAATTAGAATTGAATTTTCAGCATTATAGACACGATCAACTCTCATTGGTAAAGGCATTATTGGATTGGATTTAATGGATTTTATTAATTCGACATAGTGAGGTTGTTTTAAGCCTGAAGTATCTGCTTGGAACACATCAATGAAAAAGAAAAACGGTGCAGCGTCATATTTGTAAGTTTTAAATTTATGTATACTTATGAGGTTCACCTGAACATAATCAATAAAAAAATAATACTATTTAGAAAATTAAGAAAAAAAAATAAATTTATTTCATATCTACAAATTTTCCACTTTTAAATAAATCACAAGGTTTTAGGTATTCACTCCCAATCTCTTCAGAAATATTTTCCAATTTCTTAAGAAATTTGTTATAATTTTTTATCCCTTCGCCAAAAGGACCGGGAGTATTCATACCAGCCATATTGGCATCATCAATAACTTGCCAACCACTCGCAATACCCTCTTCTAAGATTCTGCATCCTTCATTGAGACGAATAGCAAGACCCACATCAGGATCAACCAATCCTGCTTTTTGAATTTTAGAAAAATCTGGTTGTGGTCTTCCTTTTAACCAGTCATAAAATCCCTGTCCTGTTTTTCTACCTAATTTTCCTTCCTTGAACATTTTAGTTATTACTTTTCCTGGTCTGAAATCCTCGTGCAATGTTTCAGCATAATAGTTTCGTCCATGATATGCGGTATCAATACCAGTATAATCCATTAACACAAGTGGAGACATTGGTCCTCCGCTCCCATAATCCGCGTCTAAAGACTCAAATGGAATTCCTCTTTCAAAACAAGTATCAAGAAGATAATTTAAATATATTGAATTTGGAGCATTGAGTCTGTTTACAATAAAACCTGGTCTATCTTTTAATACTTTTGCTATATATCGATCTCCTCTAAGGCATGGTAAACTTTCGCCTACTTTTATTCCAATTTCCATGGATTCTTCAGAAGATTTCTTACCTGCTATAACTTCAATTAATCTCATTAAAGGAGCTGGATTAAAAAAATGCATACCAATACATTTATCTTCTCTATTAGTTGCAGTAGCCATTTCGGTTATTGACATAGTTGAAGTATTTGAAGCAATAATACAGTGAGAAGGAGCATTATTATCACAAATTTTGAAAATCTCTTTCTTAACATCCATTTTTTCAACTACGGCTTCAATAATATAGTCTGCATTTTTTACTGCAGAAGCTAAGTCTAATGTGGTGTTTAATCGTGCCATATTTTCTACTACTGATAACTTTCCTTTAGCTTCAAGTCTTTTTAACCCATCCTCAATGTTAATAATACCTTTATCAATAAATTCTTGCTTTATATCAACTACTGTAACGTTATAGCCTGCCATTAGAGAAACCTGAGCTATACCGGAACCCATTAACCCAACACCAATAACAATAATATTCTTAACATCACTCATCTTAATCTAAACCAACCTTTCAAAAATTTTTACCCAAATAAATGCTTGTTTCTAATAAAATCTATTGATTATGGGTTGCTTCTAATAAATTCAACTATAATCTCAGCTAGCTCAGGACCTTTATCTTCTTGTACAAAATGACCGGCACCTTTAATGGTGGTGTGATTTTGCCCTTGACAACCCGGAACAATTTTCTGCCAAAATCTTTCTCCACCTCTGGTGATTGGATCACTATCAGAAAATGCTGTTAAAAATGGTTTCTTCCATTTACGAAATTTTCCTGTAGCATTTTTATTAGCATCATGTTCTGGGTCATCTTTACCAATCGGGACTAGCGAGGGCATAATTCGAGCGCCAGCTTTGAAAGAGTCATCTGGAAATGGTGCATCATATCCTCTTAATATATCATCTGATAATTGAGTGGTTGTACCATCTTGAATGATTGTTTTTATATCAAAAACAGGAGAATTTCTCGAAAATTCACGGAATTTTAAAAAAACATTAGACATTCTCTGCTCTCCAGTGGGAAGTCCTCCATTGGATAAAACTATTCGCCTAAAACGATCTTGATTTTCTATAGCTACCCGTAAACCTATTAAAGATCCCCAATCTTGGCAAAATAAAGTAATATTATGAAGATTAAGTGTTTTCATCCATTTTGTAATCCATTCTACATGCTTACTATAAGTATAGTCACTTTGTTCTGTTGGTTTATCCGATCGTCCAAATCCTACTAAATCTGGTGCCAATATCTGATAACCAGCATCTACAAGAATTGGAATCATATGCCTATATAAAAAACACCATGAAGGTTCACCATGCATTAGTAAAACACATTCTGTACTATTCAATCCCTCATCTAAATAATGAATCCTAATACCATCAACAACTATATAATTAGGTTTATATGGAAAATTAGGAAGATTTTCAAATTTTTCTTCTGACGTACGTAATAATTTCATATTTTTCACCTTATTTTTTTAAAACTTTGTGCTTTTTTTTGACTTAAAAATTATTGCTGGTTTGGTCCTCTCAGAATAAGTGAAATTATCTGCTTCTCTAATTTCACCATATTTTGCTTTGAGTTCTTCGAGATTACCCACATAGAGAGCCCGAGGTCGACAAGTTTGAACGCAAACTGGTATTTTATTTTCTAAGTACCTATCTAAACAAAAGGTGCACTTTCTCATCTTTGCTCCTTTTTCTGGTCCGAATTGGGGTGCATTATAGGGACATGCCTTTAAGCATTTAGAATCACATTCTTCATTGCCAACGCATTTATCACTATCAACAATAACTATTCCATCTTCTTCTCTTTTTGTTATAGCATTGACAGGACAAACAGGGATGCAGACGGGATCTTCGCAATGATAACAAGGCCTTACTAAATAACTTACGAAAACATTTGGAGTTTTTCCTTTTTCATTATAAAGTACCTTCATCCAAAATTCTGGTCCTGCTGGAATATCATTCCAATCTTTGCAAGCGACTATACATGCATTACATCCTGTACATCGAGTTTGATCAAAATAGAAACCAATCTGCATTTTATATCACCTCCGGTTTATCTTTGCTTACTTGCACAAGACATGTTTTCAAACAACAAGCCCCGTCAGGAGCATAAGCATTTTTTGTCAAAGTATTAGCGCAGCCGCCTCTATCAATGCCTTCCTCATCAGGAGTATACCATGCCCCTTCATGGATGACTATAACTCCGGGAATAATTCGCTCCGTAACCCATGCTTCAATTGATAAAGTCCCTCTATCGTTATAAACATATATTAAATCTCCTGTCTTAATATCTCTAGGTTCAGCATCAATGGAATTAATCCAACACCTATGAGGATCAACCTCTTTAAGCCATTCGACAAGATATAATTCGGAATGAACTCTATTCTTAGGGTGCGGAGAAAGCATTTGCAATGGGTATTTTTCGATCAAGGGATCAAATCTATCTTCCCAAGTACTTAAATATTTAGGAATGGGGGGTAAATTGGGATCATTTATATCAGCTACTCGTTGCGAAAAGATTTCAATTTTTCCTGAAGGCGTCTTGAAAGGATTGTTTTCAGGGTCTTCTATTTGTTTTTTAAACGCCACATAAGGTTCGTCTAATTTTACTCTCCAAATTCCATCTTCTTTATATTTATCATAATCAGTGACATGCTCTTTAATATCTTTTGTACCTCTCCAAAACCTTTTTAATTGCCTTTCCTCATCGTAATGTTTAAAATCTTCAATACCTAATCTTTCTGCAAGTTCTTCAGCAATGGTGATATCGTGCTTGCACTCCCCTATGGGTTCAATAGCTTTATTCATATATCCAAAATATGGTCCAGATGGCCAAGGTCGGGTCAAATCAGATCTTTCTGCCATGCTAGTTGTTGGTAATACGATATCTGCAAATTTAGCTGTGGGGGTCATGAATAATTCAACACTAACCATATAATCGAGCTTTTTTAATGCTTCTGCATTGTGATTAGTATTACCTAACTGATTTAAAAAATTATTGCCGCAAAACCATCCAAATTTGATGTCGTATGGATATCCACCTTCCTTACCTACTAAAATCTGATCAAATATCTTATTAGTATGAACCCTTGTGCGTAAACGATGATTTAAATTCACTGATCCTCGTACTGAAATTCTATCAGGATGGTTTTCTTCAACCGGATTCCTACTTGGAGGTAAAATAAATGGTCCAAAAAACATGTGGGCTATTGGAATACCCATTAGTCCACCACAAGCAGCGCCACCTTTTCGTCCAACATTTCCAGTCATGGCAGATAATGTCATAGCACCTCTAATATATTGTCCACCCATTGCACTGCGTGCTGGTCCTTGACAGTCCATCAACGCTGCTGGTTTAGTGTTGGCATATTCACGAGCTAATTCTCTGATCGTTTCTGCTGGTACGTTGCAGATCTTTTCAGCCCATTCTGGTGTTTTTTCAACCCCATCTTCTTCTCCCATCACATATTCTTTAAATTTATCAAATCCAATCGTATACTTATCCAAAAAAGATTTGTCATGAAGGTTTTCTGTTATCATTACATTAGCCATAGCAACCATCATTGCCACATCAGTACCTGGTAAAATAGGTATCCATTTGTCAGCTACTACAATATCCGTATCGGAATATTTAGGATTAATACTTATAACTTTAGCACCTTTTTCATGTGCTTTTATAAGATAATATAATGCATCTGTTCCTGAATTCATTCTCGCAGGATTCCAACCCCATAATATTATTAATTTTGAATTTAACATATCTTCTCGGCTATGACCTACAAATGGAGACGCATATTGAGTCATTGTCGCCCAAACAGCACCCTCAGAGGATACATTTCCATGGTGTGTGGAGAAACCACCAAAATGGGTAAATAATCTAATCATTGCGAGAATAGGATGATGATATGCGCCGATATAACCACCACCCATAGGAAGAAATATTGCCTCATTACCGTATTTTTCTTTTGTATATTTGAGTTTTTCAGCTATCTCATCTAATGCTTCATCCCATGAAATGCGTTTAAACTTACCCTCTCCTTTTAGTCCGACTCTCTTCAGTGGATACTTAAGCCTCTCTGGATGGTAAATCTCTTTTCGAATAGCGCGACATTTTACACAGGTTCTAAGTTGGTTTTCTTCATCAACTAAGTCGTCCCCCTCAACACGGATAATTTTACCATTCTTCACATGAAATTTAATAGGACAACGTCCCCCACAATCGAATGCTGATGTAGTCCTTACAACCTTAACCTCGTCAACTTTCTGTTGTTCGTTTTGATTTTCCATAAAATCATCTTTTATATAATTGTAATATTTTTAGATGTATTAGTTATTAAATTTTTATAATTAAATGTAAGTTTGCATAAAGAAGTGAGAAGAGAATCATTAAATATATGATTTTTTCATAAAAAGTATTTAAACACTGTATATTTTTTCTAGTTAAAATTTATCTTAAAATAAAAAAGATTGAGTGAATTTAAAATAGAAATAAAAGACATTGATTTTAAAGTAATTAAAACTGGTTGTTGTCACGATTGTGGCGGACGTTGTGTTCTTAGAGCACATGTTAAAGATGGTAAAATCATAAGAATTGAAACTGATAATGGAGAAGAACCTCAATTGAGAGCGTGTGTGCGTGGAAGAGCCTACAGACAAAGGATTTACTCCGCAGAGAGACTAAGATATCCTCTGCGTCGTATTGGCGAACGAGGTGAAGGTATATTTGAACGTATTTCATGGGATGAAGCATTAGATGAGATAGCTGAAAAACTCAAATATACAAAGGATAAATACGGTAATTCCGCTATATTATTGGTTCCGGGTGGAGGAAACCAAGGGATGGTACATGGAATCGTACCAGTTGCTTTAATGCTTCATCAAATCGGAGGATATACTAGAATGTGGGGGGCTCCTTCATATGAGGGGGCACTTTTTGCATCAATGGCGACTTATGGGACAATGATGACTGGTAATGCACGTGAAGATTTATTAAATTCAAAACTAATTATCATGTGGGGCTGGAATCCTGCTAACACAATCTGGGATCCTGGGACAAGCCTAATATTAGCTAAAGCTAAAGAGAAAGGAATTAAAATAATAACTATTGATCCTATTTTTACAGATTCAGCAGCAATATTCGCTAATCAATGGATACCAATTCGACCAGGTACCGATACAGCAATGCTACTTTCAATTGCCTATGTAATTATTAAAGAAAATCTTCATGACAAATCTTTTTTGGATAAGTATACGATTGGATTTGATAAATTTAAAGAATATGTGATGGGAGAAGAAGATGGGGTTGAAAAAACACCAGAATGGGCTGAAAAGATCTGCAACGTACCAGCAGAAACGATCAGAGAATTAGCTCGTGAATATGCCACTTCTAAACCAGCTGCTCTTATAGCAGGTTGGGGGCCAGCCAGAACAGCTTTTGGAGAACAATATTCTCGTGCTGCTAATGTACTTTGTGCCATTACAGGGAACATTGGGATTAAAGGTGGCTATGCTTCTGGCTTTATGAGAGCATATTATAGTCGTGAGAGAATAGTACCTGGAGGGAAAAAAACGAAAGATACTTCTACTAAGGAAGAAAAGCCAAAAAAACAAAGATTACAAGATAATCCGGTTGATTTTGGTGCTTCACCACGTAAAGATGCTTTATATAAATTAAAAGGCGGGACAAATCCTGCCAATACTAGAATTCATTATAATGATTATTACGAAGCAATTTTACAAGGAAAAAAAGGAGGTTACCCTGCTGATATTAAAATGGCTTATATTGCAGGAACAAATCGTTTAAACCAGTTTAGTAATGTAAATAAAGGTGTTAAGGCTTTAAAATCTCTTGAATATATAGTTATTCATGAACAATTTATGACACCTACAGCTAAATTTGCTGACATTATTTTACCAATAAATACATTTATGGAACGAAATGATGTTGCTGTCCCTTGGCTTGGTTCTCCTTATTACATATATTTGAATAAAGCTATTGATTCCATGTATGAGTCAAAATCGGATTTAGAAATATGCCGGGAGCTTTTGAAAAGGATGGGTATTAAATCAAGTCTTTTAGATTTGGATGAGGATCAACTATTAAGGTTATTTGTAGCTCCGCGAAAGGACATTAAAAGTTATAACAAAATGAAAAGAGATGGCTATTATAAAGTTAAAGTTGAGGAACCATTTGTAGCATTTAAAGATCAAATAGACGATCCTGAGAACAATCCCTTTCCTACGTTATCGGGCAAAATTGAAATATATTGTGAACATATAGCAGAAAAAGATATTCCCTTAATGCCACCAATTCCAAAATATTTTAGTCATGATGAACACTATGATTCTCCCAAAGTTAAAACGTATCCTCTACAACTTATTACACCTCATAATAAAAGGCGAACACATTCAACCTTAAATATGGTTCCATGGTTGGAAGAAATAGAAAAACACGCAGTTTGGATTAATCCAGTTGATGCCGAACCAAGAAAAATTAAAGAGGGAGATTTAGTAGACATTTACAATGATAGAGGTAGAATTCGAATTCCTGCTAAGGTTACAGAAAGGGTGATACCTGGAGTTATAGTAGTATTTCAAGGGAGTTGGTATAATCCTAATAAGGAGGGAGTGGATCTTGGGGGGTGTGCTAATGTGTTAACAAATGATGTTCACTCTCCGGGAGGGGCTTTTCCAATGAATAGTGCTTTAGTTCAAGTTGAATTATATTCAAAAAATCAAGGGGAGGGTACAATATGACTCAAATGGGTTTTTATTTTGATCAAACTCGCTGTACTGGGTGCTTCGCGTGTGCTGTTGCCTGTAAAGATTGGCATAATATCCCAGCGGGGCCAATAAACTGGCTACGAGTTAAAGAAATTGAAAAAGGAAAATATCCTAATTTATTTTTAACTTACCTTGTTATAGCATGTAATCATTGTGCTGATCCTCCATGTATAAAGGCATGTCCAGTTAATGCAATAATCAAAAGAGAGTCTGATGGAGTAGTAATAGTAAACCAAGAAGTATGCATAGGTAAGAACGAATGTGGATTTAAATGCCTAAAAGTATGTCCTTGGGATGCCCCTCAATTTGGGTTCGAGGAAAATTCTAAAATGCAAAAGTGTGATTTATGTATAGAACGTTTAGAACAAGGTCAACAAACAATTTGTGTTGAAGCTTGTCCAATGTATGCTTTGGATGTCGGACCTATAAATGAGCTTCGTGAAAAATATGGTAATAATATTGATGCAGAAGGTTTTAACTATTCAGAAAAATATAAACCTTCAATAGTGTTTAAACCAAAATTTTTTAATAAAAAATAGATTAAGTTTTTCTCTAATACTATTTTATTTAACAAATTAATGGATTTAAAAAATTTAATTTAAATCAAAATGAAAAGTGATTATAAAAAATGTCTGAAGAAAAAAAGTATGAACATATTAAAATAGAAAAAGTTCCAGATAACAACTATGCTGTAATCATAATAAATCGACCTGATAAATTGAATGCTCTTCAAAATCAAACATTAAGAGAAATTGCCGAAGCTTTACAATCTATGGATGCAGATCAAAACGTACGATGTGTAGTATTACGAGGGACAAAAGAATTTACTAAAAAAAGAGCTTTTTCCGCAGGAGCAGATCTCTCTGATAGAGGGAGTGGTGATCTTGATCCTGATAACTTAAGGCATCAAAGTCATGCTATGTACAGAAGACAAAAATACTATGATTTAATTGAAGAATTCCCAAAACCTTTAATTGCAGCTATAGATGGTTATGCTCTGGGTGGTGGATTTGAATTAGTTTTGGTTTGTGATATCTCTATCGCTTCTAGGCGATCAGCATTTGGATTTCCTGAAATTCAACGAGGCATTTTTCCTGCTAATGGTGGTACTCAAAGATTAATAAGAAATCTTGGTAAACAGAGGGTGAAAAGAATGATGTTTTTTGGTGAACATTATACTGCTGAGCAGATGTTTGAGTGGGGAGTTATTTCTTTTGTGGTTGATGATGATAAATTTGAGGATTTTGTTCATGAAAGAGCATCATGGTTAGGGAATGCCGCTACAAATAGCCTATTTATAATTAAAAAATCCATTGACTACGGAACTCAAGTACCATTAAGAATAGGCTTACAATTTGAACAAATGGGTTATGCGATTAATTCTAGAAGCAAAGATGTGACTGAAGGGGTCACTGCCTTCCTAGAAAAAAGAAAACCTAAATTTCAAGGTAAATAAGGAGAATTTTGATATACATTTCTATTTTTTTTTTTAATTTTTGCTTACTTGATAAATTTTATAATAAATGAAGTTTTTTAGAATAAAAAACATCATAAAAATTGAGTGAAAATAGATTGAATTTAAAAGAAGTCTGGTTAATTGATTACACTAGAACACCTTTTTCACGTTCCAGACCAGAACAACCTGAAAGGGATGTTTTTGGAGAAATTCGTGGAGATGAATTACTTGCTGAATTATTAATAAAGTTTTTTGATGGAAAATTAGCTGATAAAGGCATAGTGAGAAAAGATATTGAGGAAGCATCAATAGGGATTGCTTCTGGTGTATTAGAAAATTGGACTTACGGTGGAAAAATTCCTCTTTTTTTAGCAGGGTTCCCACCCGAAGTCTCTTCATTTATGATAGATAAACAATGTGCTTCAGCAGGCGTAGGAATGCATACATTGATCATGCATATTATGACAGGAAATAGCAAAAGAGTATTAGCAACTGGTATGGAACATATGACAAGAGTCCGTAGAGTCGGAATTGCACCTGAGTGGGAGCGATTTTCTGACGAGAAAAGCAAATATTACTACCCTGATATTGATATAATGAATTCGATTAATATGTTACAAACAGCTCAAAGATTATATGAAGAAGAAGTGCCACGATTTACAAAAGAAGATTTAGATAAGTTTGGCGTAAGATCTCATAATTTAACCGTTAAAAATACAGAAGAAGGCTGGTTTAAGGGGGAAATTATTCCAATAAAAGGCCATGTTGAAGGCAATGTTGAGGAACCAATGATGGTGGATAGAGACATGGCCGCTAGAAAATCTACCTTAGAAGGAGTCGCAGGACTACGTAGAATAACTACACCATTCTATTTAGAAAAAAATGGTGGCAAACAGGGATATATTGAGAGAGAAGGAACGGAAGAAGGTGTAATAACAGCGGGAAATTCATCTCCGTTAAATGCTGGAGCTACAGCAGCAGTTCTTATGGAGGCTGAAGAGGCAAGAAAAAGAGGATTAGAACCAATGGCACGGATTGTTTCAATTGGGTGGGCAGCAGTGGATCCAAGAGTTATGGGAAGAGGACCAGTTCCGGCTACTCGTAAAGCACTAGAATCTGCTGGTTTACAAGCAGATGATATTGATTACTGGGAAATAAATGAAGCTTTTTGTATAGTTGCTTTGAATTGTATGGACAAATTCAATATTCCGGAAGAAAAAGTCAATATTATGGGAGGTTCTACTGCGATAGGACATCCTTTAGGATCAACGGTGATTCGTCTTACAGGGACTCTTGCTAGAATTTTAAAAGACAGAAAAGCCAGATTCGGAGTAGCTAACGCCTGCGTTGGTGGAGGTCAGGGATTAGCGACTGTAATTGAGAATCTAGATGCTTAAGAACATTCATAACATAAATCTCTCATTTTTTATTTATTAATTTAGTAAAAACTACAAAGATCTGAATATTTTGGTCTATATAAATAAAGAAGGAAAGTTTAATGCCAATACTTGGTTGATTGATGGATATTTATTTGGACAGAAGGGAAATCTTTCACTTTATATTATTGAAAATGATGGCATAAGATTGATGATTGATGCTTCTGAAAAAGCAGCAGTACCTAAAATTATTGAAAAATTGAAGAAATTCGAGATTTATCCAATTCATAAAATTTTTCTTACTCATTCCCATTTTGATCACGTAGATGGGGTCCATGAATTACAGAAATCAATGAAGGATACAAAGATTGAAGTTTTAGCCTCGGAAAATGCAATAGAGAATTTAAAAAATCCAAATAATATGAATGAAGTATTTGCAGCCAAAATGGAACCAATAGAAGATGTTATACCTTTAAAAGATAATGAAATTATTAATCTAAATGGCTTAGAATTAGAAGTCCTGAATTTTTTCGGACATTCAATGGATTCTATAGCACTTTTTGATAAAAAAAATATGAATATATTCACTGGTGATGCAATTATCGATAAATCTAGTATTTATTATTTCCAACCTACCTTTATGCCACCAGATTTCCATGAAACGGAATTATTAAAGACATTTCAGAGACTTAGGAGTATGAAAAATAAATTGAATTCAATATCACTAGCCCATTATGGTGTATGGACAGAGGAAGATTTCGAACAAATAGTAAATAGTATGGAAGAATTACATTTCGCTACAAAAAATTCAATTATTAAGTGGTATAAAGAAAATCCTTCATTCAATTACTTAGCTCTCAAGTTTCATGAAACTTTCACACCCAAATCTAAAATTATCAAATATGGAAATATAGGATTTTTAGAAAGACAAATGGAATTTTTTGTTGATAGTTTAAAGAGAAGCGGATTTATTTAACATAAAAAATTGATATTCAATATGAAAAATAAATGTATTATTTTGTTAAAGGTGATAAAATATTGTCTGGATTAAATCTTGATGTTATAGGTAAAAAATTTCCTGAGGTTACTTTTAAATATAATTGGAAAGATGTAGTACTTTATGCTTTAGGGATTGGGGCTCAGGTTGATGAGTTACAATTTTTATATGAAGGATTCTCTGGAGGATTAAAAGTTTTCCCTAGTTACGCCTGTATAGTCGGAGGGGCAGGTCTTCAGCTTAATAGGCTTGGTAAAATCGCTTTTTCGCACTTTGTTCATGGGGAACAGTCAATTAAGCTATACAAATCCTTTTCTTCATCAGATGAAATAATTTGTCAAGGTGAGGTTGAGAATATCTTTGATAAAGGAAAAGCTGCTGTTATTCATATGAACGTTTCAGGACATAAGAAAGGAGGTGAACCTATATTTGAAACGAAATGGGTATTTTTTTACCTTAAAGGAGGAGGATTTGGAGGTGATCCAGGTCCTAAAACTAAACCGTTAAATCCTCCAGAAGGGGTAGAACCAGATTTTAGGATATCTTATAAAACTAATGAAAATCAAGCAGCTTTGTATAGGCTTAATGGAGATTTAAACCCCTTACATATAGATCCTGAATTTGCCAGTAGAAGTGGAAGATTTAAAGGACCAATACTCCATGGACTATGTACATATGGTTTTGCAACTCGTGCTATAATTTATGGTGCCTGTAATGGAGACATTGAACGTTTTAAAGAGTTCAAAGCACGATTTGCAAGTGAAGTTTATCCCGGAGAACCTTTAACTACAGAGGGTTGGAAAGATAATGGACGGTATATAATTCAAGTCCGAACAGAAAGAGCTGTTGTTCTTGGAAATGCATATGCTATTGTAGAATGAAATAATAAGAATAAAAATATTTATTTTAATTTTTTCGAGGAGGGAGCATTCTAACCATTCTAAAACCTTCAACCATGGATATAGCATTTTCTGGGCAAAAGTAAGCACAAACTCCACAACCAATACAAAATTCCTTGATTCTTTCAGCTTTATTCTCATCATTCAAAAATATTGCATTATTATAACATTTTTCGATACACGTTCCACATCCTATACATAAGTCTGGATCAATCTGTGCTAAATAAAATGTTGCATTAACTACGGCATTATTTTGCACATTTCTGCTATTTGGACAACAACATGAGCAACAATTGCATATTGCTACTTCTTCCTTTGAAATATCTGAATGGAGATGATAAGCCTTATGAACTAATCCATCTTGTTCAGACTGTTTTAGGATTTCTAATGCTTCTTCTTTGGTTACCATTCTAGCAAATCCTTGAGTTGATGTATGTCTAGCACTTTTTCCTATTGTAAAGCAATTTTCTCTTAGATCTGTAGCTTTACACGGATCTCCAAGCATATCTTTATGTTGACGGCAAAAACAATGTCCAACAGCAATATCATCAAATTTTTCAATAATATCTTTTACTGTTTGAGCTGGTAAAATCATTTCAGTAGGAACTTCTAATTCTTTATCAACAAGTATATCAATTTCATCGCCGTCTTTATTAATTAAATGAGGGACTGTTCTATCTACTGGTAACCTCTTTTCTATCGTAGAAGCGACAAAATCATAATTATTTTGAACGAAAGTCTCAATTTCCTCATCAAATTTAGAATAAAGAGTTGCTAATTTTCTAAACTCTTGTGTATTTTCAAGTTTTTTCATAAAAGTATACTCAAACTGCCTTGCTACTGGTAATAACCGAAATATCATTAAACCTGTGCGATTGGGTTGATTAAAAATCACACCTTTCTTCGCCAGAGCATCAACTTTTTGCAAAATATCTTCTTCACGTAGACCACAACTAGCTTTTAACTGTTCTATTGTTTGAGATAGGTTTTTTTCAAAAGCCATAATAAAGTCTAAGTTTTCCTCTTTTATGTTATGCTTTAATATTTCAATTAATGTATCAGTCACAGGATAAGGAAACTGTCCAGCTTTATTAATTATGTCTGCTGCTTTCCTATATTTCATATCTATATTCTTATCTTTTATTTTCGACATATTCCTTCAATTTTTTCTTTAATATTTTTCATAAAGTAACATAATTTTAAATTAAATAAATTCATAATCTTCTTTTTGGTATTGGAGGATTATAATATATTAACGGGTCTGTTCCCTCATCAGGTTTAAATTGAAAAAATATCTTTTCAGAAATCATCTTTCTAAATTTTTTTCCTTCTTAGTATATTTTTTATGTATATATAAACTTCTCTCAAAAAAATAAAATTTTATAATTAAACAACACAAATTTACTCACCAACAAAAGTTTTAATAAAAATAAGAAAGAAGTAGGTAGAAATTTAAAATGGTTGATGAAAATATAATTAAAGAATTAAAAGAATTAAGAGAAAAAGGCGCAAGGCAACCTTCAGATGCTCTTAAAACTTATGAGTTTGTAAAACAACTTGCTGAAGAAAACGAAGAATTAAAGGAAGAATTAGAAGATATCGATCCTATGGTTGTTCAACTAGTAATTACTGATGTAGATTATAAATATTGGGTTAAAATTGGGGAAGGTAAGTTAGATTATGGTGAAGGTGAGGGTAAAGATCCAAGTGTTACCATGTCAGCAACCGGAGCAACGTGGACAGGATTAACCTCAGGTGAAATTGATTCGACTTCAGCATACATGTCTGGGGATCTTGTTATAGAAGGTAATCTTCAAGATGCAATCGCATATGGAGAGGTCATGGCATTAGCACAGGAATTAGGCGCAGATTATTTTGAGGATTAAATAATATACTTTAATAATTTTTAAATTATCTTTTCTTTTATTTTAAAGTCTTATTTTAAGTTTTTATGATCAATGCATGCTTTTATGAATTCGAAATATAGAGGAGAGGGTTTATAGGGTCTTGATTTAAACTCTGGGTGGAATTGTGTCCCTACCATCCAATGGTCTTTTCTATTTAATTCTATACTGTTAATTATCCTTCCAGTTTCGTCTCGACTGGAAACTATTAGACCTTTATTTTTCGCTTCTTCAGTTATAAAACGTTCTTGTATGTGATATCTATGTCTAAATCTTTCATAAATCTCTTTTTGTTTATAAGCCTCAAATAATTTGGTATTTTTTTCAATAACAATCTTTTGAGCTCCAAGTCTCATAGTCCCTCCTTTTTCAGAAATTTCTTTCTGACTTTCTAAAAGATCAACTACTGGGTAAGGTGTTTTAGAATCAATTTCCGTAGAATTTGCTTCATTTAAACCTAGATATTTTCTACAGAAAGCTACAAAAAATAATTGTGCCCCAAAACATACTCCAAGAAATGGGATTTTATTTTCCATAGCATATTCAGCAGATTTTATCATTCCCTCTACAGCTCTTTCCCCAAAGCCTGGTGTGAGTAATATACCATCACAATCCTTTAACTGTTCTTCAATATTTATATTTTCGTCAATATTTATCATTTTTAATTCTGTCTTATATCCTTGATGGGCAGCAGCATCTTCTATAGCAACATTTATAGATATATAAGAATCAGAAATGTTAAAGTACTTACCAGGCATTCCAATTGTTATATTCTTATTAGCATCTTTGAACAATTCGACCATTTTTACCCATTCTGAGTAGTTGGTTACCTCATTATAAGATACTAATTTTGCTTTTAAATCTATAAGCTCACAGATCAAATCGCCTAAACCTTGCTCTTCAAATAATAAAGGCAATTCATATACAACTTCTAAATCGGGATTTGAAATCACAGCATTTTCAGGTACGTTAGAGTATAAGGAAATTTTTCTTTTAATATCATGATCTAAGGGTTTTTCACTTCTGCCTATTATTATATCAGGCTGTAATCCTAGACTTTGCAGCATCTTAACAGAATGTTGTGTTGGTTTTGATTTTTGTTGTCCTACAGCACGAGAATAAGGTATAAGAGTTACATGGACAAATGCCGTGCGTTTGGGGTATTCTAATTTTATTTGTCTGAATGCTTCCAAAAAGATACTCGATTCTAAATCACCCACAGTTCCTCCACATTCAATTAATAAAACATCTAACTCTTCGGATTCTGCTATTTCCATTAACCTTTCTTTTATGATATTTGTTACATGAGGGATTAATTGAACTGTTTTGCCTAAAAACCTTCCCTTCCTTTCACTAAGGATTGTGGTGAGATAAATTTGTCCAGAGGTTATATTGTGTGAAGGATGCATTTCAATTCCTAATATCCTAGAATATGTCCCAAAATCTTGATCAATCTCAGAAATTCTATAAGATCTTTCATCAGATTCAAGAACAGGTTGGAAATCCCAAACATTTTCCGTAATAAAGCATTCTCCATGCTCAATAGGGTTAAGTGTGCCTGGATCTACATTTAAGTAAGGATCTATTTTAACTACTGACACTTTAAATCCACGAAATTGAAGTACTTTTCCAATACTTGCAGTGGCGACACCTTTCCCTATACCTGACATAACTCCGCCTGTTACAAATACAAACTTGCACATAGAGCTCATAATTATTACTTTAATAATATAAATTTCTAATATAATAATGTCAAAATAAAAATATTAAATATTAACCACATTTAATAAGAGTTTCGATGAGAATAAAAAATAACATTATTAATTTTATAATATTAAATAATTTATTTTCCTTTAAAAACTGGCTCTCTTTTTTGAATTAGTGATTTTAACGATTCTCTGAAATCATGTGTTTTAAATAACTCTCTAAGTCCTTCATTTTCAAGATCTAAAGTTTTCGATATAATATCTTTAAAATAATTATGCATGGTTTTTTTCATTAACTTAATTGATAAGCTAGGTCCTTCTGGAGGTATTAACCGTAATGCTTGTTCCCTAGCATATGGTATTAAATCTGCAGAAGGTACAACCTTATTAACTAAACCAAGTTTTTCAGCTTCCCTTGCACTAATTCTTTCACCAAAATATACAATTTCTTTTGCCTTTTGAAAGCCTACGTAAAATGGAAGTAAAAAATCAGCACTAAATTCAGGTATAACAGAACGTTTAACAAAAGATAAACCAATCCAGGCATCCTCTGCCATATATATTAAATCAGCTCCCGCTAATAGCATTGTAAATCCTGCGCCTACTGCTAAACCATTAATTGCAGCAATAACAGGCTTAGAAAAATTCCAAAATTTCATACATAACCTTTTTTGAGCAATATCCATTAAATCTATATCTTTCATTATCTCTGGAGGGATAGAAGAATACATTTTCATATTGAAATATCCTCCAGACGAGAATGATCCTTCACTTCCTGTAATAATCAAAACTTTCGCACGTTTATCTCCTTCCATATCAGCTAATACTGTCTCAATTTCTAAGAAAGTAACGTATGACATTGCATTCTTTCTCTTAGGGATATTGAGTGTTATTGTACAAATTCCACTATCTTCCTTTTCGTATTTTATATCTTTAAATTCTTCAATGTTCATAATAGTAATTTACAACCTGGTTTTAATTAAAAATTAAATTTAATTTATAATAGTTTAAATAATTGTCTTAGACTAAGGCTCATGATATATTGTTGGATTTGTCTTGTTCCACCTCCCATCTCCTGGATTCTTGATATTCCCAAGAGATCATGCATCAAAGTATTGTCACAAGCTCCAGCACCTCCCATAAGATTTGCACATTCATAACATACTCTTTCACTTAATTTTGCTGATTGAGATTTCAATTGTGAAGCTGTTGCTACAAGTGCAAGATTAAAGTCTTTTGGAAGAGTTCCTAATTTCTCTATTTTTTCGTCAATAATTTGACAAATATGTAATGCAGCAAAGGTTAAACTCATAGTCTGAGCCCACTGGTCTGATAAGGGAAACCCAACGCCTTGATATTTTAATATTTCTTGATCAAATTGCTTTCTCATATTTGCATAAATAACTGCATGTGATAAGGCATTCCAAGCTTGTGCAACATTAAGAATCACCATTCCCAAACGTTCCAAATTTAATCCTTCAAATAAATGAGATCTACCTTGTCCTGGTGAACCTAATACATATTCTGGAGGAACTTTTAAATCTGTAAATGTTTCTTTACCAACATACATTCTTGGCGTCCAGGGTATATTTACTTTTTCAGCTTCCCAACCCTCCCATGAAGTATCCACTAAGAATTGTGCCATTGTGTTTCCATTATTTTTTTCAGCAACAGCATAAATTACTGCCCAATCAGCTTTAGGTCCATTAGTTTGATATATTTTTTCACCATTGACAATATAACTTCCATCATCCTGCTCTTCACAGGTAGTTAACATATGGACCGCATCTGAGCCTCTTTCTGGTTCAGTAATACATAAACATCCTATTTTTTCACCCATTACCATCTCCTTTACAGCTGTTAACCGTTCCTCCACATCTTCGTGATGTAATAAAACTGGATTGATTGCTAAAATAGTAGCTCCAGCTGCCATAGCTAATTGAGGGTCAAAAAAATCTATGGCAAGTGTTCTCATAAATTCAGCTGTAAATCCATATGGCTCAAAATTTAATCCTATATCATCAAATTTATGAACGCGAGTAATTAAATCTGCTTTTCCAATATCCGGAATCCAGTCATAAAAATCTTCATTATGAGTAATGTTATGCTCTTTTTCAAACTTTATAAAAAACTTTTGAGCTTTCTTAAGAAAATCAAAATGTCCTTTTGGCAAATAAGACATTAGATTGTAATTTAAGAAATTATAGCGATTTTTTAATGAGAGTTTTTCAAGTATCTCCTCATTTATACATTGTACATCTCCTTTTTTACCAACCATTATATTCAACCCGATACTTATATAACTTTTTAATTATATGTACTATTAACCGATATTCTTAAAATATTTTTAGGAATAATAAAAAAATCTTTAATCGTATTCAAAAACTACTTTGATTGAATTGTATTTATCCTTTTGAGAAGCGACTTCTAATGCTTCTTTATATTTTTCCAAAGAAAACTTATGGGTAACAAAACCAGAGACGTCGATATTTCCAGAAGAGATTAAATCTAAGGCAATCTGCATTGTTCTTTTTCTCTCATTATTAATCTTTTCAATACCAAAAGTATTTGAAGCAATACTTGTCATTTCTTTAACAAATAATGGTGTCCAATCAATCTCTAAGGTAGCAGGCTGTCCTATTAATATGAGAGTCCCTTTTGGTTTAACTAATTTAAAACTCGTTGTCAATGATGATGGGATTCCTACGCAATCATAAACGATATCAGCTCCACCACCTACTAGTATTGGATCAAGAAATGGTGGTGAAACTGTTCTTGCTCCTAATAATCTCGCAAATTTTCTAATATACATACTTTTACTTGCTAAAAATACTTCATCAGCACCTATTTTCATTGCTAAATCAAGCTGTTGTTGTCTTGTATCAATAGCAATGATTTTACATTTAGAAAAGACCTTTAAAACTAGTATAACAGATAATCCCATAACTCCACATCCAACAACCGCTACATTATCAGCATCTTTTGGAAGAGATTTAAAAACACCATGAATTGAACCCGATAGTGGTTCAGCCATCAATGCTTCTTCATAAGGGACTGTATCTGGAATTTTAAAAAGTTGACTTTTATGTGCAATAACATATTCTCCCCAACCACCACCAGTATCTTTACATAAACCCATCATAAATCCTGGTGCAATATCGCCTTTATCGAAATTATAACATAAGCTAAAATCTCCTTCTTTGCAAGCATCACATAATTCAAGACCTCTTACTTCACAACTCAGAACCTCGTCAATTAATACTCTATCTCCCACTGAAAAGTTTTCCACATTTGCTCCTAATTCTATTACATTCCCTACAATTTCATGACCCGGTATTGCTGGAGTCGAAACAAAATTAAGTTGATATGTAGATTGCTTAATCTCTAAAATATGAATATCTGTTCCGCAAATACCTCCCAATTTAACTTTTATTTTAACCCAATTTTCATTAATTATTTCTGGCTCAGGGACATCTTTATATGAGACTAATTCAAATATTTTTGGTGTAAATGTAGGCTCTTCGATTTTTTTTTGTAGTAGTTCAAGAAATTTTTCAGTTGTTAAAATTAATGCTTTCATAATACTATTTCCACTTAAACATTTTCAATTTATTCCATTTAATTCCTAGGTTAAAATATTAATATTCTATAAAACTCCCATTGAACCTAATAATTTCGTGGTGTCTGGAGTATCGAAATCTATTTTTACATCTAAAACTGCTGGTCTACCAGCATTTTTTGCTCGTTCGAAAGCTGGCTTAATTTCATTAGGATCAGTAACTACTTCACCATAACAGCCAAAACCTTCTGCACATTTAGCATAGTCAAATTCAGGAAGATCAACATCAATATATCGTTTACCCATAAATAATTTCTGACCTGACTTGATCATACCCCATGCATTATTATTTGCTACGACATATATAAGGTTTTTTAAATTTAGCCTAACGGCAGTTTCTAAATCTTGAATATTAATCATAAAAGCACCATCTCCAGCTATAGCCACTACTTGTTTATCTGGTTTTGCTAATTTTGTTCCAATTCCATAAGGAACTGCAGTACCTAACTGACCCATTCCAACAGCAACGAGTGTTGAAAGTGGTGGACGACTTTTATACCAATCAACTTGTTCAGCAACAGAAATTGCAATATCTCCACCGTCCATTATAAGGATTGCATCATCATCTATAGATTCTAATATATCTTTAATTAATCTCTTTGTCATTATAGGAATTTTATCTTTTGACACCTTTTTGTTTATTTTGTTGATTGTATTTTGACGTGTTTGAACAAGTTCCTCTAACCATTCTCTTTTATCTACTTTTTCAGACTTTTTAACTTCATTTAGTATTTGATTCAAAAATTGTTTACAATCTCCAACGATACCTAATGTTATTGGTTTTGCACGCCCAATTATTGATGGATCAATATCTATTTGTATTAATTTTTGTGTGTTTTTCCAAAATGGTTCTTCTCCATGTCCTAAAGTAAATGAAAATTTACATCCTAGCGCTAATATAACATCTGTTTCAGGCGCAATTCTTAGACCTGGACCTGCTATTGCAGTACCAATTAAACACTTTGATTGTTTTGTAATAGTACCGATACCCATAACCGTTGTAATAACTGGAATTTGCAAGTATTCAGCAAATTCTCGTAGTTCATGCCATGCTTCTGATCTCGAAACACCACCTCCAGATAAAATTAGTGGTTTTTCTGAATTCAATATTAAATCTAATGCACTTTTTATTTGTTTATCGTTTATCGATGGCTTATCAATACTACGGTATCTTTCTATATCAAAGATTTGGATTTTATCTTCTTCAATTTCCTCTAAAAAAGCATCTTCAAAAAATTCTAATAACACTGGTTGTGGTCGACCTCCCATAGCTTCTCTAAATGCTTTATGAACTGCATCAGGAATTTCTTCAACTTTTCTTACACTTTTTTGATATTTTGTTACAGGCTTATACATTGTTATTTGATCGAGATTTCCTTGTA
Organism: Promethearchaeota archaeon; assembly: GCA_048938025.1. Taxonomy (GTDB): domain Archaea; phylum Asgardarchaeota; class Lokiarchaeia; order Sigyniarchaeales; family SOKP01; genus Loki-b32. The sequence continues at coordinate 44,283 of JBHLMP010000002.1, forward strand.
ATGTAAAGGAATCTTGGAATTTAGAAATTACTTGAGGTACTACTGTGATTACTGGTATATTATCTGCCCAGGCAGCACCTACTCCCGCAATCAAATTTAATGCTCCAGGACCAACTGTTCCAAAACATATACCGGGAGTATTAGTCACTCTTGCCCATGCATCCGCAGCATGTGCAGCAGCAGCTTCATGTCTAAATAATACAGTTTGAATACCTTGCTCTCTTCCCCATTTGTATACTGCATCATACATGTTTAAAAACTGACCACCAGGAATGCCAAACATATATTTAACATTTTCTTTTAAGAGACACTTGATTAAAACATCCCCACCATTAATCAATTTCTTTTCTTCTCCCATTAAATTCACCATCTTATAAAATCTAGAATATTGTTGATATTACCTTTATTTTATCTAAAGATTTAATGTTAAAAAAATGTTCTAAAAATAACTGCAGTAGTAATCTTTTTTTCTATATTTAATATTTAAAATATTTAAGAGAATTCAAAAAGGGGTTTAATGTATCTGGGATTTTTGGAATATTATTATGGTTTAGGTTTAACCTTTCAAGATTTCTGAGGAATCCTATTGATAAAGGAATCTCTTGAATGTTATTATGACTTAAATCTAATTTATTAAGTGATTTAAGCTTACTTATTGATTCTGGAATTTTTTGAATGTTGTTTCTTTTTAAAATTAATATCCTTAAATAAGTAAGTCTAGCAAGTGACTCGGGAATTTTTTGAAGATATATATCATCATAACTGTATTTGCTAATCGAATTGAGATATACATCCAAATATCTCAGCTTTGAAAAAGAATCAATAATGTCTTGATTTTCTTTAATAAATTTCCAATTATAATAATTGAAATTTAGAATTTCAACATGCTTATTTTTAATTAAGAGCCAAGGTTCACTGTCTTTAGAGTCACTTAATTGCTGAAAATTTTTATAGCTATCTGGATCTATCTTATAGTTCGTTTTATTTTGAGCGAATAAAGCTTCAAGATCTAAAAAAAATTTTGTTTCTTTTGGCACAATATCCAACATCTCCGAAAAGTCTTTATTCCAATTAGTTAAATTTTGCTCCATTTTTTTAAAACTTTCAACTTCAGAATTCTCAATCTTATCAAATAATACTCTCAAAACTAAAGGAGATCTATCATTATTAACGACCCATTCTAACAGACCTAACCCTTTATCAGTAAAATTAAGAATAATTCCTTTTACTGCTGAAGCTCTTACTATAGCATTCTCATCTGAGACGAGAGAATTTTCAAGAATTTTAAAATTTTCGTTATCTATTACTCCTATGTTATTTAATATTTCAATAGATTGCGATCTAATTTGAGCATCATTACTACTTTCAATTAGGGATTTTAAGAGTTCTAAAGCTTTCTCTTTACTTAATTCTCCAGTCTGTAGAGCATTATTAATTGCTATAGGGGATAAAGGCTTTCTCATCTATAACTCAATTCTAGAAAAGATATTTTTAATTTTAAAATACAGATTTTAATAAATTACTATATCTAATTATGAAAAAATAGGAGATCGTAAAAAAGATTATTTTTTAATTGTTTTAAAGAAAAATGTTAAAATAAAAATTAGAGTTATAACTAATATTATTGTATTTATTTCAAATTTAATAATAAATAAAAATCTTAAACTAAAGAATGTGGTGAATAAAAATTCGAACGTATGAACAATATATTGAAGATCTAAAGAAAATGAAACCTAATATATACATTGGCGACGAAAAAGTTGATCGTAAGGATTCCAGACTTGCAGGAGGCATGCGAATAATGAAAGAAACTTTTGATAGAGCTCATGATCCGGAATGGGAGGATTTATGCACAGCAACTTCCCATATTACTGGAAAAAAGATTAATAGATTTACGCATATACATCAAAATGAAGATGATCTACTCAAAAAGCAACTTATGACTCGTCGACTCTGTCATCTAACTGGAGGATGCATACAGAGATGTATGGGTATTGATGCGTTGAATGCTCTCTCGGTCATAACTTATGAACTCGATGAAGCTTTAGGAACAGACCATTATCAAAGATTTTTAAAATATATGGAATATTTTCAAGAAAATGATCTTGTAGCAAGTTGCGCTCAAACTGATGCAAAGGGAGATCGATTAAAGCGTCCTCATCAACAAGATGATCCGGATCAATATCTTCGTGTAATTGAATCAAGAGAGGATGGTATAGTTGTTAGGGGTTGTAAGATTAATATTACTAATACACCATATGCAGATGAGTGTGTAGTTGTTCCATGTAGATATATGGGTCCTGAGGATAAGGATTATGCTGTTGCTTTTGCTTTACCAGCAGATTGGGAAGGGCTCAGACTCTTAACAAGACCTGCATATATTAGAGCACCTAAACATTTAGAAATTCCGCACTCTGCGCTTGGAGATGCTGAAACATTTATTATTTTTGATGATGTCTTTGTCCCAAAAGAGAGAGTATTTCTTAATGGTCATGGAGATCCTAGACAAACACCTTACGCTGGATTTTTAGCACTCATGTTTGCTCACTATCACAGGCACAGTTATACTGGTTGCAAGCCTGCTATGTCAGAGGTCTTAGGAAGTGCTGCAGCATTAGTTGCGGAATACAATGGTATTGAGAGCACTTCTCATGTGCGAGATAAACTTTCACACATAATTGGTACTGCAGAGTTAGTTTTTGCTGCTGGAGAATCAAGTGCAAAGCATTCAGAAAAAGCACCTTCAGGAACACAAGTACCTGATGAGGTTTTAACTAATGCTGGAAGGCGGCTTGCAGGGGAAATGATATATGAAGAATATAAGATCTTAGCTGATCTTTCTGGAGGTATAATTGCAACATTACCGTTTGAAGATTCCTTCTTCAATGAAGAAGTGGGAGAGCTTGCTATGAAATATTTAACGAGAAATCCTCGAGTTAAACCAGAAAATATGTACAGATGTTTTAAAGGTATTGAAAATCTTGTAGTATCCGATTTGGCAGGATTAATGCAAGTTGCAGGGCTTCATGGTGGAGGAAGCCCTCAAATGGAAACTATCACGATGATGATGAGGTACGATGTAGAGAGACTTAAGGATATCGCTAAATATCTCTTTGGAATAAAATCTAAATTAAAACCTTATGAAAGACCAACTGTGACTCCACGAAAACAACTTGAAAAGTTTAGAGCAGCAATGTTAAGAAAGAAGGAAGAAAATCCTTAAAATCAATTTATTTAATCTTTTTTTTTATTTAAATTATATATTGCATCCTTTGCTAATGAATAGCATTATAAAATACATAATACAAATGATTGACTTTCAGTAAGTGAATCGAGAGTTATTTTTTTGTCTTTTTTTATGAATTGCTTGATTGGAACACCTTTTTCATAAATTTCTTTAAATTTATCATTAAAAATTTGATAAATATTCTTATTTCGAGAGATATAAGCCCCAATTAAAATATTAGTGGGGTCAAAACTTGGTTGGATAAGCTCATTATCAGTTAAACTGAAATTACTGAAATTCTCATCAGTTATTTTTATATCAAATTTTTTAAATTCTAAATTAAAGTTATCAATATGTTTAGATAAAATCTCGAGTTCTCTGCTCCCCAATAGTTCCCTTACTACTTCTGAATTGAATATAACCTGTATATCTATATTTTTAATGTTTTCCTTAATTCTTTTGATTCCTGTAGCCATATCATCCTTAATATCGTTAGGTATCCCTTTAATTTGATATTTTTGAATTAAGGAAATCAATGGATTATCATATCTGATTCCAACTGCAATTTTACATAATTTTGGTGCTAAAAATGAGTAATATGTTTCAGCAAAATTTTTAATATCATAATTTATAAACTCAACGGGTTCTTGAACAACTTGTTCTTCTAGATTATACTTTTTTATGAATTCCTCAATTGATGTTTCACATCTATTTTGTCTTTCTAAAAATTGATTTTGAAGTTCTTCAATTCTTTTATGGATTAATTTTTGCCAAAGTGTGAGCACCGGAGTTGCTAGATGGACTTTCATAGGACGATCATAAGTCTGAACAAGTTCCAAATCATTTAATACCGAACAAATCTTATAGCCTCTTTTTAAGGAGAGATTAAATTGATTGCATACTTGCTTTAACTCATCAATTCTCTTATTCAGTAATAGATAGTGATAAATCCTCTCTATTCCCTTTTCGATAATGCCAATTGAATCGAATAATTGGCTCAGAGTTAAAAATTCGGTATCTTCCATTTGATCACCTGTTACCTGTTCGTTCTAGAGTTAGTTCAGTCAGAACATTAAAAGATTTTTCAACATTCAGATTTTCTTTAGCGGAGATTTCAGCAAAACTCGCCATTTTATTTTTTTCAGCAATTTGGATACCATATTCTCTTGGAACTTGACGTTGGGTATTTTCAAGATCTGTTTTCGAACCAACTAACATAATAGGGATAGGACCACCTTTTTGTCTCACAATTGTAATCCATTCAGAGATATTATCTAATGTGGATGGTCTTGTAATATCATATAAGAGAAATGCAGCATTTGCACCAAGACAATAGGTTGGTAAAAGGAATCGAAACCTTTCTTCACCCCCCACATCCCAAATTTGGAGCTTTACCTTTTTACCCATAAGATCAATTGTTTTTACATGGAAATCCACTCCAATAGTTAACCGCTCCGAGGGATTAAAAATATTATAACAATACCTCTTGGTAAAGGAAGTCTTTCCAACGCTAGCATCTCCTAACAAAAGAATTTTAAAAGTATAATCATAATTTGAAATTTTAATACACCCAAGTTATAAATTGGTTATAATTTTTGATAAAATTTAATTTTCTATTAATTTCACTAAAATTCTGTTTTTGTTAAATTGATAATTCAATTAATATATTTTTATGTTATTATACCACACTTGTATATCTTTAATAAATTGCACATTTTTAAATATAGTTTGAAAAATTTTTGTACAGATTTTTAGCACATAAATTGTTTTAGATCTCAATTTAAAAAAATTTTCACTATAGATAAGATTTTATTATTATTATGTAAAATCTTATAATCTTAAATTAAAATAAAGTAAAAAAAAATAATTTCAGAATTTTTTAAAAATATTTTTCACTTTTTCTTTGATTACTGGATTTGATTCTTTTTCAAAGTAATTTTTTAGTTCCCTATAAACTAAGGGATTTTTTATTAGATTATGTGTATCTAAGAATTTTGTAGCTGCCCATCGAACGGAATCATCTGGATCATTCAATAAAGGCAATATAAAATTAAGATACTTTAAATCACCTATTTTTGCTATTCTAAGTATTGTTCTTGCCCTAGTATTAAAATCAGGGTGATATAAATAGGGAACTAAAATATCCTCAATTATTTCATTTTTTATGAAATCGATAATGAAATTAAAAATATCGAGTTTAAAGTTATGAATTTTATTCGTTTCTTCGATATATGATTCAATAACAGATTCGGCTCTCTTTCCTATTTTTAAGAGACTTTCAAATGATATAAAAAAATGGTCTGATAAATCTGGTGTATCCAATTTCAAGTTATTAATCAATCTTCTTATAATTTTGTCGTCTACTTTCGAGATTTCTATTACATCCCAATTTACATTTTCTGATTCATCCCAGATTTTATTATTCCTTAAATAACTCACCGTATCTACTTTAATAATTTTTAAGTTAATTACAAAAAAAAATAGGTGAAGTACTTTAATTAATTTATTATTAAAATAAAAATAAAAAGCGAACAATATAATAAATTTGCAAGGAATTAACCTTAGTCGATTAATAATAAAATTAATTGATTAATAATAAGATAAATTTTGATATATGTTAATTACCTGTTAATTAAATTGCTTACATTGTTATACAAAATATCTTGTTTTTGTTTATTAGAAATTTTTGGTAAAGTGATTATCTAGTCAATTTCAATTGATAGAGTAGAATCTGAACCATTCAAGATTCTTTTATGAGCTACTGTCCTAATATCTTAAAAGAATTTTTATTTATGAAAAAATTATTCATTTTATAATTTATTCCATATATAAAAAGGTTAGAATTAATTGAATGATTTATTTTCGGAAATTGATGACATCTTCCATTCAAGGTCTCTGGCAATTTATGGTGTGAGTAGAAAAGGTGGTTTAGGAAATATTTTATTACAGGGATTTATTGATCAAGAATTTCCTAAAATATTTATCGTTAATCCTAAAATAACGGAACCTAATGTTACAATATTGGGAATACCTGTTTTCTCAGATTTGAAATCCATTGGAGAGCCTGTAGATTTGGTTATATGTTCCACTCATCCTAAATTTGTTCGAGATATTATTATTGAATGTGGTCAATACGATGTAAAAGCAGTGATAATTTTTTCAGCTGGATTTGGCGAAAAAAATGAAGAAGGTAAAAAAGCTGAAGAAGAATTATTAAAAATTGCTCGAAAATATCAAATGAGATTAATTGGACCGAATTGTATGGGATTATATTGTCCCAAATCAGGACTTTCGTTCTTTCCAGCCTTACCAAAAGAATCAGGGACGTTAGGGGTTATTAGCCAAAGCGGTTCAATCGCTAATATCATGGCTTTTAGTTCAATGTTGAAAGGAATTCATTTTTCCAAATCCATAAGCTATGGCAATGGCATTGATTTAGACTTCAATGACTTTTTAGAATATTTGGGAGATGATCCTGATACTAATCTACTAGCATGTTACATAGAAGGAGTTAATGATGGAAGAAGATTCATTGAATTAGTACAAAAAATAAAAAAACCTATGATCATTTGGAAGGCTGGAGTCACTCCTGCTGGATCAAAAGCAGCTCATTCGCACACAGGATCCCTAAGTGGAAAAGATAAACTATGGAATAATGTATTTGACCAATATGGTGTGATCAGGGTATATAATTTGGAAGAAATGATTAGTATGATTCAAGCATTCATCAATCCTATGCCATTAAGAAATTGTCGAGTTGCGATTATATCAGGACCAGGAGGACCTGCCGTATCATCAGCCGATGCATGTGAGATGAATAATTTAAAATTGGCAGAACTGACCAATGAATCAAAATTGAAACTCCAAGAATATATCCCTGAATTTGGGTCAAGTATGTCAAACCCTATTGATTTAAGTCTTCAAGCAACATTTGATCCAATATTGGAAAAAAAAGCGTATGAAATCGTTGGAATGGATCCTAATGTTGATATGATTCTAATTTATTTAACGATGTTAAATCCTCGTTATAAGGATTTAATAAAGTTACAAGAAAAAATTTCTAAACCAATTGCTATCGTATCTGCCATAGATGTAAATGTTTCAGCAGATTCTTTCAGCAATATTGTTAAACGATCATTTATACATATAAGAGCAAAAAAGGTTCCTAATATAATAAAAAATATGAATCAGAACGGGATTTCAGTACATCCGAACGAAAATCTAGCCGCTAAGGCGTTATATAACATTTATCAGTTTTATAACAAAACTAAGAAATCGATTGTTTTAAAACAATAGAAAAGACTTTGATATTACCAAGATTCGGATCTTTTAAATTTATACAAATCAAAAAACAATGATTAAATGGAAATAAAAGAAGAAAAGTTAATTTTGCTTTATAAAGATATCATTTTGATATTCCTGAAAAGCTATCCTTAATTCTTCTTCAGTATTCATAACAATGGGTCCACGCCAAGCCACTGGCTCTCCAATTGGCTTTCCAGAGATTAAAAGAAATCGAACTTTTTCATTTCCAGTACTGATTTTTACCTCATCACCATCTTTGTAAATAACAAGATTTTCTACGCCTATTAATTTGTCTCGATCCTGATCAAAATAACCTTTTCCTTCTATAATGTAAGCAAAGACATTATGTCCTCTTTTTACTGGATGAGAAAATTCATAATTAGGATTTATAGTGATATCTAGATATTCAGGTTCCGTAATAATATCTTGAACGGGTCCTGTTGTACCGTTCACTTTACCACTAATTATTTTAATTTTCACAGTGCCCTCGTTAAGAGATATTTCAGGGATCTCATCCCTTTTAACGTCTCGATAACGAGGATTCATCATTTTATGAGACGCAGGAAGATTCGCCCATAGCTGAAGTCCCCAAATTAGAGGATTTTTACCTTTTTTAGGCATTTCTTGATGAATGATTCCACTACCAGCAGTCATCCACTGAACATCCCCTGATTCTATAACCCCACCATTTCCTAAGCTGTCGCCATGCTCAACTTTGCCGTGAAGCATATATGTTATGGTTTCTATACCTCGATGAGGATGCCAAGGGAAACCTGCTATATAATCATTGGGATTATCGGAATGAAAATCATCTAAAAGTAGAAAAGGATCTAATGAAGAATCAATATAACCAAATGCACGCTTTAAACGAACTCCAGCACCTTCCATTGTAGGTCTACTTTTTAATGTTAATTTAACTTTTCGAACAATACTCATATTTTATCACTTTATAATTGTAAAAAAAAATATTTTTGTCTTAAAAACCTCTATAGGTTCTAAGATGGTAAATATTTGATTACAAACTTAAATATTTTCTTTATAACCAATAAATTTGTTATATTTTTGCTTATTAGACTTAACATAAAAATATCCAAACCTAATATCATAATAGTTTAATAAATGCACTTATTTTATAATAGAAATTATTATTTTCAATGTTAAATCATAGATTAATAGATCCTCCTAAAGAGCCTGAAAAATTTGTAAAGGTAGCAGTACAATTTTTACATAAGTATGCTATGGATAAGAAAGTATTTTGTGCTCTTTCCGGTGGTATTGATAGTTCATTAACATATCTATTATTAAAAGAAGCAGATATCAATACGATTCCCGTTTTCATAGACCATGGACTTATGAGGATTATAAGAGAAGTAGAAGAACGTGAGTATATAAAAAGATTCTTCCCTGATATTGTGATTCTAGACATTAGAGAGCAATTTCTTCCTAAAATCCTAGGGGAAGGTGATGCTGAGAAAAAAAGACATCTTTTTAAAGATGTTTACTCGGGAACCATTAGTAAAGTAATCAGAGAAGAAAAATGTGATTTGCTTGCAGATGGAACAATTCTTCCAGATATTGAAGAAAGTTTTGGGGTAAAAATCACAGATTTAAAAGAGACAATGAATATTGAAGAAGAATTAACCTTAAAAGAAAAGTATAAACAAGGATTTGTGAAAAGTCAACATAATGTTGAAATTGAATACGATGTTGAAGCCACAATTCAACCAGTTGCAAGTCTTACTAAAAATGAAGTACGTAGTATACTCGAATACTTCAACATGCCGCTGGAATTAGTTTATAGAAAAGCCTTTCCAGGACCTGCTTTAGCTGCAAGAATCATTGGTCCAGTTACTTATAACAACTTGAATTTTGAGAAGAAAGTACATGATCTTGTAGAATCATCAGTAGAGGATTATTACAAGGAGAAATATGGGAAAACAATGATTATAAATCAAAATGGTGAGCAAGAACCATTCCAAGTTTTTGCTGCTATAAGTAAAGATATTCTTAACAAAAAGGTGACTGGTCTAGTAGATGGAAAGAGGATATATGAAATCCCTCTATGCGAAATTGGAAAGTGGGATTTTAAGAAACTTACTAAAAAAGCATCCAAAATAAAAGAATATGCAAGAGTCTTGTATAAATTAGGAACTAATCCAGAAGGCCTATATGATGTAGTTATAAGATCTATTAATAGTATAGATGCAAGAACAGCAAGTGTTACTCATTTACCAATAGATTTTTTAAATAATTTGACACAAGAAATCCTTAAAATCTCTGAAACCAACGCTGTTTTTTTTGATGTTACTCCAAAACCTCCAGCAACAATTGAATATGTTTGAATCTTGGAAATATAATCAATTTTCAATAAGGCTCAGGTATAATATTAACTGTATAAGTTGCTTTCATACTTTCTTTATAATTAAATCCTTTAAACATAAAAAATAAGAATGATTATTGAAATTAATTAGGAGGATTATTTATTATAAAAAATATCTCATTTTTGTAAAAAATGTTGTTAAAAACAAAGAATGAATGGTTTATTGATGAAAAGGGTAGAACAGTATTATTGAGAGGGGTTAATTTAGGAGGGAGTACAAAAGTTCCTTTTACTCCTAATGGAGCAACTCATATTAAAACTGATTTTAGTGATCATAGAGACGTCTCATTTATAGGTAGACCTTTTCCAATAAAAGAAGCAGATGAACATTTATCACGATTAAAACACTGGGGTTTTAATTGCTTAAGATTTCTCGTGACTTGGGAGGCAATTGAACATAAGGGTCCGAAGCAATACGATAAGGAATATTTAGATTATGTAGCAGAGGTTTTAAAGATTGCTGAAAGTCATAAATTTTACACGTTCATAGATCCTCATCAAGATGTCTGGAGTAGAATGACGGGAGGGGATGGTGCCCCTGGTTGGACATTTGAAAAAGTAGGGTTAGATTTTACAAAGTTTGATGCTTCTGATGTTGCATTAGTTATGCAATATAGATATGACCTTAATAATCCTTCTGCATACCCTCCAATGCAATGGTCTAGTAATGCCATAAGATTTGCTAATGCAACTATGTGGACCTTATTTTTTGGTGGAAAGGATTTTACTCCTTCTTGTAAAATTGATGGAATAAATGCCCAGGACTATTTACAGGAACATTATATAAATGCTATAAAACAAATTGCTATACAAGTAAAAGATAATCCCTATGTAATTGGTTTCGACATTCTTAACGAACCTGAGCAAGGATGGATTGAAAAAAAAGTAGATGGTGTTGGAGCTGAAAAGTTTACTGAACCATTAGGATATGTATTTACTCCTATTGATGCTATGTTAACTGGTTCTGGATATACAAGAGTTGTAGGATTTAATGAAATAAAACGACTTGGAATTAAGCAGACCAGAATAGATGAAATGAATAAAAAAAATGTGTCATGTTGGCTCAAAGACACAGATGATATTTGGAAAAAAGAAGGTATCTGGGGGTTAGATAAAAATGGAGAACCAATAATTCTTAACAATGATTATTTTGTATTGAAAAATGGTGAAAATGTAGATTTTTATAGAGATTACCTCTCCCCGTTTACTAATAGCTATAGTGAATCAATTAGAAAAGTAATTCCACACACTATCATCTTTTTTGAATCACACCCGATAAGAGTTCTAAAAGGTGAAAAATTTACTCTTAATGTTCCTGAAAATGCAGTACACGCAGGACATTGGTATGATGGCATTACATTAGTGACTAAGCGATCAATGATAAAGGCTAATTATGATATATTAACTAATAAAGTGGTTATGGGAAAAAAAAATGTTCAAGCAATGTTCATTAATCAATTAAGTAATATAAAAAACATTGCAGATTCTATTCATGGAGGAATTCCCACTTTAATAGGGGAATTTGGATTACCATATGATCTTAATAAAAAAGAAGCATTTCAAAAGTTTAAAACTAATCCCGATGATGCTTGGGAAAAACATATAAAACTATTAACTATGTACTATAATGCTCTAGATGCGAATTTATTACATGCAACTCAATGGAATTATACTGCCGATAATAATAATGAATGGGGAGATCTATGGAATATGGAAGATCTTTCAATTTTTAGTAGGGATCAACAGCTAGATCCAAATGATATTAACAGTGGTGGAAGGGCAATTGAAGGATTTTCTCGCCCTCGTTTTATTTATTGTGCCGGATCACCAATAAAGATGGAGTTTAATTTCAAAGAAAAATCGTTTAATTTCGAATTTGATGCAGATTCTTCTATAAGAGCACCCACGATAATTTATGTACCGAAAATTCAATACCCAAATGGTTATGAAATTAAAGTTTCTGAAGGAAAAATAATTGAAAAAGCAGATGAGCAACTAGTTCACATAGAAATAGAAAAAGATGGAATCCATGCAGTTAATATAATAAAAAAAATGTAAAATTTTTGTGATATAATTTTCTTTTTAATACTGAATAGATATATAAATTTAAATGGTATCTCGATAAAAAACTGATAAAAATTATTAAACAAGAGTGAAAAATTATTATGAATAAACACCAAAAAATGATTATTACTGCAACAACAGCTAACTCCTGGATATATCCAGAGCTAAAAAATTGGTCACAGACAGCTGATGATTTAATCACTGATGTCATAAAATGTTATGAAGCGGGAGCCTCTATTGCTCATGTACATTTACCTAGGGGGGAAGAGGTGGAGGTTGTCCAAAGAATAAGAGATAAATGTGATATTATAATTCAAGCAGGAATGTCGATCGAATCAATTCCAAACAGAAAGGGTGATTTTAAATCTAAACCAGATATGATGTCAGTAATGTTAAGTCATCATGCAGAACATTTTACTCAAATTACTGTTGATGTTTTGCATCCTTTAAATGAGTTAGAAGAGTATTGTAAAAAGTGTAAGGAATATAATGTAAAACCGGAATGGGAAGTTTGGCACACAGGTTCATTTTGGAATTTAAAGTATTTAATTGATATTGGATTATTAGATTGGTCAAAACCTCATTTTTTAACCTTATTTTTTAACTGGCCAGGAGGAACTTGGACACCTCCGAAGTATGATGAGTATATGCATAGGAAAAATTACATACCATCGGATTGTATACATAACGTTAGCGTAATGGGTGAAGAACAAATGAAATTATTAGTTTTTGTTCTTACTCATGGGGGTAATATTAGGGTAGGAACGGAAGATTATCCCTTTTTAAGCAAGGGAAAACCAGCAAGAGATAATGCCGAAATAATAGAACAATATGTGAATATCAGTAAATATGTAGAACGAGAGATAGCAGACCCTACAGAAGCACGGAAAATGTTAGGATTAAAATAGGTGAAATTATGAAATTAAAGGATAGAATTGCAATTATAACTGGAACCGGAGTAGGTATAGGCGAAGCAACTGCTTTTTTATTTGCTAAGGAAGGTGCTAAAGTATGGTGTAATTTAATATCTAAATCTGCTAAAATAGTCGCTGAAAAAATCAAATTAAAAAATAAGAAAAAGGTAATAACTTAATCTTAAATGATTTAATCAGGAAATATCTCGTTTTTTCAACATAAATGTTCCAATAAGTAAAAAGGTTCCTCCAATAATGATTAAATAGAGAAATGAAGCTACAGGATGGTAATAATGGGTTATAACATACCCATAACCATCTCCAGTATCAACGTATTTTGTAATACCAAACATTGAAAACATAGCCCCTAAATAATCCCAAATATCAGGGACAAAAAATTCTCCGATCCACATGAATACATTAGCAAAATGATATCCTATGTCGAAATTGTATAATAAGTATTTTTCATATCTATTTACACCATAACCATACCCTATTAATAATGGTTTGAACATCATAAAAACGAGAAATGAAAAAATTACTAACGCAAGCGGGAAGAGTAAAACATTCCTTGGTTTTTCAAATATTGATGAAAAACCCATGGTTATTCCTCCAAAAAAGAATATTATAATCAATGAATAGAGAAAATTCATCCCTAAATAAGAAGCAATATCAACAAATGGATATTTAATTGTTGCAATTATACAAACTATAGATAAGCTCACGAAACTTACTACTATTCCAAATAGATAAAGAGCAACAAACTTACTTAATACTATTTTTGTTCGATTAATTGGTTTGCTTACTAGAAATAACATCGTTCCTGTTCTTAATTCTTCAGAAATTAAGGGTCCCGTAGAACCAATAATAATGATTGGAAACATTATGGCAAAATTGTAATACCATGTAACAAATCCTAATCCTGCTATCTCTATTACTGATTTTTCTCCAGACAGTGGGGGCATAAAAGCAAATATTAATGCAGGGACTAATACCATGAAAAAAGTCGTAATAATAAGTCTTTTTATCGTACATAAATCAAAAATAAACGTTTTCTTGATCATTGCAATAGAAGGTATTGAGCTTATTCCTGAAAAAGGATTTCCTTCTTTAAGATTTTCTTTAATTGGATTGGATTCAGGAGTATTCATTCATTCTTCACCTCATCTTCCATTATTTCTATAAAAATATCCTGTAAAGAAGTTTCAGGTTGATGAAACTCTCTTAAAATTACATCATTTTCGATTATAATTCCAGGAATGGCTTTCTGAAGCATTTCAATATCTCTTGATAAGATATGTATTTTATTATCTTGTTTATCAATCCAGACATTTCCTATATAATCTTTTTCCTTTAATTGTGGAATAATTTTTTCATTTGAACTGGTATCTAAAATAGTGATATTGCGACCAGCTTTAATTGAATGCATTTTTTTGATATTTTTGATGGTGTCTGCAAGAACTATTTTTCCTTTGTTAATCATCGTGACTTTTTCGCACATTTGTTCAATTTCAGATAAAATATGGCTTGAAACAAACACGCTAACATCTTTTGATAATTCTTTAATGTCTTTTATAATATTAGACCTTCCGATAGGATCTAAATTTGATGTTGGTTCATCCAATATTAACAATTTAGGTTCATGTAAAAGAGCAGCGGCAATCCCAATTCTCTGTTTCATTCCCTCTGAATATTTTCCAATTTGCCTATCTCGAGCTTCAAATAACTCTAATTTTTTTAATAGTTCAAGAGTTTTTTCTTTTGAATTATTTCTTCTCAAACCACTTAATTCCCCTATATATATTAAGTATTGTTCTCCAGTCATGTTATCATAAAAAGCAGGGTCTTGAGGTAAAAAACCTATTATTCGGCGCGCTCTTATAGAACCTGCATCTTCACCTTTAATTTTCGCTTCTCCATCAGTAATAGAAATTGCTCCTATTAACATATTGATTGTTGAAGTTTTTCCCGCACCGTTTGGACCTAAAAATCCGTGAACTCCTGGCTCCACTGAAATATCAATTTTATTTACTGCTTTTATACTTTGTTCTCCTCTACCATAAATTTTTGTTAAATTATGTGTCCAGATTTCTGGTACTACTGATTTTTCTTTTATCATATTTTTTTTACCCATTCTCCTTTTATTTTTTTAAAATTTTTTACAAAGATGGATTGTGCCTATATTTTTTGGATATATGTTTAATATAAATTTTTTATACTAATAAAATTAATATTATTGAAAATGATAATAATAGAATATAGAATATCGAAAGAGATGAAAAAATAATGATGAATGAAGATTTAAAAAGTTTTATCCAAGAACATTTAGGTTATACTGATGAAGAAATGAAGATATTTTTGGAAAACCCAAAAAATATTAAAATTCTTGCCAAAGCACCTAAAATAATGAATAAAACAATTGTTATTGAAGTTATGAAATCACATGGATGCAATAGCCAACATAAGGAGGGTGATAAGTTTTATTTTGATGGAATGGGTAATCTCCTTACAAAACTTTGCCCAAAAAGAATCTGCATTTCCGCTTTGAGTGCCGTTGAAAAATTAATTTATGCCGCTACTGCCCTTATATATGCAGGATCAGATCCTAACGAGATGGAATTTAACAGAGTTGGGTGTTCTGATGTAGGACTGCAGTGTGGTGGATGGGGCAATATTGTCATGGAAATTAGAGTGGAAGATCGTAAATAAGAGTATAATTAATTTGAACTTCTTTCTAATAATCTTATTGTAATTAAAAACAGATAAAAAAATGGAAATCAAAAAGGTTAAGATCCAAACTATTTTTATTAGTAAACCACAGTGGGAAGCTGGATGGCCTTATATAGGTTATGATAACGAACAAATGAAAAAATTTATTCTTGACCATTTAAACCAGAAATTTCCAGATATTCAGTTCAGTAGCAATGAAGTCATTACAAATTATGACAAAAAATTAATTGAAAAGATTAAAGAAGATATTGAAAAATCAGATGGAGTTCTAATATATACAATTGGACATTATGGAGATCCTGGAATTGTAGAAGCAGGCATAGAAATTATTAAAATTGGAAAGCCTACTATTCTTATCAATATTATATACGGAGGGGATCACACATTTACAAAAATTTATACAAAAATAAAGGGTGAAAATTTACCAATTTATCCGATATCCTCTCAAAATATTGAAGATTTTGACGATACTATTGAAATTATGCATAACATCCTTCAGATTAGAGGAAAAAAGATTTTAATCTATGCTAGTGAATCAAAAGACATAAACTGGAAAACAATATTAGATTTAGTAAATCTAGAACGTAAAAGAATTATTATGGATCATCCGGAATTCATTGAGCAAGTTGGAAAGATGAGTGGTGAAAAGTATGAGTTTTATACTGATCTAGATGGATTTGATCAAGCTCACCAGTGGAGAAAAGATGAGAATAAATACCAAGAAAATTTAAAAGAGATTTTTGGTGTGGAACTGCAAAAAGAAAATCCAGATGTAATCCTTAGCTATTATGATAAAGTAGAGGAAGAAGAAGCAAAAAAGATTGCAAAGAAATGGATTAATAATGCTAAAAAAGTTCAACCTACTGAAAAAACAATAATAAATTCTGCGAAATTATATCTTGCTTTTAAAAAGATTTTAACTGAAAAAAAAGGTGAAATACTCGCACCTGATTGCGGTACGTTATTATTACTAGGTAAAATGCCTGCCTACCCTTGTATGGCATTTTTCGAATTAACTAATGAGAGAATATATGGTATTTGTGAGTCAGATCTTGATTGTGCAATTAGTTATTTGTTTGGATTGTATTTAACCAATCGACCAGGATTTGTATCTAATCATACTCTTGATTTACTTAATAATCAAATAACTTATCTGCATTGTGTGGCCGCAAATAGATTATACGGTGTCAATGGTCCTTCTGCTGACTTTGATATAGTATATCATGGCGAAACTCATATTATAGGGGCATCACCACGAGTTAAATTCCCAATAGGTCAATTAGCAACAACTATAAAAATAAGCATTTTCGAAAGGAAGATTGCTATCCGCCAAGGTAAAATCATAGATAATATTATAGATGATCGTGCTTGCGTCTCAAAAATGCTAGTAGAAGGTGATACAAAGAAAATTTTAGATAATTACGATTGGGATACTTTTGGGTGGCATAGAGTGACTTTTGTTGGTGATTGGAAAGATAAATTTATAATTGGAGCTAAAATTTTGGGATTAGAGGTTGTAGAGGAAGATAAATAATTATCCTTTTCTAAATTAGTGCTTCTCTGATTATGTTTTGGAAATATTAAAATATTAATCTAACAAATTAACATTTACACTAAAGTTTTTATGAAAATCTAAAGGAATTTGAAAATCAATATAACTCAAGAAGAAATAATTGAAAGAAGTAAAAGTACGCCGAGGAAGTACTTAACATTTGCCCTACCTAATTTATCAACGTCATTAGTTATGGGATTTGCAGACTTTGCGCTTTTTACCCTTTATGCAAGAGCATATGAACTTAACACTGTTCTGGTCGGTATTGCTTTAGCTCTTGGAAAGCTCGCTGTAGCTTCTTCCCAGTTTTTCTTTGGATGGTTAAGTGATTCTAAATATACCAAATGGGGAAGAAGAAAACCATATTTAGTGATTCTAAGTCCAATTTTAACTATCTCATTCCTATTACTATTATTACCAATTCTAGTAATTGATTATACTAATACAACAGCTCTATTTAGTTGGTTATTAATTTGGAACATCATATTTAATCTTAGTTATGGAATTACTTCTCCATATCTTTCATGGATGGCGGAACAATTTACAGTTGAAGATCGTCCTAAAGCATCTCAATATCTAAGTATTATTGGCTTTATTGGTACGGCTGTAATGTCAGTTTTTTCATTACTTGTTTTGACAGATTTTGATGATAAATTGAAAGCGAATCCAGATACCATCCCAGCAGAGTTTTTATATAGTGTGATTATCTTTTCTGTTCTGCCTTTAATATTATTTTACTTAACAACCTTTTTAATACAAATAGAGCCTCATTTTAAAATAAAATCAAAGATGATCCAAAATTTAAAAATTATTTTAAAGAATAGGAATTTCTTGCTAGTTACAATTATGCAGGGTATATGTTCTGTCGCATTTATAATGATAGGTCAAACCATGTTATTATTTACTGAAAAAGTCTTAAAATTAAAGGATATGGATTATTATATAGTAGCAGGTTTAATGGTTATTGGTATTATTACAGCTATCTATCTCTGGAGAAAACTAATAGAGCATTTTGGTAAAAAAAAAACTCTCTTATACGTTTTTCTATCAGCAATTATTTTCCTTCCAACGACTTTAATAGGGGCGATTCCAATGGATTCTTATCTAATTTTTGGGATTATTTTTATTCTTGGAATAGCAGCATGTTTAGGAGGATGGTTTCTCTTTCCTAATATTATGTATGCTGACATTGCTGAAGATGATGAAAAAGAAACAGGAGAACTGAGAGCAGGGATATATATGGGATTTCCAAGTATAACTCTTAATATTTTTCAAGCAATTGGGTTACTTTTATTAGGCTTTATATTGGATTTGCCAAAAGGCTTAGGCTTTCTGATCTGGGGGCCCATTTGCTCAATTATTCTAATTATAGCTTATCTCTATACTGAACGGTTTATAAAAATTGATTTTGATTGGGAAAAACATAAATAAAAATTTATGCAACCTTCCTTTTTTTTTATATAATTAATTTTCAAAGGTTGATATAAATTGGAATGTGAACTTAAGCGAATTAAAATTTACTATGAAATATACGGCGAAGGACATCCAATTCTTATGATTCATGGTTTTATGCCTGATCATCGGTTAATGAAAGGATGCATGGAACCCATTTTTAAAGATAGACCAAACTATAAACGTATTTATTTTGATTTACCAGGAATGGGAAAAACTAAAAGTAAACAATGGATAAAAAATTCTGATCAAATATTCGAACTAGTCTTAGAATTTATAGACAAGATAATTCCAAATCAATCGTTTATAATTGCTAGTGAATCATATGGATGTTATTTAGCACGTGGGCTTATCTACAAAAGAATGAAATTTATCGATGGAGTATTATTTTTATGTCCTCTTATAATACCTCAACCCTCAAAGCGTTCTCTACCAGAACCTATAACTCTGAAAGAAGATAGAAAACTTCTTTCAAAATTAAGTTCTCAAGACAGGGAAGAGTTTAAAGGTACGGCAGTAGTCCAAAATCAAAGAATTTGGGAAAGGTTTAAGGAGGAAGTTTTAAATGGTATTAGGATTGCAGATGATGAATTTTTAAACGAGATATTTGAAAAAGGTTATGCATTTTCTTTTGATGTTGATAAGTTAATTTTGAGATTCGATAAACCTACATTATTTCTACTAGGAAGACAAGATATTAGTGTGGGTTATAGAGACGCATGGAACACCATTGAACAATACCCTCGAGCTACTTTTGCCATCTTAGATGAAGCAGGACATATTCTTGAAATTGAAAAAGAAATACTATTTAATTATTTAGTTAATGAGTGGTTAGATCGGGTTGAATATTATATTTCTTCAGAAATACAACAAAATAAAGATAGAAAATAAAAATAAGAATTTTGTTTTTGATCTTTTAATCAAATTATTTCTTCTTTATAATGATGTAAATTAGACACACTATAGCTAGAGTAGTTGTCCCTATTAAGAAAGTAAAGCTGAAACCAGGAATAGCCGATTCTTTGGAGGGAAATTTATGCTCCGCTTCTGTTTCATAAATTACACTACTTTCATTATTCTGTAATTTATAACCAATAAATGCACCAGAGTCGCTATCAAATGTGTAATTTATAGTATAATTTGTTAAAAACCAAGTAGGATCAAGTGGAGGTATCGCGTTCTCAACGGTTAGAATGAACTCATTGATTGTATGACCTGAAGACCAATTTAATTCCGCTAAGTAACTATTCGCAGGTATTGGGAGGAAATAAAAATGCTCTATAATAGAAACGCTACCACTCACCCAAAAATCAAGTATAGAAACATTTCTTCCATTGTTAGCTGAAAGTGCTTGAACATCGTGAGGATCATATAAGGTATAATAAGAATCTGGAAATGGGGTTACTGATTCAAACCCTGTAGTTGTCCAAGGCCATTGTCTAGTATAAATCTGGAAAGCAGACATATAACCTAATCCATAATCTATAGATACACTAGAAAGAAAATTTTCTATTTCCCATTTCATTTTCGCTCCAAGTTGATTCCAGCCTACACCAAATTGAGTATTTCCTTTTGTAACGTAGTCAGGACCTAAAACCTCTTCTAAACCTGTAGGATCAAAAGAGACAACCTCCCAAATTATCTCACTACCTTTCTTTACTCCAGCTTGATATGTTGGATATTGAGCTCTTACACTCAAATTAAAAGCTACAATCGATAATAATACTAATCCTATAAGAAAATATTTTGATTTTTTCATTTTTTTATATACTCCAATTAATCTCTTTTTTCATTTTTGGATTCGATTTATTAAATATATGTTAATTTTCTATATAAATATTTAATTTTTGGAAATTATTGGATGATGGTGAATTATTATGGAATTCAAGCTTGAAAAGATAAACTTCTACTATGAGATTTTTGGTAGAGTCGAGGAAGTTATTAAATAGTTATATGTTTTAGATCTTCAAGAAAATCTTCTTTAATATCAGCGCCATGACCGGGAAAATCTGGTATGATTATTTTTCCGTTATTCTTTACATCATATTCTATTCCGCCTACGATTGGGTCTTCCTTATGCATGAGAGCTGCATCTAAATCTACAAATACAATGTTGGGACATGCAGATACTAAATGAGCTCCAGCAGTTAAACCGAGGCGAGATTCATTGAAACATCCAATCATACATTTTATTCCACAACTTAGAGCTATAGCGTTTATCTTTAAAGCAGTAGATATTCCTCCAGATTTGCCTAATTTTATATTCAAATAATCACATGCACCCATCGAAGCCAGTTTAAATGCGTCGTGATGATCGAATATGGATTCATCAGCACAAATTGGAGCTAAACCTGTTTTTCTTAATCGTTTCATATTTTCATAATCCCAGAATGGCAAAGGTTGTTCTGCATATTCTAGATTATACGGTTCTATAGCTTTTAAAACCTGCACTGCTGTAGGATAATCCCATCCTTGGTTAGCATCGGTTCGGATTGATATATCTTCGCTAATCTCTTTCCTAATTGTTTTAACAAGGTTAATATCCAAATCTTTATTCAAACCAACCTTCAATTTCAATGTAGAGAACCCCATATTAATTACCTCTTTAACCTTATCTATGGCTATTTCTAAATTTTCTTGGATTCCTATTGAGTAGTCAGTATTAATAATCCTTTTTTCACCACCTAATACCCTATAAAGAGGTAATCCTGTAGCTTTGCCAATTATATCATAAAGAGCTAAATTAAAGGCTGATTTTATTTGGGTTTGTCTATTAATAGCTAGATCAATATCTCTCATCCGAGCTTCTATCGCTAACGGATCTTTGCCTTTAATAAATTTAGCGATATGAATACCTGCTTCATAAGCACTTGCTTGGGTATCACCAGTTATTCGCGGAGAAGGACATGCCTCTCCGACTCCATAAATATCATTATCGGTATTAATTCGAACTAAGATGTTATCTGCTTCATAGACTGTACCTAATGAGATTTTAAATGGAAATTTTAATGGAATATTGAGTTTAAAGATTTCAATATCACTTATTTTGAGTAAATTATATGGATTCATTTTTAATAATAATTATATTAAAAATTTAATTTTTTTCTATCGAAATCAAAAATTAAAAAGGTTCTTAACTTAATATCATCTTAGTATCTTTTTAAATGGTGAAATATGTGAGCGAAAATCAAATTGAATTATTTGAACTAGAAATAGCAGAATTAATGAGAGAATTTAAAATCCCCGGTCTTGCAATTGGAATTGTTAAAGATGGAAAACCTTTTTATGTTAAAGGGTTTGGAGCGAGAAATTTAGAAAAGAATCTTCCATTCACAGAGAACACATTATTTGGAATTGGGTCTATCTCAAAATCGTTTACAGCAATGGCAATAATGCAACTAATGGAGCAAGGGAAAATTAATCTACAAGATTCTTTAAATAAGTATTTAAATTTTAGACTAGGAGATCACGAAAATCCAATAAATTTATGTCATATGCTTTCTCATTCCTCAGGAATTCCTGAATTAGATGGAAATGTTACAGCAATAGCACGGCAACTGGGTTCAATTGATGCTATTATTCCTATAAGTAGCTGGGATGATTTTCTTCTTCACTTGAATGGAGCAACTAAAGAAATTTTTAATAAACCAGACAAAAATTTCTTCTATAATAATGATATGTTTACATGTGCGGGTTTAATAATTGAAAAACTAACAGATATGAAATTTAATGAATATATTAAAAATTTCATTCTAAAACCTCTTGAAATGAATAGATCTACCTATTTAAAAGCAGAGTTTGAGAAAGATAACGATATTTTAACTGGATATCTTCCTTCTGAAGAAAAAAAGCCTTTTAAAGCCAGTATGCATCCATTCGACAAGTTAATCTATGCTCCTGGAGGTTTATTGAGTTCGGTTAAAGAAATGCAAAATTATATTATTATGTTGATTAATGAAGGGAGGTTTAATGATTCGGAAATTGTTCAAAAATCTTCAATAGAAGAAATGTGGAAACCTTATATAAAATCACCAATTGGCGCTGGAGATGCTTGGTATGGTTATGGTTGGATAATAGAAAAAGACTTTGTTGGACACCGATTAATATGTCATGGTGGAAATGTGGCAACTTCAACAGCTTTTTTGGCAATTATTCCAGATCAGAAGATGGGCGTTATTATAGGAGCGAATTGTGATGCATCGGTAGTTATTGGTGCGATTGCTCGTAAATATCTTGGAATTCTCCTTGATAAAAATATTGACGAAGCCGCTCCATTTTTCAATGTTCATAAAAAATTAAAATCACTAACGGGGAAATATAAAACCTATAAAGAAATTCAAATAATAGAAGTATCTCTTAATAATGGTATGCTATTCTTGAATCTTGAAGATCAAATTGAACCTAAGCCAATAAACTTGCCACTTGCTCTTGAAAATTTGGAGGAATTGAAATTTTTCGTTCCAGTCCTTTATCCAGACCAAGAAATAAAAGTACAATTTTTTGTCGATGAGCAAGCAAAAAAAGTGGATTTAATATTTGATCGGTATTATTTCCACAAAATCTAAATCTTATTTTATTTATTCTATTTCCTTAGGTTCTTCTCTAGGTAATCTTTCATTAACGGGCAATATTGATTTAAATGCTTTATGAGGTTCTGTCTGATACCAATAAACAGTAGAGGACCAATCATCTGAACGTTGATTTGCATGACCATGCTCTATTTTAACTTTGATATTTTTATGGAAATATATAGGATCTTCAATATGATATCTGTAATAGGAAATTTTTCCACTCCAATTCTTCCCACCTGGTAAAGGAATCCCAAAATAAGGGGAACAATAATATTGGGTAGGACACCATGCGCCACAAAAATAGTCCTCTGTTCCAGTACCAAAAAGTACTATTTCACCATCATCAATTTCAATATAATCATCTCCCTCACCTGGCCAATTATGCTTTTCTGTTTCATATAAATTATGGATATCCAAGTGACATCCAACATAATGTCCCTGACCTTCTGCTTCTAATAATATAAAATCATTTTGATGAGTAGGATTTTTTTTAAAAAAAGTTTCCTTAAATTTTTGAGTTTTATAATTTTTACCACTACATGGATTTTGACGATTCCAATAAACATGAAATTTTCCTAATGAAGAATCTAATTCATTATATTCCTCATAGTCAATATAGTAATAATTCACAAGTTTTTCATTTGTTTCATTTTCAACCTCAATTTTTGCATTTTTAGCGAAAGGCATTGGAAACCAACAATTAAAGCCTTTACCCTCCTCAGGTCCCATAGAAAGTGGCAAACTCCAAAAGTTTACTGATTTAGCATGTCCTACTCCAAAAAAATCGCCAATGGGAGACTCTACGGAAGGATATTCTTCATTATCCCACCACATCCGTATAATAACTTTCCTAAGATATAATGGATCCCTTGATGCTAAGGTCATCCAGATATGTTTTATAATTCCTGTTCCTCTAATATTACAAAGCACTTGTTTTTCCATTGGATTTATAGTAATAAAGTCCATATTTGCACCAGACTTATCATAACTAGAAATTCGCCTCCTTTTAACATCCTTTTTTATTTTTGCGAGATTATTTATAGAAGATATTCTAATTTCCATTTATCCCAACCTATTCTAATAATAATTAAATGGAAAAAGAAAAGAGTATAAAAAAACTTATTTTTTTCTAATTAATAGATTTTAACTTATTCTCCTTGAATTTGAACGAAAACTCGTCTATTCCGAGGTCCATCATATTCAGCAAACATTATACCCTGCCAGGTCCCAAGCATTAATCTTTTCTTATGGATTAATAGTTCAATCGAATGCCCTGTAAGGGAACATTTAATGTGGGCATCAGAGTTTCCCTCTCTATGCTTAAAAGAGTAGCCTAATCCTCCACCATTCGGGATTAGTTTGCCTAAATAATTACTAATATCCTTTATTACCGAAGGATCTGCGTTTTCATTAATAGTTATACCAGCAGTAGTATGAGGGACAAAAACTCTACAAACTCCTTCTTCAACATTTGAATCTCTAAAAATCTTACGGATCTCATTTGTAATATCTAAAAGAATTTCTCTTTCTGGGGTTTTTATTCTAAATTCCTCAAATAATATCATTATATCACCAAGTTTTAATTAATCTATAAAAGTTTAAATTAATTTCCTAATCATTAAAAGAACCGTGTTTTCCTTTACCTCCTGTGAAAGCAATACTTCCTTTCAAATATTCACCACTCTCCAGAGTTTTTAATCCATATTCAAATTCATTACCCATAGCATCTTCTATATTTAGATTAAATTGCTCATAAGTGGATAGTCGATCATTTCTCATGCAAGTTTTTGGAAAAGCAGCTATTTCTCTTGCTAACTTCTCTGCTTCTTGTCTTGATTGCCCTTCCTCAACAATCTTATTGGCGAGACCCCATGAATATGCTTCTTCGGCTGTTATTGGGCGTCCAGTAAGAATCATATCCATAGCTCGACTTAATCCTATGAGTCGAGGTAAGCGTACAGTTCCTCCATCAACTAACGGGACACCAAATCTACGATTAAACACACCAAATATAGTATTCTTCTCAACAACGCGTATATCACACCATAATGCAAGTTCAAGACCACCAGCAACAGCATATCCTGCTACAGCGGCAATTACAGGTTTAGATAATCTCATCCTGGTAGGCCCCATAGGACCATCTCCTTCTTTCTCGATTAGATTTCCATAACCATCAACAATCGCTTTTAAATTAGCACCAGAACAAAAGGTTCCATTATCACCCCAAAGAATAGCTACTTCAGCTTTTTCATCCTTCTCAAATTCTCGAAATGCATCAGCGAGCGCTTTTGCTGTAGGACCATCTACTGCATTTTTAACTTTAGGATTATTTATAATAACCGTATATATAGGATATTTCCTTTCAATCATAACTACCATGGAAAAAAATAAATTTTTAGAAATAAAAAATTTTTTTCTATTTTTAGATTATTCTTTAAAAGTTATGTTTATAGATTTATTAATTTAGATTACTTTTTTTATTGACTCAGATTAAATCAAATATTATCTCTAGTTTGATTTTGAGAGATTGCTACAAATTTAATTTAATCTGTTCAATAAATTTCTTTAAGCATTAAAGATCACTTCTAATAATTATACTTATTAATCAGCTTTAATAATTACAGACGAATCGGTTAAACTTATATATGATGCAGATTATTCAACTCAATATCGAATTAATTAATTATTTTATTGAAAAAATAGATAGTTATTTTATTAAAAAATAAGAAAACTTTTAATAATTAAAGGTCGGAAAAAATGGTTATAAAAACCAATATAACTGAAATGTTAGGCATTAAACATCCTATAATTGCAGCACCAATGGGACCCTTTTACACAACAAAACTAACAATAGCTGTTTCTGAGGCCGGTGGTTTAGGTGTTTTAAGCCATATAACATTAAGTGAAGGAGTTACGTTAAACCAAATAAAAGAAAGTATGAAAACAGTAGTTGACTATACTGATAAGCCTTTTGGACTGAATATTAGAACAGCAACACTACAACCTGATGCGATAAAATTATGTAGACAAATTCCAAGATTTATAATGAATAATCCTAAAATCAAGGATCAATGTAATTATTTAATTACTAGCGCAGGATCTCCAAAATTATTATACAACAAGTATTTTCAGGCATTGAAAGAATGTTCAAATATTAAGCATTTTCATGTAATACCTTCCTTAATGCTAGCTAAAAAAGTAATAAAGTATGGAGTTGATGGAGTGGTCGCAACTGGACATGAAGGTGGTGGTCATCAATCATATGAAAATACAAGCACATTAATTCTATTACAACAAATTAGAAAAGAATTACCAGAAGTTCCTGTGATTGCCTGTGGAGGGTATGCTACTGGAGAAGGATTAGCATCAGCTTTAGCGATGGGAGCTGGGGCTATTTCAATGGGAACAAGATTTATTGCATCAAAGGAATGTGAATTCCATGAAAATTATAAAAGTAAGGTCAAAAGTTCAACTGTATCTGATATTAAATTAGTTACAGGGGTTTTTGGACCTGCTCGAGTATTGAAGAATAGTTATACGGAAAACAGTACTACAGTTTCAAATAAAACAGAAAAAAGAGCTGAAGAAACATCAATCTCAGTTATAAGAGAGGATGTAATTAGATTAGAAAAAGCCTATAAGGGAAATGTCGATGACGGTATTGTTCTTTTAGGACAGAGTTGTGGGTTGGTAGATGATATTAATAGTGTCTCAGACATTATTAATTCAATTGTATATAATGCTGAGGAATGTTTAAAGAGTGCATACAACATGATAACATAAGTTTATAATTAAGAAAACCGAGGGATTTAAAAAAATGTCTGATTCCGTGGTTATGTCAATCTTTCAAAAAACTAATATCGCAGAAATAAATAGCATGAGATTATTCGATTATGAAAATTCTCTATATAATTATTTTAGTGACAATAATAGTTCAAACTTTTGTCAACGGTATTTTAAATGGTTTGAACATACTAAATTTGATAAAACCAATAATTCTTTCTTAAGTGATTTTGAAAAAAATTTTATGTGAAATTAGAATTAATTGAAGGAAAAAAAGTATTAATTAAAAAATTTTATTTTTGATTTTTCAAATACTCATTCATTTCCACAAAACTACTCGTTCTTATTAATGCAGCTTTAAGAAATTGGAAACCAATATCATATGTCGATCCATCACCTCCGATATGAATAATCCAAGGAATTTCATGATCATATAGCCCTTTAGCTTTCATAATCTTTTTCGCAGTGGAGATAGCTTCAGCGACAGTAGCACCAGATTCAAATAAGTGGTGTACCCAAGGAACATTCCATGAGGTCACGTTATCTTTTGAAGTTGAGACCTCTGAACAACTAGTGTTATTCACATAAATTATGTTAGTATTAGCAACCGCAGTCGCAGCTGTTGCCATTTGATTTAATACCATTCCGGCACCACAACCAGGACATAAACCATGACCTGGTTGTAGATGAGTTTGAGGCTGTAATTTCTTCCGATTAATTCTATAAACTTCAACAGGTTTCTCAGCACCGAAATTTTCTATTAATTTTTTCAGTTTATTATTTCTTTGTTCTGTTAGATAAATAATTTCATCAATCTCTTTTTCCATAAATTTAGGTTTAAATAGATGCCTAAATTTGCCCATCGATTTAAGATACTCTACAAATTTTTCTTTATCAATATCTAATCCGCGATAATAGGTAAAAACAGGGACGCCATCTTCTACTCTGACTGTATAAAGCGGCCAATATCCACAATCAGTTGCCAATTTTGAGATTTTGAGAGTATCAGCAGCACCATGTCTCCACCCTCTCATACAATCCGAATATGCTTGAATGAAAGCAGATCCATCCGATTTAAGAGCGTCTGCTACCTTTCCCATAAAATCATTAGGATATGCTGGATTTACAGTAGCTAAGAAGAGCTTTATTGTCCCATAGAAAGCAAATGGGGTAACTAAATCTTGCTTGACACCTATTTTACCTGGGATCTTTTCTCCCGCAGGACCAGTCGTAGTGGAAGCATAAGGTGGTGTAGCTCCACTTTCTTGAATTCCTGTATTCATAAAAGCTTCATTATCGTAGTTGAAAAATAGAACATTAGATTTTTCATTTCGGACTAAAATATCCTCAAAATTAATTACATTCCTCTCTGGTTTTGACATTTTATTAATCCACCCCGTATATTTTTTCTTTAGTTTCTCTCACTCCTAGATAATGATATAGTTGTCCCTTCATGTCTGTAACAGCTTCCATTTTCTTTTTCGCTACATTAAACTCATCTCTCGTAACATCACGTCCACCTAAACCAACTATAAAACTTCTAAATAAAGTGCCTAGTGGATATAACGCAGAGGCAACAGACATTGAAAATGGTGGTAGCATCCCATTTAACGAGTCGCTTTTTTCTAATAGAATTAATTTTTCTATATTATGGTCTTCCACAATTTTTCGAAATTCTTCATATGGAAATGGTCGATATGCTCTTATTTTAATTAAACCGACATCCTTGTTTTTTGTCATCCAACTAATAATATTACCGCATACTGAGCCCATTGTACAAAAAGCAGTTTTTGAAGAGTTGTCTAAATTATAAGTTTCAATCAGATTATAGGCTCTTCCCGTTTCGGCTTCGAACTTTTTGAAGACATCAACCATTTGACCTAAAACTGGTTGTTTTGCTTCTTCCAACTGTGCTCTTCCTTCCATAAAATAAGAAGGAGTAACAATACCACCCCATGTACCGGGTTTTGAAGGATCAATTGTATGTCTTGGCTTTTTAGGGGTCATTTTTTTGACTCTTTCATCTGGAATTAGTGTTAGTTTCTGTACTGAATGAGATATTATAAAGCCATCATGTACAAATATAGTTGGAAATAATGAGTCTTCTGAGATCATAACAGAAATGATTGCAGCATCATAGGTCTCTTGAACATTTTCAGATACAATTATATTCCAACCAAGTTCAGAATTCGTTTGAGTATATTCCCAAGAATTCCAAATAGATAAATTCGGTGAATTAAAAGCCCGAGCAGAAATCATCATCGTTAAAGGCAATCTCCACCCTACAGCCATAGGAAGAGCTTCTGTCATCAATAAATAACCTTGACTTGCGGTAGCTGTAAAAGCTCTTGCTCCTGCTGCACAAGCAGCAGTTGAAAAACTTATTGCAGCTAATTCGGATTCTACATTTACAAATGCTGCTTTTAATCTTCCGTTATGAACAACATCGGATAATCCTTCAACTGATTGGGTCTGAGGGGTGATAGGAAAGGCGCATATGACATCTGGATCAGTTTGAGTAACTCCCCCGGCAACTGCATAATTTCCAATCATAGTAGTTACTATAGGTTCCTTAATTTCCTTAAAAAATATCCTCATCGGTTCTATTGACATTTTTTTCACCTCATCTATTCTGGAGCGGCACAAGCTGCTGGTCCTTGTTTTAATCGTTTGCTAATAGCTTCAACAGGACAGATTTCTAAACAATTTTGGCATGATTTACAATGCGATTGATCAATACCTTTCATATGCCATAAACCATCCTCACCTTTTTCTCTAATAATAGCAAAATCAGGACAGATATACCAACATTGAGCACAATCAGTACATTTTTCTTCATCCCAAATCATATCCCATTCACCCCATGAACCAGTATTTACTTGCTTGCTACCTATCTCTATAACATCTTCATCGCAATACCACACACCAGCTTTATCTACTTCCTTATACCCCGGTAATCCTGGAAAAACTTGTTGCCAAGAAACTTTTGTATCTTCAGCAAAATTAATTGTAGGAGCATTTGAAGTCTCATATATACAAGTTTCTTCATAAGCTTTTTTTATAGCTGCTACATTTTTACCAGCGATTTCACCTTTAAACCGACGCAGTATTGCATCAGCTAAAGCATCCATAGAGAAGATTGGAACCACATGAATAAGTGCTCCTAAAATTATTGTATTAGTTATATTTCTGCCAAGAATTTCCATTGCAATATTTAATGCATCAATCGTTGCGATATTTATATCTTTTCGACCAACAATATCTTGAATAGTCCTTTGATCCATGACAGTATTTACTATAAGCCATCCACCGGGAGCCAATCCTGCAGTAACATCTATTTCACCAAGAAGAGAGGGATCTAATACTGCGACTGCATGTGGAGCATAAACTTGCTCATTGCTTCTTACTAAATCATCATTTGCACTTAAACGTACATAACTTTCAGTTGGAGATCCCATTCTTTCGGCTCCAAATAAGGGTTGACAAACACCATACCCGTAAAATGCTTCCACACACAGATTTGAGGCGGTCACTCCGCCTTGTCCTACGGGAGAGAGAGAAACTCTCAAATCTCTCCGCGGGCATGAAAGCGTAAATTTATAACA
This sequence comes from Promethearchaeota archaeon, assembly GCA_048938025.1. GTDB lineage: Archaea > Asgardarchaeota > Lokiarchaeia > Sigyniarchaeales > SOKP01 > Loki-b32. The sequence continues at coordinate 74,865 of JBHLMP010000002.1, forward strand.
TTCGATTTTAATATTTCTTTTAATTGTTCTGGAGTTAACATTTTTGGAAAATCTCTTTAAATTTATTAAAAAGTCAATTTCTATTAAATAAATCTTAGGATTGAATTTAAGTTTTTTATATTAATTTTATAAAAAATTCAAGAGATACCCTAAAAAAATTAATACATAAATTTAAATAAAAAACCCATTAAGAAAATTCATTATTTAACTTTTTAACGACTTCCACACATAGAAATAGAGTATTTTTCATACTTTCTTTAGAAACTATCCTCATATTATCTTTTTTAGTATGCACTAGTTTTAAACCAGGCTGAGAAGCTATCCAACATGCTTCAAAACCTTCTTGAACAACAGGCATATAATCAGACCAAGCACCAGTTGGTAAATATATATCCTTAGCTTTAATATTTAATTCCTTTGCGCTCTTAAGAAATAATTTATTTAATTTTTTTGAAGAGACTTTTCGTGGTATTCCAAATGAAGTTATTATTCTAATTAGGTCAGTACCTCCAATTAAATCAAAATTAATAAAATATGTGGAATTTTTATCAAACTTATCCTTATGTTGTTGTAGAAAACTCTTAATTCCTCCTAGATTCAATTCCTCAGAACTAGTGCACAAAAAGATAAAATCTAAATTATTTACTAAATTATTCTTGAAATATCTGGCGAGTTCAATGACAACTCCGACTCCTGCTGCGTTATCATAAGCTCCAGGAGAATCATTGCCAGTTTTATTAAAAGAATTAAGTATTCCTATAACTGAAACAGTAATACTAATACCTAACAAAACATGATTTAATATTGGTATTTGGTAAGGATTAAATATTTGAATTATACTTAAAATTAAATATAATAAGAGAATGATAATCGCTCCTAAAGCAGCAATAATTATAATAATAATCCTCATTGACGAGGAAAATAATTGAGATTTCGAGTCCCAATGAGCTATGAAAACAACTGTGCCTTTAGAATCACTATTTTTTAAATTACCATAAATATTTTCAGTTTCATAATTTTTCTCTTCATTCTTCATAAGCTTTATTTCTGAAGTAGTTGCCATACCAAGAGCTCTAGATGCGACAAAAGCATTTATTATAATCAAAATTAAAGTAATCCACGGATTTATATAAAAAGAGATGGCTAAAAGAACTAAAAAGAGTCCAATTGGCAAAAATAATAATCGGACTGCAATCCAATTATGAAAAGAAGTTTTAAATTTTTCACGATGAATTGTATCATACCCCGCTTTTCGAAACTCCTCTAAAACGACTTCAATTGCTTTTTTTTCTCCCTCTGAACCTATTAGACGAGGAAAAGCGAGACGTTCGGTTATTCGATATGCATTATCTCCATTAACAGCCATTTGATTTATCTTATTTTAAATATCTTCTTATATTATCTATATATTTATCTTTAAAAACTATTCTATTTAATATATTTTCAATAAAATCAAGTTTATAGGACTTAGAATATTTTTCTTAATAATAATTAAGCAAGGCTCATAATGATATATACGTATCTCGTCTACTAAGATGAATTTATCCAAAAAAAAATTACCTTCAAATCCCACTTCTCATAAGATTACGCCAGATTTCGTGCCTATGATTCGAATTGTTTTTTGGAATAGTATGGGCTTTTTCTTTTTTTCATTTCTGATTCCTTATGTAACAGCTCAACTCTTAGGAGCTTCAGGTACACAATTAGGTTTTATGTATGCTAGTCAAATCTTTGGTGCGTTAATTAGCGCACCAATAGTTGGATATTTAACTGATCGATTCTCTAAGAAGTTGCTGGTTCTAATTGGAAGTTTTGGTCGTGGAACTTGTTATCTTTTAATGTATCTAGGAATCATTTTTTCCTCTTTAATAATATTTGCAATTGGTCTGTTTGTTCAAGGATTTTTCGTTGGATTCTTTTGGACTCCTTTAGATGCATTAATATCCGAAAAATCCCATAAAACAACTCGATCGTATGCTTTTGGTAAACGAGGGGGAATGATGGGCTGGGGCAATTTTTTTGGGTCCATCCTTAGCTTTATAATCTTTGGCATTGCTAATTTTTTTGTACCAAATAATAGATTTTTGGTTTATAGCCCTTTAATCTTATTTACCATTTCTAATGTATACGCAGGAATTATTTTTAATCGTCATGTAAATGAGGAACTTACATATGACCATTATATTACTAATATATATCCCCCTTCAGTAGAATTTTTTATAGAATCCCAAACTATTGATGTTTCTTCTTCTAACTCTCAAACACATAATAATCTAGCTTTTGGTTTTTTAGTAGGATTTATCTTTTTAACCGTTGCATTTATGACTAGCAATATAAATCAGTCATTAGCTCCCCCCTTCTTTCAAGTGTATTTAATAGATGAGATTGGAGTAAATAATGCTACAATGGTTATGTTAATATATTTCCCGAGTCAAATTATAGCTATGCTCCTAGCACCTAAATTAGGTAAGATTTCCGATAAGATAAATCCAATGTTAGGAATTGCTATTGCAAGTAGTTTTGGATCATTGGTTACTTGGTTGATTGTTAATACAACCTCAGGATGGGAATTTGGCGTTATTTTAACTTTTGATGCGACATTTGCTTGGGCAGGAATGTTAATTTTACAAAATTTTGTTAGCCGTGTTTCAAAAAGTCACCGAGGTAAAATTTTTGGATTAACTCAGTGGATGAGTTTATTTGGAGCATTAATAGGCCCCATTTTAGGAGGATTAGTATGGGATCATATAGGTCCTAAAGCACCATTTATTATATCTATTTTCGTAGAATTATCAGTAATTCCTCTTTATTTTATAGCAATTAGGTTTTTAACTCCTCATATGGCTGAGAAAATAGAAGAAAATTGAAAAAGAATTTAACAAATCTTTCATAAAAACTCCTTATACCATTCAATTGGAAGATTTTCCTTAGCAAGTTTTAAAAATTCTTCCATTTTTAAAATTCCTAAATCAGAAATAATCCCAGTTATGTATTTCGAAGGAGTTATATCAAAATAATAATTATGGATTTTTAATAATTCTTTTTGACTTTCCTCAGAGTATAATTCGTTAGTCGGTTTCTCTTCAATAATAACTTCCTTACCATAATGATCTTTTAAATTATATTTAAAAAAATCCCCCACCGCATAAACATCAATATTTTTTTCATTAGCTAAGACTGCTAATGGAAATGTACCGATTTTATTTATTATTGAACCATCTTTTAAAATACTGTCAACACCAATCAATATTAGATCGATCTGATCAATAAATTTACCCATTGCTGCATCTATTATGAGATTCGTTTTAAAATACGATGATAGGGTTTCGGCAACCCGTATTCCTTCAAGGAGAGGCCTTGATTCTAAGATAAAAATCTCAAAATCATAATTTTTATTTTCTATTAATTGGTTAATAATAGTTGAACTATAGGATATTAACATGATTTTAGGAGAAGAAACTTTTATATTTCTTAAAAAGGTGCGGAAAGCTTTTGTAAGTGCTTTTTCTCTTTCTACTTTATCAACATAAAATTGATCTATTCTTTCTTCTAAAATTAATTTATTTACTTTTTCTAAATCATGAATCAAATATCCTATCATATTGATAAGTGGAGCCATACTTGGTCGTGAATCAATTATTTGCTTTATTAATTTAAATATTTCTTCTTTAATACTTTCATTTGGTTCTTCAACGGACTTTAACTGTATTTTTACTATTTCAAGAGCTTTATCAATTAATTCATTTGCTCCTGATATATTATCATTCCTTAAATCTTCCAACATTAGTTGAATATTAACATTATTCAACTTGGTAATTCCCCTATTTCCGATTTTTTTATCATAAAATCAATTTTCATTAATAGTTTTTGCACAAATTTTTACACCCAATCAATAGAAATTTTTAAGAATTCTGCATATGACTTTTTATTCTTTCTTTTTCAGACATATATGATTGTCATCTGTATTATTAATTCATTTAATTACTTATTATAGAATTAATGATTTGATATTAATTAATAAGAGAAAATAAATTTGTTTTAGTATAATTCTTAAAAGAATATGTTATAACAACTCTTTCTAATAAATTTAATAGATTTACCTTAAAAAGTTGTTAATATAGAATTAAAATAATAAAAAAAAAAATTTTAATTTTTAAGTCTTCTGAAATAACAGAATTACTATCTGCAGTGGAACCAGGTATACTTGTTTATAGAGAAGCTGTAATCCGCAGGTCCATTTAGAGGAGTTATTATCGCAATCATATTTGAACCACCAAAAAGAAATGGGGACAACCAAGCAGTACCATCGTTATTCTCATCAATTACCATATCATAGATAAAAGTGTAAATTGTTCTATAATATGCTCTTCTCCTATACCAATATCTCACATGATCTTCTCGAATTAAGGTTACCATGAAATCGTCGATTAAGGGAGGTATTGGGAAAAAGACTGCATCTGTTGTATCAGCATCTTCAACTAGAATATCACCAATATAAATATTATCAACCCAAAAACCTGGTCTTTCAGTTCCCCAATCTGTCATATATCGAAATCCGATCCATACCGTTTGACCCGCATAGGGTGTTAAATCAAAACTCATTGTCATCCAACCATCACTCACACCTGTTAAGCCAGGTAGATTATCAATTATGTCAGGATAGGCACTAGGATCATGGTCTAATGTTGTATACTCATTTGCTAATGATGTCCAAGTTGCACCTTGATCAGTTGATACTTGAACAAATCCATAATCCCAAAGCAATTCGATGTCATAGTATGTGTCAAATGTTAATGTTGAGGCTGCGCTTAAATCAACTTCTATAAACATTTGCATATCTGCTTCAGGTCCAGCAGGAGTAGAATACCATTCTAAATCTCCATCATCATCCATATCTTCCTTTATCCAAGTTGGAAGTATTATACTATCATCTCCATTGAATTCGAATGTTGAGAAAAGAGAGTAAAACCCACAAAAACCACCTATATTATGACCAAATCTGATGTAATCTGAAGCGTATGAACTAACATAGTATGTCTCATATAAAGGAAAGTCATCCCAACATACAGTATGACCAAATCCATAACCAGTTAAATCTTTAGGCCAGTGTGATCCGTCATAATCAACATTATCTTCAAGATCATACACCCGAATAGGAATAAATATATCTTCATCCCCTAAATCAAAGGTGTCATAGTTATATTTTCCATTCCCAGGCCAGTCTGTATGGATTAAGTTTGCAATTCGCCAGTCATGAAATACTTCATCGAATGTTAAATCAAATCCAAAATAATTAAGAGCATTCTCAACTCCTGCAAATCCAGGCATCCCTACTTCCATATAATAGCTTAAGAAGTCAGGTCCACCAAAATGGTCACTGATATAGGCTGTCCACATGAATGCTTGACCATAATCGGCTAATATGTTATTGTCGCCTTCTTGATCACCCCATTCTGTAAGGGAATTATCTGGGGTGGCTAGGAAATAGTTTATATCTCCTGTTGGCACTCCATAGCCACAGAGATATTCTGCAAATGTAGAGAAACCTTCATTCATAATAAGTAGGTCTCCAGGGACGTAATCTGAATGAAGTAGGTGTTGATATTCATGAGCAATTGTGCCTTCATAAAGATGTGGACGATCAACAGGTGGATAGTCCATACCAAGCACTTCAGAATGCCATACATATCCTTCAGGTCCGATCCTTCTATACCATTGATGACTATCAATAGATATGATATTTCTGTCTATATATCTCTCAATTGTAGAGGAAAAGAAACCAGCAATGTAGAATCGAAAACCTTCATAATAAGCAGCATCTCTAACGTTTGAAACTAAGATAATATTCTTTCCAGTTTCATCGTAGTAATATCCTGGTGGAACATAACCCAAAGCTTCTAATAATGAAGCACTTCCGTCATGATAGTCTGGAGCTCCATAATAAAGTGTATCCTGTGGATAAATATTATCGTCAAATTCAGCTAACAAATATGCAATTTGAGCATCGGTTATTTCTGGATAATAATAAAAACCATCCTCATCTTGGTAGGCTGGATTATTTCTTACATCATCTACAGGATAAGATCTATCGAGTTGTACCCAAATCTCTGTATTAGGACTTTCAGCTCTTAATTCAAAGTCAGTAAAGAAATAATAACCCATATAATCATCAAGGGATAAAAAGGTCTTAACATCACCTACAGCTGCTGCTTTTGTTAGTGAACTTGTAGTTAATCCCTTGAAATTTATATCATAAGCAAATCTGTCAGGAGTATCGTCAATTATTAATGGTTCAGTATCCAAAATTTCTTCAGGAGTGCTTCCTGTGGTAGTTGAAATCAGTGATATACTCGCAATATTTATAAATAAGAAGACTACTAGTAATGCGGTTAGTTGATTTTTTTTCATTTTTTTATCAACTCATTTTTTTTTTTTATAAATTTTTTTTTTTGGTTCAAAATATCTATTTACTTACACAAAAAGTTGAAATATTTTGAACACATTGAAAGAGTCATAACTTTTTTGAATGTACATTACAATCAACTAGAATTACGACATTTTCAATTGATTTTTATAATTGATACCTTCTTATTTAAAATTTTCTTTTTTGTCATGTAAGTAGTAGGAAAAAAGAGAAATGGGATAGAAATCCCATATCTGATTTTAAAAGAGAGAGAAGTAAGAAGAACTTATTAAAAAGAAGAGATTTAGGTGAGATCTATAAATCTTAAAAATTTAATTATTTGTATTATTTAAACACTTAATGACTAAGCAAGATCAAACTACCTTAAATATTAAGGATATAACATTTATAAACAAAATTAAATCCATTGCTGTAATTGGTCCATCGAAAAAGAGAGACTACTTTTTTTTAAGAAACCATGCTGAAAATTTTAAGGGAAATATATATGCAGTACATCCTACAATAAAACAAATTCCTGATTTTCCCCGTGAAAAGATATTTCCTTCATTAATGGCTATCCCTGATGAGATTGATTTTGCGTTTATAACTGTTCCTCCATCTCAAATTCTAAATGTTATGGATGATTGCGTTGAAAAAGGAGTAAAGTTAGTTACTGTGTTTACTTCTGAGTTTTCTGATGCTGGAACAGAAGAAGGTCTTAAATTAGAAAAGGAATTAATAAATAGAGCAAATAACAAACTAAGAATTTTAGGACCAAATGGAATGGGTTTATTTTATCCAAAAATAGGACTTGCTTGGCGCCCAAAATTTCCAAATATTGCCGGTAATATTGGATTTATCGCACAATCTGGTGGGATATGTAATATTGCGGTTTATTCTGCTTGGGAACTAGGTCTTCATTTTTCAAAGGTATTTTCCTTTGGAAATGGTGCAGATTTGGATTTTGTAGATTTATTATATTTTCTGAGTAATGATCCTGAGACAGATATTATCTTATGCTATGTAGAAGGAATAAAAGAAGGAAGAAGTAATGATTTACAAAAAGTATTAGCACAAAACAAAAAGCCTATGGTAATTTTAAAGGGAGGTCAAACAAGAACAGGTTCAATTGCAGCAAAGACACATACAGCTTCAATTTCAGGTGATAAACGTCTATGGGAAGCTCTTTTTAGGCAATACAATTTAATTGAGGTAGATACTTTAGAGGAATTACTATTTGTAGCACAATTAATAGATTGTTATGGAATTTTTGAAATGACTAACGTAGCAGTATTTAGCATTAGTGGAGGATATGGAGTTATTTTAGTTGATTTGATTGAAAAAGAGGGAATGAATGTCCCTCCTTTTAGCCCTGATATTCAATCACAATTAAAAGAAAAGTTCTTTTTGCCGGGGACTAGTTCTAATAATCCATTAGATATGGCAGCACAATTCTTCTTTAGTAAAACAGTGTATGAAATTATAGATCTTGCTTTATCTGATGAAAAGATAAATGGATTGATTATGGATTTACCAAGTTTCTATTTTTCTCGGCATTTTCGTGTAAAGACCGATCTTGCATTTGAAAATGAGATGATTGAAAGTTTGTGTTTAGGTCATAAACATAAAAAGCCACTAATTCCGATTATTCAACATGTTAATTGCCCCGATGAGAGAGCAAGAGCTTTAAAGAAATTAATTGAAAGAAAAGTTCCAGTTTTTGCTAATCCTCTTGAAGTAATTCCGTTATTATCCAAAATTGCTAAATATAAAAGAAATTTGCAACTAAATCCTTTTTAAAAGATCCCCTTATTGAACTAAAAGCAAGAAATAAATATCTACTTTAAAGCTATTTTACTTACTTGCGAGACTAACTCGGCAAATTTTTTTCCTTCTGCGGCAGAGATCCATGCAATGACAAATCTCTCATCAGAAATATTATTTTTCTTCATCCAGCTTCTAATTTTTTTTTCACGTTTTATGGCAAAATCATTTCCAGAAATATAATGACAATCTTGTGGATGACATCCTGTCAACATAACAGCTCCAGCTCCGCGTTTAAAACAATGTTTAATAAAAGAAATATCTACTCGTCCTGAACACATAGTTCTAACAATTCTCGTATTAGTTGGATATTGGATTCGACTTGTTCCAGCCAAATCAGCTCCAGCATAGGAACACCAATTACAAGCAAAAATCAATACTTTTTCCGAAGCATTTTCACGAAGAGCTATATCAATTTGTCTGAGGATCATTGCATCTGTAAAATTTGTCATGGTAATAGCATCTGTAGGGCAATCTGCTGCACATGTTCCACAACCTTTACATAACACTGGAATAATTCGTGCAGGTGTTTTTTTTTCTCGATCAACACTAATAGCACCGTAAGGACAACGAGATACACAGGTTCCACAACTAGTGCACTTAAACGTATCCACAAATGCATATAAAGGCTCTACATGGAATTCTTCTTCTGAAAGTAAATTCCCACAGCGCCCTGCTGCAGCACTAGCTTGTGTAACAGTTTCCCTAATATCCTTTGGTGATTCTGCTCCACCAGCAATGAAAATACCATCAGTTGGGGTATCTACTGGTCGAAGTTTAGGATGTGCTTCTATATAAAATCCTTTTGAATCCTTAGCAATAGGAAAGGGAATAGATTCTGATGAACCTTCAACTCCTATAGAAAGGACTACTAAATCAAATTCTTCAGAGAGAATTGTTCCAGTGCTTATATTTTCAACATTAACAATAAGATTCTTAGTGATGGGATTTTCTTTAATTTGACCAGGGCGCCCTCGTATAAAAAGAACACTTTCTTCTCTTGACCGTGAATAAAGTTCCTCAAATCCTTTACCAAAAGCCCTAATATCAATAAAGAATATTGTAACCTCAACATCAGGCCAGTGTTCTTTAATTAAAAGGCTATCCTTTATACTTTCCATACAACAGAAGTTAGAACAGTATGGATTAAATCGCTTATCACGCGATCCTACACAATTAATAAAAGCAACTTTTTTTGGCTGCTTAAGATCACTGGGACGTACAAGTTCTCCATTTGTTGGTCCTGCCGCATTAATTAACCTTTCAAATTCAAAGGTTGTTATAACGTTGGAATAATGACCCCATCCATATTCTGGGAGTTTAGAGGCATCAAAAAGTTCAAAACCTACTGCGATGATAATGGCTCCAACTTTATAATTAAAAGTTTTTTCGGAATCCTCATAATTTATGGCTTCTTTTTCACATTCAGGAACACATTTTCCACAGGCTAAAGGAGAGAGACCTAAACAGCTCTTTTCATCAATAATATAACAAGCTGGTACTGCTTGTGGATATGGGATATATATTGCTTTCCTCCAACCTAAGTTGCCAGAATATTCATCAACAACATTTTCAGGGCAGATTGAGACACAATCCCCGCATGCGGTACAGAGGTTTTCATCTACATAGCGAGGGTATTTTTTAATTGTGACCTCAAAATTACCAATGTATCCAGATATATTTATAACTTCAGCACAGGAAATTAAATTAATATTTTCATGATTACCTACATCAGCCATTTTGGGACCTAAAATACAGATCGAACAATCCATTGTTGGAAATGTTTTATCGATGAGAGCCATCCTTCCTCCAATAGTAGGTGCTTTTTCAACAAGAATAACTTCAAATTCATCAGCTAAATCTAACGCAGCTTGAATTCCTGCTACTCCTCCTCCAATGATTAAGACTCTTCGTGTAATGGGAACTATGATATCATCAATTGCTTCTAATAACTCAGCTTTTGCGATAGCCATTTCAAGAATTTCTTTAGCTTTTTTAGTCGCTTCTTCTTTCTCTGAAAGATGTACCCAGCTACATTGTTCTCGGATATTAGCTACTTCTACAAGCGAAGGATTTATTCCAACTCGGTTTAGAAGTTTTTTCCATGTTGGACCATGTAATCTCGGGGAACATGCTGCTACAACTATCTTCTCTATACCTTGCTCGTTAATTGCTGTTTCGATTTCTACTTGCCCAGGATCAGAACAAGTATATGTATTAACTTGAACAAGTTTGACTCTTGTATCTTCTTCAATTTCTTTAGCTAATTGATCAATATCAACAGTTCCACCAATATTTTTACCGCATTTACATAGGAAAACCCCAATGTTTGGTTCACTTTCAGGTTTGTCATCACTTTCAGTCATATATTCAATCACTATCTTTAATTAATTTACCAATTTTCTTATTTTGCGCTTTAATTCGAAGTTGCTCTATGTTTTTGCTAAATCCTTCTCGCTCCTCTTCAACAAATTCCCCACATATAATAATTCCTTTCTTGAAATCAAAAGTTGCTTGATGAGGGGGCCAATCAACTTTAATCCTAATTTGCTTTTTTAACCATTCTAGCATCTCTACAGCATCGCCTAATCTATTTTTTGACCCATATTGGACAAAACAAGGAGCTAGTACTTCTATAAAACTGAATCCTTGATTGTCTATGCATTTAAAAATACTTTTTTGTAATCTAAGGGTGTCGTATCCAGGCCATCTAGCGACATATGTAGCTCCTGCAGCTGCTGCTAGACTTACCAAATTGAAGGGAGGTTCCACATTCCCATATGGTGTTGTTGAAGTGATGTCGCCAATCTGACTTGTAGGGGCCACTTGTCCTCCAGTCATGCCATATATATTGTTATTTATACAGAGAACAGTTATCTCTACATTTCTTCTAGCAGCATGGATAAAATGATTCCCTCCTATTGCAAAGAGATCTCCATCTCCCGACAAAACAATAACCTTTAATTTAGGATTTGCTAATTTTATACCCGTCGCAAAGGGTATAGCTCTCCCATGTGTAGTATGGAAAGCAGGTGCTTTAAAACAGCCACTAGATCGACCTGTACATCCTATGCCGGATACAATAGCATAATCTTTAGATGTGAGGCCTCTTTCTTTTAGACAGCTTGTAATTGATGTAATTACTGTTCCAATTAAACAGCCAGGACAAAAAATGAAACGATGTAAATTTAACATATCAATTAAGGGATGACCAAGTGCTTCAGTAGGGATTGATATTTGATCTGATGGACTCATATTTTAAACCTCCTTCATCAATTTCTCATAAATAAATTTAGGACTAAAAGGTATGGTAGTAGGAATTGTAATACCAGAAACCGTAAACAAATGCCGAAATCTCTGGACTTCTCTAATTATCATCCCATTGTTCATTTCACAAACAATAACCTTTGAAGCCCCCATTTGCCCAATTCTTTCCATTAATTCATCAGGAAAGGGCCATAGACTTTTTAATCGTACTAGTCCTACCTTATATCCTTTTTGGCGTGCTTGCTCAACGACTTCTGGTACCCCTCTTGCATTAATTCCATAAGCTAAGATAACGATATTAGCATCATCTAAATGCTTTTCCTCCCAATCATTAATTTGAGGTCTTGCTTTCCTAATTTTTTCACAAAGCCGCTTAATGAGAACTTCTGCCGCCTCCGGCGTCATTTCTGGATTACCCTCTATATCATGAGTTAAACCTGTGACATAAAAAGAATAGTTGGTTCCTGCAATTGCCATTCCAGGTACAAGATCATCATCAAAAGCTTCAAAAGGTTTATATTTCTCAGGTGGAACTTGGGGTTTCTTACGCTCTACCAATTCAATATTTGAATGTATATTAACAACTTCCATCATTTGTCCTAAAATTCCGTCTGAAGCGACAACTACCGGTATACGATATTTCTCAGATAAATTAAATGCACGTATGGTTAAATCGTACATTTCTTGAACTGTAGATGGAGCTAAAACAATTATTTCATAATCTCCATGAGAAGCATATCTCGTTTGATATATATCAGACTGAGATGCATTTGTAGGTTGTCCTGTACTAGGACCTCCTCTCATTATGGTGACGATAACTGCTGGTGCTTCTAACATCACGCCCAAACCTATACTTTCAGCCATAAGTGAAAAACCTGGTCCTGAAGTTGCTGTCATAGCTTTCATTCCAGCATAAGAAGCTCCAAAACAGCTTGTGATTGAAGCCAACTCATCTTCCATTTGAACAAATGTTCCATTAACTTGAGGAAGACGTCTTGACATATAAGCAGCAATTTCTGAGGATGGTGTGATAGGATACCCCGCAAAATATAAACATCCTGCGGTAATCGCACCTTCTGCACATGCATAATTTCCAGTAGTTAATATTCTCTTTTCTTGGAAGCTTGTCTTACTCATTGTTTATAACCTCCTTAATTTCTGTTTCCAAAATATATAATGAAACTGTAGGACATAACCGTTCACATTGTCTACATCCTGCACACTCTTCAGATTTAACCACGATTGCATAGTGGAGCATGCGACTATTGAACTTATCTTCACTTATTTCGATTATATCTTTTGGACAAAATGTCAAACATAATTCGCAACCATCGCATTGTTCAGAATCTATTAATATTTCATATTTTTTCTCAGGGGAAGGAGGTGGTAAAATGGGAGTTCGTTTAGACTTTAACATTTTTTAATCCTCTAGTATACATACACTTCTGACTATATTTTTTTCTCTTATGCTTTAAAATAATAGTTACTCTTTTAAATTTGCTTTTTCATAGTATAAGTAATTCATTAAATAGCGCTTTCTTTTATGAAATTACCTTGACGAGAAATAAAAAGTTAAATCTAATAAGGTTTTATTAAAGAAATACAATTTATTGGGATTTATTTACATATTCCTTATAGAGAGCTTGGCCAAGTTGATAACTTTGAATATTGATGGCTCTAAACCGTTCTGGCATACTATTTAAAACTTGGTCATAATACTTTTCTTTTAAATCAATTTTTCCATTCTCTTTAAGATATTGAGAGAGGAATCCTAAACAAAGAATATTCGCGCTCTTAGGCATTTTATTTTCATCAGCTCGTCTTGTAATTGGAACACGGTGGATTTTACCTTTCTGGATGATTTCTTCGGCATTAGCAATTGTATGTTCATCGATAAAGGAGACTGTTTTTTCATATATACATTCAGAGGCGCGTTCGAATCCTTTTTGATCTATGGCAATAAATATGTCTGCATCTTTATCGCAGAATGGGTATGATATGGGAGCAGAGTCTAGAATAACATCACAAAAAATAGGACCACCTCTAACTGAAGGTGTATAGTCAACTGTGAGTGTCACATAATAATTAGCAGCCATTGCAACTCGAACTAATACACTTCCTAAAAATTTGATACCTTGGCCTCCTCTACCAGAAAATCTTATTTTTAATTTTTCATTCATAGAGAATATAAAAATATTTGCTACCTATTATTTTAATTTAGTTTATCATATTTTTAAAATATTATAATAAAGAGAAAATGAAATTCAATAATATTTAAAACAATTACTAATTTTCACCAACCTTAGGATGATTCTAATATCTTAAAAATAATTTATTTATATGTATTTATCATTCACATATTAGATAAAGAATTGATTAAAATTTTAGTCTTTTAGAATTTATTTATAATCAAATAGGTAAATAACATAATGAAATTTATTGTATTTTTTGAGTTTCAACTAGATAGGCTAGAAGAACTTCTTGAAATTTGGTCAAGAGAGAATCAAACTGAAAATAATTTAGAAATCCTCTATCCTTTTCAAATTTTAGCCGAAACTTATAAGGGAATCACTGGTTTTGTAATATTCAAGTCTGAGAACATATTTAGTCCCAAAATTAGAAAATATCTATTAAAATACACTCATGAAGGTGTAACCATAAAACTTATCCCTATCTGGGAAAACACCAAAATCAAAAAAGAACTTAAGATCTTTAGGGAAGCGAAACAAAAAGCAGAACAGCAATGGGATAGATCTAAATACCAAAAGATTAAGAATCTTGGATCTACAAAAACTGTTGAAATTCTTCCACTTATAGATTGGCATTCAAATCGAGAGGATTTGAAGGTTGAACTTGGAGTTTCTTATCTAATTAAAACTGATGAAGATTCAATTCTGTTTGATGTTGGATTAAATTCAGTTCAAAGAGATCCATCACCATTACTAATTAATATGAACCAATTGGGAATCTCGATAGAGGATTTTAATATCATTGTTATTTCTCATAACCATAGAGATCATGTTGGTGGAGGTAAATGGGTTAAAAATAAGACGTTTTCACTCACTGCTAATCAAATAGATCTTAGTGATAAGAAGGTGTATACTCCAATTCCAATGACGTATCCTGGATTGAACCCTGTTTGCTCAGATGAACCAATGATCCTTGCCAAAGGAGTTGCAACTATAGGAACAATATCCAATTCCTTGTTTTTATTTGGTCTAGAAAAAGAACAAGCATTAGCTATAAATGTTGAAGGAAAGGGGATAGTAATAGTAGTAGGATGTGGTCATCAAACACTACCCAAAATAATTGAACGAACTGAAGCGTTATTTGATGAACCTATTTATGGTCTTATAGGTGGACTTCATTATCCAGTCAACGGTGGACCTATCGGGATAATGGGATGGTTTCCTCACAAGATGTTAGGAACTGGGAAACTCCCATGGAACCCAATCACAAAAGAAGAATTACAAGAAAATATTGAATTTTTAAAGAAGAGAAATCCTAAGATAGTTGCCCTTTCTGCTCATGATAGCAGTGAAGTAAGTTTAAAAGCATTCCATAATGCATTTCCAAACGCTATTAGAGATATCAATGTAGGAGAGAGAATAATCATTAAGTAGGTTCAAATACATAAGCATTTACTTCCTTTCCATCTAAATTTTCACAAATTTTTCTATATACAGGCTTTAATTTCATACCAACTTCTAAATTATCCTGAGTGGTAATTTGGCCCATTGCTTTTATTCCATTTTCAAATTCTACAACTCCAATTGCATAAGATGGTTTATCTCGAAATTCTATTGGAGGTGCAGTTAAAATAGTAAATGTAATTAATGTGCATTCTCCTGAAGCTTCTATTAATGTAAATTTATCATTCTTACATTTTAAACATCTCAAATGAGCCTTATGCTGTAAAAATCCACAATTATTACACTTTTTCCATCTAATTTTAATTTCACCAG
Organism: Promethearchaeota archaeon; assembly: GCA_048938025.1. Taxonomy (GTDB): domain Archaea; phylum Asgardarchaeota; class Lokiarchaeia; order Sigyniarchaeales; family SOKP01; genus Loki-b32. The sequence goes on from JBHLMP010000002.1 coordinate 90,324, forward strand.
TCATAAATCTCTTATTGGTTCAAACTTAATCCTTAAAATAAGTTTTATTCTTTCAATAACCATTGATCTGTGGTAAGAAAGCTCTCCATAATTAGATCTTTGAGATCAGGATTTTCTTTCAGTTGAACAGTATGAAAATTTTGTAAAAACTTATTAAAAATTTGCCATATAGAAGAATCACGTTCAATGTGGTCTGTAAAATACCCCAGCTTCTGTTTTGCGAAATATGATTGTCCTTTAAATAGATAACAAACTAGGAAATTCTCTACAGGGTTTATGAGAATCGTATGGTGACCAAATTTAGCACGATCAAGCCCTTCTGAGAAAACTTCTTTACTAATTGAATCGAATGAAGTTAAAAAACCACTAAGGAGATCATCTGAAAAGTCCCAATCTTTAGAAAAAGTGTGAGAAAATGCCGGTACTCCTCCTTCGGACATGACTAAAAGTAATAAAGGGTCCTCTTCAGATAATTTGGGGATTTCTACTGTACGTTTTTGTATCATTCTTTTCATTTCAGCTTCGATTTTGGTTAAATTCAATCGTTCGCCTATAGGGGAATCTGATTTTTTTAATTTTTCCCATAAATCCATTTGTTTTAATAGTTCGTCATGTTCATTTGAAATTTTCATAGATAATCGGTTAAGTCCGTATTTTTCGGCTATATGTTGAGCTTCAGATAATAATTGTCTAGCATTTTTAATATTAAAAGTAAGTAATGCAAGTCTGGCTTGTAAGAGTTTCGTTTCAGCAATTAAGGGATATGAGTTGTTTTTTTCAGCAATATCCAATAGTCGAGAAAAATAGGGTTGCATCTCTTTTAATATCTCAAGATCATTAGTATTACGGAGATCCATTAAGAGTAAATCACAAAGATTGAGCAAAGCATCAATATGAGCTTCGTATAAAACAACATCCTCCTCTACTGCTTTTCTCAATATCTTTTCAGCCTCGGAAAGATTACTAGCACGAGGATTTGCCTTCAATAATAAAGCTTTATTTATTAAATAGTCTAATTTGATAATTTCATACTCTTCTTGGTCTTTAAGCTCCTTCATTTGACTTAAATAATTTTGTGCTAACTTAAGATCACCTTTATCAAGGGCTACATGAAAAAGTGAATCGAGGATTATATGAATTTTAGGACTATTTATCTCCTTACAAAGAGCATAACTCTGATTTATACTTTTAAAAGCATCATCTAATTTACCTTGCATTCTATATACCCACCCTAAATTATTGAGAGCTATAATCGTATTCTGTTTATCATTAATCTCCTTAGCGACGGCTAATGCCTGGCTATGATATTTGATTGCAAGGTCTATATTACCTTTTATTCCATAGTAGGTACCAGTATTAAGTGTAAATTGCATTATTAATTTTTTATCATTTATTAGTTTAACAAGTTCTAGACCTTCTTCCAAACATTTTTTAATAAGCTCTAAATTTCCCCTCGCAAAAAATATACCTCCTTTTATTAAAAACAAAGAGGCATGTTTTTTCTGAATTTCTGCAATAGGTTTTGGAAATTGGGCACTGATTATTTCTTCAGCTTTACTAATCTCGTCAAGAGCGTCTTCTAATTTGCCAAGTCGCCAATAAACCCAAGCGATGAGATTTAAAGCATCAATTGATTTATCATAAAATTGTAATTTTTCACTCTGCTCTAACACTCTTTCTGCAAGGTTTTGTGCGTCTTTTAATTGTCCAAGAGCTAATAACAAAGAACTTTTTAGAATGTGTAAAGAGAGTAAATCTTCTTCAGTAAAACTTTCTTCTTTTTCTAAATTAGTTACAATTTGAAGAGCTTCTTCAAACTTACCAGCATTTTTAAGTTCTTCTGCTTGCTTTAATTCTTTTGATTTTAACTTAAACATAAAATTCAATTAAAAAAAGAAGTTACATTTACTTAAAAGCCTTTTTAATCTGATCCTTTTTGAGTTGAAGATAATTACTTATATTTATTATATAATAAATCTATGATTGCGTTAAATGCGTTTATGACTCCTTGTCCAGTTTTTGCAGAGGTTATATAATATCCAATAAAATTTTGCTTATCCACAATTTCTTGGATTTCAGAATGATCTATACTATTCTCATCTATTAAATCAACTTTGTTAGCAAACATAACTACTGGAATATTTCCGCAAAATTGATTAATATCTGAATACCAATCAGGAATATGAGCAAAACTATCTTTACCAAGGTCATTTTCTTCTAAACTATACACAATTATGGCTGCTACACTATTTTTAAAAAAAGAAGGGCGTAAAAAATTGAAACTATCCTGACCAGCTATATCCCAGAATAATAACCTAATTTTATCTTCCTTTATGACCTTATCATATACAGAGAATTGGGCTCCTATAGTCTTGATATAATCCTCCTGAAAAGAACCTTTTGTAAACTTTTGTATTAAGGATGTTTTCCCTACTTGGCCATCTCCTATGACTGTAATCTTAAATCGAAACTTTTCTACTATTTCATTCATTTTTGATATATGCACTATTAACCAAAACTTGATTAATGTAAGATTGAATTTTTCCTTATATAAAATTTTAGTTTATTGTATTAGAAATCAATAAATTAAAAATTAAAAAATGAAAAAAATAAAAAAAAAAATTAATTATTCCTTTTTAGCAAACTTAGACAAATAATGCCAAATCTTGCCATTGGTTCCATAAGAATATGTTGATACTTTAATAATAGCTTTCTTTGAATTTTCTTTTGTACTATTATTAAATCTGAAATCAGATAAATTGTCTAAAATTACTTCCTTATTTTGCTTTAAATCGGGGATTACCATCCTCTTACTCTCTGTCAGATTTAACCACCTCCTTTAATATTATTAAATAATTGTTTTTAATCCTTGAAAGAATTTTTCAGGAGAAATTCCATACAATAACGCTTTATGAAGTAACTCTAGCTTTATTTCAGCAGCACTAAAAGAATTTTCTCTATACTTTGATTTTTCTTTTAATTCCTTTAGAATTATATATAGTATATATTCAGGTTTCTTATATTTACCAAAATATCCACCAAAAGCAGTGAAAAGATTTACCATTAACTCAATATCATTTGTAGAAAATTTTTTCAAACATGATTCGCAGATAACTCTTGTATAAACTCCTGAATGGTAGATTGAAGCCCTATTTTTAATTTCGGTACTACAAATACCACAATTCATCGAGCTATTAATTATATTAGGTTTTTTTCCAATAATTTGTGCCATTTTATGTATCCACCACCTTTTAAATTTACTCATAGGTCTTTAAATCCAAATTTAAATTTCTCAGGATGTAAATAATAATAATCAAGAGACTTTTCCCATCTTTTTAGTGCTCTCCTCTTATCTATTATATCTAAATCATCTGGGATTGTATAGATTTGACTAAGCTGATTTATCAAATCTCTCTTAATCTCATCGTTCTTAGTTTCAGATAAGATTTCTTCAAATTCATATGATATTTGTTTTTTAACTTCTGTCAAATTTAATTACCTCTTTTTTATTTCAATTTTTTGATATATTTATAACTATAAATTTTTCTATTTCGTAATTTTAATGTGGAGAGCTCAAATTGTTATTCAGAATATGAACAATTGAGCTCTCCTTTAACCACGCCCTCTATTCTCTCTCTGAATTACCTTTCTATATAGTTGACAAATAAATTTTACAAGTTCAGTATGATTTGTATCAGTGTTTTTTTATTTTTCCGTTTATTTATTAATATTTATTAGATCAGAGTTCAATATATAGTTTTACTCCAGAAACTCCAATTGGAGTCTCGGAAAAGTTTCCAGACAGAAACATTTTTATAGATTTTTATACTATTTCTAATTGAGAACCTGTAATTATTATGAAAAATGTAATACTGGAAGATTACCTTGGAAAATACAATCAATTATCCCCCGAATGAACTTTTGGAACCTCTTTCCAAGTTGAGTAAGCCTAATTTTGAATTAGTAATTCTTTGGATGTTAAATAACAATGAGTCATGTACAAGTTCAGATTTTCTCACAATTGAAAATTCTGAATCTGATACAATATTTTCAAAATCAACATTATATAATTATTTTAAAACTCTTATTGAAGAAGCTTATGTTAATAAAAGTGCTTATAATAAATACGAGATCACTCCTAAAGGCAAAGATAGATTTTATGAATTATCTCAAACGAAGTTTGCAAGAAGAAAATTAAGTTATCCTCCTAAAGCAATCACAAATAAGAGGAACTATGACCATTGGATTCTCTGGATGGTATATAATAATAATTTTTGCAAATGGGCTGATTTCCTTGCTGAACCTCTCTCTATTAACCAATCTTCATTATCAAAAAATATGAATTCATTAATGGATGATGGATTTTTAGAAAAGGAAAACAAGAAATATAGGATTACACAATTAGGTAAATCAGCATATTCTGATATGTTAAGAGAGTATGATTTAGATAGACAGTCAATTTTAGAGGCAGAAAGTAAACGGATTAGGGAGATAACTAAAAAGACCAAAAATTTCTTCGAGAAATTCAAAATTAAGGATAATAATATTAAGTTCCGATATCTCAATAATATTTTAAAATTACCTTATGAAAATGAAAAGATTAAATCTACTTTAGATGTGGAAGAAGATTTTAACAAAGTTTTACTCTTTCTCTCATTAAACCATCCGAATGAGTTTCCTCATTATATTTCTCCTCAGGATTTTTCTAAGAAATATGATATTAGTCTTATCAAACTTAATTTCACCATACTACGAATTGTTGAAGAAGATATTTATCCTGTAAAGTTTTTTAAATTGGAGGTAGAGGATGATAAAAATTATTATTTTCAAGTAAATGAGAAATTAGAAAGAATGCTTAATGCTATTGTTGAGGAACATATTGCTAAGCTCACATATTTATATAATTTATATGAAGAGTATCCAGATGAAACTCCTCCATTAACATTGGAATTTACAGTTGAGGCCATTTTAGATGAGATCTGTGATAATTTATTTTCCAATGGTTTAAGAAATGCTCTTAGGAAGTTTTTACCGGATTATATCCATTACTTAGCATATAAAATTGAGAAAGAGAAAAAATTAATAGATAGCTATGATAAATTAGAAGGATTAATTTGGCAAGAGATCCAAGCATACAATTTTAATAATCAACAAGTAAACTTTAATGAGCAAAATGCAACCAATTTTAACGAGGCTCTTAAAGAGATTGATAAAGTTATTAACTTAAATCCCCATAACATTGATCTATATTATTCGAAGAGCAAAATCCTAATTAATATGAATCGATACAGAGAAGTATTAGCCTTATTAGATAAAATGCTTATAGATTTTCCTCAAGAAGAAAAGAATATCCAAATCAAAAGGGCCTATATTCTTAAAGAAATGAGAAATGCTGAAGCAGGTTTGGAAATTATTGATAATATGATTAAAAAATATCCAGAAGATAATGATCTTCTTAATTATAAAGCTTGCTGGTTACAATATCTAAATAAAAAAGAAGAATCTTTAGAGGTTATTAAAAATCTCATAAAGCGTGTGCCTGATAATGCTACTTATCATGATACTTATGGCGAAATTCTAATGTTCTTTAATGAACATGAGCATGCGATAGAAGAATTCCTGAAAACCATAGAGATAGGAGATAAAAATTGGTATGTTTATCAAACTTACATTAAATTAGGGATTTGTTATAAAGAATTAGGGAATTATGAATTAGCGATTGATTATCTTAAAAAAGGAAAAGAAATAACAAATAAATCTTTAAGTGAACTTGATACAAAACGAAAATGGGTTGTAATCGCGGACCTTTTTCTTGCAGAGATTGAGCAATTAAATTCTTAGTGAATTTTGCTATATTTTTCAAATTTTAATTAAAAAAGAAATTATTTATAATAAAAAATCTAAATATTTACTAATGAACTCAAGGGAAAGAGTAAATACAACCTTAAATCATAAAGAACCAGATAAGGTACCTATTGATTTAGGTGGACATCAATCTGGAATTCATATAAAAGCATATAAAAGGTTGTTAGATTTTCTGGATATTAATGATAATAATATTCAGTATTGTGATTTTGTACAGCAAATTGCATTACCATGTAAAGAACTATTAGAAAGGTTTAATATTGATATTAGATATATTCGTCCCTTAGGCGGGATGATAAATGTAAATGATTACCAACCACAATATGAAGGAAAGTATGTTGGAGTATATGATCAATTTGGTTGCTTTTGGGGAAATGACGCAAAGAAAGATTTAGATGAAATTTTATATTATGATCCGGTCATACATCCATTAGCAGATTTTAAAACTATTCATAAAATCAAAAATTATGATTGGCCAAATGGAAAAGATAAAAGTCCATTTGAAGGATTAAGGGGTTATGCGAAAAAATTAAGCCAAACAACTGATTTTGCTTTATCTACTCCACCTATAGGATGTATTTACGAATATACAACTTTTCTTTTTGGTTTTACAAGAGCATTAAGATATTTGCAGACAAAACCAGAATTGATTATCGCTACAATGGAATGTCTTTTAAAGTACTGGACAGATTATAATATAACTTTTTTAAATGAAGTTGGTGAATATTTAGAAGTTGTGTGTATTAATGGAGATTTGGGTGAACAAGCAGGTCCGATTATGAATTTAAAAATATATGAGGAAGTTATAAAACCAATTGAAAAAAAGCTTTCTGAAAAAATACATCAACTAGCAGATGTTAAGATTAATTACCATTGCTGCGGATCTACTCCATTATTTATTCCTCACTGGGCAGAAATTGGATATGATATTTATAATCCTGTCCAAATCTCTGCTTATGATATGGAACCTTGTAGTTTGAAAAAGAGGTTTGGTAAAATAATTACATTTTGGGGAGGTTTGTGCAATACGCAACAAACACTTCCATTTGGTACTCCCAAGCAAATTCGAGAAGAAGTTAAGAAAAATATTGAATGTTTTAAACCTGGAGGAGGCTATATTGCAGCAAATATACATAATATAACAGCAGAGGTTCCCCCACAAAATATTGTTGCTATGTTTGATGCTGCAAATGAATTTCGTGATTATTGAGTTGAATTAAAATTAAAAATTGATATTAGAATGAACTCATTAGAATTAACTTTATCAGCAATAAGGGGAATACCAGAAAAGATCCCTTTTAATCCTTTTATCATGCATCTTGCTGCTTCCTTATCAAATGTAGATTATAATCACGAATATTGTCAAAAACCAGAGGTATTAGCAAATTCAATGATAAAATGTTCTGAATTCTTTGGAATAGATCACGTTAATGTCTCTACAGATGCTTATCGTGAAGCAAATGCATGGGGTGTTGAGATTGACTGGGAAAGCCACACACCAGTTGCCAAAACTCATTTAAAAATTGAAGAATTTGACTCTATTAAAACACCAGAACTATTAAAAAATAGAAGAATTCAAAATAGAGTTAAGGCTGTAGAATTTCTCTCGTCGAAAGTAGGAGGTAAACAATGCATTGTCGGTTGGATTGAAGCTCCATTTGCAGAAATATGTTGCCTATTTGGATTAGTAGAAGTCCTTAAATTATGTAAGCATACTAATTGGGATAAAAGAATAAAAGCACTTATCGAAAGAATTCTTCCTATCCAAAAAGAATTTGCTAGATTGCAGATTGAAGCGGGGGCAAATATAATTGGAGCAGGAGACTCTGCAATCTCTCAAATAGGTCCTTTGAGATATGAAAAGAGTTGTTTAGAAGCAACAAAAGATTTGTTTAATTATATTCAGAAAAATGTGCCTGTTTTATATCATATCTGTGGAGATAACTCAGTAGTCGACAAAGAAGGGAGAGACATGCTAAAACTAGTTTCATCGACAAATGCTGCAATTTTAGATCTGGATTATCAAGTCGATTTGAAACTAGCTAAAGAAAAAATAAGAAAAAATAACTGTATTAGAGGAAATACGAATACTCAAATCTTAGGCAGTGAAACATATTCAGTTTCAGGTGTTTATAATGAAATAAAGAATACTATTGAAGCAGGAAAGCCAGGTGGATTATATATGTACGCAGCAGGGTGTGAGTGGCCCTGGGAACCAATAACAATGGCAAGTCGAAATTTAGGCATTGCTAAAGCATTAATTGAAAAAATGGGAAGATATTAATTGCATTTTTTTAAAAGGAGACAAAATTTTTAATCAGGAAGATTTATAGGATAATTGCCAAATTTTCTCCTTATATTTTGCATTGCTTCAAATCTATCTACTGTTACGGCTGGATGGATACTGTGTCCAGATCCAAAAAAATATCCTCCTCCCGGTGCTAATTCTCGAATTAATCCCTTTGCGTATTCCTCAATTTCAGAAATCGTCCCTAATGCTAACATCACAGGGTTTAAATTACCAGAAAAAGCTATCTTATCTCCATATTTATTATTCAATTTGAATATATCATATTCTGGATTCGCAGTTGTAGGTTCAAGAGGATTAATAATATTTATACCACAGTTAATTATATCTTCAAAAATTTCAGATAAATCTCCATCAGAATGTAATAATATTTTACAATCATGTTTATGAGCAGCATTACATATTCTTTTTAACCATGGGAATATATAAATCTTATAATTTCTCGGAGGCATGAAGAGTCCCTTTTTAAAACCATAATCATCCCATAATAATATTATTTGAGCATCATTTTCAGCAAGAATTTTTACAAGTTCAAGAGTAAAGTTCCCATGATCATCAAAAACTTTCTTAGCGTGTTTTGGTTTAGCTAAAATTCTGGAAAAGGTTTCTAATCCAAAACCCTCCATTGCAACTTCGAATATGCTTCCTGTTGCTGGAATAGAAAATACTTCATCATTGAGTTTTTTTTGTTCTTTTCTTCCTAATAAAAATTGATTCAATCTTACTTCTGAATATGGATTTGGTTTTTCCCAACTTTCATAATCATCAAATGACTTAAAAGATCCACCATGATAGGCTAATATCATTGTTCCATCTTTAGAATATTCAGTTTTCATGATTCGACCATATTCATCGATGTATCCACCTTTCATAGACTTTTTAGGAAAAACACTTACATAGCTTAGAACCAGATCTATTTGAGCTCTGCGGCAGAAATCATAAGTTATATAATAACCACGACCTTTAGTAGGATCAACACCATAATGTCTCATAATTGTATAATTCGTGAAAGCACTTTCAAAAGCCGGAACTCTATCTGGTTCCTCATGATTAATGGCTTTCAATACTCTTTCTGGTGCCTTTATATATATCCCCTAAATTTTAAGAATTATGTAAATTAATAATTAAAATAATTATTCTTTTTAGATTAATTAAGGAATTTTCAATAAAAAAGATATAAGAATTTGAGAGTTAATAAACGATTAACTAGGGAATTTTTCAATAGAGATACTAAACTTGTAGCAAAAGAATTACTGGGGAAAAATTTAGTAAGGCAATCAAATAAAGGCACTATGGTTGGAAATGTATTCGAAGTTGAGGCTTATCTTGGGCCTAATGATAAGGCATGTCATTCTTATAATTCCAAAATGACAGAAAGGACAAAAGTGATGTATGAGGAACCTGGAACTTTATATATTTATTTTGTCTATGGAATGTACTATTGTTTAAACGTTATTACAGAACCTAAGGGTGTTCCGTGTGCAATACTCATACGGCAATTATATCCAATAGAAGGTATTGAATTGATGAAAAAGAATAGAAAAGTAAAGATTGGGAAAAATTTTAAGAATTTATGTGATGGACCAGGGAAACTTTGTATGGCTATGAATATTACTAAAAAAATTTTTAATGGAACTGATTCATGTGCTACAGATTCAAGACTATATTTTACTGAAGGAGAGCAAGTTAAAGATAAGAAGATTATTTTAAACAAGCGAATAGGAATTGATTATGCTGAAGAGGATAAAGATAAATTACTTCGATTTACTTTAAATATTAAATGAGAATCCTGTTTTTTTATAAAGTTTTTACAGTTTTACCAACATAAAAATTTTAAAAGTAAAATTGACATAAAAAGATAAGTATATAAATAACTTTTTTGTTGTATATCTTAGGGTTGTAGGTGCTCAGTTTTTTTAGTTATTTTTAGTAGGTGATTTTTAATTTGAAGGATGCATTAAAGTTTTTTCAGGCGTATATAAAGGAAATGATTGATGTAGGAGGCCCTAATTTACCAAAAGCTATATCTTCAAAATCAGGTGCAAAATTAGGCAAATTGTATAAAGAGAGAGGATGGACTACCAATATAGAAAGTGCTTTAAAACAAGCGTATATTGCACTAGAAGCAAAACCAAAAATAACAAAGATTAATGATAATTCATACGAGATAATCATTAAACACTCAAAAAAGTTTTGTCCTATAGGAGGTTCTTATAATCCTTCGAATGTTTCCCTATTTCAAAATAACATTTGTATACCTTTTACGAAAGGATTCTTAAATGAAATGTTTCCAAAAATGAATTTTGACTCAGAAATTAAAACTTGTATTCTTTCCTCTAACCATAGAATATGTCATTATATTTTACATGTAGAAGAAAAACATAACATCAATTAATCTATTTTTCTGTTTTCAATATCAGAGAATTGAAAAATCCTTATATTCTATACACTTTTCAGTTAATTAATTTAATAAGCTTAAAACAAAAACAATTAAATAGTCATAAGTAAAGATTAAATCATTAAAGTTTGTGTAAACTCTATACATCCGGTTTTTTAAATGAAATTGATCCAAGTTTTAAATATACTGGTAAAATTTTAGAATACAATCTTAAATCCAATAATGGAGCTTGTTCATACTTATTAACTTTAGAAGAAAAAGAAGATTATAGGGTTTAAAATTCATAGATTGTAAATTTTAATAACCCGAATCTTGATCTCAATCCCATTGTTATGACCAGGTGTTATGCCTCTCCACACCTGCACCATAAAGCGTGAACACCTCGCCTTACGACTGCTCCCTCCCGGGCCTGATCGGGTTCGACATTACGGACGTATATCTTTTCTACAAAAGATACTGCCCAAGCACCCACCTATATGGCCGATGCTTCGACGAGAACATAACGATGGATAATAATGATTATGAAACCTTAAATCGGGCAATTTCCGCTAGAGACCATTTTACGGTTCATCCAGTATAGGATTACAGAACTGGCCTAAGGTTCCATATTTCTTAGTTATTTATCAGATATAAATCTTTTTCTTGAATATTACATCTTCCTTGTTTTAAGTTTCTTGGCTTGATCTCAATTCTTCCTTGACTATTTTTCTTTTAATGATTGATATAAATTCTTTTGTATCAGGAAATACATATATTATTTGATCTCCGTCATCCTCTATTGTTACTTCCTTAAAAAATCTACCCTCAACTTTAGCGTTTAAATCATTTAATATCATATTCTTAGAATATGACAAATAGATTCAAAAAAACAAATAATATGGTGATGTCACTAAAGAATAGTTAGTTTGAGTAAAAAAAGATTAAAATAGATTTAATCAAATATTATTTCTTTCCATTTCCTAAAAGTGTATCTAAAAATACCTGTATCTGAGTATTAATTGACTTATCATTATGGAAAATTTCATTCAGATAACCGGTTAGAAAATGTTTAATTTCTGAATTAAAATCTCTTAAATCAACATAGTAGTATTTACTTTTTAATTTTTTACCATCTAATAGGGATTCAATTTGCTCTTTAATTAAAAATAAAATAAAATTGACGATAGCCGCATTGATATTTTTCTCATCCTCTAATGATAATTCATAATCTCCTCTAACGGTTTCATTTCTAATTTTATTTAAATCTAATAAATTTTCTTCTACATCAATAGAAAATTTCATTTCTTTAATTTTCGCTGGCATATCTTTATTATTACTTGTATTTAGCCTTGTATCACAGAAATTTTCTAAATTCGCTATAAATCGGACTAATAGTTTAAAAGTATCTTCTATTTCGTACATATTTTCCCAAACAGATATGTCTAAACCATTTAGTGAAGACTCAATTTTATTTGATATTTCTGATGTTATTTTTTTGAGATATTGAGAATAATCTTCAAATGGAAATCCGAAATAATAACTATTATATTTTTCTTTAAAATCTTTACTAGCTATATTTGAAATTTGAATTTTTTCTTTTTTTACAAGTTCTTTAGCAAACTTTAATATGTAATTACAGTGAGGACAATAGGTAACCCAAGAACCAAGGACTACCTCAGGAGGTTTAACACCACTAGAACTTATATAACCATCAAAACCGGATAATTTCTTGCCATCTGGAGCCGAAAAAATTGCCTCTTCAGGATAGAACGTCCTAGGTATAAATTTAAGATTACAGACGGGGCATTTCAGCTTTTCTTTACTCTTCATTCCTCGTTCAAAACGGATCTTAATTAATTAAGAATTATCAAATTTTATACTAAATAAGATCAAAATTAATCGATTTATTAAGGATATAAATATAGAGATATCACATGTGAAATTTTAAGTGGCTCTCAAATATATTGATATGATTTAAATGCGATTAATCAATAAAGATAATTTAATATTGAGTATAATTTCTTAAATTTATAAACAATTTATTAAGTGTAAAAGAGGAAATTTTTAAGATGTCAAATGAGATTGTGTATATTGATGCTAAAACTCTAGAAAATTTCATGAGAGATGTTTTTATTGGCCTTGGAGTGCCAGAAGAAGATGCTAATATTATTGCAGATGTTTTAATAACTTCAGATTTAAGAGGGATAGATTCTCATGGTATTCAAAGATGTAAAATGTATTATGATAGAATTAGAGAAGGAATTTATGAGGTAAAAACAAAAATAGACATTATAAAAGACGGCCCTACAACCGCGCTTTGGGATGGAAATTGCGGAATGGGGCATGTTATTGCATATAAGGCAATGAATACTGCAATTGACAAAGCCAAAAAATATGGTCTTGGAGCTGTAGCTGTAAGGAATTCCACGCATTTTGGTATTGCTGGCTATTATTCGCTTATGGCTATCAGGGAAGGGATGATAGGATTAGCTGTTACCAATGCAAGGCCATCTATCCCACCAACATTTGGTGTAGAACCAATGTTAGGAACTAATCCACTAACTATTGGAGCTCCAACTGATGAAGAATTTCCATTTCTTTTGGATTGTGCAACCTCCATTATTCAAAGAGGCAAAGTAGAGCTTTACAATCGAATTAATAAACCACTCCCAGAAAATACTGTTATCAACGATAAGGGTGAAGTTATGATTGATGCTGGAAAAATATTAGAAGAGATGCTTGAAAGAAAAGCAGCATTATTACCACTAGGTGGTAAAGGGGAAGAAACTGCTGGTTATAAAGGATATGGGTATGCTACTGTTGTAGAACTTTTATCTGCTGCCTTGCAAGAAGGAATCTATTTAAGAGATACTTTAGGGATTGTTGAAAGTGGTCAAAAACGATTAAAAGTAGGACATTTCTTCTTAGCAATAGATATTGAAAGTTTCATAGGAATCAACTCCTTCAAAAAAACCGCTGGGAATATCATGAGAGACCTTAGGAATTCAAAGAAGGATCCAAGAGCAGAAAGAATCTATACAGCAGGAGAAAAAGAATATCTTGCTGATAATAAAAGAAGAAAGGGTGGAATTCCATTAAATAATAGCCTACAAAATGATATTAAAATAATGCAAAAAGAACTTGAACTAAATAAATATAACTTTCCCTTCTAATTATTTACTTATTATTCTAATTCTTTCTAATGTTTCTTTTTCATCACTAGATTAGATATAGATCGCTTCTAAATTTATTAAAATTCTAAATCTGGAGCTTATTAAAATTTTTGGTAAATTTATTATCACTGATAATTGAGAAAACTATTAAAAAAATACGAAAAAATTATTAAAATCCTTAAAAAATCACGAACTTTCAACTTATCTTAAATAGGATTTTATATAAATAGCTAGTTAAATAAATAAATCCTATCACAAAATTACTTAAAGAATGCGATAATTATGGAAGAAACAAAAGAACAAGCTCCAATAGAAGCTTCATTAGATGACACAATTCAAACTTCATTGGATGACACAATTTATGTGGATGCTAACTTTTTAAAGAGTTTCATAAGAGAAGTTTTCAATAAACTCGAAGTACCAGAAGAGGATGCAGAAATTATTGCTGATATCATTATTACTGCTGATTTAAGGGGGGTAAATTCCCATGGAGTTCAGAGGCTTAAAATGTATTGTGATAGAATTAAGGACGGGATTTATAATCCTAAGACTGAAATAAAGATTATTAACGATAATGCTGCTACTGCTGTAATTGATGGGGGATGTGGTATGGGACACGTTATAGGTTATAAAGCAATGAAGTTAGCTATAGAAAAAGCTAAGAAATATGGATTAGGAGCTGTAGCAGTAAGAAATTCTACTCATTTCGGTATCGCAGGATATTATTCTATGATGGCTATAAAAGAAGGCATGATTGGTTTTACTACTACTAATACTAGACCTTCCGTACCTCCAACATTTGGAGTCGAGCCAATGTTAGGAACAAACCCATTAACTTATGGAGCTCCAACAGATGAAAGTTTTCCATTTTTAATCGATTGTGCTACATCCATTATCCAGAGAGGGAAAGTCGAAGTTTACAATAGAATGCATAGATCCCTTCCGAATGGTGTTATTATTACAAAAAATGGTAACTCGGAGATTAATCCTAGTGATGTATTGCATGATCTTGCTGATCGCTCAGCAGCGTTACTACCTCTTGGTGGAAAAGGAGAAGATACATCCGGGTATAAAGGATATGGATATGCAACATTCGCTGAAATTTTATCATCAGCATTACAAGATGGAATTTATCTTAAAGATACTGCTGGAGTTAATGAAAATGGTCAAAAAAGGTTAAAAGTGGGTCACTTCTTTTTGGCGATTAATATTAATAATTTTATACCATTGGATAAATTCAGAGAAATAACAGGAAATATTATGCGAGAACTTAGAAATTCAAAAAAAGCTCCTGGAGCAAAACGCATTTATACAGCAGGAGAGAAAGAATATTATACCAAGAAAGAAATAAAGAAAGCTGGAATTCCAGTAAATAAAAGCGTTCAAGAGGATATTAAAACCATTCAAAAAGAACTTGGACTAGAGAAATATAAATTTTCCTTTTAAGTTTTGATTTAAATATTCATTTTTTTAAGAATTTTCAACAAGAATTACTTTTTTAGAAAATAATACCATCTGTTCTTCCTTTTATCGGTTCTGAATGAAAAATAATTTCATATAAGTTTTCAATTTTAAGTTTTTCCCTTACTTTTTGTTCTAATTTTGTTATTAGATCATGAACAACTGATATATTCAAAGATCCATCAAAAAAAATATGAAGTTCTAACACACATAAATCCATTGCTGTCCAACATTCTAATCCATGATAACCTTTAGCTTGAGCTTCTTCTCGGAGTACTTCTTCAATTAACTTCTGAATTACTTGCATTCTTTGAGGGTCTATCCTTTCACATACTATTTGATCTGGTGATAATAATTTAATAGTTGGACCTGATTCTATATGAGTAATGATCCTTGAAATTAATGGAGATTGCATCTTCAAATCTCTTTCAAAATTATTACATATTTGATGAGCTTCTTCTAAAGATAAGCTTTCATCGAGAACAACTGATAATGATAAAAAATTTTTATCTTCAACTCTAAAAACATTTACGTCCCTAAAGTTAAGAATTTTAGGGAATTCACTTTTCATTGAATGAATTATATTAATAATTTTTTCCCCTATGGACTTTTCTCCGCTAAGTGGATTCATTTCAACTAAAGTTTCTACATTATAAAATGGAATATACTTTTTGGTCATAGTACGAATTGCTTTAGTAATTTCATTAGCATGGATTATTGAAATATGATCCTCTACAGATAAGTGAACTTCTAAAAATAATGTGTTCCCGGTCGCTCTCACTTTTAGTTCTTCAACTCCATTTACATGATCTAAGTTGAAAATATTTTGTTTCATTTCTTCTAAAATGAAAGCACTTATAGGATTTACATCAATTAAATTTCCAATCCCTTCAATTAATAACTTAACTGCTCCATAAATTATAAAAATTGATATAGCAACACTAAAATAAGGATCTAAGTATTCAATTTCAAAAAAAAGAGCAAAAATGAAATCAATTAATACTAGTATAGCTCTTAGTGAATCTTGGAATAAATTTAGACCTTGAATTTTGAGTGATAAACTATTTCTTTTTTTCCCCTGCCAAATTAAAAATCGTGAGAAAAAGAGATTGATGGTAAAAGAGATTATTAACAATTGGAACCCAATACCAGGATTGAAGATTTTAGAAGATTTTTCTAAAATCACTTGAAATGCCCTAATTATAAGGTAAATATAAATATTAATCAGAAGAAGTCCTTGGATCATAGCACCAATCGAATCAATTTTAGAGTGTCCATACATATGTTCGTAATCTGGGGGCTTCAAACTCAAATATATTGAATAGATTGTAAGAAGTACAAAGATGATATCAGTTAGAGTATCAATGGATTCAGATAAGAAGGTTAAACTCCCAGTTACTATAACACCTATTAATTTTATTATCGATTGGATAATAATGACAAAAAAAGCGGCTAATCCGAATTTTATTTTGTAATCCATATTTTTTATAGAAAAATAAATAAAAATCAATTAAGAGATTTTAAGAAAAGTTAAAAATTAAATATTTTGAAAAAAGATTTAGAAATTTCTATTTCTTACAATTCAATACACACGTGTGATCATAATGATTATAGGTTCCTGTTTTAAGGAATACTTTTGCTCTGCAACCACCACATACTGTTTTATATACACACTTTCCACAATACCCCTTAAAATTAAGACCACGATATTCATTCAGAATAGGTGATTGCTGCCATATTTTTTGAATATGGTGCTTCTTAATATTTCCAAGGTACGCAGCATTTAAAGGACATGGAGTTACATCACCATTAGGTTTAATATGAATAACGTAAATTCCTGATTCACAACCTGTAATAAATGGAGAGAAGGGTGTTTGTTCACCAAAAACACCTTTTACTAATCGTTCAGAGAAGTTAAAGAATTTTATAGCATCTTTAGGGAATGTACCTTTAAAAAATGGCATAAAACCAATATTAGGATATCTTTGAGCTAGAATTCTATTAAATATTGGATTTTTATATGAAAGAGTCATTGGGTAATTTTCATTCATTAATTGCTTCCAAATATCGCAAACAATAGCTCCAAACTGTTCCATTTCAAGGGGTGTAAGGGCTATTTCCTCTACACAAGCGGCTTTCTCTGAAGGAACAAAATCAAGGATTTCAAACTTTGAAACTCCTAATTTTTTTGCCAAATTTATTAGATCGTAAATTTGCTTAACATTGAATTTTGTAATTACAACATCCATACTTACGTAAAGACCAGCATTTATAGAATTTTTTATTCCTTGAATTGCTTTTTTAAAAACACCCGATCCCCTAATTTTGTCATGGATATCTTCTAAACCATCAATACTAACTTGTACATAACCTAATCCTGCATCTTTTAACTTTTCTGCAACTTCAAGTGTTATTAGAGTTCCATTGGTAGCAAGAGCAAGATGCATCTTCTTTTTATAAGCATATTTAATAATATCAAAAATATCATTACGTAGCAGAGCTTCACCACCAGTAAATCCTAACACATAATTCTTAGCTTCATATAGTTGATCTATTACATCACAAACTTCATTAAATGATAACTCTTTCATTCCACCGTTTTGATGGATAAAACAATGAGTACAGTTTAAATTACACCGATGTGTAATAGACCAGAGAGTAATAATCGGACCCGCTGGAACTTGAGGAACTCGTAATCCATAAATACCAACTCCCTCTATATATGTCAGAACAAGTCTTTTTAAAGAAGGGCTACTCATTAAAATTTTCCTAAATGCATTTTTTGGCATTTTTAGAGTTCTAGCTACAATATTTAATGCTAGCGATATAATGGATGAATTCAGAATTGCACTAAATTTGCATCTCTTACAAAAAATCTTCTTGTCTATATAATAATCGATGAAAATATCAGAATATTTACGTCCACATGAAGGACAAACTTTTAAAAATTGACGAAAAATTTTTCTCAAGGGGAGCTTATTAATTAAATTCCAATATAATAATTCAGATCTTACAAATCTTGCTTTTTCATATATGCTTTTGATATATAATTCTTCTTTTGTTTCAATAGTTTGAATAATTTGTTGCTCTATGCAATATTGTTTCATTTAATAACACCTAATAATTTCTAATTATCCTCTTTTTAACTTAATATTTCAGTAGTCCAATTTTTAGTGAATCTAGTTTAAAACAAGATTCATAAGAAATTATCTATAATTTAATTATTAAAATTCTTCATACGATAAAATCTTTAATATTAGTCTTTATTTTGGAGTTCTTCCAATAATGTCAAGTTGTTTAAAGAGTATTTTAATAAATCAAATACTAAAGAGGGCTTAAGAAAAAAGATATATTATATATTAATTAGAAATTAAGAATCAAATTAAAAAATAAACACTTCTATTTAAACCAATTCTCCTTTTGCAACGATTATAGCCTTACCTCCAACCGAAACATAATATTTTCCTTCTTTTTCCTCTGCCCTCAGAAGCAACAGGCTCGGTCTTCCAATCTCATATCCTTGTTCAACACGTATATCTATGGCTCTCCTATTAAAATAGTCCTGCTTAACCAAATATGCTGCTAGGCATCCATTTCCAGAACCAGTAGCAGGATCTTCGGGTACACCATAAAAATCTGCAAAAAATCTAACATTTAAGTCATTCTTCTTATCATACGTTTCTGGACAAAAAATCAGAATTGATTTAGCGTTAGTATTCTCGATTAAATCATAATATTTATCTGAGTTAATTTTAGCTCTTTTTAATGCATTCAAGGACTTTAGAGGAGTAATAATAGTAGGAACGCCTGTAGAGACTTCTTGAATCCTAAATCTTTTATCAATATCGTCTTCTTTTAGACTTAATACTTCCGCAATTAGATCTGGAGCAAAAAATCCATGAAATGTCGGTTCTTTTTGTTCCATCCGCATTTCTGTGACATAATCTCCTTTATATTTAAACAATACTGGAATTTGACCAATTTTGAGAGTTAGGGGGATGGTTCTTACTTTACCCTCAATAAATTCTTGTTGAATAACAAAAGCAGTTCCTAATGTTGGATGTCCTGCAAACGGTAATTCTGTTTCTGGAGTAAAAATTCTAACTGAATAATTCTCAAAAGAAGTGATGAAGGTTGTTTCTGAGAAGTGCATTTCTTTCGCAATCCGCTGCATTTCAGAATCAGTTAATGATTCTTGGCATATAAAAACAGCAAGTTGATTTCCTTCAAACTTTCCTTCAGCAAATACGTCTACTATATAAAATTTACATTTTGGCATGAAAATACCTCTATATTGGTTAAAACCTCAACATTAATTTATATGTAATATAAAAATTAAATCCTTTTTAATATGTAATTATTTTGGTTTTTCTTTAATATTCAATATATTAGATTCTATTAAAATTTATAATTATATTTTTTATTTAAAAGATTAAATTAAACAGATTATAATATGAAAGTTGTCTTGTATTATCTTTTAGCTGGAGATGCATAACAATAAGCACAGTTATGCTTACACCGAAAAATACCTGTATATCCACCAATATCTTTTGATTTAAAACATCCACAGTCTTTTCTTTGTCCTGAATCTTTTATCTTTGGAATTAATTCACCTAATAATTGTTCAATTTTATATGCATCAATACAATGTGCTTGTTCTATACCTTTAATATTCAGTAAATCTGGTTGACAACATGCTTTCATTTTTAAATTATGATTGTCACAAATTTCGATTAGTTTTATTAAAATCTCTCTTTTTTTCTCAATAGAAGGATCGATAGGGATATATCCTCTCATCTTCATTCGATTATTAACTTTTGTATATATTGTCGCAAAAGAGAAAATGATTTCTTTCAATCCAAAAGAAGAGACTTTCTCTATTATATAGCTGAATTTATTTAAATTATTCTTGATTTTGTTTGATCTTTTTAATTTATAAAAGATTATAGGATCATATCTATAATTGACTGCCATTTTCCCAAATTCATTAATAAGCCATTCTAATTGATTTAACCTTTCTTCTAAACCAACACCTAAATCACCTTCCAATTCAGAAGGAGAGTTTATCGTAAATTGAAAAGAATGTGCCTTATATGATTTAAAAAGATCTTGATGACTTTGATAATAAGTTATCCAATTTTTAAAATTTTTTGACCACCAAACCCAGCATTTCACATCTTCAGGTTTCAGAGAAACTCTTGCAACCTGGGAAGGATAAAACGGATTAGATACATCCACATATCCAATCTGAATCCTATTAATAACCCAATCCATCAAGAATGCTGGTATATCAGTTCTACGGGAACAAGAGATTATGGGTGATTTAATTATTCGTTTAGTACTGAATGAATTGGGAATCATATTTTATTATGACTTTTAAAATTTAATTAAATTTTCTAGGATTTTTTGATTGAAATTAACCACCAAAAACCTAATTAGTTTGATAGACTATAAAAGGAAAAATAAAAGATAAAATAAATATTTTAAATATTTATGATTCCTTCGATTGAGTGGGTTAGTAACAAGGTTAAAATGATTGATCAAACTCAGCTACCCCATGAACTTAAATTCCTTGAGTTTGATAATTATAGAGATGTTGCAACTGCTATTAAAATTATGAAAATAAGAGGAGCACCAGCTATAGGTGTCGCTGCAGCTATGGGATTAGCCCTTGCGACTATTGAATATAAATTGTTGCCAAAAGAAAAGTTTATTGAAAAAATGGGGGATGCTGCGGATATTATAAGAAATACTAGGCCAACAGCTTCAAATTTATTTTGGGCAATAGATAGAATTTGGAAAATAATAAGCGAATATCCAGACAATCCATCAAATTTATCTGAACTTGTAATAGAGGAAGCTCAACTTATGGCACAAGAAGATATTAATGTTAATAAAGCAATTGGAAAAAATGGAGCTACTTTATTAAAAAATGGAGATACTGTATTAACTCATTGTAATGCTGGCTCTCTAGCAACTGTTCAATATGGTACTGCTTTAGCACCTGTTAGAGCTGCAATAGAGGAGGGAAAAAGAATTAGCGTGATCGCTGATGAAACAAGACCTCGATTACAAGGAGCAAGATTAACTGCTTACGAACTTCAATACGATAAGATACCCGTTAAGGTTATTTCAGATACCTCTTCAGGATTATTAATGCGATTAGGAAAAATTAATAAAGTTATAGTAGGAACGGATAGAGTGACTTCTGACGCAATTTTTAATAAAATTGGAACGTATTTAGTTGCATTAGCAGCTAATGATAATGATATACCCTTTTATGTAGCAGCTCCTACTTCCACTCTTTCACTTCAAGAAATTACTGATGATGTAACAATTGAGCAACGAGATAGCAGTGAGGTAAGTAAAGTTTTAGGAAAGGTTCAAATTGTACCTGACGGAGTTGAATGTCTAAATTATGCATTTGATATTACTCCTTTTAGATTGGTTACAGGAATAATTACTGAAGATGGTGTATTTACACCTGATGAACTCTTAAATAAATATAAAAACTGATTTAATTCTTAAATTATTTACATATTATTTAATACCAGTTCAAGTTGCTCTAGATTCTTAGTATTGCTTATCTGCCTTCTTATAATTGCAGAATTTTTAATATTTCTTGCTAGCCATATAGAGTTCCTTTTAAGTTCCGTAAATTTATATTCATTAATATCGCAAGGCAGTGTAATTCCATTTAGAAATTCATCTAAGCATTTTTTATAAATCTCGATATTCTTTTTCATTATTTTTTCATCATTTATAAAGAGAACTTCTTTCCCTGTGGTAAAGTACTCATGGATTTGATTAAATATTTGTGGATTTCCCATAGATTCTCTACCAATCATTAATGCATCAACATTAGTGTAATTAATAAAGCATTTAGCCGCATTAGGACTAGCAATATCCCCATTCCCTACTAAAGGAATTATTAAATTTTCTTTTAATTTTTTTACGATGTCTAAATTTAAGGAAGTGTTTTCAAAAAAACTCTTAACCGTTCTAGCATGGATTGTTAAAAAAGCGATCCCAGAATTGTTTGCTATTTTAGCAAATTCTTTGATATTATTCGAATTCTCGAAACCCGTTCTAATCTTGAGAGAGACAGGTTTAGAAGAGTTATTTACTGCAATTTTTACCAAATTCTCAAGTTTTTCTAAGTCTTTTAATAAATATCCCCCTTCTTTAGCTTTAATTGCTCTTTTAGAGGGACAACCAGCGTTTATGTCTAACACGTCAAATTTATAGCTTTCAAGATAGTCTATAGTTCTTTTAAGAGATATAGGATCAGAACTAATTAGTTGAACACTAATTGGTCTTTCTTCTTCAATCTTACATAAATCATGAGAAATATCTTCCGGATTCTTTTCAATTCGCTTTGTATATAACATTGGGACACAAACTAATCCAATTTTATGAAACTTTCGGCAAAATCTTCTATAAGGACCAGTAGTTACGTTTTGCATAGGCGCTAAAATATACCTATTTTCTAAATAAAGTGATCCTAGTTTCATGATTTCCTAGAAATTATTCTCAAGAATTATTTATAATCTATTAAAATGAAATTTTTTTATAAAATCAAATTTACTATTATTAAACAAACCTATAATATTTAAATTGTAAAATGTCTGATTTTCTTAGAGAATTTGAATTTAAAAAACCACCAAAAGAAATCGCATATTTTGAAAAGGAACCTTTAAAATTAAATAAAGATTTTGTTTTTTTTCATAATAAAAGCAAATTCAGAAAGGAATTGACTAGACTTCAGTATCTATTTAGATCTTACACAAAAATTGCACTTAATGCTTTTGGAATAAGAGATAGCTATATAAATAAAGAATATTCTGATAAATACTTAGTTTTATTATTTACTACAAATGAAATCATTAAAGATGCTAATCAAATTATCAAAATCCATTCAGAAATAGAAATAAAAAATGGATGTTTTTATCTTGTTTCAAATTCAAAATATATGTTACTCTTGGCAAAAGATATGGGAGGTTTAGTTTTCGGAATAGATACAATTGAAGATCTCTTTAAGCAAGTAATGGAGGATTATTTAAACAAGAAAAATTTTGATGATTATATAAAAATCCGTTCCTTTAAATTATTAGACTGTATCAAATCTTCTTAATCAATAATAAAAAAAAAGGATAATAAGTATTAAGTTATTTCTTCCCTTACCGAATTTTTTTTATAAAATATATGGAGTAAAACTAGTTAGAAGTAGAATTAGAAAAATATTATAACTCGGTATATCTTTTTTACCATCTCCGTTAGTAGTAACTCCATTTAGATTATTGATCAAAATGTAACCATTAAATATAAATCTATTAGGGCATGATTTCTACTAAATTTGACTAATTAGTGTAAATAAAGGAATTAGAAAAAGAAAATTAGCTAACAAATTTCCAGGGTTTTTGTCTTTTTAACTTATATGCTTTTTCAGCGTATTCTTCAACCATCCGATGAGTATTGAAATAAGCTGCTAAAGAGATTGCATTTTTTTGCCTAAATATCCATTCATCATGATTCATATATGTTGGAATAATCTCATTTTCAAGAGTTTTATATATATAATTAGCGTCGACGTCCCAATTATTTTCCATAGCTTTAGGATCAGAATCATCTGGTCCAATTGCCCATCCTGCTAAAGGATTCATTTTATAACCTTCAAGCCACCAACCATCTTGGACTGATAGATTTAATCCTCCATTTAAAGCTGCCTTCATTCCACTAGTCCCACTAGCCTCACGATATCTATCTGGAGTATTAAGCCAAATATCACAACCACTAACTAACATATGTGCAAGGTCCATATTATAATTCTCCATCATTACAACTTTTACTCCATAATTATCATATAAATATTCACCTGTTTTATGGATCTCTTTTATATAATCTTTTCCCTTTTGATCTTTGGGGTGGGCTTTCCCTGCAAAAATAAATTGGACATTATTTTTACATATTTTACCTAATCTATCAACATCATGAAAGATTATAACTGCTCTTTTATATGTAGCAAAACGTTTAGCAAAACCTATTGTTATTAATTCTTCATCAAGCAAATTCCAACTATGTCCCTTTTGATAACTAATTAGATTAAATTTGTTCTTAATATGAGCATCAAAAATGTCTAAATCATCTAGTTCGATTGCATTTTCAAGAACATGAGGATTAGCCCTCCAATTTGGCCATTTTATGCTAAATATTTTTCTAAAAGGCTTAGAAACCCAAAAAGGCAAATGAATCCCATTCGTAATATAGTCAACCTCATATTGTGGGAACATTTTACTTGAGATCTCACCATGTTTTTTAGCAACCCCATTTCTATATCGAGATAAAGCCATACCCAAAAAAGTCATGTTAAACTGACCATTATCTTCCGCATATTTTCGAATTTCTGCAGGCATTCTACTTCCGAATACCTTATCAACTAGACTTTGATCAAATCTGTCATGCCCTGCAGGAACAGGTGTATGTGTTGTAAAAACCACTTTATTCTTTACTTTTTCAATATCACCATTTAACATATTGAACAATTCAACTATAGCAAAAGAGCCATGACCTTCATTAAGATGGTATGTTTGAATATTGTTATACCCCAAAGATTTTAAAAGTTTAACCCCCCCAATACCTAATATCATTTCTTGTACAATTCTATTCCATCTTGAAGTAGAATCGTATAAAGAACCTGTCATTTTTTTCATCCATTCTTCATTTCCCTCAACATCAGTTGTTAATAAATAAATAGGTAATACATGACCAGATTGACCTATAACATTATATTTCCATGCTGAAACCATTACATCTTTATTTTCTATTTTTATAGTAATTGGCTCTGGTACCCTCTCGAACTCATAAAAGAAATTCCATTCAATTTCTCTTTCTTTTTGTTCTCCATATTCATTAAAAAATTGATAAAAATAACCTGAACTGTAACATAAACATATTCCAACCATGGGAAGTTCTAAATCCGCTGCTGATCGTACTGTATCTCCAGATAAAACCCCTAAACCTCCACTATACGTTGGAATATTCGAATCTACAGCTATCTCCATTGAAATATAACCTAATAACGTATTCTCTTTAAGAGATTCGGTAATTTCCATTATTCTCCCAAATTTTCTTTAATTTTAATTTGAAAAATTGTATTTATTTTAGTGATATATATTATTCTTAAAATTCTTATTTTAAATTCTTATGTTTAAAGGAAGATTATAAAATCAAATAACTCTAAAAAACATTAATTTTTAGTAATAAATACCACAATGCTGATAAAAGGAATTTTTTTTGATCTTTACGGAACACTGTTAACTAGTAAAAACAGTAAAAAAGCATGGAAAAATTGGTTTTTGACATTTTATAAATGTTTAAAAAATTATGGATTAGATTCATCTAAAAAAATTTTTGCGAGATTGTGTAATAACTTCTTTACAAAACCAGAACCTTCTATATTGCATAAAAATTTAACTGTTTATGAAAATCGTATTAAAAACTTTTCCGATACTTTAGGTTTAAAACTTAAAGAATCAGAGATAAAAGAAACTGCTCATGCTTGTGTTGATGCTTGGCATAAGTATGTAAGAATTGATTTAGATGCAATTCCTTTATTGAATGAACTTAAAAAATCTAAAAAAGTAGCCTTAATTACTAATTTTGACCATCCCCCTTATATTTATTCGATTTTAAATAAATACAATTTTATTAAGTATTTCGATGAGATCACTATTTCAGGAGAAGTAGGATTTAAAAAACCAGATCCATCCATCTTTTTTATTACCCTAAAAAGAATGAATTTAGAATCTCAAGATGTTATTTATGTTGGAGATAGTAAGGAAGATATTATTGGTGCAACTAACGCGGAAATTAAACCGATTTTAATTCAACGTAAAAAAATGATTAGAGATGATTATGGCACAAAAAACGTTTTTAAATTTATGAACATCGAAGATTTAAAACAACTTAATTATACAAAGATTTCAAATTTGAAGGAAATATTAGATTTAGTTAAGAACTAAAAAACCACTAATAAAAGTTATAAGAAAATATTAAAAAAGTTAATTAAATCTTTATAGTTTTAATGGTTTATTTTTTAAAAGCTCTACTTTGATTTGAGAATCCTTCCTTGCTAAAATATTTTTATATTCCTGCATCTTTTTATCCCAATTATGCATTGGGATTACAATTTTAGCCTTAATATCTACTGCAACATCTGTGGATTCTTCAAAATCCATCGTGTACATTCCTCCACAAGGTAACATGGCTACATCAATATTTCTTGACGCTAACTCTTTCATTTCTGGAATTCTTTCAGTATCTCCTGCATGATAAATCTTCTTTCCTTCAATCTCCAATATTGTACCTGCCCAATTCCTTTCTTTTGGATGAAATGGTTCTCCGGACTCTCTTTTTCTTTTTATATTATATGCAGGAATAAACTCAATTTTAATATCATCGACTTTGAAAGGTTCATATAATTTCAATCCCTTTCCCTTGTATTTATCTAATACTTTTGAAATACTTATTGGACCTAAAACTAATGTTGAATCTTTTAAAATATGATTTATTGATTCCTCATCAAAATGATCTCCGTGATCATGACTACTGATAATAATATCTGCTTTTTCTTCACCCTTGGGAACTTTAAAAGGATCTAAATAAACTATTATACCACTTTCTGTTTTAATTTTAAAAGCAGCATGTTTTAACCAAAATATTTCCAAATAGCACACCTTTAAATTTTCAATGTTCTATTTTCTAATATTTCTACCTTAATAGTGGGATCTTTCTTTTCGAGAAGTTCCTTAAACTCATTTAAATCTTTTCCCCAATGATGCATAGGAACAACAATTTCTGGTTTTATATCTAACGCTGCTTCAATAGCTTCTTCAAAATCCATAGTGTAAATTCCCCCACAAGGTAATAAAGCGACTGTTATGTTCCTTTTTGCTAAATCTTTCATTTCAGGTATTCTTCCCGTATCTCCAGCATGATAAACACTTTTACCACCTGATTCAATTATTGTACCCGCCCATTCATTGCTTTTAGGATGTGTATTCTTTTTTATTGTATAAGCTGGAAATAATTCGATAGATAAATCTTTATAGTCAAAAGAATCCCCAATTCTTAATGGTTGACCATTGAATTGTTTCAAACTACTAGCAATACTCGCAGGACCTAATAAAACAGTGTCCTCTCTCATTAACTTTTTAATGCTACTTGAATCAAAATGATCTCCGTGAGTATGTGATGTTACGATTATATCTGCTTTTTCAGCTCCTTTAGGAATATCATACGGATCTAGATAAATAATTCTTCCACTAAAGAGTTTAATCTTAAACGCTGCTTGTCCAAACCATTCTATTTCCATTTGTGTTTCCAATTGTTCCACCTCTTTAAATTTTATTTAGTAAATAAGCTATAAATTATATTTATGATTTAAAGATTTATAACTATAATTTGATATATAATTATTTAAAATTAATAAATGAAGGATAAGAAAATAATTAATCTTTTTCAAATTTCCACTCTGGGCTTTCGAGTGATGCCTTTTTACTAATCCCAAACTTATCAAATTTGGTTAAATCTAATTCATTTAGACGCTCTGAAAACATTTTATTTTTAAAGTTAGGGATTTCATTAAACAAATTTGGTCTTGAAATTAAATTAATCAGATTTGAATTACTATTAACTTTTTTAGGAAGTAATTCTTTTAAAATTTCCTGATCATCACGATAATTTTTTTTAAATAAGGGATTTTCAATTTTTAAAAAAGCATTATCCTTTGTATCAAGAAAATTTATTGGTAATGTAGATCTAATTATTCGACAAGTAGGACAGTTTGTCTCATCTAAACCGTGAATACAAATCAATTCATTCATTCTCTGTGATTTAATTTAATTCTGAATAATTCGAATTAATTTTATCTTATATTTTTTGTTATTATAAAAATGAATAGTATTTTCGTATTAAAATTTCTATCAATTTTAAAGTTAATATCATTCTTTTATCATTAATAATATTTTTTTTGTATTTACTTTCTTAGAAGATGAGATATAATTGATTTTTTGAAAAATTTTTAAATTTAAAGCAATTACTTTTTATATCCAAAATTACTAATTAAAATTCGCAAGCTAAGTAAAAATTCTTAATAAAAAAAGACGAGTGTTTAAAAATGGCAGAATGGCAAGTAAATGAAGATAAAGCTTGGTTTAAGAAGTGGTGGCCAAAAGATACTCCAAAGAATTACAATTTTGAAAAAATATCATTAGGAGATTTTTTTGAAAAGCAACGAAAGAAGTATGCTAATGAACCCATGATGTGGTTTTTAGAATCATGGATGACATATGAAGAGGCTGGTAAGGCAATAGATTCCTTAGGAACTGCTCTTCATAATTTAGGAATAAAGAAAGGAGAAGTAATAGCACTCTTATTACCAAATAGTTTTCAATATGTAATTAGTTTTTATGCAACCGTAAAAATTGGTGCTATTGTTACTGGAATAAATACAACCTATAAACCATTAGAGATCTTACACCATCTTAAACTGACTAATGCTAAAGTTTTAATTGTATTAGATGCATTGTATGGTGAATTAGCCCGTCCAATAATTAATAAAACAAATGTTGAAAAGGTTATATATACTAATGTAGCTGATCTAGCATCTGGTATAGCAGGTTGGAAAAAAGGGCTAGGAAAAATGATTGGAAAGATACCTAAGGGAAAAGTTGATTTTCCTGGAGCAATTCAGTTTTTAGATTTGCTTAAAACTGAAGCTGGCCTACCAAAAGTGGATTTTGATCCAACTGAACATACAGCAACATATATAATGACCGGTGGAACAACTGGAATTCCTAAAGCTACTGTTTTAACACATTTTAACTTGGTCTCAAATGCAACGCAAGCTGTTTTATGGGTAGGGGGCGAAGACCCGGGCGTTGGAGATATTGGGGCATTACCATTATTCCATTCTTTTGCTATGACAGCTGTTATGAATGTTGCTATTGGTTTAGGAGGATGGATGATGTTATTCCCGAGACCTCCTCCAACTAATGTATTTCTAAAAGAAATTACTCATATTTCTGCTCCTAAGGGATTGTTTTATGCTGGAGCAGAAATTTTATTTAAAAGAATTGCTGATTTCCCCGAATTAAATCGTTTTCCAGGTTTAATGGGAAGATTAAGACTATGTATTTCAGGTGCTGGACCTTTGCATGCTCCTGTACAACAGTCATTTCAAGCTAATACGCGTGGAAGAATTGTTGAAGGATATGGTCTCTCAGAAGCATCTCCCGTAGTTAGTGCTGGGAATTTATTTGGTGAAAGTCCTGTTGGTGTAATTGGTATGCCAATGACTGGTACTGATTGGGGAATTTTTGATGTAGATGATTTTGGGAAAAAACCAATAGCAGATGGCTCATCAAAATCAAAATATGGAGAAGAAAATACAGGTGAACTATGCGTCTGTGGACCGCAAGTTATGAAAGGTTATCTAGATCAACCTGAAGAAACAAACGATACTTTAAAAACATGGGATGGTAGAACATGGCTTCTTACTGGTGATATCGGTTTTATGAATGAAGATGGAACAGTAGCTCTTAGGGACAGGAAAAAGCAATTAATTAAAGTAGCGGGTCACTCAGTTTTTCCAGCTGAAGTTGAAACGATGTTAATGAGTAATGAAGCAGTATCAGAAGCTGCTGTAGCTGGCCTACCTGACCCCGCAGGAAAAGTTGGTGAAATAACAAAAGCATGGGTTACGTTAAAACCAGGATATAAGGGTAAAATCACTGAAGAACAATTAATAGCTTGGACTG
Organism: Promethearchaeota archaeon; assembly: GCA_048938025.1. Lineage (GTDB taxonomy): Archaea > Asgardarchaeota > Lokiarchaeia > Sigyniarchaeales > SOKP01 > Loki-b32. The sequence continues at coordinate 120,327 of JBHLMP010000002.1, forward strand.
AAAAGAATATGACCAAGTGGAAATGTCCTGCTATTATAGAATTCATTGATGAAGTTCCGAAAGATATGATAGGAAAAGTTCAAAGACGTATATTACAAGAAGCAGATCCATTATTTAAAAAAAAGTAACCTAAATTGTTATAAAAATTTTCTTTTTTTCTTTTTATTAATCAAAGATTCATAAACATGGTTTTTTACAAATATAAGATAAGTAGTAAAAGAAAAATCTTACGTAATGAAGATTATATAGAAGTTCGAATATTCAAGTTTGAATATTATTAGAAAAGATGAAAAAAGAGATAATAGGTTAAATTTTAATTTTAATTTTAATTCTTTTATAAAATAGTTAAGTTCATTACGTTACAACAAGTCTTAAAAATGACAAAAGCAGTTATTATATCAGGTGGATGGGGAACACGATTAAGGCCTTTAACTTGTACTATTCCTAAATCTCTGATTCCAGTTGTCAATAAACCGGTGATAGAACGTCAAATACTTTTATTAAAAACTGCTGGTGTCAGAGAAGTTGTTTTAGCAGTAAGCGTAATGGCTGATGCCCTAAGAAGTTATTTTCATGACGGGATGAAATGGAATATAAAAATTCACTATACAGATGAAAGGCATCCAATGGGAACAGCAGGAGCAATAAAACTGGCTGAGGATTTCCTTAAAGATGATAATTTTTTTATGTTAAATGGTGATGTCATATTAAATTATGATTTTAGCGAAATGCTAAAGTCACATGAAAAATATAATGGAATAGGAACAATTGCGAGTAAGATTGTCGAAGATCCGTCAAGATATGGTGTTTTGATTATTGATAAGGATTCTAATAAAATAATTAAATTCCTTGAAAAGGATGAGTACACTCCTTCTGATGGTAAATACGTTCCTATGCCTATTAATGCAGGGGTATATATTTTAGAACCTGAAATCTTTACTTATATTGAACCTAATAAAAAGGTTTCAATTGAAAGAGAGGTATTTCCTGTAGTTGTAGACAAAGAAAAGCTCTATCATTATCCTATTAGTGGAATTTGGAAAGATATTGGTAACCCTTCTGAATTATTAGAAGGAAATCTTCTTTTAATGAATGATCTTCTAAAAAATTTAAAAGAGAAAAGAAAGAATTTAATTGATGAGTCCATTAAAGTTGAAGGAAAAGTAGAAATAATTCCTCCATGTACTATAGGAGAAAATGTTGTATTTAGAAATAATTGTAAAATTGGTCCCAATGTAATAATAGGAGATAATGTGTATATTGATGATAACTCGGAAATCGAAGAAGCTTTAATTTACAATGAAACATATATCTCAAAGAATGTGAAAATTGTAAGATCTATTATTTCAGATAATTGTAATATAGAAGAAAATGTGGAAATTAAAGGAGATGAAAATAATTTAGTAATACTTGCTTCTTTTGTGGAAGTCTTAAAAAATATTAAGTTAATTTCTCAAAAAGATTATCCCATTACTGTATGTCATCATGAAATAGTGAAAGAGAGTATTATCTAATTAAAGTTTTAAGTTTATCTTAATTAAAACTAAATTTATAAATTTAAAAGAATTAAGTGCTAATGTCATTTATTAATTTTTAAAAAAATTCTATAAATGGAGTTAAGTTGCCAGATTTTCGAATAAATGATGATTGGATATTAAATCGAATCTCCTCTCAAAGTAATAGTTTTAGTCAATGGTTTAGTAACCTAATGAAAGGGGTAGAAAAATCCTTAGAAAATGTTCCTCCAGAATATCTAGGAGAAGGTAAAAAAGAAGAAATCTTTGAATCACTAAAAGAAGCAGATAAGGAATTAACTGCAGCGCAAGAAGAATTAGCAAAATTAGGATTTTTAGGAAAAAAGCTTTCAAATTTTACTATGAAAATGATTAGTGGGGCACAAAAACCAATTGAAAAACAAATTAAAAAATCTATTAAAGGTAATGAGGGCTTAGATTTTGGTTTTGACTTAGACTTTTTAACTGGTAAGAGAAAAGATCTATCATCCGCACTTTACGACGTATCTAAAGAACGAGGTATTGAAATTGAAGGTCTTTTATATCTCATACGTGCCTTACCAGATCTTGAGGCCTTTCTTTACAGTACAAGCGTAAAAAAATACTATCGAGATCATACAGAGCATGCTCTTCGTGTAGCAGTATTAGGTGATTTTCTTTTAGAACAAGATTTTGGACAAGGCTCACTAGAAGGATTAATTTCTGAATTAATTGAACTTGACAAGAAACTATTTAAAGATAAATTTTGGTGGGTTGTTGGACTACTTCATGATATTGGGTATCCATTGGGAAGAATGACCACCGCAGTTAATTATTCTCTTGTAAATCAGTTATTAAAATGCTATCCAACTTTAGATTTAGAATTTATTCCTTTTGAAATTAATTTGGCTTGGAAGGGACACCAAGAAGAATATTTAAATATAATTGAAGAAGGACTCTCAAAAGAAGCACGTGCTTTAATAAGAAAAGGAGCAGGATATTATCATAAAGAAATAGCTACTCAAGATTTACAAACTTTCTTAAAACAACCACGTGGACATCCTGAATTTGAATTTAAAAGCTCTATAGAATTAGATCATGGGGTTATTTCTGCACTTTCCCTCCTAAAAGGACTTGGAACTCCCGATGAAATTAAATCTAATGATGAATATGATGGCTATGTCAAAGCCTCGAGAGCAGTAGCATTACATAATTTTAAAACTACATTAAAAGATTATGTTTTTGATAAACAACCTTTAGCATTTTTTTTAATGTTAATTGATGATTTACAGGAATGGGGAAGACCTATTCCTATTCAGGTAAAAGATACATATTTTACTACAGAATTGAAAAAAGTAACTTTATTAGATGAACTTTTATTCAATTTAGATGAAGTTTCATGGATGATGCAGTTTAAAAATCAAGAAGCCAAAAACTTGATGGATTTTAATTTCAAGTTATTTTCAAATGAGAAGAAAAAAACATTTGGTAGGTTGAACTGTGGAGAGTATTTTCCAAAAACAACTATTAACCTTCAGGATATCAAAATTTCTGGGGCAAAAGATAAAAAGAAAGAAGATATTATTGCACAAGATATTATCATTATCTGATTTGGTTTTTTGTTATGGAATATTTAAAAGAAAATGGTCTAAAAATTTATAATGCGATTTTTGAAGGAAAAAAGGATGTAGAGATAGATGATGTTGAATACCCTATCAAAAAATTTTCAAGTGGGATTAAATATGTAGATTTATTTGGATATCGATTTATTGAGCAGAACCGCCAAAAAAAATCTGAATGGGGTAAGAAAGCTCGAGAAGGGCATAAGATTATGTGGATTATTAAAGGACGCAGATATGCGGCAAGAATAATGGACGGAGAATACATAGATTTAAAAAAATAACTCGATTTCAAACTAGTCTTTTTAGCTTTTATTCTTAAAAGTTTTTATCTACAAAAATTGGGCTCCATTTTATTTTTATTTTCATATTTTCATTTACTAATTAGTGATAAATAGAATGGAATTAAAACTATAAGTGAGATGCCATGGAAGCTAAAGTGAAAATAGATACAACTTATTATGAATTCTTAAATTTTATTCAAGAGGTATCTAAAAATTCCACTTCTATTCAAAGAAGTCTAATAAAAAGAATATATGAAAATTATGATATTCATAAAGTAAAGAATGATTTAGATAGGAAAATAGCTAAAATTGACAGATTACTAATAAAATGAGGTCTTATTTCAAGTTTATAAATTTTCCATTTCCTGATTGAGTATATTATTTTTAATATACTCAATTAATCTTATACCTTCCCTTTAAACTTATCAGCAATCAGTTCTAGATATGATTTCCTTATAGATTCTTCTTTTTTAATTCCAAACAAACTTAAGAAATCAAAAAGAACTTCGCGGTAAATATCTAAATTTTCTATTGAATCAGAAATAATTTCAACTTCTATAAAGTGCTGTTTTAAAATAGGTAAGTAATCAACTAAAGCCTTAATATTATAATTCTTGAATTTAAAATCATATGATTCTCTTTCTTTTTTTACAGTAAAGATCTCTTGAAATCCCAATGCATTCAATAAATCTTTCGTTTTATCAAGATCTTCAATTTTTATTTCTATTTCTTCGCGAGATTTTGTAGTAGTATCAACTTTTTTCCCTTTATAAGTAAAGAAATATGCTATATTTTCAACAATTTCCTTATTAACTTTATTGAATTCAATAGATTTCCTTAGTCTTAATGCTTCATCAGTTTTTTTGAAGTCTCTTAACCCTCTTGGCAAATTAAAGTAAGTATCCTCATGAAGTAATGATATTTTATAGACTCCATTGTTTTCTTCGAATTGCTTTCTTATCAGATTAGGATCTGAGATCTTAACTTTAATTTCTACTTCGAGCATCGAATAGGCTCTTTTATTTATTAATAACAAATATAATTAATTATTTTATATTAAGTATTAATAGTTGTTGATTGAGTTGATAACGTATTAATCCTGAACAAGACCAAGTTTTAAATCTGGCTAAAGAATATGGTTATTTACCATATATGTTAGAAAGATATATTGATTTTCTTGGATTGGATGATACACTAAAACTTTTAGAAGCAAATGAAAAGTCTTTAACTCCTTCTATTAGAGTTAATACCTTAAAAATACAACCCGAAGTGTTAAGAAATAGATTAGAAAATAAGGGATTTGAACTTCAAAATATTGAATGGATTTCTTATGGATTCAAAGTATTGAAAGAAACACATAATTTAGGCTCTCTCCATGAATATCTGCAAGGTTATTTCTATATACAAAATGTTGCTTCCATGCTTCCTGCCTTCATTCTTGATCCTAAACCTGATGAAACTATAATAGATATGTGTGCTGCTCCAGGAGGAAAGGCAACTCATATGGCTCAAATAATGAATAATAGAGGAAGTTTGGTTTTAATTGAGAGAAATAGTAAAAGAATTCCTGCCCTAGAGATTAATTTGCGAAGAATGGGAATTCTAAATTCAATAGTATTAAATCTTGATGCAATAAAACTTGATAAGCTGAACATTAACGCTGATAAAATTTTATTAGATGCACCATGTACTGGAGAAGGTTTAATTAGACAAGATAAAAGTAGAAAAAAAAGTAAAACTATAAAGGATATTGAGAAATTAGCAATTATTCAAAAAAGATTGTTAAAATCAGGTTTGAAAGTATTGAAATCTGGAGGAACTTTATTATATAGTACTTGTTCGATTGCCCCAGAGGAGAATGAATATGTTATAAATGATGTGCTACAAGATAGTACAGAATATGATCTAATAAAATTTAAGACACAATTTGGTATTGATGGATTTACTCAAGTGCTTGGTAAAATTTTGAGAAAGGATTTAAAATTTTCTCAAAGAATCTATCCACACATACATGATACTATTGGTTTTTTTATGTGTTTAATTAAAAAAGTCGCTTAAAATAATGATTTTAATCTTTAACCTAAATTTTGCTCAAATTAATATCTTTTTTTCTTCTGTAAAAAATTGGTCTTTATGATTTTATATAGGAGCGCCAATAGTTTTTATAATGATATCCATAATATCGAACTTTTCTAAGTGATTAGTTTTTGAGAGCAATTCTTTTATACAAAAAAGTCTTAATTATTATTTCTATTAAATACTTGACAATATATAATCTTTAGGCGAGATTTAACAACAATAACAACCCAAAAAAAAAAAAAAAAAAACAACAACAAAAAAAAAAAATAATAATTTAATATATTTT
>JBHLMP010000035.1:0-38876 GCA_048938025.1 Promethearchaeota archaeon
TTGGAGAACAAGGATATATCACTCGTCAACATTCATTTGATATGGTTGATGTAGTTTATGAAAACTGGGGTTTGGCAGTAGACCTAATGAGGACTCTAGCTATTGACATGTTTGATCCTCAATTTGGAATGGGTGCAGGTGCAACGGTTTTAGCTGTTAATCCGGTGTATGAACACCATGACGGTGTTCCAGAGCGATTGGAAGCATTAAAGGATTTAGTTACTGGAAAATCCCCTGGAGCAATACTGATTACAGAACCAGAAAGAGGTTCAGATGCAGTTCATATGTTAACAACTTGTGATGAACAACAAGATGGTAGCTTTATCCTTAATGGAACTAAAATATTTAATACCAATGCGCCTAAATCTAAATGGGTGGTTGCATATGCTACTGCCGAAAAAAACAACGGAAATATGATGGCCCAATTTCTCGTTAATACTGAATGGGATGGTTGGTTCTGTGAACGTGTAAACATTCCATGGGTTCCAAAATTATACCTGGGTAAAGAACAATTTAAAAATCTTAGAGTTCCAAAAGAATACATCTTGGGTGGCGTTGGAAAGGGTCGGGAACATCTTTTCGAAGGCTTAGTCCCTGAAAGAATTGCTATTGCTATGATGAGTATAGCAGAGTGTTGGGGAGCATTAGCTTACGCTGTTATTTATGCTAATAATAGAAAGCAATTTGATCAGGAGATTCTAAAATTCCAAGGAGTAGGATTCCTACTAGCTGATCTGTGGGCAAAAACAACCAATCTAACTATTGGACTTCTAAAGTTCTGTGAAGCTTATGATGAGAAAGTGGAGAAATTTAGTGGAAAACTTCCTAAAAACATATCTCAAGCTATGGTTGCGAGTGCTTCTCAATTTAAATACCAAGCAACTGCTCTTTCAAAAGAAGTTTGTTATGAATGTGCAAACAACATGGGAGGAGCAGGCCTTTGTGATAATACTTTAATGTATGAATATTTGAATATTTCCAGAATTCAAGAGATTGTGGGAGGTTCAAGACAGATTCAACAATATATTATGTCTTTAAGTCTACGAACACTATACAAGATGTCCGTATCATAAATTGATGTTTTATGTTATCAAAATAACTCTTTTTATTTTTTTTAAATATTGGGATTTTTTTCTAAAAATAAGTTAACAGTCATATATTTTGAAAGAATCCCTTTTTTGAAGTTTTCTTTTTCTTTTGCCAAACAATCCTGACATATAGCAATATTAAACTTATTTTTATACTCCTTTTCACATTCTAAACAAACATAATTTGTATCGCATTTCATTATTTAAACACAGTCTATTGGAATTGAATCATGAGAATTCAATTAAGATAGAATATAAACCGTTAGACTGAATAAAATTCTAAAACTCTAAAATGAATTAATAATTTGAATGTCTCTATTTTTTAAATAGTTAAATAGATCCTTTTTTCTATTTAAATACCTCCAAAATATATGGTATTATTATGATTAATGATATAATCTCTAAATCAAAATTGCTTTTGTTGAACTGCCCATTCTATGAAAAATGTATTCTACCAAAAATTCAGCTTTTATGTAAAATTCCAGAATGTAAAAATTGTCCAGATTATCAGACAAAACTACAAAAAATTAAACCCAGAGTAATCTATTGATTTTATTATTTAATTCAAAAATATAATCTACACCTAATACTAAAAAGATCATTTTCATGAATAGAATAAACATTATTACCTTTTTCTCTCCTAAAATGGAATTCTTGTGAAGGGATTTCTTCTACTACTCTAAAAAATATTCTACTTTCTTTAATCCAAATTTTATCTACCATAAAATGTAAACCATCTTGAGCACTACGACTATAAACTTGAAAGCACGATACTTTTTCCATTTTTATGTTCTAATTCTCTATCTTAATAAAACAATTTAAACTTAGTTAATTTATATTGGCAGCAATTTGAACGTACATTCTAAGTTTTTGGTAATAGCAACCCGAGAGAATAAAAATGGAATATATTTTCCTCGTACCCATAGTGTCATTAAATCGTTATAATGTTTATGAAATGGTTATCCAGACTGCCCTCATGGGATAACAAAGATAGATTTATTCCAATCAGATAAATCATGAATCTGACGGACGGAAGGCCCAACAATAACTTGATAGATTATAATAATAAAAAAAATAGAAAATTTTAAAGCATCTTGAAAAGTTGCCGTAGAGCCATGCTCATGATATATTGCTGTATTTGTCGAGAACCCCCTACAATTTCCTGGATTCTCGAAATATTCATATAATCATGCATTAAGGTATTATCACATAAACCTGCTCCACCCATGAGGTTTGCTGCCTCATAGCAGATTTCCTTGGAGAGATTTGTACAATGATACTTGAACTGAGAAGCGCTTGCTACCATAGCTCTTGAAATGTTTCGGGGGATTTCTCCACCAAACTTTTCCATCTTATCATCATAAGTTTCTGCGAATTTTAGAAGTCCAATGGTTAGATTGGTTGTCCTGGCCCAAAGATCTGCTAAGAGAAATCCTACGCCTTGGAATTTTAGGATTTCTTGGTCAAATTGCTTTCTCATATTAGCATAAATAGCTGCATGTGAAATAGCACCCCAACATTGGGAAATTGCGCCACATGCAATACCAATTCTTTCAGGAACTAAACCTTCGAAAAGATGCTCGCGACCTTTTCCAACTCCCCCAAGAACATATTCTTTCGGAACACGTAGATTTACAAACTTCTCATGACCTAAATAGAGTTTTGGGACATAGGGGATCCCAACACGCTCACACTGCCAACCATCCCAATCAGTATTAATTAAAAATTGAGCCATCATATTTCCGTTGTTTTTTTCGGCAGTAGCATATGCTACAGCCCATTTTGCTTTTGGTGCATTGGTATTGTAAATTTTTTCTCCATTCAAAATGAAACTACCATCATCTTGTTCCTCGCATACACTTAATTGGTGTACAGCATCAGATCCTCTTTCAGGTTCTGTAATTAAAATACATCCTGATGCTTTACCAGTAACTAAATCCTTTATAGCTTCTAACCTCTCAGGAACACCTTCATGGTGTTCATATATCGGATTAATAGCTAATACAGTTGCTCCACTACCCATAGCGAATTGAGTATCAAACATATCAATCGCGAGGTATCTCAGAAAATCAGCTACTGCCCCATAATTATCATAATTTATATCGATCATATCAAAGTTATGAGCTCTAGTTATATACCCTTGTTCTCCAAAAGCGGGGATCCAATCATATACATCTTCATCGGGTCCATGGATGATATTGTTTTTCTTTTCAAAACGCATGCAGAATTTTTGAACACTCTTTAGAAAATTGAACTGTTCTGGAGATAATATAGGCATTAGGTTATTATTCAAGAAGCTGTATCGATTTTTAAGGTTTAACATAGCTAAAATTTCATCATTAATAGCTTGGTTCATAAATTTTGAGTTTTCCATTATGTTTTATTACCCCTAACACTAAATTTTATAAATTTAAAGATCAATTAAATCTAATTAAGTAAATATGATCTAACTTTTTAATTTTTGTTAAAACCTCATTTCCAGTTTTGATAAGTTTAATTTAACTTTATAAAACAGTTTTAAGAAATCGGTATTTTTTAGTCTTATTCATAACATATTGATTTTTGATCTTTATCTTCAATTGAACAATTTTATTCAAAGTCTTTAAGAAATTAACTTTTGCAAACGATTAGAAAATTTCTTTGATATTATAAGACCTGTCTCAAATGGACAATTAGGTTTAAACTGAACAACAGAAATGAAATGTTCATCTATTCCTACTAATGAAAGAATGCCAAAATCCTCTAAAGATATAAGTTCACTTACTTTAAAATTACCTACTAGAAATCTGCCCTCTAAAAGCCTAATGATTTCAGAAAGAATATTAGGATCTAAATAAGAGATAATTACCCTACCAGTTTGGGTTAGTAAAGCCGAGGAAACGACAAATGAAGAGAATGTATGTAACTCATTAAAAACTTTGATTAAATCATTTTGAATTTCTTTTGGAACTAATTGTTTGCTATTTTCCATAATGTTAACGATATTTTCATCAAAATTAAAGAATTTAGAAATTTCACCATCAAAATTGTCAGTAAGTAAATTTAAATCAAATTTGTTTAAAAATTGAGTTTTTATTTCTCTTAACTGATTTCTAAGTTCAACCAAATTATCTGTTCGATCACTGAATAAAGCAAACATTAATTCATCATTCTTTAGTTTTTCAATTTCGAATATAAACCTAAAAGGACCAACTTCAATTTCAGATAATTCTCCAGTTTTTAATGTTTGCTTTACAAATGAGAAAATTGCACTCAAGAAACTACTTGTTAATTTAATGTTAAAAATATCTTCATAAGTTTTATAGAAAATTAATTCACCAGTATTACCTTTCATTATGAAGATATTCTTAATCATTTAGGTCAAAACTGATTTAATAAGTTAAATTATTCAATACCTTATTATTTAAAATAATATTTAATCTATAAAAATTCTTGTATGATTTAATTACTTAATGTGAACACACATAAAATAAGAATAAATAAATTTTCTATTAACTTAACGAAATAATTTTCTTCAATAACGAAAAAATAAGAAATATGAAGATGTTTTTTAAATACTTTAATTCTATTATCTAAAAACCTTCAAATTTTGCCCATTCATCATCTTCATCTACTTCTTCCTCTTCTTCAGAGTATTCATCAACCTCTACACCTTTAATACTTTCTGGATATTCTTCTTCATATTCTTCAAAATCATCCTCGAAAGTTATCGCTTTCTCTATATCTGTGATTGATTGCTCTGCAACTTTCACTTCGGGTATTGGTTCTTCTAACGGTTTCTTCTTTTCAACTAATTTTAAATAATCTCCATGAATTTTAATTGTAATAGGAGTTTCCTCCTGTAATAATCTAACTACGACTTCTTCACTGCTTGATGTATCATGTGGCATCCGCATAACAAAAGCTCTTGCTCCTTCAAACACTCCACTTATAATTTCAACTGTATCTCCTTCCTCTAAATATTCAGTCACACTTCTTGGTAATAAGACATGCTTAAGTTCACTAAGTTTGATATTCTGTACAATCCTTCCTTTTATATGGGGAATTCCTTGAACAGCAATCTGTACGTCACGCTTCTGGGGCGCTTCAAAAAATACGTAGCCAGGTAGTAGAGGAGATATAAGTATAGCTCTGATATCCGGGATTACATCTAAAATTTTAAATCTATAAAATATTTGTTTCAAAATGTTACTCTCTTGATTTATTGTCGTTCTAACAGCAAATAGTGTTGTCAAATCTTCTTTTTCTTCAATATCCTCTGTGCTAAAAATATCTTCTTGAACAATTTCTTTAATTTCTTCTTCTTTTGAATTTTCTTCTTGGTCTGTCATTTTTTTTCACGAATCTTATTTGAATTTAGGATTTTTTAATTATTTAGGAAAAAAAGTCTAAGATAGTAACGAATTACTAAATTTTAAAATTTTGCTTTTTAAAGAGAATTAGGAGTAATCATTCCACTACTTAATACTAAATAATACATTAATCATTAAAGAGGAATATTATTTATACTTAAACTTTCTGGAATTCTATTATTGCGTTCAAGCCAAGCAATCTCATGCCTCAAATATCTCCATGTAATTTCACATTTACCCAACCCATCCTTAGTTTCTGTTTCCCATTCCCACGGATTTACAATAACAAGATCACCACGTCTAATCCATACCCTCTTTTTTATTTTTCCTCTTATCCTACCAATGCGATGTTTCCCATCTTCACAAAAAACCTGCATTCGGTCGTTTCCATAGATTTCAACAACTCTCCCGAACATTTCTCCCATTCTCTTACTTGGGAATTTAACTCTGGTGACTACCGGCTCTTCAGTAGACCCTCTACGTCCTTTTTGCGGTTGTTTTTTCTTTTTTCCCATATAAATTACCTAATTATCTTTAATTAGTGAACTTTTACTGAAACTTAAATTTTATCATCCGGTTTATAATCTCCCTTGATAAACACAATTTTGATTTGTTTGTCTGAGTCATTTCTTATATTATGCATTTCTTTTGGTTCACATAAAAATACACTTCCCTGAGGGGCTGGATATTCCTTATCATCTACAATCATTATGCCATTCCCTTCCATGAAGTAAAACGTTTCATCTATTATATTATGACCATGAGCCATATCACCCATCATTTCGCCGGGGTTGAGTAGAATTACACCCCAGTCAATCGAAGGACCCCTCATAAGATACTTTACACCAGACTCTCCTCCTCTGTATTTAAAATCACTTTCATGAACTTTTTTAATTGCAAATCACCTAAGATTTTAATATATTATAAAACGAATTATTTAAATTAAATTATAAATCTTATTATAAAAAAATTAATGGTTTGAAATCTAAATTAATCATAATGCATTTTCATTTATGTGAAGTTAGTATAAATATTATAGATTTTATGAATTTATCGAAAGGGTAGTGATAAACGTTATGATACCATCATTTAATTTTGCGAGAATTCCACATATAATTTTTGGTGCTGGAAGATTAAAAGAACTCTACAACATTATTCCGAAATTTGGAAATAATATACTTTTTGTATTGGGGGGAAGTTCCCTTAAACAATATGGCAAATGGGATGAGATTATTTCCATATTGGAATATAAATCGATACGATTTTCTTCTATCTCAATTTCTAGTGAACCATCTCCAACTCTTATAGATGAATATGTTGAAGAATTTAGAAGTAAAAACATCGATCTAGTTGTTGGAATAGGTGGAGGAAGTGTAACTGATGCGGGGAAAGCGATTTCTGCTATGATTCCTAAAATAGATTCAATTAAGAATTATCTTGAAGGTATTGGTAATAAGACTCATGATGGTAAAAAAATTCCATATATAGCTATTCCAACAACATCTGGAACTGGAAGTGAAGCCACAAAAAATGCGGTAATTAGTGAAGTGGGGCCTAATGGGTTTAAAAAATCACTTCGTCATGATAATTTAATACCAAACGTAGCTATAATTGATCCTGAACTTATGATCTCTTGTCCAACGTCAATTACAGCAGCCTGCGGTATGGATGCTTTTACACAATTACTTGAAGCATATGTTTCACCAAAAGGAAATCCAATAACTGACGCACTAGCTTTTAGTGGAATGGAATATATAAGTAGAAATATCATACCTGCGTGTTCCAGTGGGGCTTCCAATATTGAAGTTCGTAGTTCTATGGCATACGGGTCCCTTATGTCTGGGATAACACTTGCGAATGCGGGATTAGGTATCATTCACGGATTAGCTTCACCTATAGGTGGTTTTTTCAATATTCCTCATGGCATAGTATGTGGTACTCTCCTCACTGAGGCAACTAAAATGAATATAAGAGTTTTGCAAGAACAAGATCTTGCTGGAAAGGAAGCATTAAAAAAATATGCCAAGATTGGAGCATTATTAATCAATGATCAACTTAAAGAAGAAGGAGACATCAATAAATATTGTTCTTTATTAATTGAAACGCTTGATAATTGGACTCACCAATTAAAAATTGATAGATTAGGCGAATTTGGAATTGCAAAAGAGGATGTTGATAAAATCGTAGAAAATTCGGGGTTAAAAAATAATCCCGTTAACCTAACTAAAGAGAATATCAAGACTATAGTATTAAATAGAATATAATTTAAGGAAGGATTATTTATTAAAGACTTTTTATAATCTCTTTTGCCAGCAACTCGAAAGCCAAGTCAACATTTTGGCCTGTTTTAGATGATATTTTCAAAAATTCAAATAAATTATACATTTCTTTATAAATTAAGGCAAATTCATCTTTAATTGTAATCAAATTAAATAAATCCAATTTAGTCCCTAAAAAGATTATAGGCAGTTCTGGATTTTCATCTCTACAAATCTTTACCCATTGCTCTAAATTTTCTAAAGTAACTGTTCGGGTGAGATCAAACATTAAAAGTGCTCCTTTTGCGCCTCTAGCATAATTTTTAAGCAGAAATCGAAAACGTTCTTGCCCCCCGAAATCCCAGATTTGCAACATCACCTTTTCGCCATCCAATTCTAATTCTTTGAGAAAAAATTCAACACCAATGGTCATATGTAGCCCTTCTATAAATTTACCCTTAATGTATCTGTGAAGCATCGTAGTTTTCCCAACTCCGCCTTCCCCAGCTATAATTACCTTCAGGACTCTCGATTTGGTCATTTTCTTAGTACTTTTAATGAGTGAAAAATAATAAAGTAATAAATTTTTTTTAAGTCCTTTCAAAGGATAAATATTTTTTTTGTCTTAAAAATATAGTATTTAATCCAAATTCTTTCGCTTTTTTTCGTAATATGGAATCGTTTGTCGCTAAAAAGATAACATAGCCTTCATTTTTTAACTCTATTCCTCTCCTCAGCAAGAAATTGTCTGTAGTTTCATTATCCTTTTTGATTTCATCTAAAAAGGTAATCTCATATTTATTTCTATTCTTTTCCAGATAGGAAATTCCTGATTTAAAATCTCTTTGAAATTTTGTTGCATTTGGTTCTCTAACTTGTTTTGCTCCAAGTTCATCTAGAATTTGTTTAAATATTATAAATTCTACCCCTCCTTCTAAATTTAATTTAACCTCATTAAGATAGTCCACTTTAAATTGGAATGGAAGAAGAATGAAATTGGAATCTAAAATAATTAAATTATGTTTAGATCTCAATAGACTTGCCGCTCTAAGATTTTTCTTGTTAATATTCCGAAAGCATTCTCAACATTTTCACCTGTTTTAGATGATATCTTAAGATAATCAATCAAATTAAATACTTCTAAAAATTCCTTTGCATACTTATCATCTACTTGGATATCATTTTCTAAATCCAACTTAGTTCCTAAAAAAAGAATAGGTAAATTTGGGTCACCTTTTCGAACAATATTAACCCATTGTTCAAGATTCTCTAAAGTAATTGGTCTTGTTAGGTCAAACATGAGGAGTGCTCCTTTTGCACCTAGTACATAGCTTTCAAGAAGAAACCTAAAACGTTCTTGACCTCCAAAATCCCAAAGCTGTAATGTGCATTGCTTGGTATCGATCATAGTCTCTTTGAGGAAAAATTCAACACCTATCGTCATTTTAGTCTCTGCTGAGAATCTCCCTTCCACATATCTATGAAGTAATGTAGTTTTTCCAACTCCTCCTTCTCCAGCTGTGAGGATCTTTAGAATGAACTTTTTTGCCACGATATTATCACATAATTGGTTGATCTAATTTAAATAACCTTGGTTGATTTATAAAATGTCAGGACTGACCCATTAGAAATTTTTATTTCTATAATTTTTTAATAAATTTATATTATTCTTAATTTTGAGATTGCTTTAAGATATTTTTAAGATAAATTTAATAAAGTAATAATTTTTTATTTTTGATTTTTTTGTTTTTTCAATTATACATCATTAATAAAACAATTTCAAAATAAACTTTTTTAATCTTCACATAATATTTTCTCTCAGTTCATTATTTGAAAAATAAAATTTAATTTTTAGATTTGGTGCGATAAAAATGAAAATGAAAAAGAAATTACCATCTAAAGAGCAATTAGAAGAACTTAAAGTTAATTCTTGGGGGACTTGGAGTAAAGAAGTAAGCGAATTTGATTGGTCTTATGGTGATACTGAAACGTGCTATATCCTCGATGGAGAAGTAGAAGTGACCGACTCTGAGACTGGAGAAAAAATTGAATTTAAGAAAGGAGATCTAGTCCAGTTCGAAAAAGGATTAAAGTGTATATGGAATGTAAAAAAGCCTGTTAGGAAATATTATAACTTTAATTTAAACTTTGGAGATATTGAATAATAAAAACAATCTTTTTTTTAATCTTTTTTTTTATCTTATAAATTTACGAATAATATTTTGTATCAAACTTATATTGAACATTTAGAATTAATTAAAAGAAAAAGAAGAAAATAAATCTTAGGAAAAGTTTTGAATTAAGCAAATCTCTGTTTTTCCTTATGTTCTTTCACTGAAATCTCTCTATCACTAAGTCTATTAAGCCTAATTAGACTGTCTGTAATAGATTTAACTTCTGCTCGAGTTTTTAGTTCAAATTCCAATAGACCTTCAAAAATCTCTTTTTCGGTAAATCCTTTATTGTAAAGTTCCAAAAATTTAGCTATTGTTTGTTCATGATAATAAATATACTGTTTGTTTAGAAACGTGATTAACCAATTTTTCTTCTCCTGTTTTTGGGATAAATCAAACATTTTCTCTCTGATTTTATTAACTTTCTTCTTTAATTTTTTAGCAACTATAATATCTTCAACTCTATAATACTTTTTCATTATCCTTGTTAATCTGGTTTTGAAAAATAAAGCAGGAATATACGATAAAATAAAAAAAACAATAAAAATCACAGTTATTACTATAGCAGCTACATATTCTTGATATACGGCTAGAATAATAATTATTAATACAAGAATCCAAAACCAGTGTCTCAGAATTGTCTTAAAAATAACTATATACTTTTTTGGCATGAAAAATATCTAAAAAAGAATAATTCTGTAATATATATTGATATAATAAATGATTTAAAAAAATTGTTTTTAGTTATTTAAAAAAAAGAGATATCTTAAAAACCACATAAACAAGCGTTTCCGGGTTCCCGAACCACCTCGAAAACAGTTGGTTTTTCGGATGGGACCGGGTATTTTCCTCGAGTACCATGACCGTGAGCGAACTCACAATTTGCCATTTCCCACTGATCGCAACAGCAGTACTATTGGACAACGTAAACGAGTTTAACTTCCGGCGCTTAGCTAGCAGCTGATTATGTGGTATTAAAGTATACTAACCATTTTATAAGTACGGTTATTTTATTAAAAAATACCTTCCTATATGGTTATAAGTAAATGAAATAATAAAGACTAGTAATTAAATTTTTTCATAATAAAAGATTAACTTTAAAAGGAATAAATTGAGAGGTGTTTGTAAAGGTGATATTTCAACTGATAATGCAAGATGCACCTTGGTATCAGTATTTAGTAAATATTTTTATTGTAATTATTGGAAGGTTACTTGACATACTTAGTACGAGATATGTATCAAAAGAACTTAAACTGGAGACAAATAAATTAGCAAGGCGAATAGGGTGGCGAGGTGTGATAATAATGCAAATTCCTATCATTGTTTTAGGAGCTCTGGATATTTATCTAGCATTTTTTATCTTTATATGGTCTCTTTTTTTATTTGCTAATAATATTTTGGGAAGCTGGAATACTAAGCAAGTTGGTGAGGAGCAATATTATGAAGATCTTAAATTACAGTTAAAACAAACTAAGAGATGGCAAATTATTCTAAGCGAAATATCATATCTTTTAACATTTACAGTAACAGGGATTTTTATTATCGTGTTCTTATTTGTTTTTAATAATTTCATAGCAATTATCTTCATATCATTAGCGTTAATCTGTCAAGGTCTGCTAACTAGCGTTAGATCCATGAAATACTTATTTGATTTAAAGAAAGAATCTCAAAAAAATAATGAAAATTAAATTTAGGTTAATTTAAACGTTCTATTCGGTCTAAAATACGTGTATATTTTTTAATCCCATAAACTACAAAAATTACGGAAATTGCTACTATACTTATCATTATAATCAAAGCAATATTTAGCATATAGTTTATTATTGATTTAGGAATTTGAAATGTATAAGATTCATTGTAAAAAACATTGGTATTATTAGCATAATCTCGAGCAACGATCATATACGAATAATTACCTGGTTCTAATTTGTCAATAATAAATTCAAAATTCCTCTCATCTTCTTGAATACTATTCGATAGTCTATAAGATGTAAAATTGTTAAACTGATCCTTAGAAATTAATAAATATACACTTTCAATCCCTGATTGATTATCATAAATTTCTATATTGAAACACATCTTATCTGAAACTGAAGGATTTTCTGGAACATACTCTAATCGAGAAAATTCAGGTTTATTATCATCTGAAAGCGTAGTAAAGTTAAAGTAAGATGGAATTAAATTGTGCCCTGTAATAGTTACATTGTATGTTTCATTAACTTGTGCCGGGACACGCAACTTTGCGATACCCTCTTTATTAGCATATGAAGTATAATATTTTCCGTCAGTAGTTCTAAAATGAACTCTCGCATATGGAATTATATTATTAGAAATGTCTCTAATTTCAATAGAAACTAATTGACCTTCATAAATATTTTGATTAAAGGGATTACCTGCTTTTTTTGGCTTATTAGTGTAGATATCAACCTCAGGATCCCCTAAAAGACAATAAGTTAATAAATTTTTACGCTCGAAATCATAATAAGTTGCCCCATCTCCTCTTTTATAGTAATCACTATTTATATATGAAACTTTAGAATCATATAATGCCCTGCCTTGCTGAAACTTTTTTTCTTCAAAAAATTCCTTCCAAAATAACTTGGCATTTCCGCGGTTTAATTTTTCAAAGTTATAATCATCTTCATAATACCAACTTACTCTAAGTGCTCCAATAAATCCAATTGCACCAGCGCTCAATTGCTTTATTAGAGTTTCTCCAATATTATTATCACTATGATCATAACAGGAGGTAGAACAAGCATCTATATAAACTAATGAAGGCATATTAATATTAGAACTTGAACTAGCATCAGCAGACGTATATCCTGCGGTACTCGGATTACGATAATAAGCTGTTGGGGCTCCATGTCCGGCCATAATGACTGTTGAATAACCATTATTGAACTGATTCCTGAGTTCTATACGTGTAAGATTTCCTGCTTCTTCTACTAAATGAGTAGAATTCATCTCTAAATTCACATAATTTTGTATAATATAACTTGTTAACCAGCTTTCATATTCTCCATCAGTTCCATAAACGTGATATTGGGAGATACCTCCTGCTAATAACATTCTATTCATCCAATCATCTAGATAAGGATCCATTTCATATTTTAAAGTCTTATTTACCATTATCTCAAGTTCTTCAGCAGTATCAGCAGGAAATCTACCAACATATACCTCTGGAACCCATGAAATTTCATCATACCAATATAAATTATCTTGTGGAGCTTCCCCCCATCTTGAATCTTCATCACTATTCCAAGTACATAGAAGATCCAAATCACCTGTGAGATCTGCATAATAATAATCTGTAGGTTTGTAATAATTATCCATTCCTGAAGCTTCGCTTCCACCATATCTTACAACATCAGGGTTATATACTTCTCTTATAGGAATTAAATCATTTTGAGCATCCCCAGCTAAAAGAACCCAGCGAATATTTTCTTCATCATAATATGATTTTATCATATTTCGAATCTTTTCGGGGTCATCTCTGCCAGGATAATCCGAAAAATTGCTCAAAATTATTGTTTTAACTCCTTTTTCATTTTTCCAATCCGCTAAAGGTTTTAAAGTATCAATAAAATCAGTGTTGTTTGGTGCTATAATTAACATCTCAATTTTTGGATAATACCAATCATTTTCCAATGATGAATAATCAATTTCAGGTAAAAATGATAAATCAATTTCAGGATTACTGCTATAAAGATTCAGTTCTTCTGAAATATAAGAATTATTATAAACAGCAAAGTATTGACTACAACTAAGAAAAATCGATGGAAACAATAAGAATAGAATAATAAATAAATATACAAATTTTTTAGGAGAAGACCTTAGCATGTTTTATCAAAACTAAAGAATTAATAATCATTTATTTATTATTAGTAATAGAAATGTATTAATAAGAATATATTGATTTTAAAAAAAAGAAACGATTAATGAATGCCGATTAGATTTAATTATTGTCCCCATTGTAAAGGAAAAATCATGTTTAAAATAGAGTTAGAAGATATTGATACAAGTCAATATCCTGCTCCAGTTTATATTATTCACAAAGATAAATCTTGTGGTAAATTATCAACTTTCTATGTTGATAGTTTACTAAGAATTTCATATAAAGAACTTGAAAAAAAACCTGGTGGTATTAAAACTATCGGGACAATAATATAGTCCATCTAATAACCAATTATATAATTTATTATTTCAAATTCCTAATCCATTAGAAGATTTAAAAGAATTTCTCATCAACTTCTTAAAAGGTTTTAATGGTCTATGCTACAATATCTTCCGATTTGGAAACCTAATACTTTTTTTCATTTTTTTATTTATGCGACTTAATCTATTAGTTAATGAAAAGTGTATTGAAAATCATGAAAAAATTTATGCTAAAAATATTGAATAT
Organism: Promethearchaeota archaeon; assembly: GCA_048938025.1. Classification (GTDB taxonomy): domain Archaea; phylum Asgardarchaeota; class Lokiarchaeia; order Sigyniarchaeales; family SOKP01; genus Loki-b32. Next base: position 14,278 of record JBHLMP010000035.1, read on the forward strand.
GTTAAAACGGAAGGTAAAAAAAGAAAATGGCAAAACCTATTAAAAGAAAAATCTCTTCCAAAATTAACTAAAGAGTATGGTGTAGGTAGAAATACAATCAAGTGATTATGTGATGAGTGGGAGGTTGATATCTAATCTAATAAGAAATAGAAAATTAAATTCTATTAGGTTAATTTAATTAGCTTTTTATTTCATCCTAATATGTATTTAAAACATATTATCTAAAATTCGTAAAAAATATTTATAATTGAGAATGATAAATCATAATGGTTTATAATTTAGAAGATATAAAAGGCATTGGTAATGAAACAGCAGAGAGATTAAGATCAGCAGGTATTAATTCAATTGAAAAGCTAGCTGAATTATCACCTAAAGAATTATTAGGATTAAAAATAAAAGGTATCGGAAAAGCAACGGCATCTAAATATATTGAAAATGCTAAAAACTTACTTGAAACCGAAAGTGTAAAAGTAAAAGAAGAACTCCCAAAAGTTGAAATACAAGCTATAGCATCAATTAAAGTGCCAGCTAAAAAAGGACCTAATCTTAAAGAGCTAATTGCACAACAAGCGGAATGTAATATTGGGCTCGTAGGTCATGTAGATCATGGAATGATTCTGCCATTTAGCCAATTCCCATAAAAACTACATTAGTTCAGGCACTTACAGGAGATTGGACAGATAGGCATTCAGAGGAGCAAGAACGTGGTATTTCTATAAAATTAGGTTATGCGAATGCAACAATTCTTTACTGTCCTACGTGTGACCTATATTTTACAAAATATATGGTTGAACGAGAAAGAGTAAAGGGTCAGCCACGATTCACATGTTTAAAATGTAAAGATCAATTAGAGTTTAAAAGAAATATTTCTTTTGTTGATGCACCGGGGCATGAAATATTAATGGCGACTATGTTAAGTGGAGCTTCTTTGATGAATGGAGCATGTTTATTAATAGCAGCAGATGAAGATTGCCCACAACCCCAAACAAGGGAACACTTAGAGGCCTTAAATATCGCCGGGATACAGAATATTATTATCATTCAAAATAAAATTGACGCTGTTTCAAAAGAACAAGCTTTAGAAAATTATAAACAAATCAAGGAATTTGTTAAAGGAACTATTGCTGAAAATGCTCCAATCATACCTGTCTCAGCTGTTTTTAACTCTAATATAGATCTTATTGTAAGAGCATTTGAAGAAATAATTCCTTCTCCAGAAACCAATGAAAATGAATCATTTCAGTTTTTAATTGCAAGATCATTTGATATTAATCGTCCCGGAAAAGAAATTCAAGATTTAAAAGGAGGAGTAATAGGCGGTTCTGTATTAAAAGGAAAAGTAAATATTGGGGATCGAATAGAGATACGCCCTGGTATTCACATAAAAAATAATTATATGCCGATACAATCAACTATCGTAAGTATAAGTCAAGGGAATAATAATTTTGAGAATGCTAAACCTGGCGGTTTAATAGGATTAGGAACTAAATTGGACCCATCCTTAACTAAAGGAGATCATCTAATAGGGCAATTAGTTGGAAAACCAGGAACATTACCGGAAATTCTTACTGAAGTGGAATTGAAAGTTAATCTACTTGAACGTGTAATCGGTACTGAGATGCAAATCAAAGTTACTGAACTTAAACATAACGAAAAATTGTTATTAGTTATTGGAACCGAAAAAACAGCTGGAACAGTTACTAAAATTTTAAAAAATTCGTTTATCCTTAAATTAAATCCTCCTATTTGTATCCCAGAAAATTTTATATTTGTTATATCCAGAATAATAAATAGACGTTATAGATTAATTGGATATGGTGAAATCTTTAATCAAAACTAAGAGAATATCAATAAATAAAAAAAGATCAACTAATTTATTAAGAATAAGAAAGAAAAATTTCACGGATTTTTCCCTTGATTAAAGAGATTGATGGATCTACATTTTGAAATACATTTTTCAAAGTATGAATGACTTCCTTATCGCTATCAGAATTTTTGGATTTTGAGATTAATTGTTTAGTTTCATATAGTATCAGACTATCTTCAACTTTAGCAAGAAAGTGCAGAACAATTTCTATATTAGTTATACTGGATAAATCTGATTGACTTTTAATTTCTTTAAATTCATAAAATATCTCATTCATAACTCGTTTTTCTAGAAAACGCACAAAATCTTCAATATTATCACAGAAGATAACTATCAAGTTACTTTATCGCGATTTTTTGTTTTTAACATAGACTATTATTCCTATTATTAAAAAAGATCCATTTATTGAACCAAATATCAATATCCAAATAGGAATGTGCATTATATTAGTATAAATATAATTGATTTCATTATAAGTACTAACATTAGTCCTAATTATTAAATTTCCATGTTGGTAAACCTCAACCGTATAATTCCCTTTTGGAACATTATTTAATGAAACCGCTCCATTTTCATTGGTTTTCAAAGGTGCAATTGGTTGAGTTCGGTTATTGGATATATAAGTTCCATAATTTAAATCATAGTAGTAAATACGCAATTTTAAGCCCATAATAGGCATCTTAATATTGTCAGTTACTATTATTCTTAACTTATCTACAGCAACATAATTAACACTAAATGGACATGTTTCCCCCACTAGCATATATGGCAATTCTACTTTTACCCTTATACCACCATTATCTGTAATATTTTCATCAAAATATGACATTCCCCTTTCAAATAGAGAATTAATACTTAAGATATTTTCGGATGATGTAGCGGGTTCATATATAGATACATGGCTTAAATAAATATGTCTAGGTCCAGAGATTGGTGATGGAAAATAAATACTTTCCCGAATATTTCTTAGAGCTACTAGTCTATCAATAGCCCATGTTTTAGAAACGGGATCAATAAACCTTAAGATATAATTAGCAGTGAAATTTAGAAAAAACTTACTTTCATTTGCAGAAAAGGAATCTGACAAAGTTATATTTATAGATTTATCAAAATTTAGATGATCCTCTATAGCAACGGTTTCGTTATTTATTAAAAGGCTATGGTTATCTAATAAATCTCTGTCAGGAAGAAAAACAGTCAAGGCAACATCTACATTTTCGCTAGGTATCTTTTGATTAGTGTCTGCTTGAAACATTTGTCCAGTTAACGTAAATTCATAATTGAATTTAGCTGTAAAGTTCTGTTCTGCCTTTATCATATTTAAATCATCTGGATATTGATTTAGGTTCCAAGGATCTATTGTTAAATCATATTCCCAAATAAGGTACATCGTAAAATTGAAAGTAGGGTCCTCATTTTTAAAATAATCCTTATAATCGAAAACTAAGAAATCACGTCCATCAATATAATAGTCATCGTCCAGACTCAATTCTAAAATATCTGTGCCATTAAAAACATAAAAATCAGTTAAATAACATGGATACAAACGAGGACGATAAATTAAAAATCCTTCATTTGGATTATCATACCATACTTTTAGGGTTTCATTTAACTTTACCTTTATTTCATTTCTATCTGATAGATCACTATTTAAATTGTCAATTCTAGCAGATTCATTTGTTTCAATAAATTTAATCTCTTTGGAAGTAATATTCAATGCACCTGAATCATAATCATACCACAGAAGGGGGTAACTAGCATTATAAATATAGTGTCCAATCTCTAGCCCACTAAAAGTCATATCATAGATCGTTATATTTCCCAGTCCATGTTTTTTTTCTTCAATTATAGGGCTATAATCCTCTTTAGAGAAATCATTATTTTTTAGATTATCTTGATTATCATAAATATTAGAATTGGTAAAATTGATTGAAAAGAATGGAACTAAAGTACTAAAAATTAGTAATACAAATAAGAAGAATATTAAATTTTTAACTTTTTTATTCCCTTTATTATTAACCATATTTAACCATATACTTTCAAACTAATTAGCACAAAAAATTAAATTAATTTAAATAATTTTTCCTAAGATTTTAATTTTTATCTTAATTTCCCTCTAAATCTAAGTATATATAATCATTAATTTTATTTAGAAGTAATATAAATTTTCACTAAGGCTTGAGGTATAATAACTAAAATTTTAAATTAATTATTAAATTATATTTCAGTTTAATAATATAGTGGTTTTGAATTTTTAATGTAAAATGATCTAAATGACTAAGAAACAAGATAAAAATAAGTTTTTAGAAGATCTGGCAACCGCAGTTGATCAATTTATAGATCATTCATATAATAGAATTATTGCCATTTCTCACAATGATGCTGATGGGATAAGTAGTTTACATATTATTCAAAATCTTTTACATAAATTGAATATGGATTATGATTATTTTATATATAATAGATCAGTTTCTTGGGAGAACTACCTAAATGGTATCTTCTCTAAAAGACAAACTGATAAAACAGCTTTTATTTTTACTGACATAGGTTCTAATTTAAATGATTTAATTCCAATCATTAATAGAAGAAAAGAAAATTTTTTTATACTTGATCATCATGAGGTAGAAGATAATCTTCATCGAGATAAGTATCCTGAAAACCTATTTTTTGTAAATCCAACTATTCATGGTTATGATGGACTTGATCACATAGCCGGTGCAACTTTAGCTTATATGTTTGCTAAGCAAATTAAGGCATCTATCATAAAACAAGGTTGGCTAACTATTATAGGAATAGCTGGAGATTCGTTAAAGTCAATGGATAAACTTAAATCATTTAACAGAGAAATATATGAAGAGTTGATAGATGAAGAACTTATAGAAGATAAAGAGGGTTTAATACTATTTGGAAGTATGCATGAATCGATAAAAAATGGATTAAAAAATAGCATATTGCCTTATATTAATGGATTAGGCGGTGAATCCGATCAAAAAATTAAATCATTCTTAAATGAATTAAATATTAGTCCAAAAACTAGAGTTGTCGATTTAAATAATTCTGAAATCCAATCTATTCAAAATAAAGCTAATTTTAATAGTCTTGGTCACTATGCTTTATTACCTCAAAAATTTGGTATGTTAAATTTTGCATTTGAACACGCTTTATTATTAAATATTTTATGCTTTAAGAACATTAGTGCTGCGATTTCGATGATCCAACTAAAAACAATAACTCGCTATGCTAAAAATTTATATTTAGAATATATTAGCAATCTTGCTGGAAATTTGAAAGCACTTTCAAGCGAATTACCACGTTATGAAACAAATAAAGCAATATTTATAGATGTTAAAGGGAAGATTGCTCCTAGTAACTGGTCAGATACAGCTAGCTTTAGTACTGTTAATGAAATTCTTGATCCATATAAACTCTTATTTTTAGGCGGACTTGAAAAAAAATCGGGAACTATTAAATTAAGTATTAGATGTTCTAGGCAATATTTAGAGAGGAATAAAGGTATTGGGGTAAATGATATTATTACAAAAATAAAGAATGAGCTGGGAGGGGTTGGAGGCGGTCATAAGTTAGCAGGGGGTCTTAGATTATCAAAACAATCTTTCATGCGGTTGAAATCAAACATAGACAATTATATTTAAATCATTGAAACTATGTCATTTATCGAGAAAATAAATACTAAAAGCTATTTACTTCATATTTATGCAAAACCGAACTCTAAAAGACAGGATCTTTTAGACGATGGTAAATATTTAATTATATATCTTCAATCCAAAGCGATTCAAAATAAAGCTAATAAAGAATTATTCTCTTTTTTAAAAAAAAAATTAAATGTCTCAAATACTCATATAGAGATTGTTTCTGGAGCAAAAACATCTAATAAATTAATACAAGTTACATTTTCTAAAGAAATTGAAGAAGATGAAGTTATTAGTAAACTATTAGGTTAACATTTTCTAAAAATTAACTTCCAATTTTTTTCATACGACCACATTTTAAACATATAATAAAATGAGTCATTCCTTCATCAGCTCTTCTTGTTTGGCGAGTTTCTAAGTGAGCTTTATCATAACCACAACTAGGGCATTTAAAATTCTTTATAGTGCTCCTTAAATTCTTTTCTTTCCAGTTCATTACTTCAGTAAGATTTGTAACTTCACTACGGATAGAATGTTCAATCTTTGTAGTTAATTTATAAGCATCTAATTTATCTTCTGAAAAAGGTTTTATTGCTCCACATTTACATTTAAAAACCTTTTTTCCATTCTTGTTCGAAGGAAGCATCATACTTCCACATTCATCACAGAATTCCATTGTTTTCTGATCTATTTTAAGATTGTTAAATTTTATTCCTTAAATTTATTTAAAAACTTATATCAAATATTTTTTTGGATTTAAAATCTTAATCCAAAAATTAAAGCACAAAATATTATTCCTGTAATGAGATCTGCTGTAGTTCCAGGATTCATTTTTCCTCCCTTTTCCTGTAGTTCGTTATCTAAATTAAATGTTAATTTTAATCCTTCATCAGAAGAAATTCCTCCCATTTGTATAATTTTTGATGCTAAATTAGAGACATATTGTGCTGATTTTAAACCTGATTTTCTGATAATTAATGTATCAGGATGTAGTGAAAGTAATTTTAAATATGTATTAACTGTGGCAATATTTATATCATTATATTGATTGAATGCTCTAAAAAAATAAGGTAACCCGTCATTTAATATTATATTGAAGCCTGTTGAATATTCAAGGCTTATTAAGTCATAATCTTTTGAAAATTCAAAAATTTTTTTTAAAGTTATCTTATCTTTTTGAATATCTTTTATTGAATGATAGTCATATACATCATACTTTTTAATTTTTCCTAAACCTCCAGGATTGCATATCCTTATAGCTTCATAGAGATTTATTGTATCATTTACAGTAGAATCATCAATAATTTTATTCAGGTAATAATTAAAATCATTAAAATGGTATTTACTTAATTTTAAACATATTGTGGTAGCTGAAACTAGAGGTGCTAATATTAGAATATGCCCTAAAAGAACGTTACCCCCCATTTGCCAGGTCATCATTTCTTTGGATGCATCTTTAAAAAGATCACCTAACCTAACGAAACTAAAATTTTGGCTTTTCTTAATTGAGGTTGCTAGGATATTTTCACATAATTTTCTGAAATTAGGCTGGATTGCAGCTATTCCTGCTAAAAAATGTTCAAATCTGGTTTTATCAAAATTTTTTGTTCGATGAATTAACGAAATATTTCCCGGCTTAGGCCAACCAGTGACTTCTAATAAACTAGCTAAATTAATACATCTTAGTAAATCATCTATTGATTTGATTGAAAAAATAAAATTAATATCTTTTAAAGACACAATTAATGATGTTTTAGTAATTTAATTAATTTTTAAGAAAAGCAGATTTAATAATAACTTAATTCAATAATTTTTCTCTCTTTTACAGAATATCCTTCTTTATCCATGGACTTAAATGAGATTGGTCTAAACTCTTGCTTTAAACCGTTCTTATAAAGAAATTTTTTTATTCTAAGTCTAATTGCTCTCTTGGATAATTTACTAGGCATTTCAATATCAAGATCATTTCCACTACGATTAATATTAATTTGAGGTAGGGCTTCACTCATAAATCTAATTAGATCAACAACATACTGTTCACTTTTAAAGCTTAAATCTTTAACATTGATCGTAATTTGCTTAGTTATTGCTTCACTCATAATTTATTCAGTTTAGGAATTATTCACTCTATAAGATAATTAAAAATCTTATTAATTTTTTATGATTTTATTTGTATATTATATTATCATTTTAAGTTGTGTTAATATTATTTCAAATAAATAATTAAAAATCTAAAAAGTAACAAGTGTGAATAATAGTGCATTACGTTGATTTAAATTATGAGCCAAATAAAGACGATCTTATTGTAATGTATTATGTAGAAAAATCTATAGGTTGTAAAACTATACAGCAAGCCTGCGAGGAAATCGCAAAAGAAAGTTCAATTGGAACATGGACAGATATTGTAACGATGTCTAAGGATATAGCAAAAAGACTAAGACCTTCTGCTTATTATATTGATGAACCTCGGGGATTAGTAAAAATAGCATATACTAAAGATCTCTTTGAGGGCGACAATATGTCTCAAATATTAAGTGCTATTGCCGGTAACATTTATGGAATGAAGGCATTAGACAATTTAAGACTATTAGATATCTCTTTTCCAAAAAGTATGGTAGAGGTATATAAAGGACCAAAATTTGGGATAAAAGGGATAAGAAAATTAACAAAAGTAACGGATCGTCCCCTACTTGGCACGATTGTAAAACCGAAAGTAGGATTAAATGAAATAGAACACGCAACAGTGTGTGGTCAGGCATGGTCCGGAGGCTTAGATATTGTAAAAGATGATGAAAATTTAACAAGTATGACATTTAATAAATTTGAGAAAAGAATTGAGGAAACTTTAAAAATTCGAGACAAAATAGAGATTGAAACAGGAGAGAAAAAGATCTATATGCCAAATATAACAGCTCCATTAAGTATCATGAAAAAGAGAGCTGACCATGTTATTGACCATGGTGGTGAATATATAATGCTCGACTTTCTTACTGTGGGATTCTCTGCATTACAAGAAATCAGAGATTATCTCGATGATAAAAATATTGTAATTCATGCCCACAGAGCCATGCACGCTGCTCTAACTCGAAATAAAAAGCATGGAATTACGATGTTGGCATTATCTAAAATTGTGAGATTAATAGGAATGGATCAACTTCATACAGGTACAGTTGTGGGAAAAATGGAGGGAGGAAAACGAGAAGTATTAGAATGTAATGAAATACTAACCGCACAAAAGAATTTTAATAATAATGAAACAATGCTTGACCAAGATTGGGGAAATATTAAACCAACTTTACCTGTAGCTTCAGGAGGATTGAGTCCATTACATGTTCCAGAATTGATTGATATATTGGGCAAGGATTTAGTATATCAATTCGGAGGAGGTTGCCATGGGCATCCTAATGGAACCGAAGCTGGAGCTAAAGCTATTAGACAAGCTGTAGATGCTACTCTACAAGGATTTGAATTAGATGAATATGCAAAAAACAATTATGAATTAGCGAAAGCAATTGAAAAATGGGGCATAAAGTAGTTAAATTATAATTAAACCATTTCAGGGTACAATTTAGCAAAATAGTTTGAAACATGACTCGAAGCAAATATACCCGCTTCTGTAATTAAACCATCAATATACCTTCTACTTACAGTTTCGAATGCTGGATTTAAAATTTCAATTCCTTCTGGAGGATCTTCCCATATTTCGTGGGGATCTCTCATTTCGATGGTTTCTAAAATTCCAAGATTAGTCTCTGGATTGTATTTTAATAAAGGAGATGCAACATAAAAAGGTACATGTTCTTCATGAGCTACTAGTGCTAATAACCTTGAACCAATTTTATTGATAATAGTTCCCTCAGAAGTTATACTATCGGCACCAATTAAAATTAAATCAACTTGATAATGTCTTACAGCCCATCTCATCGCACTATCAACAACATGAATTACCTCCACACCCGCTTTCAATAATTGTTTTGCCGTTTTGCGACCTTGCAGTCTAGGCTGTGTTTCGGTATTAATAACTTTAAAATCTTTTCCTTGCTTTTTAGCTTCTAAAAGTATTGCAGTCACCAGACTGGAATGACAATGTGTCATTACAATGAATTTTTTACCTGCAGTAGGAAAACGTCTTGCACCAATCTCTGCAATTCTTCTCTTTGAACTTTTTAGCAAATCATAATATTGATTCTTATATTTTTCAATGATATCAGAAATATATTCAGCAATGCAGGTATCTTTTTCTTGTTCCAATTTGTTCATAATAAATTTTAAACCATTTCTCATAGCTGGTTCTGTTGGTCTAGTATTAATCAAGATATCTTTTGCATTATAGAGATCCTCAAAACATTTCTCAATATTCTCAGATTTTAATCTTTTAGCATAATTACTTAAAAAATCAATAGCACTAGTGGCGACATTACTGGCTCCCTGGATCTCCAACGATTTTATTCTTTCAGCATCTTTTAATAATTGATTCATAAATAATCACATCCATTTGCATTCTTTTAAAAAGAATAAAAATTCTAATATATAAAATTTGATGTTATATACTTTATTTTTGATGTTCTTAATCTTCTTCTTGATCCAATTTATAGTCTTCTGAATCGACTTCTATATAAAAGCGACCTGTATAGCCACAATTAGTACATTCAAAGAAATCAGCACCTAACCAACCCGAAACATTCGTAGCACTTTTTAATTTTGGTTTTCTGCAATTGGGGCAAATTCTGATATTTACCATAACAAGTGTCAATTTTCATTTATTGATAGCTTAACTAATTTACTAAGTCCGTTACTAATATATTTTAATTTCGGTTAAAATGTATGATTATATTCAAAAATAATAAATTAAATTTAATCTCCCTTACTATTAATTATATCATACCCCCTCTATTAATAAAAATACAAAGATCAATGGACTAATAAATAATAATTCTAATTTAGGATTTTAATATATTTCATGAAGGAATTAGAACTACAGCGAAAAAGTTTACCAAATGAACCTGGAGTTTATCTGTTTATCGATAAAAGTGAGAATATTATCTATATCGGTAAAGCTTTGAATCTCAGAAAAAGGGTTAATCAATATTTCTTAAAGACAAGTTATAGTGATCCTTACTATGAAGAAAAGATCAATGAACTCGTTAAAAACATTCATTCCATTGATTATATTGTAACCCAAAACGAAAAAGAAGCTTTAATTTTAGAAAATATTCAAATAAAGAAGCATAAACCCCACTTCAATGTAATAATGAGGGATTCCAAAACATATCCTTGGGTTGCAATTTTCTACTCTGAAGATTTCCCTAGAATTCGTGTACTTAGAAATCCTCATAAATTTGGAAAGAAGAATCTCTATTTAGGTCCCTATACAGATAAAAAGGAGATTATAAGAATATTAAGAGATTTAAGAAAGATTTTTCCCTATTGTTCATGTAAAAAACCTACTAGAAAAAGATCTAGACCTTGTTTATATTATCAATTAAAATTATGTCCTGGGCCTTGCTTCAGTTCTATTACTAAAGAGGAGTATCAAGAGAATGTTAAAAAAATCGAATTGTTTTTAAAAGGAGAAACAAGTGAACTACAAAAACAACTTAAAGAAAAAATGAGTAATGCAGCTAATGAGCAGAATTTTGAGCAAGCAGCGTTATGGAGAGATAAATTAGAGGATATAACGCATGCTACTGATAAACAATACGTACTATTCGATCAAGTAGCAAATAAAGATGTTATTGGGTATTATATAAAGGCAAATTATATGGCAATGGTTATTATCCATATTCGAGAGGGGAGAATTACAAAGAAAAGTTCTTTTACCTTTGATTTAAGTGAAAAACTAATTCAAAAGGATGAAACTTTCAATTCTATTCTAGAACAGTACTACCAAGATTTTAAAACACAGCTTCCTGATTCTATTGTTATTCCTGAATTAAATAAAAGGTTTGAATTATTGAAAGGATATTTAAGGGATATCAAAGAAAACATACAATTAAGAACTCCATTAGATGATTATGAAATTAGTTTGCTTCGAATTGCCAATAAAAACGCAATAGTTATGGTTGAGCAGCAAATTCAAATGGAAGATATAAAAATGGATGAACAGGAATATAGAGAACAAGTTCTAAAGGAAACGAAACAGATTCTAAATCTTCCAAAGAAACCTAAGATTATTGAAGGATTTGATATTTCAAATATCGAAGGTAAAGATGCAACAGGGTCTATGGTTTATTTCTTGGATGCTAAACCCTATAATAAAAATTATCGCCACTATAAAATTAAGTCAAAATCAACTCCGGATGATGTAGCAATGATGAAAGAAGTTATTAAAAGGAGATATACAATGCTTTTAGAAAGAAATTATGAATTGCCAGACTTAATATTAGTCGATGGTGGAAAAGGACAACTGAATGCAGGAGTTTCTATTTTAAATGAATTGGGTCTTGATATTCCAATTATTGGATTAGCTAAAAAATTTGAAGAAATCTATATTCCTGGAGAGAAAGAACCGATTGTCCTTCCAGAAGATTCCTCAACTTTAAAATTATTCCAAAGAATTCGGGATGAGGCTCATAGATTCGCTGTAAGATTACATAAGAAGCAAAGAGAAAAACGTATAGTAGGTTCAATTTTAGAAAGTATAAAAGGTATTGGACCAGCAACTAGTAACAAATTGCTTAAACATTTTGGGAGCATTGAAGGTGTTAAAAATGCTTCTCTTGAAGAATTAACTCAATTAGTAGGTAAAAAAATAGCTGAAAATATTAAGAATAATTTAAATATGTAAAAAAAAAATTATTTTAAATATTCATCTTTTATCCTTGAAAGTAATGCAACTATTATCATTATACTACCTAATAGTATAAATGTCGCACTAAGATTCCACATTACAAGAAATCCAATTACCGGGTAAAGAACTGTTCTTAAAAGACTCCCAATCATATTAATAGTGCTCAACACAGTTGCTCTGTTATTAGTTTCAATTTGTTTGTTTATTCCCTTTATTAGAAGTAAATCACGAGAAATACCGAAACCAATAACGATTAGAATTAAAGCAATGCTAACTGGAACAAAGTATATTGTGGCCATAAGTATAAAACCTATACCAGGTATCATCGTATAAAATTGGAGAAATACCTTCTTATTCTTGTATCTTTTCTCCAATTTTGATACTAGATTTGTAAAGATAATTTCAACGATCGTCATAACAGCAGCAACAAGTCCAAATAGAGCCAGTTGAAAACCTAGCTGTTCCAAGTATAACTGATACATCCAAAATATAAAAAATACAACTGAATCTATCATTATGAGATCGATTGCTATAATTCTTAAAACGCTATTCCTTGTTAACTCTTTAAAACCGGATCGTACTATTTTGAAATAGTTTTCAGTCTCATCTTTTTCTAAATCATGGTTTGGTTCTTTGAGTGTCAATGATATAAATGTTGCTAATATAAAAGGAAAAAACATAAAGCTCATTGTTAGTGATAATGAAAGAACTACGCCAATTATTGAGCCAATTGGTGCTGAAATCCCTACACCTATTAAAAAATAACTTCTATTTCTTGCCATAACCTTTGAAATCTCTTCTTCTTTTCCCATCTTTCTTAAAGTATCATAGGAAAAAGCCTGATCTGTTCCAGAAGTGAAAGCGTTTCCAAGTGCAAATAGAGTCTCTCCAATCGCAAAAATTACTATGTTAGGATAACTCGCATATACCAGTGCCGCTAAGGCTGTCGATAAACCTCCTAAAATTAGAGAAAGTTTTCTACTTATGTAATCTGCTATAGCTCCACACGGAATTTCGAAGATTAATATCATGATAGTAAAGTAGCTCTGTAAGAACATAACCTCGATAAAAGTTAATTTTCCCCACGTCAAGAAAAATGGTATTAAAACACCTGAAATCAAATGGCATCCCATAAAAAAGCGAACTAGATACAACTTATGTATATTTGACTGCCATGCACCTATATCAAGATAGTTATTTTCTAAACCTGGTTGAGATTGAACTATTCTATCCCCAGTGCATTCCTTTAATTCTGTCATTTTATACACCTTTTTTAATATTTTTTTGAAATTTTTCTTTTAAATAAAAAACATATTTGGATCTTCAAGTTTACGAGCGAGCAAAATGAGTAAATGGGCTAATTTACGAATCTCTAGACAAAAGAAGAAGATTACAATGCAAAAGCAGATCAGATTAAAAAGAATCAGAAAGTAGTTGTTAATTATCTCAGAGGAAAAGTATTAGCGTATTGTTGATTTTAATATTTTCACATGATTTTTACTATAAAACCTAAATATCTTGAGGTTTTAGCAGCTGAATTACCAATAGATGGATCATGGACTAATATATTTTCTCCATAATTATCAATCCATCTATAATCTAATATTTTCATGGAACAATCAACAAATATGTTTAATATAATTTTATATTATACTAATACTTATAAATATACCGTATGGATTTGTAGTCAACATATAGAAAATGGGAAACAAATGGGAAATCTTCTCTTAGTTTTTTCTGAATCAGGATGAGAAGATTTAGGATTTTGAAATAACTAATTTTACAAGTTCTGCTGTTGTCTGACAATAAATTCTTGCTAATGATTTCCTTTTAGCCTCACATATAATACGAATAATAGGTTCTGTATTTGAAGGATGGATCAAAACGAACCACTCGTTATTTTTACCAAATCTAAGGTCCCAACCAACTTGCGAAACAATTTCTCCTTCATCAATCAGTTCTTTCTTGGTCTGATTTATAATAAAATCTACATTATGTTCCAAAACATCAATACTTTCTCTATGAGCATAATATTTTGGTAGTAAAGAAACTAAACTGGAAATCTTTTCTTTATTGGATATTATAAGATCTACAATTTTAGCGGCTGCAAATATTCCATCTCTAGTATTATTAAAAGGGGGAAACATAACACCACCACAAGATCCTTCTCCACCAAAAATCAAGCATTTTTCCTTACTTAACTTACACTTTTGTAATAGAGAATACATTTCCTCAGATAAAAATCTCTCCCCTATGGGTGTTCGAATAATTTGAGCATTATATCTTTTAGCAAGAACTTCAAACATTAAAGATGACGCTAAATTTGTTATAAAGATTATTTTATCATAATTGGCATTATATTTTTTAAGATAATTCTCAGTAATAAGTGCTAAACCAACATCTTCAGGATAACACACCCCATTATCTCCAATAATAGCCAATCTATCAGCATCACTGTCATGGGCAAATCCTATATCATAGTCACCTTGCCTAACTTCCATTATTAAGTCATTTAAATTCTTTTCAATAGGTTCTATTTCTCGAGGAAATTTGGAATTATCCAATAAATCATTATTGATTACTTTAACTTTACATCCCATTCTTTCAAGTACTTGAGGAGTAACACACTTTCCTGCTCCCGCTCCAGTATCAATTACAACATTTAAATTATTTTGCTCTCTTAATTGCTTTAAATTTATATATTTAAATAATTTGTTGACATATTCGGGTATTGGATTCAGATTTACTATTTTTTGGCTTAAATAAGAATTATTAATGTGGTACGAATCCAAATTAATGTCATTTAAGTTAGTAGAAATTTGATAAAGATCGGAGGGACCTAAATAAGTTCTTTTTGAGAGAAGCTTTATACCATTCCATTCTTGTGGATTATGGGAGCCAGTTATGATAATCCCTGCTGGAATATCTAAACTATTTCTTGCATGAATAATAATTGGGGTGGGACAGACTCCAACATTGGTGATATTGAAATCAGTTGCGATTAAACCTTCAATAAATGCTTTTTCAATTATATCTCCACTTGGTCTAGTATCCTTTCCTATTATTACTCTCTTATCTTTATTATTAAACCATAACCCAAAAGAAATAGCTATTTTTTTAACAATCTCAAAATTTAAGTTTTTCCCTACAATTCCTCTAATTCCACTAAAAGTAAAAATTAGATTATTAGTTTGCATATTTATTAAAAGTGTTTAACTTAAAGGAATAATTTTATTCCCTTCCAGTTTGTATTTAACAAAAGCGAGAGCTCCTCTTAAACCGATTTCATCTATATATTTAGTTACTTTGATTGCAGGAGGATGATTTATTGTGAATTGAATTGGATTTGTTTTATATTGTTCTCTTATAGGAGGTAAAATTATATCATGATCTTTCATCATTGATCCGCCAAAGTATATCGAGGAGCAATCATAGAAATTATTAATCAGACCAATACCAACCATACTATAAAATATACAATTATCGACAATGTGTTTAGAGAATTTATCTCCTCCTCTTGCAGCTTGTAAGATTTCTTTAGCTGTTATTTTAGATTTATCACCATCCACTAAATGCATTAATATTTTAGCATCTAAACTACTTGTTTCAAGTGCTTCTAAAGCTCTATCTCTAACTCCAGTACCCGAACTGTATACCTCCCAACATCCATTTGCACCACAATTACATTGATGTATACTTCGGGGTTCAACAATACCATGCCCAAATTCTGCCGCATTCCCTTCCTTCCCATATAATAAACGTCCGTTGCAAATTACGCCTCCTCCTATTCCTGTTGACATGGTGATATAGACTAAATTATCTTTTTCATCTTCATCTGCTTCAAAATAGTGAACCCCTAAAACTGAAGCATTACCATCATTTATCAAAAATATTGGACATTTAGAATATACTTGTCCTATAGGTTCTTTCAATGGAATTGTTTTATAACCTAAATTAGCGTTATTAAAAACTATTCCCTTTTCTACATCTAAAGGTCCAGCGGATGCTAAACCAATCCCTATTAATCGATCTCTACTTATATTATATTCAGTTAATAGTTCGGAAATCAGCAATATCACAGATTTGCTAATTGAATATTCATTTTCTTTTGAGGTTTTAGTAACCTTGGTTTTAATGTTTTCTTCTTTTAAATCTTGTGTACAAATACTAACTCGAATCCATGTTCCTCCAATATCCACTCCAACAATATATTTCTCATCCATTTTTATCACTGTATTAAATCTTTAGATAATTAGTTTAATATAAAATAAAATAATAATTTAATTCATTTTAATCAATATCTAATAATACTTTATTTTAATTTTATCATTTTGTATTATCTCATTGAATATCTTAATTATTTCTCTTTTTCTCTTATCATCTATTGCAAAAACAAAATATTCTGCTGGAATTCTTGCAGTAGAATAGATTTGTACTAAATCTGGTTTAATTCTTTTGATTGCATAGGCTAATTTCTTAATATTCTCTACATTATTGTTTGATATAAATTCTTCTCTATATGAACTATAAAATAAACATTGAATTGCTAGTTTATGTTCATTTGGCATTTCTTTTTTCAATTTTACAATAGAATCTATGATTGCTTCAATTTTAGGTGTTTCAGGATGGGGGCGATTACTTAGTGTGAAATCCACTTTAGTTGCAACATCTAACTTAGCTAATACTAATTCGAATTGCTTCACTCTTTCCCGAATCTCATCAAAAATTAAGGTACTAGAATTAGTAAATAGCGTTAATTTAGGTTTTTCATATGTCCAATTTAATTCATCTCTCACTTCTAAGGCTATTTTTAGGAAATCTAATATATTTTCATTTAGAGTTGGTTCTCCATTATAGCCGAATGTAATAGAGTTTAAATGTGGAACAAATTTTAAGATTGATTTTAATTCTTTTCTAAAATTAGAAGAGGGAGGCAATTTTATTCTAAAATTAGGAGAAACTAACTGGTTTTTGCCAGTAGGTCCAATCTCACAATAAACACAATTAAATGTACATAATTTAGATCTTGGTAAAATATCTACCCCTAATGAGAGCCCTAATCTTCTTGACTGAAACGGTCCATAAGTATATTCTCTTGGCATTATATATTTCTATTTAAAGTAAGTTTTTATAAAATCCTCTATTGCTTTATTAACTTCAGAAGGTTTCTCTATCATGACCATGTGCCCCGCTTTCTTAACAATTACAAGTTTCGAATTTTTAATTTTATCATGAAAATATTGTGAATATTTAACTGGTGTGAGTTCATCAGCTTTGCCACAAATAATTAAACATGGAATATTGATTGAGCTTGTTTTTTCTAATGCATTAAAAGCATCACAGATTTTAAAATCATTATAGGTTACTTCTGGATCTATTTGAGACGTTTCCAAAATAGCATTATCTATTACTTTTTTAGATGTTTTTCTATAAAATGAACCAATTCGTAAATAATTTAAATACTCTTGGTATTTAGGTTTTATTGAATTATATATAAATTGACTTACTCGCAATCTTCCTCCTGTTGCACATAGAATTAATGCTGAAACATCATTTGAATATTTGAAATAATATTCCTGTATAACAGCTCCTCCCAAAGAATGTCCACCTAAAATTAATCTTTCAGGTTTAAGATAATCTGCGAATTTTTTAACAACATCAACATATAAGTCTAATGAAAGAACTGGAAAAATATTTGATTTATTATGAGAAGGTAAATCTAATGCAATTATATTATAATCAATATTTAAGTAAAACTGATTATCCCAAATATTTGAATTACCCCCTGATCCATGTATAAAGATAAGAGTTTTTTGAGAATTATTATCCTTAATTTGGTAAAAAATTTGTTTTCCAGAATATTCAAAATATGGAATTGCTAAACACCAATAAAAGTCTTTATTTATATAATTTAAAATTAGATAATAATTTAGGTTTAGTATATTAGTATTCAAAAAATAAATTTATAAAACATACAGAGTATAATTTCTAATTATCTACTTCAATTTCACGATGCTGCATTTCTAAAAGACGTTTATATTTTCCATTCAAGGCAAGTAAACTCTCATGATCTCCTTGCTCAATGATTCCTTTCTTATCAGCACTTAAAACTATTATGAGATCTGCATTCTTAATCGTTGAAAGACGATGAGCGATAATAATCGTAGTACGACCCTTACGTGCTTTGTTTAATGCATCTTGAATTAAAGACTCTGTATAAGGATCCACCGAAGAAGTTGCTTCATCTAAAATTAAAATTTTGGGATCGGTAATTAAAGCTCGAGCAAAAGCAATCAATTGTCTTTGTCCAATTGAAATATTTGAGCCATTTTCCTTCAATACCGTATCATATTTTTTATAAAGAGTTTCAATAAAATTATGTAAACCTAAAAATTTTGAAACTTTAATCATTTTATCCTCAATTTCAGGTGTATAATCATCAAAAGCGTATAAGAGATTCTCGCGAATTGTTCCTGTAAAAAGAAACGCATCTTGAGGAACAAGCCCTATAAGATCTCTCAAATCTTTTTTTGTAACTTCTTGAATATCAATACCATCTATTTGAATTTTCCCTGAGTTTACATCATAAAAACGAGTAATTAATTTAGTTACCGTAGTTTTTCCTGCTCCCGTTTCTCCAACTATCGCTATTGTAATTCCTGCGGGTATTTTCAAAGAAAAATCTCTTAATACAAAACCAGTTGAATGTTCATATTGAATAATTGTTTTTTCTTCATTTATAGCATCTTGAACTTTTTTAGGTATTTGTTCAAATATTTCAGATGGAATTGATATTTTAGCAAGAATTCGCAAAATAGACTGTGGTGACATATTGCTTATGTCAGTAGTTATCATTCCTCTTCCTTCACTTTCCATCGCCTCACTTTGCTTAAATCTAGATATAGATCGCATACTTCTCTCCAAAAATTTAATCATCTTAACAATAGTTTCAGAAGGTATATCTCTAAACCTACTCTCTACTTCAGTGTTAATTGTCTTTTTGATCTTTAATTTTGAATCCCCTTTATTATTAAAAGCATAACCAAAACTAACGTTAGAAACTTCTATACATCCCTCTACTTTATCAAAAAGATTTGGACTAATAGGATCAGGTATTTCTGCTTCTTCTTCCAGTAAAGTATAAATTCTATCACTAGCTGCCATTGCGGCTTCAATTATCTGTTGAATTTGCATTAAGGTCATAAAAGGTCGAAAAAATTGTCCCAGAATTGTAATGTAAGCACTAAGTACTCCTACTGAAATTGTTATTCCAAAAACTGATACCCCTCTTATGGTTACAATACCTCCTGTTAATAAAATCCCTGCTGTAAGAACAGTAGAAATCAGAGAAATTAATGGAAATATCGTAGCCATGTATCTTCTAATCTTAACCATAACATAATAATTTGCTTTGTTGGCGTCATCGAATTCTGATGATGCTCTTTCTTCTTGACCATATGCTTTAACTATTTTTGCTCCAGCAATATTTTCTTGAATCGAGGAAGTTACTTTCCCTATTGTTTTCCTTGACTCTTTAAAAAGACCTGTCGCTACTTTTTTGAAAAGACTTGTAATAATAAAAAATATTGGAAAAATAATCATGCTGATTAAAGCTAAAAATGGATTAAGTATAAACATGAATATGATAGTTAGAACAATAGAGACAAAACTAGTTATAATTTGCACAAATTGCCCTCCAACTAATTGGTTAAGAATTGTTACATCATTAGTAGCAATAGAAATAATATTTCCTGATGATCTTTTATCAAAATAACTTAGAGACATATTTTGTAATTTAAAAAAAATATTATTTCTAATCTCATAAGTAACTTTCTGAGATATTTTGCCCATACCATACTGAGAGAAATAAGTTGATATAGCTAATAAAAAAACGAGGGATATATAAAATGAACTTAGAAATAAGACAAAATTTGTATCTCCTGATATAATCCCTTTATCAATAATTTTTGCTGAAATTATAGGACTTAATGCAGAGACAAAAGTACCAATCAATAATAAAAATAAATATAAAGAAAATTTACCTCGAAAGGATTTTAAGTAAGAAAACATCCATTTCCATAAAATTCTTCTTGGATGTTCTAATTTTGATTTATCACCTTCAAAAGTAAATCTTCGACGGGTACTGGCACTAGGTTGGATTATTTCTTTTTTTTCTTCTTCAGAATTACTCATAAATTTTCCCCCTTAACTAATTTTTGATACTTCTTTTTGATACAAAGTCTCATAAATTTGTTTGTATAAAACATTTAATTTAATTAGCTCATCATGAGTTCCAAATCCAACTACACGACCTCTATCTAAAATTAATATGTAATTTGCTTTTCTTATTGTCGAAATTCTTTGAGTAATTATGATACTTGTTGAATTTTTCATTATTTTTGATAATGCTTTTTGAATCCTAAATTCAGTTTCAACATCAACAGAACTGGTAGAATCATCTAATATTAAGATTTTAGGTTTAATTATTAGAGCACGGGCGATTGATAGTCGTTGTTTTTGCCCCCCAGATAATCTTGTTCCTCTTTCACCTACCATTGTATCATATCCTTTTGGTAAAGACATGATAAAATCATGTAAATCTGCATTCTTAGCAGCTTCTATTATTTCATCCAATATTGCTTCTTTTTTCCCATAAGCAATATTGTCTGCGATAGTTTTATCGAAAAGAAAGGTTTCTTGAGAAACAATTCCTACATTCTTCCGAAGATCTCTTAATAGGTATTTGCGGATATTTTTCTGATCAATTTTAATTCTTCCATCGCTAACTTCATAGAAACGGGGAATAAGATTAATAATTGTAGATTTTCCTGAGCCTGTTGTCCCTAGAATCGCCAATGTTTTTCCTGCCGGCACATTAAACGATACATTTTTCAAAATTCTTTTTTCAGATGTATAACCAAATGATACATTATCAAATTCAATATCTCCTTTTAATGAAGTTATTGGAATAGCATCAAGTAAATCTTTAATTTCTGGATTTGATTCTAATATTTCCCTCACTCGAGTAAGGGCAGCATCTGCTTGAATATAAACTAACATTATTTGCCCCAACATCATCAAAGGAAAGCCTAAAGCTGCAATATAGGCTATTAAAGTGATTAGAATACCCAATTCCATCATTCCCTGGATTATACTAATTCCCCCTACAATTAAAGTGATAGAAGTCATAAATCCAATAACTAAATAAATAGCAGGCATGTATAATGAATTATACTTAATAGAATTAACACTTGCATTATAAAATCTCTCATTATTTTTTAAAAACTTTTGATATTCTTTATTTTGAGTACTAAACATACGAACCACTTCTGCACCTACGATGTTTTCTTGAATAGTATTTGTTAACTCACCAAAGCTGTCTCTAGTTTCCAAGAAAATAGGTTTTAACTTTTTAGCAATATGATATGATAATATTAGAGAAGATCCTATTGTTATTATTAAAAAATACATTAATTCCATGTTAAATAAAAAAAAGCCAATAATTATTCCTCCTATTTGAAGTGATGATTGAAGCCCTAAAGTCAAACCCATCCCAAAAATTTGTTGTGTCTCCTCAACATCACTAGTAGTACGAGAAATTAATTGACCTGTTTCAGTCTTATCAAAGTAAGAAAATGATTGGCGAGAAATAGCGTTATTTATATCTTTTCTAAGGTGATATATAGCTCCAGAAGAAACTTCAGCTCCTTTCAATCTTGCTGCCCTATTAAAAAAATAAGTGAGTAAAGCAAATAATATGACAAAAGTAAAATTAATCATTAACTTATTTAAATTTTTAATTATTGCTTGAGTAGGATCTAATACGCCGACCATCCTACCAATAAATATTGGTGTAAGGATATAGAAGATTGTGGATAATAAAAGAAATATGAATTGTAATAGAAAATATTTCTTTGATTTCAACCAATACTTAAATATCATTCGAGCAGAATTCATCGAATAGCTCACTTCTATATACAATCTTCATATTATTTAATAAATTTTATTGCCCTAAATCTAGAAATGTGGAATTGAAAAGCACCATCGAAAGTCTTTTTCAAAATAAATGAAATAATAAATGAAATAATTTAGATTATTAGTTTTATAGATTATTTATTAACTTACATTCATTTTATTGAATGACCAAGCACCAAGTAATATCATTATTATTCCGAAACAGGACATTACTAACAAATCCATCCAAATAGGGAAAAATGATACTCCTAAAAGAATAAATCTAAATAAATCTACAGTATAAGTATAAGGATTCCATTTCATAGCTATTTGCATCCAATTTGGAAAAAAGTTTATGGACATTAATGCTCCTGATAGCCAAAACATTGGCATTACTATGAATGTTTGAATTAATCCAAATGACTGAAAATCTCTAATCCTTGTGCTAATAATTAAACTCAAGCCTACAATCCCAATACCTGCTAATAGAGCAACAGGTATAATTAGAAGAACAGTCCAAATCAAAGTAATATCATAACCAAAAAATCCAAAAATAATGCTCACTATAAGAAAGATAATACATTGAATTAATGTTAAGAATGCTACACCTAACGTTTTACCTATCATTAAAGTCCTGCGACTTATAGGAGAAGCCATTAACTCCTTCATGAATCCAAAGAGATTATCTCTCATTAATCCTAAACCACCAAACATTCCAGTAAATAAAATAGCCATCGCAGTTATACCAGATGCTATGTAAGGTTTAGGATCAACGAATTTGTCCCCAATTTGTATGTTAAATTGTGAAAATCCTGAACTAAAAACTAAAAGAAAAAATAAACCTTGGGCTATTGAGGTTATTATCCGTGCTTTGCTTCTCAAAAATGCTAATATCTCTCTTTTAATTAATACTAAAACTGCGGAATAATTAATCTTGAATTTTATAAAATCTAATTCATACATAATATTTTCACTTCCTCAATTGTCTCATTTGAATAAATCTTTTAATGTTCTTAGTCCTATTTGTTGATTCTTCTCTTATTGCTTCTCCAGTAAAGAATAGAAATACATCTTCTAAGGTCGGTTGGTGCATATTAACATTTTTTATCTTTAATTTTTTTTCATTAAGTTTTTGAATTATCAAAGGTAATTGTTTTCCTCCTTCTTCGCAAGAAATTGATATTTTTGGCTCAAAATCAATATTTTGCTCAGAGTATTCTTCTTTTTTAATTTTAATAAGTTCTTGTTGTATATTGTCTGGTACTTGTTTAATTAAATCTTCGTCAAATAGATTTGCAATTCTTTTTTTTACCTCTAAAGGTGCATTTAGAAACATTTGTGTTGCCATTGGAAATCTTTTCCAAGCATCTATAAGTTTCTTAGGATTTGACATGATATCTCTCATTCTGGCTCTTACCATTTCAGGATCGATATTAGGCATATTCTTAGGGATATTTATATTCAATGGTATAAGATCTGGATTAGCTTTAGAATCTCCTAATGAAATATTTTTAATGCCATGAATACTTCTAATTTCATTAATAATTTGGGGTAATTCAATTCCATTTTCAATCTTATCGAATTGGATATCTATAACATCTCCAGATAACTTTTTCTTAAGATTTTCAGATGTATCAAGTGCTATTATTTTTCCATGATCCATAATACAAATTCTATCAGCAAGTTCGTCTGCTTCCTCCATATAATGTGTTGTTAACAGAATTGTTATTTTCATTTGATTTAATTCTTTAATCTTTTCCCAAATTTTATGTCTTGTTTGTGGATCTAGTCCTAATGTTGGCTCATCCAAAAAAAGTATTGCCGGTTGATGCATTAATCCTCTTGCTATCTCTAAACGTCTTTTCATTCCTCCAGAGTAATTCTTTACATACATGTGAGCTTTATCTTCAAGATCAACTAATTTTAATACCTCCTTGATCTTGTTACGTCTTTCCTTTTTTGGCATTCCATAAAGAATTGCATGTAATTCCAAGTTTTCTCTACCTTTCATATCGCTATCAAGACTTGGCTCTTGAAATACAACCCCTATACTTTTTCTTACACTTTTCGAATCTTTTAGAATGTTAAAATTATTAACAGTACCCTCTCCTTCAGTTGGAGTTAATAGTGTTGCTAGTATTGAGATTGTTGTAGTTTTCCCAGCTCCATTGGGTCCTAATAGAGCAAAAATCTCACCTTTCTTAATCTCAAAGCTAATGTTATCAACTGCTAAAACATGACCCTCATGATAGATTTTTGTGAGATTTTTTACTTCAATTATATTATTATTCTCTGTCATTTTCCTATCAAATTAAATTACTAATTAAAGAAATAATTT
>JBHLMP010000081.1:0-9312 GCA_048938025.1 Promethearchaeota archaeon
TTAATATCAGTACCGCCACTTATCGAGTTAAAGTATAAATCTTTTTTAATTTCACGATAAACATATTCAAATCCTTCAGGAGATAAAGTGGATGCCGTTTGTGAGATTTCTCTAAGTGAACTTAAATTGTAATTCTTGGCAGGTTTAAGATCAAGACCCATTAGATAATGAATAAAAGCAGCGCTTGTTCCAAATATGGAGATTTTATGTTTTTCAATCAATTCAAAAAATCTAAGAGGATCGGGATAAAGAGGATTGCCATCATATAAAAAGATGGTTGCACCCACCGCTAACGCACTAATCAACCAATTCCACATCATCCAACTTGGAGCGGTAATATAAGTAATTACATCACTTCTCTTGCAATCAGTAGAGAGAATAAGTTCCTTTAAATGATTGATAAGAACCCCTCCTCCACTTTGTACCATACATTTTGGCTTTCCAGTTGTTCCGGAAGAAAACATTACATAAACCGGATGATCGAATGGTAATTGTTCAAAATATAATTCTGGATCTTCTTCCTTAGAAATAAAATCTTCCCAATTAATCGCTTTAGGTATCTTGCTTATATCAGCTTTATTATCTGAAATATAAGAGACCACGATAACCTTTTCAATTGTTGGAATAGCCTCAACTACAGCTTTAATATTTTCCCTAATATCGAACTCTTTCCCTCTATAATAATATCCATCAACAGTAAAAAGCACTTTAGGTTCAATTTGGCTAAATCTATCAATGACTGCACTTGGCTGAAGTTCAGCACCACAAGAAGCCCAAATAGCTCCAATAGCAGTAGTTGCTAGCATTGCAGTTGGTGTTTCAACAAGATTTGGAATATAAGATACAACTCGATCACCAATAGAGATTCCCATATCTTTAAGAGATATTACAAGGCGAGCTACCGTTTTATATAGTTCTGCGTAAGTTATTTTCCTTGATACCTTAGTTTCACCCTGAAAGATAAAAGCTAATTGATCATCTTTATACTTCAGAAGGTTTTCAGCAAAATTTAATCTTGCTCTAGGGAACCACTTTGTACCAGGGAATACACTTAAGTCTTCAACTACTTTATCATAGGATTTAAAGGCAATAATTCCCGAAATATTCCACATTGCTTCCCAGAAATCAGGTATTTTTTCAACTGACCACCTATATAGATCTTTTCCTCCTTTTATATTTTGTCCATATTCTTTATTGACAAATTCAATAAACCGAGTCACTTCTGCGCTTTTGATCCATTTATTAGATGGTTCCCATAGCTTTTTTCGTTCATCGCTCATAATATTCACAATTTACAAATGTTTACTGAAACATCACTAATTGAATTTTAAGATATGTTAATACATAATAATCATTATAATAAGAATTATACTTTTAGTAATACTATTAAATTCCAAATTAGGAAAAATAGAAAATGTATGAAGAAATAATTAAATTGTTAAAATGTCCTAATTGTAATAATCATTTACATCTTGTAGATTCAGTAGTAGAAGCTGGTGAAATAGTACAGGGAAATTTAAAATGTAATTGTGCTGATCCTTGGAAAATAAGAGAAGGGATTTTGGATTTCAGAGTTGAGGAACAGGAAAGTGTAAACAGATGGAGTGAAATAACTAAAGATATGACATTTGAAGAATTAGATGAGATGATTTTAGAAAAAACACCAAAAAATCAGCAAGAGCTTATGGAAAATGTAATAAACGATATAATAAAATTTATCAGTTTAACTGAACCAGAAGTTGTTATTGATATTGCCACTGGTAGAGGTATGTTATTGAGTGAGTTAGTAAAGGATATAAAGCAAGAATTTCATTTAGTATGTACTGATCTTAGTTACGTTGTTCTTGAAGCTGACAGAAGAAAAATACAAAAATTTAATCCTAAAATTAAAGTTAGTTTTTTATCCTGCGATGCAACAAACCTACCTTTTCTTGATGATAGTTACGATTTAGCATTATCATTTATGGGAATTTCCAATATGCGTTGGTTGATTTCTAAAGCCCTAAAAGAAACTTGCCGAGTCCTAAAACGTAATTGTAACTTTTTAAATAGCACAATTATAATTGAAGAAAACTCTAATGGATATAAGAGTATAAAAGATGTTTTTAATAAAGGAAATTCAAATGGCTATGAAAAATTTTTTTTAGCATCTGAAATAGAAAATTTTCATTATAATGCTGGGTTTGAAGGAGCAGAATTTAAGCTAATTGGAGAAAGCATTGGCCAAAAAAATGAATTAGATCTATTACCATATGAAGGAGAATGGTTTGGTATTGGAAATATTTATGCTAAAAAGTAATTTTTTTTTTAAACTCAACATATTCACAAATTTTTGCCAACGCATTAACAGGACGATCCCATAATCTGAAGAGAATTGCCCCATTTTCCCTTAACCTTTTAGACCAAGGATTATTAAAATTCATAGGACTTACATGTAATATTGGCACTGAATATTTTTCGGAATTTCTCATTGTTGGCTTTACTAATTTAATGGCTAAAGAATCAATAACTTCTTCAGGTTGATGCTGAAATTCGGCATATTTAGCAATTTTATCATATGATAGATAATCATCTATAACATCCTGGAACCCAACCACTCCATATTGAATAATTGCATCAACTTCGCCTGATTTCATTAATAATTCAGGCAAAGTAATATAGAAATATGGAAGATTCATATCAAAAGTACAATCTATAGGATTTTTAAAACTTGCCATTGGAGGTAAAATTTCTTTTAACTCTTGTTGAACTCCTTCAGAAAATTCTGGAACTACTAAACCATGTTTTTCTGCGTTATTAGCAACCATTGCTCCTGGGCCCCCTGAATTTGTTATAATTCCTAACCGATTACCGTTCGGTAGGGTTCCTCTTGATAAAATTAACGCGATATCTAAAAATTCTTGAACATAATCCGTTCTAATAATTCCAGCTTCTTTAAATATTGCATCAAATATCCTTGAATCACCTGCTAAAGCTCCTGTATGACTTTGTAAAGCTCTATTTCCTGCTTCAGAACCCCCTCCATATATTGCAATTATCGGTTTCTTGGGTGTAATTTCTCTTGCTAATTCTAAAAATCTTTTTCCTCTTTTTAGTTCTTCAATATAAAGTCCGATGATCTCTGTATAAGGATCATCTTTATAATATTCTAAGCAATCAACAATATCAATATTAGCCTCATTTCCAACAGATAAAGATCTACCCAATCCTAAATCTAAATTTTCTGGATCATACCAAATATGGCATGAAAGTGTCCCACTTTGCGAAGCAATTGAAAATTTACTCCTCTCGAGGTTTTCCCAGATATAGATATTGAAGGATTTATTTTCCTTTTCTGATCCATACCAATTATTAAAAACACCTAAACAATTAGGACCAATATATCTAATTCCATACTCTGTAGCTATCTCATTGATTTCTTCGGTTAATGTATTTTTGCGATCTCCAATTAATTCGCGAAAGCCTCCAGAAATTAAGACTATCCTTTTGACTCCTTTATCTCCACATTCCCTAAAAATTTGAGGGACAACTTTAGCAGGAAGCACGATCACCACAAGATCAGGAATTTCTGGAACGTTAGCAATTGCTTTATAGGCTTTAAATCCCATTACTGTCTGTAATTTCAAGTGTATAGGGTACACCTTTCCATCATATCCTGATTTGATTAAATTCATGATTTGAAGACCAGCTAACGAATTTCCTTTATTATTAGCTCCATAAATCGCTATACTTTTAGGATTTAAAAATCCATGTAGAAAATGATTGCTACTCATACACCTTCACTTACTTTTAAAAAGATTTCATAACTTTAAAATGTAAATAAAACATATCTGGGATGTTTATATCTAAAATTTTAGACAGATTAAGAATTTTTAACTTTTCAAAAACTCAATAATTATCCAAAACTGAATTGAAGATCAAATTTAGGATTTAAAACTCATTGAAAAAAGACTTCTCTTTGTTTAAATTACTAAATAAAATTACAATTATTAAAATCCGTAAGAAAAGAGTTGAAAAGTGATGGATAAAGTCTTAATATTATATGGCACACAATAAGGCATTATTAAAGGAATATCGGATGAAAATGAGAAAGTGATTCAAGTAAAAGGGATGATTACTGAAAGTTAAAGCAAAATTTCTTAAATGGATTCCTTAATTTTCTATTAAATGAAATTATTATTTGTTTCTTGTTTAAGTCATGAGACTCTTACATCATATGTATTATTGTAAAAATAATTTTCATTATATGTGCAATTAGAATCAATTAAATAAATTCCATAAATATTGTTTGAAAAGTTATTATGTAATATAATTATATTATCAGAATAAGAAACTGTAGCTCCAGCATCATTGTTATCAAAAGTGCTATTACTTATTGTTATTTTTTCTGAATTCCTTAAACTTATTCCTCCACGAAAATCATTGCTGCAATTACAAAAGGAAATTGTAAAATTTAAGCAATTAATTAGAATAATTCCATTATTTGAAGCTCTTATCTCTTGATTTCTTATAATACTATTTGTGCAATTGATAAAAAATAATTGTCCAAATATTGATGAAGAATTAATTTCTAAATTATTTTCATCGATAAAATACCCTAATTC
This sequence comes from Promethearchaeota archaeon, assembly GCA_048938025.1. Lineage (GTDB taxonomy): Archaea > Asgardarchaeota > Lokiarchaeia > Sigyniarchaeales > SOKP01 > Loki-b32. Next base: position 4,605 of record JBHLMP010000081.1, read on the forward strand.
AAAACCATTAACTAAATTATCTTGAACATTTAAGGAGCTGGCATTAGTATTATAGAAATATAATCCACTATTTTCAAATGTATTCATTTTAATACTAATATTTTTACAATCACCAATGTATAATGAGTCATGATAATATAAAAAGGTACGATAGTAATAGCCACCACCTTTTTGATATACTATTAAACTATTATTTGCGATATTTATATTACTACAGGAACTAATTACAATATTACGACCATTATCCTTTAATTGATTATTTATAATTATACAATTATCACAATGACTTAATTCAATCCCTTCATAAAAATTAAGGCAAGTATTATTGCAAATGTAACATCCATCAGTATTATAGATTCCTAAACCTGTATGATGCGGTTCCCAAGAATAGAGATAACCAACACACGTATTATTTATTATTTTAATTGTATGTGACCCAACCAAAATTACTTCTATCGCATTTCCTCCTGCTTGTAAAAAATTATTTTGAATAATAACAAATTTTGAAACTGCCTCAATGTGAATAGCATAAGGTGCATAATAATTAAGAATTGTATAGCCTTCAATGATGTAAGGATCACTTTGTGTTCCAGAGCCAGGAAAACCATATTCTAAGAGATCATTATCTGAATTTATATATATACCATGAGATGGATATTTTTTAGAAGGATAAGTAGACAATACTCCTAAATAGCAAAAATATCCAATGATCCCAGAAATAATAATGAAGTATACTATTCCATATATTTGATTTTTTATTTTTTTCCTCATTTTTATCGAAACTATCGAAGTAAATAACTATTTTGGTTTTAATTTATTTAAATTATATTACCAATCATGAACATCATATAATATGAGTAACTTACCGTAATAAAAAATAGGGGAACTAAGGCATAACTTTCTTTTTTTAATTTTTTAGAGATAAAGTAAATAAGAATGAAAATAAATATTAATGAAAAAGCAACTATACTAGGGATAATATAAAAGATCAATGGGTTAATAACAGTTTCAACACTAAGAGTCACTGATGTTATTTCTCGATCAGGATCTAAGTTTATAAAAACAATAGTCCAATACTCGTTATACGGAACTGAAAATATACCTTTATCTTTATATTTTAATCCATTTGATAATAAATAATAGTGAACTGTGGAATCATTTATTAGAAATTTTTGGTAATTCATATAGTCCATTGCTAATACAGTTATTCCAATATTTTGATTTGAGCTTATAAATGACCATTTGATATCATAATAAGTATACTTATAAGAAGAACCATACGATCTATACTGAATATAATCTAAAGAAGTAGTAGATTTATCTAATTCGTTGTAAATTGAATCTGAAAAAAGAACGAGAAAGACTATTCCAGGTATTATAATGATTAAAATGAAGGTTATTATTAAATTTAATTTATGCCTTCTTGGATATTGCATCAATGATTATATAGTAAATTGGATTAATAAATCTTTTTTTTTCATAACGCTTGAAAAGTACGAAAAAGTGTTTTTACAGTTAACTCCAGAGCTTATCAAGCCTAAGTAGGTCCCTTGGACTCGCAAGATTATTTCCAGTATTATCCCGATGATTAATTTAAGGGTGGAATAGATTGAAGAAACCAAGGATTATCCAATAAAAGATATTTCTTTTTTTTTTTCTTTATACCATATGAGTGGTTTATATTCTTTTAATGGTAATTAAATAGTGCTTTGGGTGTGTTGTGATTCATATGAAGCTAAGACGTTTTCCAAGCCATCTTTGCCATCATATATAGTATGTATCCATTTTTTTGGAATTCCAACATCCTCGTTTGAACGTCCTAAAACTTGACTTATAAAACTCCGTTACTACTGGGCATAATTAAGATTCCATCGATCCTAACCCGGATTACGGGTCATAGTTCTCCGTGAATGCTTTTTAAGCATCATTGGATGTAAATAATTCTCATGAAGAACATCAAAGTAGTAAGTTCCTTTTGTTCCATGAATTTTACCTAGTTCTTCACCATATACATTACCAAAAAAAACCTCAAATGGCACAAATATAGCAAGACAAAAAGTTAAGGATCACTTTAATAATTTAAACATTAAAATATTTAGTGCTAAGACAATATCTGAGATTATTTGGTGCTTAAAATCGTGTTATCCTGATGATTTCGAATCTTATAATTAAATTTTATTATTACAAGAATAATTTTTATAAAAATAATAGATTATATAAGAGATGGTGTAATATATCAATAAAATTAATAAATATTCATTTCAATAGATAATAAGAGGGAGTTAATTAGTTTGCCAAAAATTTTTGAGGAAATCCACATTCTTGATTGCTCACAGATTTAAAGCATGTCGCTTTTTAACGAGAAAAATTCATTAGTGGGCCATGGGCAGGTACCTTCTTTGCCGACCAAGGAGCAGAAGTTATTAAAGTAGAACCCCCTCCATTTGGTGAGAGTTTCCGATATTTCGTTTTATACGATAAGACTATATTTCCTCTTTTTTCAATATTAAATAGAGGAAAAAAGTCCATATCTCTAGATTTAAGAAAAACAGAGGCTCAAGATATTTTTAAAAGTTTGGTAAAGAAATCCGATGTTATCATAGAAAATTTCGTAAAAGGAACAATGGAAAAATGGGGATTAGGTTATGAAATTCTTAAAGAGATAAATCCAAGATTAATCTATGCGAAAATTTCAGGATATGGAAACATGGGATTAGAAGAATACATTAATAAAACAGCTTTTGATATTATTATTCAAGCAGAGTCCGGAATTCTTGATGCATTGGGATTTAAAGAGGGACCTCCAAGACTCCCTATTGCAGATTATACTGCTGGTCATATAGCCGCTATTGGTATTAGTCAAGCACTTTATCACAGAGAAAGAACGGGTAAAGGGCAATTTATAGATATTTCTATGCATGATATAATGTTTGCGATTAATATTCGTGCTCAAGCAAGAGAATTTATTTCAATGTCGAAGAATCTCGAACTAGGAAGTAAATTTTTACCAGTTTATAATCAATATAATACTAAAGATGGTAAAAAAATTGTATTTACAACTCTAACTGAAAACCAATGGATAAGACTATGCGAAAATGTATTGAAGAAACCAGATTTACTAAAAGATGATAGATTTGATAATATTATTAAGCGTTTTGCTTATGTAGATGAATTAGATAAGATTATAGAAGAATGGACAACAATAGTTACAAGAGAAGAAGCTATAAAACAACTTGATAAATTCAAAATTCCATGTGGAAAAACCCTAACCATTAATGAAGTTCATAATCATCCAAACCTAAGGGCAAGGGGGATGTTATGTGATCAATTTGATTTTATGAAATGGGGTGTTGAAAAAGCAACAATTCCCAACCGATTAATCAATTTCTCCGAAACAAAAGGTTCTGTTAATGCTCCAGGTCCAGAATTTGGTGCTCATAATGAGGAGATTTATTGTGGTTTATTAGGGTATAAAAAAGATGATTTAAAGAATTGGAAACATAAGAAAATAATATAAGACATACATATAAGGATTGGAAAAAATTAATTAACTCATATTTATTTATTTTCTAAAAAGATATCTATTAATGTCAAAAAAAGGTAAACTAATATGAGTGAAGAAGGAGAAGAAAAAGAAAATTTTATAGATAAGCTAAACAAAGGCTTTACAGACTTCTTTGGAAATATTTTCGGAGAAAGCGGAAAGGACTTTATTGAAGAAACTTCTGAAAAAATCAAAGATTTTTCTTCTGAGGCTATTAAAAAAATAATGGAATTTAGTGATGATGCTATAGAAAGGTTAAATTTAAAGGAGAATGAACAAGTAATAAAAGCTCGTGATAGCATTGAAGACATGTTAAAACAAGCAGGACTCCTAAAGGAAGACGAGGAAGAAGAAGAGTTTTAAAAGAGTTTATCTAATTCTAAATTATTATTTATTTAATTCTTATTTATTTTTAACCCAAAATTGTATATTTCACTTAAAGAATAGAAGAATCTAAAAAGGTAGATTATATAAGATCTGCATTTCTTAAAAAAGACTCAATTTCATCTTCAGTTGCATTGAATAATTCAGATATGACCTTTAAAGAGGTTTCTTTATCCATTCCAACACCAACATAATCTTGATATAATTTAACCCATGTTTCTTTTTGAGCATACTTATCCGGATGCTTTTTTTGAACATGTTGCCAATAAGGGTGTTTTAATTTCTCTCCGCAATAAGGGCAAAATCGAGATTCTTCTTCGTAAGCCATATCAATTACTTAATTTCGTATAGTAAATAATTTTTATTGAATAATTGTTATAAACCAATATTAATTTAAAAAATTTATAATTTTAATATATACATAGATTAAGTGATATTTTTTGTTTAGAAGAAATTATTACTTACTATTTCCATTTCATTTTTAAATCTAAAGCTGTTAATTGCCTTACTTTATCAATAGCAAAGATAACATATTTATAACATTGATTCTCCCATATCTTATTCTCAATATAATTATTCGCAGATTCTAAATCGGTAAAATCTGTTCCGCATAATTCATAACAAGTAGTCGCCCCGAATTCTTTTTCGAAATAATGCACAAATTTGGCTGCTGTTTGATATATTTCCAGAGATTCATCGATTTTTATTTTTTCCTGTCCTCCCATTATTATACCAATTGCCGCACATCCTCCACAAACTGCACCACAAGGACCTTTCCAG
>JBHLMP010000036.1:0-38360 GCA_048938025.1 Promethearchaeota archaeon
GCTTCTTCCCTTAATTTCTCGTTATTTCGATCCTTTTTTGATTTTTCTACATCATAAAATAAAGTATCTAAACCAAATTGTATATCTTCAGACATAGGAATATCAACTAGAACTTCATCACTCGTTTTAATATCTATTTCAGACATTACATTTTCTATTTTCTCATTTTTACCCTCAAATTCTGAACCATCTTTATAATCTGACTCCAATTTAAAAGTTTCGCCGTAAGCAGATTGTAAAGGTTTCCCTGCTGATACTAAAGAAGATAATTCTGCTAAGACATTAGCAAAAAAGTATTTATTCAATCCATCAACGATATAATCGACTTTAAAGTAATTTTTATCATAATCTAAAGAATTAGGATCCTTATTAACATCAATTATTCTATAAATTTCAAAACCTGTATCGTATTTAGTAAGAATATTTTCACCAATTTTTTCTTCTTTTTTTTTTCCTAAAAGTGTATAATCAAAAACTAAACCACAAAAGTCAGGATTGTTTTGTTGGAACCATAATTGATTAGTTATATCTATATCTGAAAAGAAAAGCGATAAACCCGGATGAGAGTGAAACCAACCCACAACAAAATCTCCTTTTCCTTCCTCATATAATTTATCTTCTATCTGTGATATAAAAACATAATGTCTTTCGTCTAACTGCACGTCTGTATCATGACCAAAAGTTAATGGATAAGCGTTTTTAACATAAACAAAATCATCATCAGTATAACCAGTAAGGATTCCATAGATTTCTTTCCAATCTTTTTGCGGAACGGATTGATTTGCGTATCTACTAGCATAGAGAATAATTGTTTTATATGCATCTGCTGAGATTATAACTGGCTTTCTATTCAATTGAACTTCATTCTTCTCATTATATTCCTTCTCCGCTTCTAATTCTCTCTGTTTCACTGGTTCTTTCTTATCTTCATTTTTCCTTTCGAATTCTTCAGACATTTTCTCAAATTCTTTAATTATTTATTTGAAAAATGCTTAATCTTTAGAATAATATAATACTGTTCTTAAATAAAATTATGTTTTTATTGAAATTGTTTCACTCATCTTAATATCTTTTCAAGTTTTATCGTTTAGTTATACTATTTATAAATCTATTTTTAATTTGAATTGGACTCAAAGGAATATTTCCTACTGACTTGTTACCGGGCATAGTTTTTATGAGTATAAAATGACAACCTTTATCTAGATTTTTTAAAGTCGTTGAAATTTTATTTTGATCACGTATTACCATGATAGAATCAAATCCAGCTCCCTTTGCGATAATATCTAATTTTGTTTTTAAACTGGTGTGGGTTTTTTGATCTCCTGTAGATCCGTATGATCCATTGTCAATAATAATTAGAGTTAAATTATCAGGATTAGTGTTTGCTATTGTACTTAAACTTCCTAGGTTCATCAAAATAGAGCCATCTCCATCAATACACCAAACTTTTCTTTTAGGTTGGGATATAGCTAACCCAAACGCAATTGAAGATGATAATCCCATTGAACCCATCATATAGAAGTTTTCCGATCTATCTTTGATATTATAGAGTTCCCTTGACGGATCTCCAAGATTGCATACTACTAACTCATCTTTTAATATTTCCGTAATTTCTTTTAATGCCTCATATCTTCTCATTTTAGCTCCCCCATAAAGTTCTTTTAAGAATTATTGCTATAGGTTTTTTAGTTTTCTTAGCTTTATCAACTACTTTTGTAATATCCTTAATTTTTCTAGGAGAATTTAAAATATATGTCTCAATTGTTAAGAGTTTTAAAAGGTCGATAGTGATTTGTCCCATTGGTATTTGTGCAATAATTTTTTCTCCTTCTGCTCCTCTATGACTTATTATAAAAATAACTGGGATCTTATATAATTCTAGGAGAGATTTTATAGCGTTTATAGAATTACCTAATCCAGAATTTTGCATTAAAATAGCAGGAAGTTTACCCCCGAGGTAAGCTCCTGCTGCAATTCCTACACCTTCTTCTTCTCGAGTGACTTGAATGTGTTCAATCTCATTTTTTTCATTAATAAGTTCTAACAAATTTTTGAGCATGATACAAGGTACTGACAACAGAAGGTTTATTCCAGTATTTTTGATAGCTTCATATAATTTTAGATCTACACTCATAAATCTTCTTTATTTGGTAATTTTGTATTAGATATAGACTATTTTTTTAAATAATTCCCTTTCTTTTAAATTTACTAATGTCATCATCATTATAATTAAGGGATTTTAAAATCTCTTTAGTATTTTGACCTACTTTCGGAGCTAAATTTCTTATTGTTAATGGTGTTCTTGAATATTTAATTGGAGAACTCACATTTTGAATCTTTCCAAATTTGGGATGTTCCATTTCAATAACCATTTTACGAGCTCTAATTTGAGGATCTTCGCAAGCATCTGCAAAAGACTTTATAGGCATAACACATGCATCCAAATCTTTAAAAATTTCTATCCACTCTTTTTGAGTTTTCTGTAGGAATTCTTTTTGTAGTTCTTTAAATACCCATTCTTTTTCTTCTCCCTGTGCAGTTTGTTTTAATTTTAAATCTTCACGACCAAGGCCATCACATAAATCTCGCCAAAATTTAACTTCAATAACCCCAACAGATACAAATTTATTATCCTTAGTTTTATAAACGGAATAATATGGAAAATCACCATGTATAGGATTTTGTGTTTTTATCCCATCATTTAAATCTTTAGAAAAATGATAAGCTGCTGCCATTGGCATAAATGAAAATACTGAATCGGTCATAGAAATATCAATATATTGACCATTTTTATTCGGATTATTTTCCCTTTCAATAATTGCACCTAAAATACCAATAGTTGAGACTAGACCGCCCCCAATATCAGCAGCCTGTATACCTGGTACCATAGGAAATCTTTCTTGTTCCTCTTGACCTAAAATTACTCTCTCTCTATTTAGAGCTAAAATCCCACAAATTCCAATATAATTTAGATCATGCCCAGCTATTTGCTTATACGGTCCATTTTGGCCATATCCTGTTAAAGAACAGCAGATTATTGATGGGTTAATTGAAGAGAGGATCTTATAATCAATTTTCAATTTATTTGTAACTTTTGGTCTAAAGGTATCTAACACTACATCAGCTATTTTAACTAGTTCATAAAATATTTCTCTTGCTTTCTCTTTTTTCAAGTTGAGAGTAATTGATTTTTTATTTCTCATAAGGATTGAATTAAAAGCACTTTCTCGATATCTACCTTTCTGAAAGAATGGAGGCGGATTAGCGTAAGGATAATTAGGATCTTCTACCCGGATGACTTCAGCCCCAAGATCGGCTAGTATCATAGAACAATACGGACCAGGCAGCAATCTTGTAAGATCAAGAATAACTTTTCCTTCTAAAGGTAATGGCATAATATTAAAAAAATTAGATTACATAAAAGTTTTCAAAATTTTGATAAAATAGGAAAGAAAATACGAAAAATCCTCCAACTATCAATTAAAGATTCTGAATTTATGGGCTTTTATGAAAAGCTAAATAAATTATAAATTTTAATAAAAAAAAAGATAAAAATTATAACTCAATAATTTCTGCTTCCATTTTATTTGTATCTACAATGGCGAATGTAGCCTTTCCTGTTAAATATCCGCACAATTCACCTGGATTCACCACTAATACTCCATTTTCATATTTTTTATTCATTAAAGCATGCGTATGACCAAATAAAATAATATCAAACTTACCTGAGCTGGCAATTGCATCAACAGTTTCTTGATTAGGCATGTGTGCTGCAAAAATCTTTTTTCCATCAAATTCTGAAATTAACTCCATTCCAACTAAATCACAGATTTGTCCTAAATTTTGTTTTAAAAAGACTCTATCCCCATCATTATTTCCATAAACACCAAAAAACCTTTCTTTCACATTTTCATTTAAACCATGGAACCATCTCACAACAAACGCAGAAATGTAGTCTCCGCAATGGATTAATGCATCCACATCTTTTTTATTTATTTTAGATACGGCTTTTAGTATATTTTTCTTATGATCATGTGAATCGGATATAACTGCTATTTTCATTTTCTCCAACTCATAATATCTTAAAATAATTAATAACGAGATTTTATAAAAAGATTCTTAACATAAAAAGATATATTATTTAGTTGTTTATATTATTAAATACAATAAGTGAGTATGATTTGATTTTAGTATGATCGAAGAGTTCTTTAAAACAGAAAAAATAATTTTAGATGAAGAGTTAGAAGATTATTTTGATAAATTGAATAGAGATGAAAAAGATATCCTTCTAAAAGATTTTACTTCTCAGCTTGAGGATTTTATATTAAATCCTAAAGCTAAAAGAATTCATCCTGTTTTATTAATTGCTTCCTTTACAGGTATAATAAATCCAATGTATTTGGAAGATCAAATAAATGAAATTCGAAAAGTTTCTTTAGCTGTAGAATTATTACATAGTGGGCATTTAATCCACGATGATCTCATAGATGATGATGATACAAGAAGAGGTAAACCTACTTTTCATATTCAATTAAAAAATGAGATAAATGCAGTATTTAAAGGTATAAATATCACGAATAAAGATAAGTTAATTGAAGAATATGGACGAGATATGTCAATTTTAGGTGGTACTCAAGGCTATCTTTTTGGTTTAGATATTTTAAAATCTTCAAAATTCCCAGATAATTTAAAGTTATTAGCTATAAACGAATATACACAAGCTATGGATTATTTAATGAAAGGACAAATAATTGAAGAATATATGGATTTCCACAAAATGACTATGTCATTAGAACAGTATTTAAACATTGCTGAGTTACAACGAGCCAGTCTTTTTGAGAAATCAACCAAGATTGGAGCGATTTTAGCTAAAGGAAATTTACATTATCAAATAAATCCCTTATCTGAAGCAATGGTAAGAATAGGTCAGGCCCATGCTATTCGAGATGATATTCTTGATATAAAAGATGATATTAGAAGAAAGAAGAAGAAAATTATTTATATTTTAGCCATCCAAAATAGTGATGAGGTCCAATCAAAAACATTAAATGAAGTATATAATAAAGAAAGTTTATCTAACAACGATGTTAAATTAATAGAAGAAATCTTTGCTGAAACAAACGCACTTATTATAGCAGAACATTTCTCGAAAAATTTGATTTCTCAGGCAAAAAATTTCTTGAAAGATATTTATCCTGATTTAAATAAAGAACAAAAAATCTTTTTTAACGAATTCTCAGATTATATTTATATGAGAGAATTCTAAACATCATTAATATTGTTTTATAATACAAAATATGGTTTATTTTGTTTTTTAAACATTAAATTGTTTAATTCTTTAAAAACGTTTAATACATTATAATTTTCTAAAGCAGAGGTTTTATAAAAACCATCTAAATGTTTCTTATTAACATAATCGAGGATTATATCATCGCTAATAATTTCTGTAAGAGCTCTTTTATCTAATAAATCACTTTTACTCCCTACTAAAATAATTGGAATCTTAGTACCTACAGCGTATTTATTTAAATTATCATACCAGAAATCTAATTGTTTAAAAGATGAGTAATTAAATAAATCAAATATTAATAAAGCTCCATTTGTTCCCTCAATAAATTTAGGTATTAAAGGTTTAAATCTCTCTTGACCCCCAAAATCAAAAATAGAATTTAAAACAAAATTTTCTCCTGTATTATGCGATCCCTCTTTTTTATTAATTTTTAAATAAATTGAATGAAAATTTATTCCAATTGTTAGTGAAGTGTCTATATTGAATGAATTAAAACAAATTCTGTTAAAAAGGCAGGTTTTTCCAACTCCTGCAGGACCACAAAGCACAACTTTTTGCGCAACTTTATAACTATATTCATCATATCCCATTTGTGAAAAAACCCTTATCTAAATGAAAATTCTCAATAGATATTATTGAAATATAATTGAGAAAATAATTAAAACCTTAAATACTTAATTCTTCTTATTTCGCTTACCTTTTCCTTAATAAAAAGGAAAATAATAACAATTGATTATATCTAACTTAGCCAACACTGGTCTTCTTTGAGATGGATAAGGAAATTTCCAATCAAAGTTAGTATTCAATCGAATTTGCTTTAATAATAATAATATCTAAAATATTTTATAATAATAATATCTAAAAATCCCTCTTTCCTTATAATAATAGCAAGAAGATTGTTTTAATTATTTGATAATTATTATTTAACGAATTCTTATGATTACAAAAATACCACCTGAACAAATAGTTATTAGACCTCCAGTAGAAGCATATTCCGTCTTAATACCTGTTACTGGGGGATGTTCGTGGAATAAATGCCGTTTCTGTGGAACTTATAAGGGCGTTTATGGAGTTACTCAAGATTATGCTATAAGAAATGTAGAGGATGTAAAAAAAGATATAGATAAGTTTGCCGAGAGAAATTATCATGGTTTTCCTGTTTTTTTAGCTGGAGGAAATCCCACATCAGCACCAACAGAATATCTAGTTGAAATTATTAAGTATGTAAGAGTTAAGCTTAGAGATGTTCAGCGTGTTAGTTGTTATGCTAAAGCACTAGATATTTTAAGAAAATCAGAGGAGGAATTAAAGAGGCTTGCTGAAGCTGGATTAGATATTGTGTATATGGGATTAGAGAGTGGAAGTAGCAAAATCTTAAGGATCATGAAAAAAGGAACCAATGCAGAATCAATAATTAAGGCTGGAAAAAAGATTTTAAACGCTGGCATTAAGATTAGCTTATATATTATTCTTGGCTTAGGAAGTCATAACTATTCCGAAGAACATATAAAAGAAACAGCAAGAGTATTAACTGAAATTAATCCAACGATTTTCAGGTTTAGAACCCTTAATATTTTACCTGGTACTCCACTTTGGGATGAATGGAAAGCAGGTGAATTTGAATTATTATCTCCAGTAGAAAATCTAAAAGAAGAAAGAGATATCATAGCAAATTTAGGTAATAATGTAACTTCTCAGGTTTTTAATGACCATGTTAGTAACTATTGTGATCTTGAATCAGCGAACATTAAACAAGATAAAGAAATGTTCCTTAAGGTATTAGATTCTCTAATTAATGACCCTCGAATCCAGATCCTACCACGAAGAAATTTAATTCGAATGTAGATCTCGATAGATCTATTATAGATAGAAATTTGTATAAAATAGAGTTTCTAATTTATTTATTTTTATGAACTTTTATCAATCTATTAATAATTTCTAATGATTCTTTATATACTGGTATTATAGGCTGCATGATATTAACATAGTCATAAATCCCTTTAAAACCTCTAATGTTTTGGAATTCTTTTTCATTTTTTTCTAATTCTGCTTTAATCCTATTAAGTTCATCTTGCCATTTCAATATATCATTTATGACAATTTTATTAAAATTCATGAATGAAATCGCTACAGAGTTCATGCTATAAGTAATTTGTCCTGATTCTGAAGTTTTTGTAACTTCTATGATTCCATTTTCTAGCATTTTATTAATTTCCTGAGATATGGTTCCGGCAGATAAATCTGTTAATTTTTTAAGATCTTTTTGAGTAAGAGATTTTCGGGTAATAAAGAGTGATAAAATTTTAATAAATATAGGTTTAAGTTTTACCAATAATCTGGATTTAATAAGAAAATTCATAATTTCTTTTTCAATTTGTACAATTTCTGGATCAAAGTCGATAGCATCATTCAAATCTGTTTCAATCATTTTAATCACTCTTATTTTTTAATTTCAAGAAGGGAGAAAATATTTCTAGCATCATTGTTAAATAATCAATGAATTCTTCTATTCTACTCTTTAAAAATTCAACACCTTTTTTATCTTTCAAATCTTCTAATCTTGCTTTTATTCCTTGGAAAAATTGTTCTGCTTCTGATTTAGCATTCAATGCTATATTAATGCCTGATGATGCAAAAGTTTTTGGTTTAAGGAGAAATGAATAAGTATATTTGTGAGTTCCTGAAATCAACTTTTTTTCAATCAAACCCAAGCTAATCATAGCATTTAAATGAGTTGATATAGTTCCCATTGAGAAATTAGTTAGGTTTTTTAATTCTTTTTGGGTTAAACTTTCATAAATAAATAAAAAAAAGTTAATCATTGTTATTTTTTCACTACTACGGCGCTGCCCAATTTCTAAAGCATAATCTAATACTTTTTTTTCTATATTTCTAAATTTTTGGTTGAAACTATTACTCATTTTTATTTTGATTGTAAGTTTTATATTTTGGTGTCTTATTATAAATATAAATAGGGAGTAATTAATATTTAAATATTTTCCTAAATTTCAAATTTTATGAAAACATTTAAATAGTTAAGTTTCATAATTATTATTGCAATTCTCAAATTTCAAATTTTATGAATGGAGAAAAATAAAAAAATGCCTAATAATTTAATTGTAAAAACAAATAATTTAACAAAATATTATGGCAAAACAAGAGGAATTGAAAACTTAAATCTTGAGATTCATAAGGGTGAGATATTTGGATTACTAGGACCCAATGGAGCTGGAAAAACTACAACTATTCGAGTATTATTGGATTTAATCCGGCGTACTTCTGGTGAAGCAAAGGTTTTCGGTTTAGATACAAAATTAAATTCTGTTGCTATTCGTCAACGACTAGCTTATTTGCCTGGGGAGTTAGGATTATATCCTGAGAAAACAGGACTTCAGAATCTTGAATATCTGCTTGGGCAGTATAAAAACCATATACCTAAACGCCAGATTAAAGATTTAGCTGACCATTTAAATCTTGATCTAGACAGAAAGGTTAAAGAACTTAGTAAAGGCAATAAACAAAAAGTAGGTATTATTCTTGTTCTCGCACCCGAAGTCGAGTTTCTTATCCTTGATGAGCCAACTTCTGGACTTGACCCACTTATAACAAATGATTTCTATAAAATACTCCATGATCAACAAAAAGAGAAAGGTTCAACTGTCCTACTGAGTTCCCATTTACTTCAAGAAGTTGAAAAAGTAGCTCATCGTGTAGGTGTTATCAGAGAAGGTTCACTTGTTGAAGTAGCTACTATTCAACAATTAAAACGTATGGCCCTAAAGGAAGTTAAAATAGAATTTGCTACAATTGAAGAACTTCAAAAATATTCAACTAAAATCCCTAGAGCACTAGCAGAAAGTGTGATCTTAAATGAAACCCATATATCATTTACTATATCGAGAGATAATTTACCTAAAGCTCTAGAAATCCTGTCCCAAATGCCGATTGTTGATTTAGATATTGAAAGTCCTGATCTTGAAGATATTTTTATAAAATATTATCAAACATCGTCATCTGAAAAGGGATTAGTTGATAAATCAAAAAAGGAAGCTATGGAGGTGAAATAAATGAAACGTTTTATTAGATCAATTAAAGTATCCCTATTAGAAAAAAAGTACATAATAATAATTCTTGGTGGAGTTATTGGATTACTTAGTTATTACATCATATATATGATAGAGGACATGGATCTTTCGGCAATAGAAGATATTATTAATGCGTGGCCAGAAGGGATGTTAGAATTTTTTGGAGATGTCGAAATATTTACAAATCCGTATGGATTTTGGGGTTTAGAGTTACTATCCTTTATGTGGCTCTACGGAGGGATCTATATTATCTATATGGCCAGTGGTCTTTTATCGCAAGAGGTAGAACAGAAAACCATAGATCTATCCCTTTCCAAACCAGTCACTCGAGATCAATTTTTAGGTAGTAAAATAGCATTCCTTTACATATTCATTATGGCTACAATGGGTATCTTTTTCCTTATTACAATGGGCGGAATGGCATCTTCTTCGGTATTCCAAGATGAAGGACTTTACTTTGATCGATTATGGTTGACTTATATAATCGTTGTACTCTATCTTGGGGCGTTAGCAATGTTTGCCAAGTTTTTTTCAACTATTTTTCTTAACTCTAGAAAATCCATGGCATTAGGGGTGATGGTATTATTTCTAATGTTCTTCCTGGGTGAGTTCTACATATATATGGACGAATCAGTGCAAAATGTAAAATATATTTCAGTGTTCTACTACTTTAATCCTTCTGATTATTTAGTGCACGAAAATTTCGGACTTTTCGTACGTGATTTCATTGTTTTATATTTCATCAATACTACTCTAATTTTTGCAAGCCTTGTTGTTTTCGATAAAAAAGATATACCTATATAGAATTTTTTTTTCTTTTTTTTTTACAAAAGTATGAGAATATTAGATTAATGGTGTAATATGAATAGAAGATTTTTTAAAAAGAAATTCTGTTCTATTTGCAAGAAAAAGCTCATTTATAATCATAATGGAAAGATAATTTGTAGAATTTGTGAAATCGAATGTAAATTTGATCCAATTACAGGTTCTATTAGGTTTATTGATTTCTATGGGAATAGAGATCATTAAAAAACTTTATAGTAAATCTTCAAGAAATTTTATTACTTCAATAATTTACCACCATAACAAATTTTATAAGCTAGGTTATCTTTATTATTAAAATTCAAAAATTTAATATTAAATAAATTAAATTTTATTAACCTTAAGATCGGTGATCTTAGAGATGACAGATATATATAGAAAAAAAGTCCACTACAAAGACCTTATTGCAACTTTTGATGATGTTTTGATATTGCCAGGCTTTACTAATTTTAATCCTGATGAAGTAGATGTATCTTCGAATATTGGAAAATATTATTTACAGCTTCCTATTATGTCAGCTGCGATGGATACAGTTACAGAAGAGGAAATGGCAATAAAAATGGCTTTGAATGGGGGATTGGGAGTATTACATCGAAATTGTTCTTATGAAAGACAATTAGAGATGTGTCGAATTGTAAAAAGAGCACGATCTTTTGTAATAGATGATGTAGCTACTATTAATCCTAATGCTCCATTAACAAAAGCAAAATTTATGATGGATAATTATAATATAAGTGGTATTGTTGTAATCAATGAAAGTAAGAAAGTTTGTGGTATTTTCACCAAAAGAGATATTCCCTTTTCAGAAAAAGATATGAAAAATGGTGTTATAAAAGATTATATGACAAAGGATGTTATTTCTATTAAACCTGGAGCCTCAAGAGAAGAAGCCTTAAAGATATTATATGAATCGAGAAAAGAAAAACTACCAATTATAGATGATAAGGGTTATTTAAAAGGCTTAATTACAAAAAAAGATTTAGCTCCTGAATTTCCATTAGCATCAAAAGATGAAGAGGGTCATTTATTATGTGCTTTAGCAATATCTCCCAAATTTCCAGAATCTACTCATACACAGAATCTATTAAAAGAAATTGAAAAATATGTTGATATATTCTTTATTGATGTTGCTGATTTTTATAAGAAAAGTGATATAGAGGATACTGCAAAATTAATGAAATTTTTAGAATCTGATTTTATACTGGGAAATATAGGAACTTATAAAGCTGCTGAACATATAATTACAAAATGTGATTTTGTTGAAGATCAATTTATTGGTCTGAAAGTTGGTATGGGTTCAGGATCAATTTGTACAACTTCATTACAAACAGGTGTAGGAGCGCCTACACTTTTTGCTACAGCACAAGCTGCTGATGCGATACAAGATTATAATCCCCAATTATCCTTAATCGCTGATGGTGGATTTAAAAATCCAGGGGATATCCCCAAAGCAATAGCCGCTGGAGCAGATTTAGTTATGTCAGGACATTTCTTTGCTGGTTGTACTGAAAGTCCAGGATTATTAGATACAATACAAGGTCGTAAAGTTAAAGTTTATAGGGGGATGGGAAGCACAGAAGCACGAACTGCTGGATATGTTTCAGATAGATATGGAAAAGGATCAAAAATGTTAACCGAAGGAGTAAGTGATTATGTTCCCTATACTGGTGATTTATTAGGCGTTTTATCGACATTAAAAGAAGGATTAATTAATGGTATGATATACGCAGGCGCTGGAAGTATAAAAGAGATGAGAAACGCTGAACTTGGAATTGTTACCCCAATAGGCCAGAGAGAACAAAGACCACACGATCTTCTTGGATATTAGGTTATAAATTAAGGCTCTCGATTTTTAGGTTAAAATATTTATTTATTAAAGATTTATTAGATAATTTTTCACAACCATAAATTTTTTTTTATCCTTAAAACTGCTATTATATGTAATAAGTAATGAAGAAAATGATTTTTTATGAAAAAAATAGAGAGAGCAATTATTAGTGTTTTTGATAAGAGTGGTATTATTGATTTTGCAAAAGTGTTAGTAAATGAATTTGGTGTTGAGATATTATCAACAGGGGGAACTGGAAAGATATTAGAAGAAAATAAAATTAAATTTACCAAAATATCAGAATATACAGAAACACCAGAAATTTTTAATGGAAGAGTAAAAACATTACACCCTAAAATCGAGGGCGGTATTCTATATCGTAGAGAATTAGAGAATGATCTTTATGATGCCATGAGATACAATATTAAGCCAATAGATATGGTAGTTTGCAATTTATACCAATTTAAAGAAGCTATAGAAAAGCCAGGAGTTAAACTAGAAGATGCATTAGAGATGATAGATATAGGGGGTCCTACGATGATTAGAGCGGCCGCTAAAAATTTTCCTGATGTTATAGTAGTTCCGAGTCCTGACTATTATGATGACATGATTAATGAGTTAAGAGAATATAAAGGTGCCATTACAGAACAGACACGCTTAATATTGGCTCAAACTGTTTTTACAATTATGGCAGATTATAACGCTGTTATTGCAAATTTTTTGCAAAAATATTATAATCCAGAATCTTTATTTCCTAATACAATAATTAAAGTTTATGATAAAATCAAAGAGTGTAGATATGGAGAAAATTGGGATCAAAAAGCAGCTTATTACAAAGACGCTTCTTCAAAATCAGGTTTGCATAACTTAATCCAATTAAGTGGAAAAGAAATTTCATTTAATAATTATCTTGATATTGATGCTTGTATACAAATGCTTCTTGATTTCAACACAGAAAATTATGTTACTACAATATTAAAACATACATCTCCAAATGGTGTGGCAATAGATAAAAAAAGTCAGCTTAAGTCCGTTCAGATGGCATTTAGATGTGATCCATTATCTGCTTTTGGAGGAATTTGGGGAATGAATCAAGAACTTACAGAAAAGGTTGCAGATTTTATTGTAAATAAAGAAAAAATATTTATTGAAGTTATAATGGCTCCTTCATTCAAATCAGAGGCTCTAGAAATTTTAAAAGCTAAGGAGAACATGATAATATTAGAATTTGGAGATATTCTTAATACGAGAGATGAAATATATAAAAATTTAGAAATTCGAGGAGTTTTAGGTGGAGCTTTAATCCAAGAATATGATAGCAAAGATGTTATTAAAGAATGGAAAGTAGTTAGCAAAAAGCAAGTAAGCGAAAATGAAAAAGAAGCGTTAATCTTTGCATATAAAGTTTCAAAATGGGCTAAATCAAATTCAGCATGTTTCGCTCAAACTTACAACAACGGAATTTATACAATAGGAATTGGTGCTGGACAGCAAAGTAGAGTTCATGTAGTGAAACTAGCTGTTCAAAAAGCGGTGGAGTTCGGACATAAAGAAGATCTAAAGAATTCTGTTATGGGTACAGATTCCTTTTTTCCATTT
Source organism: Promethearchaeota archaeon (assembly GCA_048938025.1). Lineage (GTDB taxonomy): Archaea > Asgardarchaeota > Lokiarchaeia > Sigyniarchaeales > SOKP01 > Loki-b32. The sequence goes on from JBHLMP010000036.1 coordinate 13,625, forward strand.
CCTGATGGTTTAGAAGTTGCTGTTAATGCTGGAGCAAAAGCAATAATTAATCCCGGTGGATCAATTAGAGATGAAGCAGTAATTAAGCGAGCAGATGAGTTAGGTTGTGCTTTAGTATTTTGTGGTAAAAGAGTATTTCGACATTAACTTTTATATTAAAAAAGCGATTTTTATATAATTTTATTATATATAAAATTCAAATTTTTGATAGATTAATTCTTTTAAGAAAATTCATCTTAAAAGAAAAAAAATTTATAAAGTTCTACGCATAATTTTATAATACTCAAAAAAATCATTTAAACTTTTAAATATTAATATTTTAAATGAGGAGAGTATTTATAATAATTTTAAATCGCAAAAAATTTCTATAGTAGAGGGATCCTTTTAAAACATGGATTTTTTCTTAAAAAACTTGAAGGACACCATTGATGCTATTAATAAATTAATAGAAAATAATGTAAACATTGTAAACACTAAGAAAATAAGAAGATGTTATAACATTAAATCTTCAAATCGTTCAAAGATTAATTTTATTTGGAGATCATTGAATTACCTTGAAAAACAAGGAATTTTAGCAATTAATGGTGCTACAAACCCAAAAACTTATAAAATCACTGCAAATGAAAAAATTAATGTTGAAAAGTTCCTTTCCCAGATTGATAAGAATGAAAAAATATAAAATTCATTCGAATTTTAAAACACTTTAAATTAATTTCAAATTTTCGAGCAGATCATAATACTTTTTCTTGGATTCTTTATCTTCTGGGTTTGTAATAAGTCTTTTTTGATAAAAGATTATATTTAGATATTTAATTTCTAAATCATTGATTAATTTAATCCAGTCATAAAAGACTTTCATATATTCGTAAACTTCAATATCTTCTTCGAAAGATTTAATTTCTTGTTTTTCTTTAACATCTTTTGGTAAACTCTTATACTTTTTAATGCTGAATCCTTGATCTCGTAGTAGTTTTATATTCACCCTATGGATAAATGATTCTAACCCATCTCTCCAAAAAATATATTTCTCATTGAGTCGATCAATAGATTCTTCTACTGCTTTAATCTCTTTTGGATAGATTGTTTCATCCTTTTTAGTTAGAATCATCTTTATTTTTTGAAATTCTAAATTAAATTTTTGAATATATGAATCCACCATCTTTGAAAATTCATGCAAATTTGTGTTGTAGTCATTAGCAAATAATACTTCATCACTTGAAAATGTTAATGAATTTTCATCAAAATGTCCTCTTAATTTGCGTCTTTTAACTAAATCATCAAAGATAATCCTTAAAAATTTGATCTCTTCTTCAGATAATTTCTTACCATAAAAAAGATCGTGAAAAGAAAAAAGAAAATTATTTTCTAGCATTAAATTCTGAATACCCCTTTCTGTGTAAAAAATTATCTCATCTTCATTATTATAAAAAATTCCTTTTAATTTTCCATCTTTAAGTAAATCTTTAATTAATTCTTCTATTAAATTTGATGTTATTTCAAAAGTTCCTAAAGAAAGATGATCAACAGATCTCGATTTATCGATTAAAGTGTATTTGATATCATTTTTAGCATCCTCAATTTTTAATGGACTAAAAATTATAGTATCTCTTTTCTTTAGATAAGTTAGCCCTAAATCATTTAAAAATTCGATAAATTTATCAATTTCCATACCTGTCTTTTCAAGATATTCACTTATTTCTATTTGTTCTTTATGTTTGATTTCTTCTCCAATTAAACGAATATTTTCGTCAATCTTTGTTAATATATGATTTTCATCTATGTTCAATTCATTTGCCAATTCAATAATTTGTTCTTTTTTTTCTTCATCTTCAGGGACTAAACTAATTTCGTCAATCCGCTCTTTTAAATATTTAGAATAATAAAAAACCTCTTTACTTTTATCCCAAATCCCACTTCTCAAATCAACACTATACTCTAAGATATCCATTAGTAATGTTTTTTTAATCAAAAATTTGTCTGATACCTTATTTATATCAAAAAATCCAACTAACTTTGAATTTTCAATTTCTATTTTTATTTTTAACAAACCTAAATTAGTTAACCATTGGGTTCCTTTATGAAAAGGTGATAGATATTCTTTTGGTAAATTTTTAATTAATTTGATAAATTCTCTATCTAATAATTTCTCTCGATACGAGTTTAGATCAATAACGATATTTTTAGTTGCTTCTGAATTTACTTGTTCTTGAATTTTTTTCAATGAATAATAGATATTTTTACTTTTTCCTATTAATATTTCTTCTTTTGTTGATTTAACTATGACTTGAATAAGATCCTGAATAATCTTGGGTGGAATGTAATTATAATTTTTTAAATTTACCATTCCATTTATTCGAAAATTGTTTATTAATTGCGATTTCAAATAATTGTAAGGATAAAAATTCCCTAAATTTGAATAAAACCCATTTATTATTTTCAGGTCAAGCAATGTTTTTACGAAAATTTTTAATTCTGAATCGTTTTCAATTATTTGAGAAAAAATTTTAAATATATCTTCACGAGATATTTTTTTATCTTCTTTGAAAAAATTAAGAAGTTTTTGCTTTTCAATCTCATAAATATAAATTATATCCTCCTTTGATTTGATGTAGAAATAAAACTTTTCATCTTTAAGTGAAGATTTTTTAAAATTGTTCATATAATCTCTTAAGGTTATTTCATTGCCCTTTGTTATTGCTGTAAAATTAATCTTTTTCATTAGAAATTGATTATCCAATAATTTGATTAACTCAGTAAGTTTTTGATTTTCTAAATCGTATTCTTCCAGAAATGGATAGAATTTTTTAATAAGTTTTACCAACTCAACAAAGATCTCAGAGTTTTTGCCATGAAAATGTGATTTTATCAATGATTTTGAAGTTTTTCTAAACTTATAGAGCTGATCAAAATTCAATTCAATGCAATAATTAAGTAATTGTAATAAAGAGATAATATTATCATAGCTTTTTTCAACCAAAAGGCTCTCTATAAATAAGTCTTTATTTGAAATTACTATTTCTTTATCTTTTTTAACCAATTGTAATAAAAAATAATGAATATTATCTCTAACATCCTTAGATTCATCCAATAAAAATTGAATAAATTCAAGAGAGTATTTATTATAGTATTTACTCTTAGCCATAATAGCAAATCCAATTAAAATTATCGAATTTATTTTGAGTTTAATATTATCAGAGTGGAGAAAACTTCCAACTTTTTCGATTAAACTTTCAGAAATTAATTCAAAGTTTTTCTCTGCTAAAATACTTAAGATATAAGTTATAGGTACAGCGAGGGACTCTTGATTGATTAATAAGTCTTCTAGTTCATTAATTATTTTTGAAACTTTAGTAATCTTATTCTTCTCTAGGTATTTATTTAGCCTATCAACAATGAAAATGAGAATATTGTTTTCAAATTCTTCCAGATTGAACATATACAAAAATCTTAAATGTTTACTGAATTAAGTATTTTTTGAATGGTTCAATTTCTAAAAGATTCTTAATATCTTGAAGTATAATTGTTGGATTAACCTTTCTCAAATCTTTTTCTAATCCATGACCGGAGAATAAGGCAATACTATTTATATTAGCATTTTTAGCACATTCTATATCAGCAGGTAAATCTCCGACAAAATATACTTTATTTCTGTCTATAAAATTAAACTGAAACTTTTCTTTAATTTGCTTTAAAGCAATGACAATTGGATAAGGATTTGGTTTCCTATAAGGAGTTTGATCTCGAGAAATATAAATAGAAAAGAATTTGTCTAAATTAAGTTGGGCTCTAAAATGATTTAATCTTTTTCCCTTGGTATTTGAGACAATTCCTAAAGGAATACCCCCATTCTTAAGCTTAATTAATATTTCTTCCAAATTGGGTTTTAATGATTCAAATTTCTCAAATTTTGGATATGTCCTTCTATATCGGATAAAAAAAAGAATTCTTCTCCAATTATGTGGAATATATCTCTTGTATATCTTATAGGCTCTAAATAAAGCTTTTATCCTATTTTTTGAATCCACTTCTTCGAAAAGTCTTGCAATATCAATGAGTCGTAAGTTTTCTGTGTTTTTCCACCTATAAAAATTTTGTTTTAAAAAGATTAAAGCTGTATATTCAAGAGCTCTTTGTGTAATAACAACCCCATCAAAATCAAATAAAATAATCGGTGGATGTGACATAAGGTATATTTTAAAAATTTGGTTTAACACTTAAATTTATTTATTCAGTAAAAATAAACCTTATTTTCTTACTTACAAGAAATAAATATAATTAAACAATAAAAAAATAAAAATTATTTATTATTTGTATCTTTATTAGTCTACTTCATCAGGTTCAACTGAAACATATGATAAGAGCGCATCAATTTGTTGCTCCCTTTTTTTGATATTAAGAACTGTTGGTAATATAACTACTTCGTCTGCTTTTCCTGGAAATAAGGATATTTTTCCAGCTCTTAACATGAAATATTCAAAAACATCAGGGATTTCTTTTTTAATTCGTAAACCTTTTGTCGGAAATCTTTCAGCAGTGCTAAAAATACCTGATTTATGATATATTTCATTGCGTTCTATCTTCCAATAATCAAATCGGGTACTAATAACAATAAATCCTAAAATAATTGCCAGTATTAATGTTGTAATTGCATAAAACATAGCTGATATCCCAAGATTAAAATCTTCGATACCCTCAGGTAAAGTAACATTTGGAAGTACAAAAAATATAACAAGTAAAATCGTAATAACAATAGCTAGAATGAGTACAAAGAATTTAGTGGAAGAAAAATCAAAAGCAGTAACAAATAAATTTGTAAAAAATACAATCATCCATGTAGTTCCTAGCCACGAAATAGGATCATCAGAAAAAAATTGAATTAACCATGCAACAAATGAGAACACTAGTAATGGCCAGAAAAAGATCACTTTTGGATAACTGCGAAGATAAATTTCATCTTTCTTTTGAGACATATTTTTTCACTATTTTTTTTAAAAGTTTTTAATATAAATATAGGATTATAAAAATAAAAGATAGATGTGTTATTTAAATATTTTTATCATTTTGATTGACTTGAAAATTATTTTGATCTCTTAATTAATTAGCTATTAATGTATAAGTATAAAAAAATTAAAGTTAGTAAACACAGTTTGGCTTATAAATAGCTGGAATTCTTATTATTTGAGTTTTAATTAACAGCAACTTGGAGATAACTTAAAAGATCATCAATTTGCTTAGCTTTTTTTTTAATGTTCAGGACTGTATTAAGAATAACGATTTTATCCTTCCATATCAGACTAAACGTACCTGCTTTTAACAACATATATTCAAATAAATCCGTAATTTCTTTCTTAATCCTTAAACCTCTAACTGGAAATCGCTCAGTTGATAAAGAAAAAATGCCTTTCTTATGATAGACTTCGTTTCTCTCGATTTTGTAATAATCAAATCTAGTAGTAATAAAAATCAGTCCTAAAATCAATCCTAAAATTATGGTCATTATCATATAGAACTCTGCCGGAAGTCCAAGATTAAAATCCTTCACAAGAATCTCTTCTTGCTGCAAAGTAGGAATTAAACTAAAAAAAATAACTAACAAAACTACAATAACAGTAATGAGAATCAAAATTAAGACCCTATACGAAGGAAAATCTAATACAGTTACACTAAAATTTGAAAAAAATACCACAACCCAAATACCACCTAGCCATGGATTTAATTCCTCTAGAAATGCTTGAATTATCCAAAATAGTATCGATAATACAAATAAGGGTAAAAAAAATATTCCTTTTGAAAAATTTCTCAAAATTATTGTCTTTTTCTCCAATAAATTATTCTCTTTTTTGTTAATTTCTTCCATTTTACTCATTTTTTAATTTTATATAATCAGGAATTCTTTAGTTTTCTATATAACACTTAAATTAAAAAAAATTTCTATTCTTTAATTATGAATATTTTTAATAATATGAACTAATAGATCTTACCATTCGATATGAAAGCTCTATTTGTTGATTTCCATTTTCACTAATACCCATATGTCCAGGAAGAAGATATTTTACATCTAAATTATTTACAAACTTTATCGATTCGATTAATTTACTTAGTGATCCTCCCGGAAAATCATATCTCCCAAAACTCCCACCTGTAAATACTAAATCTCCCGGAATCAATATTCTATGATTTGGGTCATAATAACTTATCGAACCAAGAGAATGTCCCGGAGTATAATGAATCTGAAAAGTAAATCCAGAAAAAATTTGAACTTCTGTTAAGCCAATAAGATCAATAATTTCTAATGGTTCTATTTTTATACCAAACATTTCAGGTCCAATTCCCCATTCTCCGGGGAAAATTTTGGATTCATTACCCTCCTTTAAAATATTGGCAGTATTACCGTAAGCGAAAATTTTAGGAGGATTTTCTTTCATTACTTCCATTAATTTATAGACTCCTAGAACATGGTCAACATGTTCATGTGTAAGATAAACCTTAGTTATACTGTTAGGATCTAAGTTAATTTTTTTCATTCCATCAAATAAACCTTTCAGACTTGCCCCATTGCCTGTATCAAATATAACTAATTCATCAGAATCTTGATCTACAATAATATATTGATTGCAATCTAGCATTTGGTTTTCTGGAAAATAATATAAATTATTAAAGACTTTTTTTCCTTCTTTTATTTTACTACTTCTAGGTATATACATAAATTCAAACCATTAATTAATAAAAAATTAAAAATCTTCTAACTTTAATGTTTTTCTGTTAAAAGATATAATAAAATAATTAAATAAAAATAATCTAAAAATAATTAATAATTATGTCTAAAGAACCCAAAATTGAAGATTTAAAGTCCAAAATAAGTTTTGGTATTAAAATCTGGTTAGAATTCGGAAATAAAAGTATATTGGGTTCCGGTTGGGCAAACCTGCTCCACCATATAGAAAAAAATAAAGAGGGGTCATTGACTCAAGCAGCCAAAGAGTGTAATTACTCATATAAGTATGCTTGGAATATATTAAAGAGGATTGAGAAAAGAACAGGTATGAACCCCGTTGATACCAGCAAAGGCGGTAGTGGAGGAGGTGGTTGGGTAAAATTAAATGCATGGGGTAGATATCTTTTAAAGAGATACAATGAATACTTAGAAGAAATTAGAAAAGCTGAGAAGAGACTTGGTGAAATGATGAAGATCAATTAATAATTACATTTTAATGTTAAAATTGATTATTTCTAACAAAGGATTAGAAAAATAATACTATTTTAAAAAATCATTAGATAGAATAGAATGGTAGAAGATCAATTATATAATTTCGGGGAAATTAAAGTATCTGAAATTATGGTTTATAATCCACTTAATGTAACTCCTGATGAGAAAATCAGTACAACAGAACTTCTAATGTTAAGAAAAAATATTGGGGGTCTTCCCGTTGTAAAAGATACAATAAAAAAACAACTAGTTGGAATTATAACACAAAGAGACATCCGATTAGCTAGATTTGCTATGAACCTAGAATCTCCAAATAAAACTGTTAAAGATTTGATGACTCCAAGACCATTTGTTGTTAAAAAAGACACCACTATAAAGCACGCTTTAGCGCTAATGTTTGATAAAAATATTGAACGTTTACCAGTAGTAAATGAGAATAATGAACTAATTGGATTATTATTACAGACCAATATTCTCAAATCATTATTAGAACATCTAAAACTATAGGTCTATAAAATGAATATAGTAACTCATTTTATGAAAAATTTCTGTGTAAAAAGAAATATAATTAAGAAAATTTTATTATTATAATATTATATTATCATTAGATTTAATGAATTTTTAATGATTATTAGGAAATTAGAAAAAAAAATAACATTTTTGATCTAGGATGGCAATACCTTTACCCGGAACGCCGATTATAATTGATATTGGTTCAGCATATGTAAAAATTGGTTTTGCTGGAGAACCTAGCCCTAGATTTGTATTCCCATGCATTACTGGAACAGAAAAATATAAAGCTGTACTAGTTGACGTTGGAGCGCGCAGTATATATGTTGGTAATGATGCAGAACGTATGCGCGGTGTGTTAAAGATAAAATATCCGATACAGAGAGGCACAATTATGGATTGGGATAGTTACTATGAGATCTTAAACTATATCTTTTATACATTATTAAGAATTGACAATCTCTATGAATATCCTGTTTTTTATACTGAAGCGCCATTTGTACAAAAAGAAACTAAGGAATATATAGCAAGAGTTCTATTTGAAACGCATAGAGTTAAAAGTTTAATGATGATGCCAACACCATTATTGTCGATATTTAGTGTTGGTCTTACATCAGGTTTGGTTATAGAAAGTGGTGATGGATTAACCTGGGTTGTTCCAGTTGTTAATGGAAAAATAGTCCATCAAGCAGTCCAACAGATAAAGCTTGCGGGTGTTGATGTTAATCAAAACTTAAAAAATCTATTAATGAGGGAAGGAATAACTATAGCATCTTCGGCTGTTGATGAAATCGTTAGGGAAATTAAGGAAAAAAATTGTCATTTTATTTTGGATCCACAAAAATCTCCTGCTGCAATGGATAAATTAAGTTATTCTATGCCTGATGGGGCGAGTTTAAATATCCCTAGTCATGTCCTCCATGAAGCTCCTGAAGTTTTATTTAATCCTAGTATGTTAGGATACGGTAATGTTCTAAGCATTCAAGAAGCTACTATTGCTTGTTTAAAAATTATGGATAAACAATTTTGGAGTGAACTTTTGTCTCATATAGTATTTTCAGGAGGAAATCTTTCATATAGTGGTTTTCAAGAAAGATTTGGATCAGAATTAGATAAACTGCTCCCTGAGTTAGGACGTATTCCTAAACCAGTGACTCCAATGTCTGTTGTTAAAAGTGAATTAATAAAATTACAAGCAATGGAAATAAAGAAGAAAAGAGAAGATACTTGCCCTCAATGTGGAGCTTATGTGGATTTAAGCACTGGAATAGAATATTGCCCCTCTTGTAACGCTCGTATGGTAGTACCTGAAATAAAAATTGGCCCTGAACTAAAAAAAGAAAAAGAAATGGAAAAAGGAACTACGGTTAGATGTCCAAAATGCAAAAAAGAAATCAAAGATCCTACTTCGGTTTTCTGCCCGTATTGTGGAAGAACCATCGAGGAATTAGAGAAAGTAAGTATTCCCGAAAAAGTTCGCAAAAAGTCAGCTGCTCATGAATTTTCTGAATTTTTTGAATCTGCAAATAAGCTCCTTAGATTTTTTGTTCCCGATAATCTTCAATATGCAATTTTTAATGGAGCAGCGATTTTAGGTAGTCTCCCTAGTTTTTTACAACTTTTTATTACTCATGATCAATTCCAGTCTGATAGAAATTTATTATATCGAGATATCAGCGAAATACTTTAAACTTATAAATAATTTTTCCAGATTTCTTATACAAAAAAATCTATATATATAAATCTCATCTCTATATTTAATATTCTTTTACCTTGAAATTTTGACACAAAATCAATTAATTATAGTTAATTTTTAATTTCAAGTTAAATTTTAGAAATTAAAATTTAGTTATTCAGAATCATATTAAGGTTTTATATAATTGAAGAGTAAATATCTAAACCTAATTGTTATTGTTTTGGTATTTATATTTTTATTAAGTGCAATTCCTGCGGTTTTAGGTAAAACCCGTAAAAGTTACCTAATTGATTTTATATATAGTAATGAAATTGAAGGTTTTGGATTTTCAAATTCTAAAGATAATGATAAAACTGTTTCATATGAAGCTACTGCTTATGCATTACAAATCTTAGATTCCTCTGGAAAAAATCCTCATGATGCATCTTTACTTACGGAAAATTTAAAAGAGAATTTAACAGAGATATTTAATGAAGAACACTTTATTTATAATTTATACTTTTTATTAAAATCACTTGAAATTTTAGAAGGAGAAGTTTCCATTGATGCTGATTTAAAAGATAAAATTTCTGAATATCTTAATCAAACTGAACAGGTTGGAGGGGGTTTTTCTATATCGAATACTTCTACTTCGGCTAGTTTAAGTACGACTTATTTTGTTATTCAATCCTTTTCTTTAATTAATGAATCTGTAGATATTCACAAAAATGTAACTTTACATAAAAATTGGGTATTATCTTGTAGTAATATTGATGGGGGTTATGGTGGAAATAGTAGTCTATCCTCCACTTTGTTATCAACTTATTATGCTGTTTCGATTTTAACTAAGTTAGGATTCAGTGTAGATGACCTAGTTGATGTTAATCAGACTTTAGATTATTTTAAATCATTTTATGTAAGCGATACAGTTGATTTAGATAATTATGGGGGATATTTACCTGATAATTTGGCCATATATGCTTTACTAAGTAGTACATTTTATTGTGTTAATAAAATAGATTCAATTGATCCTCAAGACTTAAATAAGGGTCCCACAGTTAATTGGGTAATAGATCATCAAAATTTTATAGATGGGGGTTTTGTAGATACCACTACTGGAGATGAACAAAAATCATCTTCAATTGTCAGTTCTTATTTTGCTTTCGAAATCTTAAACACATTTAACTCTTTAAGTGTATTAAATAAAGATGTTTGGATGGTAGAGTTTAATTATTGGATTTTAATAGCGGTTTTAGGCAGTATTGGATTCGCTGTTTTTCTTATCTATGTTATTTGGCGAAAAAGAAGAATATAAATCTCTTTCATTACTCTTTATGACTATATTAATAATCTCATTTAAATTTAGGGAAAGTTTCAAAAGTTTTGATATTATCAATTAATTTTATTTTTTAATGATGGAAAACAAAATTCTAAATGGAAGAAATTTAGCAGATAAGTTAAATTTAGAATTAAAGGAACAGATTAATAAATTTGTTAAAAAAACAGGAATTAAACCTAAACTAGTCGCAATCTTAGTTGGTGAAGACCCAGCTTCAGAAATTTATGTTAATATTAAACGAAAAAAGTGTGCTGAGGTAGGTATTGAATCTATCCTAGTTAAATTGAATAAAGAAATTTCTAATGAAGAGTTATTAAATGAAATTGATAAATTAAATAAGGATAAAACTGTTCATGGTATTATTTTACAATTACCTCTTCCAAATAAATTACGTGAGAGTACAAATGAATTCATAGAAAAAATATTTCCTCTTAAAGATGTAGACGGTTCTAGTCCTATTAACAAAGGTTTGCTTTTTGATTATAATGAAGAATTAGCAGCATGTACTCCTAAGGGTATTATAGCTTTACTCGAATATTATAATATAGATCTTAAGGGAAAAGATGTAGTTATTATTAATCGTTCCAATCTAGTAGGGAAACCACTAATTTTCATGCTTTTAAAACGAAATGCAACTGTAACGGTTTGTCATACATCAACGAAGAATATAGAGGAACATATGAGAAGAGCTGATATACTAATAGTAGCAGTAGGAATTCCAAATTTTATAACTAATGAGAAGATAAAAAAAGGAGCTATAATTATTGATGTTGGACAAAGTAGAGTTGGAGGGAAAATATTTGGAGATGTTAATTTTGATGATGTTCTTGAAAAATGCGCAGCGATTACCCCTACCCCCGGAGGTGTAGGTCCACTAACGATAGCATTCTTGCTCCAAAATACACTTATTGCTTATAAAAAACAATTAAAAATTTATTGATTAATGGTTTAAAAAGAAATAGAAATAAATATTTTAATTATTAATATAAAACATATAATCTTACTAAAGTAAGATCTTATACTTAAAAAAAAAATTTCTGAATTATGGCTATCCTTGAAGTGGGCGTGAATTTAGGTACTAAGAACCTTATCGAAATTAAATACTATTCTTCCTCAGATAATGTTTTGGATGCCGATTTAAGAGCCGGATTCCTTTCTGCTTTAGAATCTTTCACAACTGAAGTCTTTGGTGACAATATAAATGTAGTATCTCTTGCCTCATTCAAATTAGTCTGCTATTCTGAAATGATTGCTTTACCAGGGGATGATCCTAATAATAAGCAACCTATATTATCTTATGCCATAATTGAAAAAGAAACGGATGCAACATTAATTAAACAGTATTTAGCTGAGATTTTATCTTATTTTCTTAATAGATATTCTCTCAATGATATCTTTGAAAAAAAATATAAATACTTTAAAACATTTGAGAGTCGAGTCAATGAAATTTTAGGCGATTTAAAACTAAAAACAGAAGATAGATTCCGATCTATATTTTAATTAACTTATAGAGGTTTTAATTTGAGCTCTAATTTACCCCCTCAAGCTAAAGCCAAATATCAAGAGTATTTAGATGCTGGTTCTTTAGAGGAAAGAATAAAAAAACTCGAAGAATTTTTATCTTTAGTTCCTAAACATAAAGCTACAGAAAAAATTGTGGCGCTAAATCGCTCTCGCTTAGCTAAAATGAAAAGTGAGTTAGAAGAAAAGCGCTATAGACAAAAAAGTATTCAAAAAATTATATCTCCCTTTTCAATAAAGAAAGAAGGAATTCAAATAATCCTAATCAGTGATTTCCATACACCTGGGGCTGGTAAAACTTCTCTTTTAAATTATCTAACTGGTGCTGCGAAAGATAAGATTGGTAAATTTACCCCAATTCCAGAAATAGGAATTTACGAATATAATAAAATTAGATATCAAATTGTTGATATGCCTTCAATAATGGAGGGGGCTTCAAATGGAATCGGAAATGGTAAGGAAATTCTTTCTCAGCTAAGATCTTGTGATTTAATTTGCGTTTGTATTGATTTATCACGCAATTATGAAGAACAAATGAACCTATTATTAAATGAATTAAATAATGCAAATATAAGGATAAATATTCCTCCACCACCAATAACAATTGAAAAAACAGGTTCTAATAAAATTCAAGTCTTATACTTAACAAGTGAAGCAAAAAATATCGATGAAAACCTTGACGAATTAACTGAAAGAATAAAAGAAATCGTTCATGAAGGTGGCCTCAGAAATGCCATAGTCAGGGTTTATGGTAAAATTAAACTTGAAGAAGTTGTTGATGCATTAAATCCTTCAATAGTTTATAAAAAAGCAATTATAATTGGAACTAAGGGGGATCTAGCTCATACTCAAGAAGTATTTGAAAATTTAAAAAAATTATATTTAGAGACATTTCCAATAATCATTGGAACTAGTGTAAAAAAAAGTGAATTTCCAGATAACTTTGGCGAAATTTTACTAAAATATTTGGATAAAATAAGAATCTACACTATGAATTCTGGAATAGTTGCAGAAAAGCCATTAATTATCGATAAAGAAAATGCTACTGTAAAAGAGGTTGCAAATAAAATCCATAGAAGTTTTGTTGAATTATTCGATCATGCAATAGTAATCAGAGAAGCAGATCGCCAAAAGCGTAAAAAAGTAGGAACAGAATATCAATTAAAAGATAATGATGTTATTGAACTACACTTAATTTAATTTTTAATTTAAATAATCCTCAATATTGTCATTCATATTTAGGATTGATGAAATGGTAGTAGTAAGCTCCTCATCAGTAATCTCTTCTTTATTAATTAACTTTAAAGCTAAATCTCTATACTCCATCCAATTGCTTTTTGAAGATATAAGCTTTAACTTAGTAGAAAACGAGTATAAATTAATATAAATATCCTTATAATCACCATCACGAATAGCTTTGGAACCCATTCCTTCAATTGTAGCTGATAATGATGTTTTTACTTTGTTTAAATAATAATTCAATTTAAGCTTTGTATCCTTATATAAACCTTTAAGTTTTTTTAATTCTTCTTGATAAACCATAAAAAATCTTTCATCTCTTAATCGTTCGCATAATTTAAGTATTCTTTCCGCAATTATCAATTTCTCAATAATCGCTGTTTTATTGAATTTCTCAATAAGTAAATCTCTTTCTTGAATTATAATCCTTTTTTCTTGTACAGAAAGATCCTTTCTATGTGACCAAATAGTTTTTAGAAAATGTTCTGGTTTTTCAAGTAATGATGTTCCTTCTATTAATTTCTTGTTAGATAATATTAGATCTGAAAGAAGTTTATCTAAAATCTTAAGATCTTTTTTATCTTTATCCCTATCAAGAATAATTTGTTTAAATTTTAATAAAACTTTTATAAATTTAGGAATTAACCTTGTAATGTTTCTATAATCTTGTTTATCAGCAAGAATTACTAAATCTGCTTCAATTTCCTCCAAAGATGTTATATAAACGGTATAGTCACCTAACTCAATATTTTTTAATTCTTTTGAGCCTTCAAGCACTAATTCTGAAATAAAGCTTTTAATAGCTGAAAAAAAGCTACTAAATATTTCCATCTTTCCAGAATCAATGTCTTGGAAATTTTTTTCATAGATTAATGAACCGGAATGGCTAAAAAGAAATATAGAATAAAGCATAAAATTTTTGATTTAAAATTTAATTTTCCCATCTTATTGAATTATGATATTAATTAATAAATTTTTACGATATAATAATTTTATATACTTAATATTTGATGCCCTGAATTATTTTAGGGATTTCAGAAAGTTCTTCTTTATATTTAATATTTAAATTCATTATTCCTTCTATAATGTTTTTAATACTTTCCAAACTGTATATTAAAGTTTCTAAATAATCAATAATATCTCCCTTAAATACTATTATTTTGTATTCATTATTTAAATAACTAGATATCTCTTCAATAGATAAATTTTCATTAATTCGTAAATTTAGAATTATCTTCTCAAGTTTTAATCTCCCACAATCACAATAGGGATTATCTTTACAATTACAATTGAATATATCCCCTGTTAATTTCGTAATAAAATCAATAAATTCATCAGAAAAGGTTTTTCGTTTTTTCACATAATCAGCATTCATTAATGATAATACACTAGCACTAAATAAATTGTTTGAGAGATATTTCATACTAACATTTTTAGCCAAATCAGTAACTATTTTTCTAGCTAAATATACATTTTTAATTGGTTTGATTTCAAGGGCAATTTCATTAATAGATTTCTCATTCTTTTTTATAATATCTATAATTTCTAAACATTTTTCAATAGATAAGAAAGATTTAGCAATTGCTTGCCCTAAATGTGTTGATTTTAGAAGAAAATTCTCTTTTATTCTTATTAATTTTAAAGAATTTAGTTTTTTTAGAAAAGAATCTAAATCAAAGTTATCATTGATTAAATATGAATAAAACTCATATATTTTATCTTTCGTAATTCCCTCTTTAAATATTGAAATAAATGCTAAAATTTCTGTTAAAGATTTATCATCATTAGGAGCTAACTCGAAATCTTTGATTTTTCCATTCAATAATTTAATTGCTATATTTTCTTCGGTTTCTTTCATTTTTGGAGAATAAACTTTTCCAGGTTCTACAAGAACATACGCAAACCCTAATTCATGTTTTTTTAATCTACCAGCTCTTCCTAACATCTGTTCAAATTCTGCAACTGATAACCAATTTATTCCCATCGCTAAAGATTCAAATATAACTTGTCTTGCGGGGAGATCTACTCCTGCGGCTAATGCAGCAGTAGCAACTACACCTATGATTTCTTGTGCTTGAAACTCTGTTTCAATAATTTTTCTTTCCTCGTTCGTTAATCCAGAATGATAAGCTTTTACTTTAATTCCTTTTGTACGAAAATATTGTGTTAAAGATTCACATTTCTTTCTTGTGTTAGTAAAAATTATTGATTGTCCTTTATACCCATATTGTGATCTTTTTGCGAAAGCTTTTCTGACAATCCTTGCAATAAATTTTTGTTTAATTGTTTCATTTAAACATAATAATAAATGACGTTCTATAGGAACGGGTCTATTATTATACATAATTAATTCGCAATTTAAATTTTCTGCTAGAAGCTTTGGTTCTCCAACTGTAGCACTTAAATATAAAAATTGAGCTTCATAAAGAGTCTTTAGGCGAGCAATAAAACCATCCAAAAGAAAACCCCTATCAGGGTCTATAAGGGTTTGAACTTCGTCGATAATTATAGTTCCAATATTTCCTAATTTTCCTTTATTTCCGCTTCTTAATATGTAATCAATGGCTTCATATGTCGCTATAATAATATCGGTATTAATTAGATCATCGATATTGTCATCCTCCTTCTTTTCAAATAAAGATTCTCCTACTCTTTTAAGAATTTTTAAGCCTAGAGGTTTATATATCTGTTTAAACTCTTCAGTTCTTATATTAGCTAAAGCTACTATTGGAACTAAGTATAACATTTTTTGGTTCTTGTTTCTAAGTATTTTTGAAACTCCAGCTAACTCGCCTACTAATGTTTTACCTGCTGAAGTAGGAGCCATAATTAATTGATCATTGTATTCTGATAAAAGTCCCTTTTCAATTGCAATTGATTGGATTGGTAATAACGTAGAAATATTCTGATTTTTCAATAATGTTTTAAATGATGGAGTGATATCCAATTTTTCTACTTTATAATCAAGATATTTCTTACTAATAGTAGGGCTTTTCTCTATATCATATAAAGTTACATCTCTATTCAAAATTGGATCGAAATCAGATTTAAATGCCAAAATGACTTTATTAATATCCTTAAATTTCAGTATCATATGGTGAAAGAAATTTTTTAATTTAGGACTAACTTGTCCTTCAGAGAATAAGCCTGAGAGTTTTGCTTGGCTAAGAATAATATTATATGCACAATCAGAGCAAATTATTTGATTTTTCAAAGATTTAATTTGAAAGCCTTCATTCAAAATTGTGAATTTCTGTTCATCCAAGCATGAATTACAGAATGTTAAATTGACTATCTTATTCTTATCAAATTGAAAATTATTTAACATTTCTTTTACTGGTAGAATGTCTTCCGAAGGAGTTTGACTCGAAAAAGCAATGAATTTATTCTCATCTGATAATAAAAATTTCTTAAAAATACGTGGATTTACAGGGATAATTGCTCCATCCTTGTCAATTTTGTTAAAACTTAATGGGCGCATTTTATTCTTGAAATCTAGCCCAAAAATAACGCTTCCTCTAAAAAATGGTTCATTTACATAAGAAAAATTAAAATTTCGTTGCTTAAATGATTTTAAATAAAAGAAATTTACATTGAAAACTAATTCTTTCTTAGATTCACGATTTTTATCTAAAACCATGAAAAATTTCTTTAAAGGAAAAGTCAAATTAAAACACTTTTATATTCTACAAATAAACCAGAATAAATAATATAAAAAAATTTCGTTAGAATCCAAATACTGCCTTGATTTTATCATAGATTTCCTTAATTTCCCTAAGTTTAGCTTCATCCCCTTGGTTTAAAAAATGTTCAATCCATTGTTGCAAACCTTTGTTGTTTATCCATTCAAGAAAATATTCTACCGCTTGTCTATCCTCAGCAGACATTTTTAAACTTTTACTTCCTATTTGTTTATTAATTGTTTTAGATTATGAATTCTATTCTATATAAAAATATAAATTAATCTATTTTAAAATTAATCTATTTTATGAATTTGTGTTCTTTTATCTGATTAAAGATAGAAAAAAATATTCTATTGAAATTGAGAAGGAGTTATAAATAATTCTATTTTATATTTTTATAATTTCAATTCATAAAAAAAAACTATTTAAAAAAATTCTTAGGTGATTAGAAAAGTGCCAGATGTGCGTATAAAAACACCTAATTTAGATGATATTTTCGAAAAATGGAAGCAACGTGCTGTAAGACAAGATCGCAAAAAAATGGAAAGGCAATTTGGAACAAAAGGAGCTTTATTCTCCTTAGATGCGATAAGTGCCGCAGAATATGTAAAAGATACTATGAAGGAAGCCGCAATATATTTTGCTGTTAAAAAAACACTTGGAGCAGTTCCCAAAGGAAAAGATGAAAATACTGTTATGGCGCCCAAAGTGAGCAGGGAAACGTATTATTCTTTTAAAGGTGCTGGTAAAATAAGTAAAGAAAATTGGAAAGATGATGAAAAAGTATCTATGTATGAGTCAATTCAAGCAGTTCCATGTAAAACATGTAAAGGTAAAGGCTACATTGATAACAAATGTAAAACATGCAAAGGAACTGGAAAAATAGAAGAAAATTTGATGGTTTTAGTAGGGGAGGAACAAAATAAGGAAAAAAAACTATTCTCATATCCATGTGCTGCCTGTTATGGTACAGGAAATAGACAGGAGCAATGCAAAGAATGTGGAGGTCACAAAAATTTGTATAAATATGAAATTCTTCCTGTTCCTTTCCAAACAGTAGTTACTGGAGTTCCTATACTTCATAGCTCTGCCCAAACGAAATATGAGAAGGAAATTGGAGAAGATCTTCATAAAATGATAGAAGAAGTAGAAGGCATCAGATTTACTGAGTTTAAAGAGTTAGAATCTAAAGTAGAACCCTCTCTTGGTTATATGAATAAGAATATTAAAAAAACTATATCTGCCGCAGCAAATGATTATAAAACCCATCAGAAGGATAAAGATTCGCAAATCACTACTCAGATCTACCTTTTTCCTATGATTCAAATGTTTTGCGAGACAAAAAAAGGTTCTAAATTCGAAATTTATAGTCTAGGTTCAGGTAACAAATTTATGGTCTATTCAAATTTTTAAAAATCCTATTTTTTTACTTTATTTTTTGTAATTTTTTATTTATTTATCCTAATTTATATGAAATATTTAGGGATCTTTGATTTATCTATTTGAGAACCCATTGTAAACCTTCATGAAATGTACTTTATCAAACCAAATAACAAGGTAATAAAAAGAAGAAAATATATTATTCTTGAGTTTTATCAGATATTTTTTTTTCCTCTGTAAATTCTAAAACATCTTTGTTGTTTTCATAAAACTTTATAAAATGATAAGGTACATCTTCAGGAAATTTCCTAATCTCTTCTATAATTTTTTCATAGTCAGTTTCATCTATAATAATATCTCTTAACTTATTTTCTAATTCCTGTGGAATCTCTTTAAATTTTGCAATTAAATATAAAGCATCCTTCTTGCTGGATATTAATTTTGATGGAAAATTGGAGAAATACTTATCGATTAGTTCATAAGCTCCATCATATTCTTCCATATTTTTACATGAATTCTTTAATAACCTTGAAAACTTTTCTTCAAACTCATTTGCAAAGTTAATTACAGAAGTTCGCAATAATTTAGACGATTTAGAGGCAACTAAACCAACAGAAACATATCGTGATTCTCGTAAGATTAGAATTCCATCAGTTAAGACTATATCTAATACCCCACCTTTCTGTATTACATCCTCACTCATTAATTGCACAGCATTAATAAACCCTGTAAACATCGATTCACTAATTCTTGATTCTGACCAATCATGATCAAATAAAGGAAAACCATCCCTATCTTTAACTACAATTCGATCAATTTCAAACGGTAAGATGTAAAGAAGTTTTGGCTGTCTAATGATTGAAAAGGTAAATCCGCAGGCTCCAAAAGCCCATGTAAAATCCGCTATTACAATAAAAATAGGCTCTAAATAATAAAAGAAATATAGAATTAATGTAATGATTGATGCTATTGTTAATGCCAAGAAAAAGGTAACTACCTCTGTTTTTATTAAAAAAGGGGCATTTCTTAAGGTTTCTATCGCCCACACAAACGAATAAATTAGCATAATTGAAAGTACTAAGTCGCTTATAATACTGTAAATACCAATAAGTTTAGTTATATCATATCCTTCTTCGACCCCAAAAATTGCAACCTTTGTTAGGAATGGAAGGATTAGTAGTAGTATTGATAATATAATCACAACCATTAAAGTAACTGAATATAGCTGATCCTTCCGGCTATAGTTTATTCCCATATAAAAGAAAATCACTCCTACTGCCAACGGAATGTTGTAAAACCTTGTTATTGCTAAACTTAAGAACAGAGTGGAAAATGCTTCAAATAGAAAAAACAGTGAGAAGAAAATCCATGCCAAACTAAAATATATGACTGTGCGTATTTTCTTTGTCCTCGGTGATGTAAACATAAGCACCGCTAGCATAACTAGTATACTAGTATTAATAAAATCAGCAATAACTTCCGGTGTCCAATTTAATGCCATTTTGTATTCACTTCGATTTATTAGTTATAAATTTATCTTTTGATCTCTTCTCTAAATCATTAATAATGGATTCAAATAATAAAACTTTCCTAGGATTAATAGAGACGATTTTATCTTCCTTAAGTTCAATTAACTTATCATCTATTAGATTATTTAGATGATAATACACTAATTCACGGGATTCTGCTAGGTCTTTATAGATATTCGATCTTTTTAATTCTTTTTTTTCTAATAATAACTTTACAATTCTAAAGTTTAACTCGTCTCTCAGTACAAAATAAATAATTCCAACCTCATCGTCAATGTCTATGGGAAGAAAGAGCAAATATTTCTTTAATTTTATAGATTTTACATAATTAAATTTTAATAACATATCTATATGCCACAGTAATTGTCCAGTCCCTATGTTTTCAGATTGAAAATGGTCTCGAATGGTAGATAAATGGACCCCTATATTATCATTTATAAAATAATAAATTGCCTCTCTAAGAGGGTGTTCTAAAATGGAATATTTTGTAAAGTGTGATTGGTCAACCAACACCTTCTTATTCACTAAGTATTGAATGATCACTTTTAACCCTTTTTGAGGGATTTTTAACTTTCGTCTTGCCCTATAATATAAATTTTCGAGGGATAGTAATTTATTTGCCGCAACAATTTCCTCGGCGAGCTCTATCACACTTAGAACATTTGGATGTCTTAAACTAAGGTTCGAGACGATTGATACTTTATTCATACTATCAATTGGATTAGTAGTCTTTGAGATCTGAATCTTATTATATCATATTATATTCCAAACTTATTTAAGCATTTTTGTAAAAAATTATTCCTTATTGATTTAAATATTAACAATATTGTATAAATAACAATCTTTGATCGCTATTTTTTTATAAGAGAATCTAAGGAGGGTTTCCAATGTCTTTCTTTTTTCTCTTATTTTAGTTATCTTAAGTACCTAATTATCTTAAAAAGCCGTTTGGTCTCGTAGAAAATCGAGTTGTAAAAAATCATTCCATATTGATTTAAGTATAATACGAAGCATTTATTAAATGGTAATTATAAGGAATCCGAATTTTTCCTTTAAATATAACTGTTGAAATATTTTTTTGATAGTTATATAAAATTGTCAAAATCTAAAAACAATAATTTACAGAACAAAGGAAGTGAAAAATATGAAAAAAATACAAAAAAATAAACATCTAAGGTTAACTTATTTGTTTCTTGCAACCATTATGACTACTGCTTTACTCACAGGAGTAATACACACAAATTCTCGTCTTATTCCTAGC
Organism: Promethearchaeota archaeon; assembly: GCA_048938025.1. Lineage (GTDB taxonomy): Archaea > Asgardarchaeota > Lokiarchaeia > Sigyniarchaeales > SOKP01 > Loki-b32. Next base: position 34,969 of record JBHLMP010000036.1, read on the forward strand.
TATGAAGTACCACATAATTCTTCTTCTTATCAATACCATGAAGATTTCTTTTCTACAGATTATATGGAAATCTCAAATACCACAGCAGAGGGATGGGGTATGGGTAATTTAACACTTCCCGAGAAAAATTTCATACTAAGCCAAATAAATGAAGGACATCAGGATATATTTTTAGAAGGAGAAATTGCTTATATAAGTACACTTTTTGGGGTTTATATTTATGATGTCAGCAATCCTTATTCACCATTATTATTAGGATACAATTCAACTGAATTTACACTAGAAAATATCTATGTGGATCGTGGTTATTTGTTCGGAGCATCATGGTATTGGGATGAAGGAGTTTTTGTATATGATGTTAGTGATACACAAGATATTTCCTTAGTAACCTATATAGATAATTATGTAGTGGACTCATATTGGGATGAGCAAATATGCCCTGTAGATATTTGGGTCTTAAATGAAGGATTTTGGCGGTTGTTTGTATGGGATGAGTACCATGGACTTATATCATTAATATTTGCCGAACCAGATTTACTTATTCAAGCGGGAGGGTATGATCCGTTTGATGATGGTGGTACATTTAACAGTTGGGCTTCTGGAGAAAGTTCACTCTATATTCAAGGAGATATAGCGTATGCATCCTCCACTGGTGGATTAGAGATTATAGATATCAGTGATAGAGATAATCCTATTGGTTTGAGCCAATATGCCTATGGTAGATGTCTAACACATCCTTTTGTGTCAGGAGAGTTAGCTTATATTGGGTCAGTTAAACCTACCCATCCTTACGAATTTGAATTTTTAGAAATTGTAAATGTGTCTGATCCTAGTAACCCATATCGTGTTGGTGTTTCAGAAACTCTCCGATTCTATGACATATCATATATACGAGTGGTAGGCAATAAAGCGTACACTGGATTCAGCAAAAGAGTGAGTGATGATCCAAATCCTTATGGGTATTATCCTTTTGAACATGGCTTTAGTATCTTCGATATCAGCGACCCTACTAATATAACGCTTACATATTCATTCACATCTTACAGTAATTCTATGCCCGTATCATGGAATTATCAAGGTTATTACACTATCTTGATTTCAGGCAATTACGCATATATGTCTGATGGACCTCATTTCTTTATTGTAGACATTAGTCTAATCGGTCAATATGAATCCGAAGCTGTAGCACAATCTACAGAAATTTTTTCAGGTTCAAACACAGAAATATTGTCTCAGGCAACCTTAGCAGTCTCTGCAAGCATTCCAGGAGGTACAAGCTTATCGTATTATCTTTCATCTGATAATGGAACACACTGGGAGCAAGTTACCCTTGGTCTAGCTCACTTATTTACGAATATCGGTAATATCTTGAAATGGCGAATCTCTCTGTCTTCGAGTGCTCTGTATTCAACACCACGATTATATTCCTTAGACATTTCCTATGATACAGTCTTGATCGCTCCCACTTTGATTACTCCAGTTGAGGATGAATTAACTAGTAACCCCAATCCATATTTTGAATGGCAGACATTATCAGGAGCAATCAGTTATTTATTTCAACTCGATACTTCAACTAGCTTTACTACACAAAATCTCATTAATCTTACAACTAATAATCATTATTACACTCCTATAACTCCCTTAGACGACGGAATTTGGTATTGGAGAGTTGCTGCAATAGATTCAGAGGGAGATATAGGAATCTTCTCAAATCATCGAACTTTGATCGTAGATGCTCCTCCAGGCATTCCTATTTTGATAGACCCAGACGATGAGAGCTATATAAATTTGCTAAGACCAACATTCTCATGGATCAGTGTATCTGATGCAGTAAATTATACATTACAACTAGACACTTCTATTTCCTTTTCATCAATAGATCTAATAAATTATACTGGGATTACATCTACAAGCTTTCAGATAGGTTCAGATTTATATGATGATGAATGGTATTGGAGAGTGTGTGCTTTTGATTCCAGTGGAAATCAGGGAATATATTCAAATATATCCTCACTCATAGTTGATACAATTATTCCAACGATTGATCATCCAGAGGATATTTCATATACGCAAGGTAGTTCAGGGAACACGATTATATGGAATGGATTTGATATACATCCAAGTTCTTACATTATAACTAGAGATGCAATTACATTACGGGAAGGTCTTTGGACCGGGAATTCGATCACTATAAATATTGATGGATTATCTATTGGTACTTACTCATTTAATTGTACGGTAATTGATAAGGCTGGAAATTTTAGAAGTGATATTGTTATCGTTAAAGTATCATCAAAACAACAACCAAAACTGTTACCAATAATCATAGGAACCAGTGTAGCAGTGACAATCGCAGTAATATCAATTCCATTAATCATCAAAAAACTTAGGAGAAGAGAGAAGTAAATGGACAAAAATCTTGATCCATGGTCAAAAAGGATATGGTATGTAGAATGTCTAGTTCTTTTTTTATTGGTTTGGCTATTAACTCTAAATCCTATAGTGATGCTCACACTTATGGTAATATCGATAATCGCCACTGCAATTATTTCTATATACCTAAGAATTACAGAATCAACAGATATTAAACCAGAGCTACCTAATACCCTTACAACCCCCAATCAATCTTCAGTACAAAATTTAGAACCAAAGTATATTATAATTGAAGGAATGCAACATCGTGTAGGATCGAAATCCTTAAAATTATGTGGTAAAGGCATAAACAGTATTACTGATATTCAAGGGCTAGATCATCTCTGGCGTGTAAGAAAGTTGGATCTTTCTCACAATCAAATAACAACTATGAAAGGAATTGAATATTTTCCAAATTTAAGAATACTAAAACTAAGTGATAATAAGATCCAAAAAATTGAAAACATTAGAACTTTTCAAAAATTGAAAAAATTAATCCTTGATAATAACCAATTAAAAGAACTTAATATGACAGATTTGCCTCACACAGTGACACATATTAACATAGCAAAGAATCCAATTGAGAAATTCCATATTTATTCGAAAGAAACTTATAAGAAAATCCACTTTGGACCAAAACAATGGTTTCCAAAACAAGAACTGAAAAGAATAAAGAAGATCATGCGGCGTCAGACCTACCATGAAATCAATGAAGCAGGAATGAAAATTTTACTAGCTCTTGCAATATGGGCAGGGATAACTTTTGGAATTGCAAGCTTAATAACGTTGATAATTATTTTAGCAGTGATAAACTATCATCCAGATCCAGTAAAATTTGATTTCTGGGAAGTGCTTTTTACTGCAGAATGGTCGGCAATATTATTTATTGGAGCGGGTGTTTTAGCAGCTGTAGGTATGGTAGTACTTTATTATGAATTATATTAAACCTTACTTAATCATTTATAAACAAAAAAAATGAA
>JBHLMP010000037.1:0-16447 GCA_048938025.1 Promethearchaeota archaeon
TATTCCTACAAGAAATATTGAAGATACTGCGATCGTTATTGAAAGAATTGCTCATAGAGAACAGGTAAAAGACAGTATGCCAATATTTTCAAGAAAAGCTCCTAAACAACTGTCAAAAAAAGAGAGAAGATCTTTTATTATTGAAGGATTGGTAGATATTGGTCCTAAAAAAGCGAGTACATTAATTGAAAAATTTAAGACACCATATCAAGTATTTAAAGCAATTAAACGTACTGAAATTTTATATACAAAGACTGGACGAATTAAAGGAATCAAAGGTCCGTTGGAGAGTTTAACTGGATTTGGTCCCAAATTTATTGAGAAGAATAAAAAACTGCTATTTAGTAAAAAAGAGAGAAGTCCTCAAAAAAAAATTAATGATGAATATTTTTAAGTAATTTAAAATCCTCTGGAACATTATTTCTTAAACCCGTTATTATCCTTTCAACAACTTTACGTCCAAAGGGCAAATCCAATTCATTGACTAAATGAAGTTTTTTTCTTTAAATACAAGCACTCAAGGAATTAAATTTATTTATAATTTTTAGTACCCTATATTATTATAAGACAAAAATTAAAGAAATAAGACTGATATTGCCTATTGAGAAAGAATTTAAGATTAACGACTTCCTCTCGTTAAAATTGGAAGGAGGGAAAACATTCATTTACGTGAAGGGAGAACGATTTAATCAATGCAAATTTCTTCTCTTAGAATTTTCCGTGGATCAAGTTCGATCAATTGACAATATCGAATCTATTGATGAGTTGGCGGAGAAATTGGATCGCTCTTTAGAGGGAAAAAGTAGAAAAATTCCGCTTGAGACGGAATTTTGGGGACATTGCTCGAATTTGCAAGCGTGGTACGAACACGATTACAATACGCGGCTGCTACACCGAAATTTAGCATTCCCTCTCCTGAAAAAACTGACAGATTGTGGCGATCTATTAGCCAAGAAGGTTTTCAAGGAGGAAATAGCCAAACGAATCGAAAGCGGTTATCCGCCCGTAGTTATTTATTTAATAAAAGAAAGATATCTAAGTTATTTAAATACTGAAGAATTAAGTGAATATGTATGCAACATTGTAGAAAAGATTCATATTCTTGACGAGGATGTCGACGAAGTAGAGTATTATTATGATATCTTAGACAAGATCTTCGATTATCATTTAAAATCGCAAGATTTACTGGTTATACTTTGCAGATTCTACAAATCAGAGTATTTCTATCTGTTAGAACCATATTTAGACAGACTATCTATTAGAGATCAAATTAAATTGATTGATAAAACGCGGGATCCTAACATTTTTTATGAGGTGATCGATATACACAGGCCTAAACTTAATATGGATACTGATGATGTTTTAGACATAGTTCCTGATCTTATAATTAGGCTTGATATCCTTCCCGAGGATAGAAGAGAATTTGTTTTAGAAGAACTCATTGATATAGTTATCCAAATTGATTGGTATATAATGGATATGGATATACATGATGAAGAATATGAATTGTTCCAAGGATTAATCCCAGAATTTCTAAAAGGTCTTGATAAATTACCGGATAATAGTAGAAAGTTTGAATCTTTTACTAACTTGTTAAATGAGATAAAGCTTACTGAAACGATCAATAAATGCTATTCACTAATCGAAGAAAAATTTACTGCGCTTATAAACGAGATTGATAAACTGCAGGGTAATCAAAAATATTCCGCTTTTTGTAGCTTGATAAGAGCAATTAAAGGAACTAATTTGATGGGAAAAAAATTTCCAGATCTTTTAGATGGACTTAGTAAACTTACCGATGATATCGGGACCGAATACAAGTGCCCCGCTTTTTCCTATCTTTTAGACGCAATAATTGAAATTGATACGAGAGAAGGAACTAATTTGATGGGAAAAAAATTTCCAGATCTTGTAAATGGACTTGATAAATTACGAGATGATGATAACTTCCGTGACTTAGTCAGAGTGATTTATGGAACTACGTTGATTCTTTCTACCTTGGTTAGAACAATCAACGGAACTAAAATTTTGAATAAATATTATTCACTCATCAAATCAAAAATAGTTTCTATTTTAAATTGGCTTGATACCTTTCCTATTATGATGAAAACTGATTCTTTTCTCCTATTCTTTGATGAAATCAAAGGTACAGAAATAATGAATAACGATGACTTTTATCCTCTTTTCACACAAAAATTTCTTTCTCTTTTAAATGAACATGACAAGGAATCTGAGAATTCAAAACACCATTTTTTTTCTGAATTGATTAAAGCCATTAAGGGTACCAAATTGGAGAACGAGGGTGCTTTTAAGAAATGGAAGAAAAAAAATATGTAAATTTTTTTGACTTTCTTTTACTTTATTTTACAATATTTTGTTAAATTTAAATAATTTGATTCAATACTATCTTAACACTTGATTTAATTAACATTTCTGGTACTTCATTTGAAAAATTACGATGTAATCTTCATTCATCCACCTAGAATATTAAAACCAGATTATAGTAAAAATACTAAATTTAGACGAGGTTCATTTATTTTTGTACCGATGGGTGTTTTTGCTATTGCTGATTTACTTGAGAGGGAGGGTTTTGGAGTTAAAATAATAAATTATCCTTTAGAGCAATATCTAAATCCTAATTGGAGAATAGAGGATTTTCTTAAAAATATTGATTTTACTATGGGTGCAATAGATTTACATTGGATACATAATGCGCATGGCGCTATTGAAGTTGCGAGAATTGTGAAAAAGGTAAACCCTAATGCAAAAGTAGTTCTTGGAGGTTTTAGTGCTTCATATTACCATGATCAAATTTTACATTATTACAAAGAAATTGATGCAATAATTAGAGGAGAAGGCGAAATTCCACTTTTAAAATATATTCGAAATGTTAATAAAAATCACTCTTTAGATTCAATTCCGAATTTATCTTATCTAAATTTCTCTAAACAGTTAAAAGTAAACCCTATTTCCTATACAGCGAAAACACTGGATAATTTAAATTTTACAAACGTATCACTTCTAAAAAATGCAAAACAATACTTCGAATATAGCAGAAAACTTATGGGGATCTCTTTCAATCTTCCCATTGGAAGAGGTTGTCCATTTAATTGTCCTTTCTGTGCAGGAGGATATAGAGCTCAAAAAAATTTAGTTGGTAGAGATAATGTTGTTCTTAGAAGTCCAGAGAAAGTTATAGAAGATATTAACAAGGTTCAAGACAATTATAAAGTGCCAAGCGTCTTTTTTGGACATGGTACTTATCCTGCTAATTTGAAATATTGGAAAAGACTATTTGGGTTGATTGATAAAGAAAAACTGGATATTAGTGGAGATTTGGAGATATGGAGGTTACCTTTTCCTAAAGAGATGTGGAGAATATTTTATAAGACTTTTAATAGCAATTATTCTTCTGTCAGTATTTCTCCTCGAACAATGTCAGCTAAAGTCCAAACAAAAATAGCTAAAATTTGTGATCCGACATTTAAATTTCCTAAAAATCAGATTAATGATTTGATAAAAAATGCGAACTTGTTTCAAAGAATACTAAGAATTTGGTTAACAATTGGCTTTCCATTTCAAACCCGGTTTGATATTCTTAAGGATTTTAACTTTGCGATGAAATGTCTTTTAAAATACGGAAAATCCAATTTTAAACCGATTACAATTATGAATGAACCATTTCACATCTTCCCCGGTTCTCCTGCTCATGAATCTCCTGAGAGTTTCGGAATAAAATTAAAATATAATTCATTTCCTGAGGTTGCTGAAGCTTTTAAACGAGCTAAAATATCTTTTTTTTATAATGTAATAAATTATGACACAGAATATTTATCTCATTCTTCTATCCTTAATTTTAATTTGCTGTTATCTTTAAGCACTGTACTTATGTTTTTAACAACAGGTCCAAAATATTCTAATGTGAGAGAAGAATAATCTAATGATGTTTTTTCACCAAGAATTTGAAAAAGAACTCAAAAGTGCTACATTTGCCCTTTCTGAGACACTCCGAAGAACCATAAAAAATTAATTATAAACTATTTATAATACCAATTTTTACATAATATTGCTTAAGAAACAGTTATACTTTTCCTAATCTTTATATATTCTATTAAAGTAAGATAATAATAGATATGGCAAAAGAAATCCTTCATAAATACTATTATTTCTTTAGAAGTATATTAAATTAAATGTTAAATCACGATAAATAGGGATTTATAGGGATGAAAGACCAAATTAAAAACATGGTAAACTATGTCAAGAGTTTACCCAAGGATCTCATCCTTGGCATCATAAGTATAGCAGTAGGAACTCCGTTTTTGATTTATTTCTTGATAGAATCTATAGATTATTATTCAGAACATAATAATTTCCCAGATCGATTTTTCAGTTATAGTGGATATCTATTGATATACTCTATATGGAGGATTGTATCAACTTTATTATTAATTTTTATTGGAGTGTATTATATTAATAAACATAAGGGGGATTTTCATGTCAGATAAAGCTGATTTAATTATTGGTGTCCTCTTTATCACCCAACTTATCAGCTCGTTATTATTAAGTTATTTTATTATTAAGCAGATGGCTAAACGTGCAAATTTAAGAAATAATTATATTTACCCCTTCCTCACTATATATCTTCCTTTACCGTTGAGTTTTTTAATAGCTCAATGGAGTTTGAAGATTCACGATGTCTTCCCAATATATGTTGACTCTTGGTTATCGCTTCGAAACATAGCAATCCAAGAGTTTTTTTCATATTTTTTTATGATTATTAGTATTTGCGTAAGATCACTATTAATCATGTATATATACAAGAGCTATTTCAAAAAAGCATTAATAATATCGATTAGCAGCGTTCTTATTCCTTATCTTTTATATGGTATTTCAAGTAGAATTGCAAGTATGATTTACAGTATGGTACTAACTGGAAGCATGTCATATGGTCCAATTTGATGATCTGAGGAGGATAATAATTTGAACTTGATGATAATAGTAATTGACATTATATTTGTTGTGGGATTATTAGTAATCCGCTCGTATTTCTCACAATGGTTGGTAAAAGAGAAAATTGAAGGAATTCCTTTAGAAAAAACTTTTCTTGCTAATGCTATATGGATCATAATTGCAATTATTACTAATGACATCATTTATTATATATATGACAATTATAATACATTATTTTCACCATTAGCACCATTTCTTAGCCTTTTTTCATTAGTTATTGAATTTATAACAGGATTATTTGTGATATATCTTGGATTGAAATTAGGATTTTGGGATACTATTATTCATTCGACAGTCATTTTAGTAACACACCGATTTCTTTTAAGAGCTTGTTTTATGTTAATAATTTTCATTTCTAACGAGAATTTTTACGGGGAGGGTATATATATATTTATATTTGTATAAAGAGGAGATATTTAGCCATTTTAATTTAAGACATATATAAATTATTTTAACGTTTATTAAATATCATAACTAATTCAAATGATTAAAATGCAAAAATCAAAAATTAAGATTGCTTCATATCTAATGTCAATTTTGGGATGGTACACCATAGTAATATCGATTCTTTGGATATTTTTAACAGAAATTATGTTTGTGAGTGATTTTGAGGCATTTACAGGTGACACTTATTCTGATTATCTAGATATTGATCGTGAAGTCGCAGAGCTATATATATTGACAAAAAAAATGATTGGGATTATGCTACTCGTAATAGGTCTTTTGATTGTTATTATAAACCAATATGGTTATAGCAAAGGTGAAAAATGGTCTTGGTATGCGCTTCTCATAGCGGGTAGTGTGCCATGGGGAACATTTATAATTTACAAACTTGTAATCGGGTATATTGGAATCAGTATGATAACCTTCGTCCTTGGAGCCACACTTTTTGTTATTGGTATAACTTTCCCAGTTAAAGAAATCTTGAGTAAAAAATAAGATAAAGAAAAAAAATAGATTTTAATCTAACAATTACAATAATCTCATAAATCTTCGAATTTGTGATTGAATGAGAAGCAATTGAATGTTTCTTGCACCACCAATAACTTCTTCGATTTTACTTACATCCACCAGTTCATCAACAGGTGTATTATCAGTAACGGAGACTCCACCCATATGTTGTTGGACTTCATAACAGATATCATGTGTTAGTTTAGATACATAATACTTACCTTGAGAAGAGATAGATGCAACCCATTTTTCTGCTTCTTTTGAAGGCTTTTCAGCAAATAGGATTTTATCATCATAAATTGTGGCGGCTTGTAGGGCTAATGATGTTGCTGCTGTAGCTTTAGTTAATAAATCTGCTAATCCATATCCTACTCCCTGGTATCTAATTATAGGCTTACCAAACTGTTCTCTTAAGTTAGTGTAAATTATTCCATTAATCAATCCACTCCAACAAATTCCGATTCCCGAACCCATAATACTTAAACGCTCAGGAACTAAGCCTTCAAACAATCTTACATATCCAAGTCCGTTATCTGAGAGTACATATTCCATTGGAACTTTAACATTATCTAATATCGTATGAGCGATATGAACTCGAGGAACAGAATTAATCTTTAATCGTTCCGTTTTAACGCCAAATTCGCGAGCAATCATTCCTTGAACCATAGTATCTCTTGGATTACCTGTATCATATACTCCATAGCAACAAAAATAATCCGCTTTAGGGCCATTTGTTGTAAATACTTTTTCTCCATTAAAAATGACGCCATCATCTGTTTTTGTACATTTTGTTGTCAGATTTACGGCATCAGAACCCCTCTCAGGTTCTGTTATTCCAATACAACCGACTTTTTGTCCAGATAATAATCCATCTTGTACCTTATATATTGTATCTCCCGTACCTCCATAATGATAATAGTGAAAGGTGGGATTCGCACATAAAATCCCACTTGCAACTCGCCCTAATTCTAATTGAGGGTCTAAAAAAGAAATATGAGTACCTAATAGAATTTCTTTTTTCATTCCATAAGGTTTAAAGTCCTTCCACTCATTAATTCTTTGCATATATCCTCTTTTCCCGAGTTCAGGAAAGAGTACATAGACATCCTTTGATTTATCTATTTTCGGTTGTAAATCTATACAGAATTGTTGTAACTCTAGACAGTATTCACGCTCTTCTTCATTTAGCATGGGAAAGATATTATCATTAAATATTTTGAAGATGTTCTCAAGAGCCATTTTCTCGAGAATTTCGTCATTTATAAATTTCTCTTGCATTTGCATTTTTTATCAATTTTAATTGTTCTTTTGAAATTTGAAGAATTTATACTAATTACTCTAAATTTTTTATTGCAATTAAATTTTTAATATTGATAAAAATTAGTTAAAGCTAAAAAAAAGATTTAATTTTTAGGATCTACTGTTTCGATTATTTTACCATCTCGCATTTTTAGTATTCTTTCAGCAAGAGCACCAACCATAGGGTCGTGGCTTACCATTAAAATCGTTTGATTAAGCTCCAGATTAAGTTCTCGTAGTAATTTAACAATTTCCATCCCCATTTTAGTATCAAGTTCTCCTGTCGGTTCATCAGCAATTAATATAGATGGTTCATTACATAATGCTCTTGCAATTGCAACTCTTTGTTGTTCTCCACCTGAAAGCTCTGATGGTAGGTGATCTTTCTTGTCACTTAGACCTACAAGATCGAGGAATTTATTAACATTTCTTTCTATTTCTTGTTTAGTCTTAGCTGCAAATATCATTGGTAGTTCAACATTTTCATAAGCTGAAAGAACGGGTACTAGATTATAAAACTGAAATATGAATCCTATTTCCTTGAGTCTTAAATTTGTCCGTTGTTTTTCATCCATATGAGCTATATTTGTTCTATTGATATATACAGCACCACTTGTAGGATTATCGAGAGCTCCAATCATATTTAAAAGTGTAGTTTTTCCAGAACCTGAAGGTCCCATAACAGATACAAATTCACCCTTCTTAATATCTATACTAACACCATTTAAGGCTCTAATTTCAATCCTTTCGGTGATATTATAAATTTTAGTTAAATCAAAAGTTTGGATCATCGCATCAGGGTCTAATTCATAATCTTTTGGCTCTTGAAATACTAAACCTTGTTGTTTACTCTTTTTGGTTTTTCTCATTTTTTATATACCTCTGAATTAGAATTTATAGATTTCTTCAATTGATTTTCCACCAGTCTTTTCACCAGTAAATTCTCCATCAGTAAGGGTAATAATCCTATCTGCTACTTCTGCTATTCTTACATTATGAGTAACCATTAATATTGATTCTCCTTCTTTCTTTAAATCGAGGAAAATTTCCATAATATTTGTGGTTGTCTCCGTGTCGAGTTCACCTGTAGGTTCATCAGCAAGAATGATAAGAGGCGCATTAACTAAAGCTCTAGCTATAGTTACTCTTTGTTGCTCTCCACCCGACATCTGTGTGGGCAAATGTTCCATACGTTCCTCAAGTCCAATTCTTTTCAAAAGATATTTTACTCTTTCTTCCCTCACTTTAGAATCTTTTTTATCAATCACCATTGGAAGCTCTACGTTCTCGTAAGCTGTAAGAATTGGAAAAAGATTATAGAACTGAAAAATTAGTCCTATCTTTCTCAATCGCATTTTTTTATGTTGTTTATTGGTCATTTGGGTAACATCAAGTCCCATCCCCTTAGCATCAACATTATAAATGATCTTACCTGAGTCTGGGAAGTCAAGAGCACCCAAGCAATTTATTAAAGTTGTTTTCCCTGCACCAGATGGCCCAACAATAGCAATAAATTCACCTTTCTTAATAGTAAGATTAACTTTATTGAGTGCTGTGATTGTTGAATTACCTACAGTGTATGTTTTAATAAGATCATGCACTTCTAGAACTATATTAGGATCTATCCTCACTGCTCTTGCAGTGGACCTTTGTTCTTTGTTCATTCTTACTTTTTTCTTTTTAGTCGATATTTTCAACACCTTTTTTTATTTTACATTGTTTTAATTATCTCGTTCTCACGGCATCTATAATATTTAAGTTGGCTGCCCATTTTGCCGGATATCGTGAACTCAGAATTACTGTGACTAAAACTGCTAATATTAAAATGCCAATAGTTAACCATGGAATGGTCCAAGTGACTGAAAGGAATCCACCTGCAGGCATTGCATCTACCATTAAATAACCTTGGACTAATCCAGCAAATATACCTGTAAATACCCCTAGAAGCGCTAGAATTAAGGTTTCTCCCGATATTGATCTTATTACACCCTTTTTACTTAATCCTATTGATCTGAGCATTCCTATCTCCCTCCTACGTGCCATGGTAGTTAGTAAGCTATGAAGTGTTAATCCAATCATTGCAATTATTATTGAAAAAATTAGTAAACCATTGGTTATGAAGACAATTAAGTTAAGCATAGTTCTGAAAGTAGAACTCGCAAATGATAAGGTAAAACCAAAAATCACAAGATATCCTTTATCTTCTATATATCCTAATATTTCTTCCAAAACATCCTCATCACTTGCTCCCTTTTCCACCCATGCAAACCAATCATAGACATTGGTCCTAATTACAAGAGTGAAAGTTTTAAGATCGATTACTGACCAGGATCCTCCTGCGATAAAGAATAAATTTGGTAGTAGTAGGTCTTTAATAGATGTAATGTTTTCTGGTTGATCACAGTGAATTAGCACTGAAGTTACCATATCATTGGTATAGTTGGATCCCCTATAATCTGAATATACAATATCTCGCGCTTTCTCGTAATTTATATAGACAGAATTTCCACTTACATTATAACCGGTTTCAAAACCGGCATACCAATTATATCGTTCTGTATTATAAAAAGTAGGTGTTTCTATAATTCCAATAATTTCAAATTTTGGCCATTTTTCAGGGAGATTTGTCATATAAGCTGATTTAGCTACTTCAAATTTTAGACTGTCAATACTTAAATTATAATTACTATTAAATGTGGAATTAAAGCCAATTATCCTTAATTTGAGATTCCCGCTAGGGTCAATAAAATGATGGTTTGAGTCAAATGGAAAAGTATTATTTTTTTCTTCTTTATTATTAATAGACCCAAGATTTTCAAACATGTTGGTATATATGTTTAATGCTTCTAATTCAATAGAGTCCACAGTTGAATTAAGTGAAGTTTCAATCGTAATATTAATTGGTTTATAGAAATTAATAGGTAGAAAATTTACTGTAATGTTTAATGCAAGCCACTTCTGGTTACTCACATAAGTAAGGTTCACATCATCAGAGATCGTTAAATTCATTACACTACCTGAAGTTGAGCTGAAATTATATGGAATTATTACGGTATTAAATATTCCCGAATAAACGGTTTCTATAATGGATTGTTGTGGAAAAATAGTGATATTATCTCCAATTCCTATTGAAGGATTATTTTTTATGAATGTCTCATCAACCACACACACATTTGCTGGTGTATTTAGGAGTTCTTCCATAGTTGATCCAGCATATCCACTATTATTTCCAAAATATGAATCGGATTTCAGTTTTCCGCTTGAATTTGTATGAATACCCACAACTGATGATGCATAGTCTATCACTGAGCCATTAAAAGATGTAGGTGTATAGTAATCCATTCTCGTTGTATAATATTCAATTCCGCTAATACTATTTAAAATTGATTCCACAGTTGAAAAATTAAACCAATTTGGTTGAACTATATCCAGCATAGGATTTCCAGTTTGGGTTAATTGTCGGAAAACCATATCTGTTCCTCCACCAGGAAGGTTTTTAGACGCAATTTTTTCATAATTCCCCCAAGAAATAAACATATTATATGATACACCTTCGCTTAAAAATCCTAAGAGATTAAGTGTCGAAAAACCTTGAATACTTCTAACAATTGCAATTACACTCATGTTTATTATAATTGTATCTTCATGTGCATTATAAGTATCTCCATCAAGTAATGCAGTTAGATTTGCATAAGTTATGCCGAGAGAGAATTTAACAGATAAATTTTCACCAACTTTCACATTAAAGTCATCAGAGAATTTTTTATCTATTATAATTCTATTTTCCTTATCAATTTCATCCATCATTTCACTAAGAGACATTGATGAAGGAGATATGATTTCAGTCTTAGTCATATGTTCCTTAACCTTTGCTGGATCTATTATATTCATCATAATAGTTTGATTGAATTCACTATCAAGTAAGCTATGACCAACCCACTCACTATTTATTTGAATAAGGGCATTTTGATGACTCACACCCATTATATCTTCTACTCCTGACTGATTGAGAAGTCCATTTTCGAAAGATCTGGGGGTATTATAAGTGTATACCCGAATATCAGCACCCATAAAGTTATTAACAGTTGTATTAATACCTGCTTTCATTGAATCCATCATAACACTTATCCCAATAAGAAAGCTCGTTGTTATAGCGATCATAGCATATGTAAGGGTTGTCCTTTTCCGGTGTCTTAAGATGTTTTTTTCTGTTAATAATTTCGTTTTCCGGAGGTAAGGAATGAAAAATATCACAAAAACTTTGTTAAGCGGTTTTATACTAAGTGCCAATAACCATATGATCCCAAATAAAATTAATACAGGGGCAAACATTGTAAGTATTACTCCTTGGGGTGGTCCTGCTCCTGTCTGAACTTCAGTTGAAGATTCAGGAGCATAATTCATAAGCCAAAAACCAGAGAAAATAAGTAAACCCCCTAAAATAAAGAATAATATTTTTTTCCAATAATGTTTTTTCTCCCTCTTAGATTTTTCTTCTAGGGGATTTAAATTCTCAATAATAGGTTTACGACTTGCTTTCCAACTAGGATAAAGTGAGGCAACAATACAAGAAATAAAACCTATTATAAATGTTAATGCTAGAGTTGTTGGATATAAAACCACACTAAAACCTGAAAGAGCAAATCCTCCTATTTCAGCCATAATATCCTGAATAGTTTGTAATGTGACTGAAAAGATAACATATGCTATGAAGTAGGAACATATTGTTCCTAATAACGCTCCAATTACCCCCATTACTATACCTTGAGTTAAGAACATCTTAAATGTTTCTGCTTTAGATGCTCCTATTGCTTGGAACATACCAGTCTCGTACTCTTGTTCTTTTTTAATAATATTAAAAATATTCCACATAAGTATTATTGAGAGGATTAATGCGATTAAACCAAACATCATAAACATAGTACGCATTGTACTCATTGTAGTTTCTATCATCTCTAAACTATCAGATTTTAAATCATTAACCCTCCAATCCCTTCCATCATTAAGAGCTTCTAAGCGGTTTTCAATATTCTTAACAACTGAGGAGACTTTATATATATCATCAACACCTACGACACCGAGATTATACTCACCAGTATGATTTTCTAAACCATCCACAAGTTGATGCGTATTATTGATATTTACATATATACCTGGTCCTTGTGAAAAGATCGATGATTCTGATGGATTTTCAGGATCAAAATCACGTGCTTCCCCAATATCTCGTATCACAGCAACAACAGTATATTCGAGCCACGTCCCTGTATCTAAAAGATTGTATCCCAAAAATTCTCCATCTTTAGGTAAAACCCAAATACTATCATTTGCTTTAAAGTCTTTTCCTAATTGAATTTTTAATGATTCTGAAATAACTACTACTTTATCTCCATTAATTAAATCTCTATATTCAAGAAGTTCTTCAATTGTGTCTCCACTACTAATTGAATCTAATATATATGGTTTCGCACCTAATTTTCGCTCGTCAGCATCCTGAATATCAATACCATATATCCCCGTCCGAGTACTATTATCAACTTGGTTCCCATTATCAGTTTCACTAGCAAAAACATTAAATCCTGAAATCCTATAAGCTATTGAATCAACATGTTTAACATTCTCGATTTCATTATTAATTTCATTGGGAACAAACCAACCATCAGTACTATTCGCAGATCTTATTAATATATCTGCAGTACCCATTTGTTCATCAATAGTTTTTAGCATCATTACTTCGAAAGAATCAGAGACAATCAGAACTCCTCCAAACAAGGCTACGCTAATAACTAATGTGATTGTTGTTAAAATATAACGTAACTTTCGTCTTCTCATATTACGTAATGCAATCTTTAGTATTACACCCATGTTTTCCTTAACTCTTTTTTTTTATAGATTTAATATTAAATATTTTTTATTTGAAGATTAGTTAAAACAAGTTTCAATCGATTAAATATTGATTGATTATAACTTATCATTTAATAAAACATATAAATATATCGATCAGTGCTCGATAACTTTAAATTATTTTTAAACAATATTAATATTAATATTCAATTTATATAATCAAAATCTTGAAAAATATGGTCCAGATTGAAGGTAAAGAAAAGATATTAAAAGTTGCTGAAGAATTAATAGTAAAAAACGGGTATAATACAATTAGTGCAAGGAAAATTGCAAGAGATGCGAAAATGAGTATTGGAACGTTATATCACCATTTCCCAAATGGCAAATTATCTATCTTATATGAAATCATACTTTCTTATAGAAATGAATTCTTAGAAGATTTTGATTTTTCTAAGATTGAACAATTTGACAATCCAGAAATAGCTAAGGATTATTTAATAACAATAATAGAACAACATCGTAAATTTGCACCATTAATAAAAGGGTTTGAAGTAGAACTGTTGACTAATAAAAAACTCTTAGTAGATTTAGATAATCTTATTAAATCGCAAGAAATTCGTTTTGAAAAGTTTTTTACCGATATAATTTTAAGATTTTACCCAGATATAAAAGAACCAGAGAAAACTTTTTCAATTATAACAAGAATTTTTACCACTATTATACATACACATGTTATTTTTGAAAATTTTTATGGAACAGATGATGATTTAGTAGAAATATTATATAAAATGCTTACTGGCTTAATAAAAAGTGTTTAGGTATAATATTTATTTTAATTGAGCAAAAAGAATTATTTAAAGTTATTATTTACATATTCCATTACTTTATGTATTTCTTCTAAATGGGTTTCTTTTTTACCAAAAATGTAGAATCTAACCTCTGGTCCTGTTCCACTTGGTCTGAAATAGAGAGTAGAATCTTTGCTTTTTAATTGAAATATATCAATTGCATCAGAATTATCTGATAATGCATGTATTTCATAATCTTTTCCTTCAATATTTATAATTTTATTATCATTTTTTTCGAAATTTTTCATAATTCGTACCTTTTCTTCATCAATAGCTGGAATAGTACGATTAATCCCCTTAATAGTCCAATCTATTGATTCTGAAATAATATGTCCCCGGCAAATTAGCTCTGCAATTAATACCAATGCAGGAACAGGATATTTATCTGCAATGAGAGGAAAATCTGTTGAAAACTCAAATGCTTTTGTATCTGGATTCTTGGATACATTTAATATATTTAAAGTATGTCCACCAGATTCTTCCCACATAACAATTAAGAGTTGTTCTGTATCTAAACCATTTTTTTCCATTAAGTTTATAATTCTTTCTTTTAGAGGAAAGGGATTGTTAATTTTTTTTAAACTTTTATCTTCTTCTTCGACGTAAAGTATAGCTGTATCCACTTTTGATGGATCAACTTCAACACCAAAAAGGAAATATAAAATAATTCCTAAATGTTTATATCCGACACCAGTTAAAATGTTTAAAAAGCTGCTATGATCTCCCCTTAAATCGGTTGGTATCGTTCTTACATTAATAATTTTCTTATTATATTCCTTAGCTAATATATTATGCATTGCTGAATAGATCTCATTAGGAATATAAGTGAAATATTCTCCATTTTGTTTTACATATAACGCAATTCTGTCTCTATCTGCATCTAATAACAGAGCTAAATTAGAATTGGCCCTACTCATCACATCTTGTAATTTTTTTTCGCGAATTTCTTTTAAAGGATTTGGAGGATTAATTTCTTCTTCAATTAAAGTTAAGTTTGCTCCAAGTTGTTTAAATAAGTTAACAATGCCTCTCGCTTTCCCAAGGTATGGCCAAATCACAATATTTTTTCCTTTAAGACTCTTTATTTCTAAAACTTTTGATAGCAGTTTTATTGTATAATCATTATTTATTTGTTCAGCATCAATTTTAAAAGGGATTATATCAGGTTTAAGATGAAGTTCTTTAAGTTTTGCTGCTCTCCTTGATACATCCTTGAATAGGTCTCCTGAAATTGGAATTGGATAATCGATATAAAATTTAATTCCATTCCAGGACAATTCATTATGAGATGCCGTTAGTACTATTATTAAATTAATATCCTTTAATAAAGCTACTGAGGCTGCACCGTAAGGTGAAGAAAGTTGAGATTCTCCAAGAAAGTCTTTTTGATAATAGATTTTATAACCATCATACCCAAATATCTGAGAGCTATAATTTAATAGAATATTTCTAGTTGGACGATTATCAGTAACAATTAAAACCTTTAAATTTTGACCATTTTTCATCTCTTTAAACTTTTGACTAACTGCCTTAAAGATTCTAAGAAATAAATATAATTTACGGTTAGTTAATACGTACTTTCTGCTTCCATTTTCTTCTATAATATCCAAAATTTGAATTCTCAATCCAGATGTAGGAGCAACAATAGGATCAATGATATTTTTTTCTTCTTCAGTTAACTCTGGTAATTTTAAGATTTTTATGCCCTTTTCCACTTCTTCTAATTCAATTTCCTCTCCTTCAAAATTAATCAGAATGCTCACCACTTAAATGATAAGATAATTAGGAATAAAATTGAAATTCTTATATTTTTTTTTATAATGATTTAAGAAGTTAATTTTTTCAATAAATACATTCCTTTTTTATCAATTATAACAATTATGAAGCTTCAGATATTTTACTTATAGCATCTCTTAAAATTGCATGTATTTTCTCTCGATAATTAAGATTTATGGCTATCATACCATGCGTTTTTATTTCTCTCCCCCTATCAGAGAGAATTTTCTGACAGAATTCAGGAGTAAGCTTATTTGGCAAATCTTGCTTATTTGCAATACCAATTACAAACGTATCTTTATAGAATTTATCAAGGATATCATGAATAATCTCTTTTGAAGAATTAACATTCTCAAAGCTCGAATCTAATACTAATAAAGCTATGTCTGTCCCATCAAGTAAACTTTTCCAGAGAGATCTGAAGTTACTTTGACCTGCAAAATCCCAGAATACAATTTCACGGTGAATATTTTGAGAAATTTCCTCGCCATCATAATTTGTGATATCAGCAGTAATTGTTGGAACATATTCTAAATCGATATCTTGCCCACATATTAGTTTCAATAATGTTGTCTTTCCGACACCTCCAAATCCAATAATAGATACTTTAATTGCTCCTAATATTGTATTATCCAATTCTTTTTCAAAATTAGTAAAATAAGCACGATTTCCCGCCCAACTGCCATCCTCTAGGATTTTACCATACTTCTCAATAAATTTTG
>JBHLMP010000037.1:16547-37727 GCA_048938025.1 Promethearchaeota archaeon
CAAACACAGAAAATTCGAATAAAGAAGAACTTAAAAAATTTATAGAAGAAACTAACGAAAAACTCTCAAGTTTCTCATCCATACTTCAAAAATTTGGATTAGATTTAATTACAAAAATGGGTCAAACAAATTTGAAATTAAATATGTTGACAGATAAAATCGATGAATTAAGTAAAGCAACAATCGATGTTAAGGCATTAATACCTCAACTAAATAATGTAATTGAAAATCAAAAAATTCTCGAAGCTGAACTTGATTTAATTCGATCCTTAATACAGAAGTCAAGTGTCTCATTTCAACCAAAAGAAATAGAAAGTGAGGTTGTTGAAAGAGATATAGCTGCTACAGATAAAAAAGAATCAATAATTAGTCAACTTATAAACTTAAAAGACGAAATCAACAAAATAGATGACCCAAAAATAGTTATTAAAACATTAAAAAAAATAAAAGAAGATATTTTCGTATTTACAGGAGGTCATAGAATCCTTTATGATATCTCACAAATTATTAATAATTTAAATGAGAATAATACAATTCCAGAAGATTTAAAGGAAATTATTAAGGAAAAAACTATTTTTTGGAAAAATAAATTATAACTTAAAAATTAGCTAAGTAATTTTTTACTTTTTTATCAAAAGATTAAGATATCTTTATTAACAATTACAGTAAGTAATATATATTAAACCTAGTTTGCAATATTCTAAAAATATTGAATTTAATGAATAATTATTAAAAATAATTCGAAAATGGTTATGATTATGGGAAAAGGAAAAGTTGTTGCCATAATTGGCGCTGCAGTTGGAGTATTAAGCGTTATCCTGAGTTTAGTTTTGCCCGCATTGTTCTCTTGGTACCATTTAGAGGTTACTGGTGGCGGTCTTTCAGATTATCTTTACCTTACTGCATTTGGGACTATAGATGCGGATATTACACCGCTCTCAGCCCCAGATGAGATAGTTATATTAGTATTGATCGGAGGTATCTTGGTACTAGCAGGAGCAGCTTTGTGTATTGTTAGTGCACTTACAGAACAAAAAATTTTAGGAATTATTGGTGGAATTGCAATGCTTTTAGGTCCAACCTTCTTAATTTTTGACCTTTTAGGCCAAATGAGTGAGTTTGCTGAATTTATGGATAATGTAACTACTACTCTCTATGATGAAAATATCTTTTTTGCTACGTTTACACCTGGTCCTGGAATTAACGGGGTTGCGGGCCTATGGATTGGATTCTTCATGGCTTATGGTGGTGGAATTTTAGGGTTGATAGGTGGAGCAACAGTCGAATAATAAATTAATTTTTTTTTTATTTCTTTACTGTTTTTAGGAAAAATAGGTTATAAATTAAATCTTCAATCATATGTGTATAATTTTTTAATATTCTAGAGAAACCTTTATTAATAATTGTATTAAAATTATATTTAATAAAAATTGATGTCCAAAATTATTAAAATCTTTAATTAATTTGCGAAAAAATAAATAAAATTAAAAAATAAATAAGAAAGAGGTAATAAATATGGGAAAAGCTGGAATGGTTCTTGCAATAATTGGCGCTGTTATTGGGCTATTAAGCGTTCTCCTAGGTTTAGCTATACCCGCACTATTCTCTTGGTACCACTACGATTTAAGTACTCCTGGTTATTCCGGGGGACTTTATCTTACAGCATTTGGTAGTATAATTTCTGATCCATCAGGAGCAGATTTTGAAGTTGCTACACTAGTATTGCTCGGAGGTATCATGGTATTAGCAGGAGCTGGTTTATGTATCGTCGCTGCTGCTACAAAAATGAAGCCTTTAGGGATCATTGGTGGAATTTTGATGATTGTAGGCCCAATTATGTTAATTATTGACCTTGCGAGTGTAGGCAGTGAGTTTGCTGAATATATGGATAATATAGCTACTTACACTGATAAATCTATTTTTTTCGATACATTTAGTTATGCGGGTTATAGTGTCGTTTGGGGCTTATGGGTTGGTTTTTTCATGGCAATAGCTGGTGGAGTTGTAGGACTGATAGGTGGAGCAACACTATCAGAATAATTTAAATATTAAATTTTTTTTTTTTCTAAATTAACTTAAGTGAATTTAAATTAATATAAATATTAGAGTTAGAAAATTTAAAAAACTAAAAATAATTAATCATCTAATTTTGACTGATAAGTTAAGTCTGCAATTTTTTGAAAAATAATTAACGACTTCTCTTGTCAACGCAGAGGTTTCAAATAACATTACTAGAGAAACCTTTATTAATAATTATAGTAAATGTATATTTAATAAAAATTGATGTCCAAAATTATAAAAATCTTTAATTAATTTACGAGAAAGTTAATAAAATTAAAAAATAAATAAGAAAGAGGTAATAAATATGGGAAAAGCTGGAAGGGTTCTTGCAATAATTGGCGCTGCTATTGGAATTGCAATGGTTCTCCTTAGTTTAATTGGAGGCGGATTTTTGTCTTGGTATTATTTTGATGTTGATTATGGCCCTTATACAGGTGGAGTTTATCTTACAGCCTTTGGGAGTTTCATTGAGGATACGATTTCATTACCAAGTGCCTATACCGAGGTAGCTATGTTAGTATTGCTTGGAGGTATCTTGGTATTGGCAGGAGCTGGTTTATGTATTGTCTGTGCTGCTACAGAAAAGAAGCCTTTAGGGATAATTGGTGGAATTTTGATGATTTTAGGCCCAATTTTCTTAATTATTGACCTTGCCGGTCAAGTCAGTGAGTTTGCTCAATTTATGGATCAAATAGCTAGTGCCTATGATGAATCTATTTTTTTCGGTTCATTTAGTTATGGACCTGGTAGTCTCGTTTGGGGCATAGGGATATTTCCTATTGCTATGATAATAGGTGCTGGAGTTGTAGGGCTGATAGGTGGAGCAACACTATAAAAATAATTTAAATATTAATTTTTTTTTTTTTCCTAATTAATTTAATTTCTTAAAGTAGTCATAAAATTTGAAAAGACTTAACTAAGTTTAAATTAAGAAAATTTAAAATTAGAGTTAAGAACATTAGAATTTGAAGAAATTAAGTATTTTCTTTGGTTCAAATAGCACCTATGCATGGGGTTTATGGTCGGGTATTTCCTTGCCTATAGTGGTGGAATTTTAGGATTGATAGGTGTAGCACTAGTATCACCTTCAAATTAATTTTTTTTAAATTTTTCATTAAATTCACTTAGCTAAATTTAAATTAGTATAACCTTAAAAGTAGAGTTAAAAAATTTAAAAACAGAAAAATCAAAGTTATTTAATCAATTAATTTTGACTGATACGTTAGATCTGCTATTTTTTGAAAAACAGTTTTAAAATCCTTTCCTGTTAACGCATAGGTTTAAAATAAAATTAGATAATAAACCTTTATTAATAATTAGATTAAATTTATATTTAAAAGAAATAGATATCCAAGATTAAAAAAAATTAAGAAAGAGGTTGTACATATGGGAAATATGGGAAAATATCTTGCCATAATTTCCGCTTTTGTCGTAATCTTAACCGTTCTCCTTAGTTTAGCCATACCTGCACTGTTTTCTTGGTACGATTTCACAATAAGTGGCGGTGGTTACTCATCTGGGCTATATCTTACCCCATTTGGAACTTTCATCGTGAATGATTATGGAAGTCCAGATGAGATTGTTGGCTTAGTATTAATTGGAGGTATCATGGTATTAACTGGAGCAGGGTTATGTATTGCTGGCGTTGTTAAAGAAATTAAAGTTCTCGGAATAATTGGTGGCATTTTAATAATTCTTGGTCCAACTATGCTATTAATTGACCTTAGGTTTCAGATCAGTGAATTTGCTCAAGGGATGCATCATTTAGTTGAGACTGAGAGTTATAATTTAACTCATGCTCTTTGGGGTAGTTTTAGCCCTTCTCCGGGGGTAACCGTGGATTTTGGCATAACTATTGGTTATTTTATTACTTATATTGCTGGTATTTTAGTATTTAGTGGGGGATTGACAATATAATTTAAATACTAATCTTTTTTTTTTATAATCTAAACTAATTTAGAGCTGAAAATTTCAAAATTAGAAAAAACTAAGATAGTTAGTCAGCCAATTTCGACTGATATGTTAAATCTGCAATTTTTTGAAAAATAGTTTTAACGCCCTCTCCAGTTAAAGCAGAGGTTTCAAAAAAGGGAGCACTTAATTTTTCGCTTAAATGATCAGCCATAGGATGAATAATTTTTCTCTCATCTTTTAGATCTATTTTATTACCAACTAATATACGGGGAATTCCGCTAAGACCGTACCGAACTGCCGAATTATACCAATTGTTTACATTAGAAAATGAACTTGAACGTGTAATATCATATACTAAGATCATACCATCTGCACCATTGAAATATGGACGATGAAGCATATAAAATTGGGGTTGTCCTGCGATATCCCAGAACATGAGAAATACATTAACATCACTTCCTTTTTCATCAACTACATTAAGCTTTGCTTTCAAAATGTTAACGCCAACTGTGGGTATATACTCTCCCTTGATTTGTTTACCTAAAAAATTGTCAAGGAGAGATGTTTTACCTACTGCTGGGTCTCCGATAACAATTATTTTATAGACTAATTCATCTCGAGATGTAAAAATGAGTCCTTCTTTTTCTTCAGGCATACTAAATTCAAATTTTTATTGATAATTTTAAAATTAATTATATAAAATATGAAATTGCTATATAAAAACTTTAATTATTCGTAATTAGTAAGATAAAGGAAATTGTTTTTCAATTTTAAATTTCGCAATTTTACTTTTTTCTCGAGCGATAAAAAAAATATCATTAACGAGAAATTCTAATGGTATCCAAGAGCTCTGTAATTTATTTATCACTTTAGACAGCTTTTCTTTTCCTTTTATTTGCCCTACACTTAAATGAGGAGTGAATCCTTTCTTAAATTTATTCACATCATTACAATCAGGAACTAATTTTAATATTTCAGCTTGAAGTGTAATACTTGATTCATTTGGTTCAGGTTCTAACCAGATTGTATAATTCTGATGTCCATGATTAAAGAATCTAAAGCTTTTTAATGAAAGCTTAAATGAGTTGATTTGTGAACAGATTTCTGAGAATTTATCTTCAATTTTATAATAAGAGCTTTTTGGTCTAAATGGATATATTAGTGTTATGTGGGGCATCCATTTATCGACATTTCTATCATATTTTATTCTAATTTCTTGGATGGGTTTCCATTTTTCTTTTGGAGGGATAATGACTACAGCAGAAGTACTAACTTTACTCATTAACTTAAAGAGTTGTATTTATTAATTTCTAAATTAGGAAAAAATCTTTAATTTTTTAGTAACATAAGATATTTGTAAATAATAAAGATAGTCTTCACTTATCCTTCAAATAGGAATATCCATAAGTAAGTTATAATTATATTAAAGAAATATAAAGCCAAAACGCTAGTCAGAATGTAAATTAAGATTCTATATACTTGAAAATCAAATATTTTTCTGTAACTTTTCTTTTTACTCTTCTTTACAACCTTAGTAAATTGTACACATTGATATATTATGCCAAAACAGATTAACAAAAATGGGAACGCCCAATTGTAAGGAAACCCTATTACATGAATAACCGTCTCTGAATCATAATCGATAAATAAAATATTTCCCCCCATCATATTTCCTACTAAAATTTGTCCATTATCTAATAAATCTGACTCATAGGGGGTTGATAACCAAGGATTTCTTATCTCTTTTATAATTTTTCTAGATTTGGTATCATAAACTAATAGACGATTATTACCTGAATCTGTAATTAATCTTAAACCATTTCCGATATCATCACAATCTCTTACCCATCTAAATTTACCATAAGGAAATTTTAATTTTAATTCCCATACAATTTCTTTTGTTGTACTATTAATTTCAATAACCCTATCATTTTCAGAATCACATATAATTGTATTTCCATTATCAATTCGATCTGGTTCATGCTGATGATTGAGTAATGTTAAATTATTTGGTTGTCCATACCACCACACTATTTCTTTTGAATCACTATAATTTACTTCTATAACCAAATCAAGATTTCGTAATGAAAGCAAAAGTGAATCATAATTACGCCCAAATTTAGATCCATTAATAAAATCTACATCATTAACATAAGCCCACGGTCCTAAAAGAGGTTGATTACTTTCATAGAAAGGGAAATCAGACCATCCTCTATCATTCGCAAATTTCGTCCAATTTATATCAGATACATTTGTAGCATTCCAACTCCAGAGAATATTTTTTGGATCATTGATATCTACCTCATATACGAGATCATTCCAAGTTGACGTAATAATGAGGTTGCCATTTGGGAGCATATCACTATCATGAATAAAGAATCCCGGAGAACCCTTCCATTTTAAATGTCCATATTTATCTATAATAACTACGGGGCCTGATACAGAAGTGACTAAATAACACCCAGAATATTTACCTTGTTGAATGTAATCAACACTTAGCGGGTTATTGAATGGGATGAATCTCGGGATTATACTATAAAAAGAGACCAAACTAATAGTTAGAATTATTATTGCCCAAAATCCCATTATTTTTTTCTTTTTTTCCAAAAGTTCTCATCCTCGCTATAAACTCAAAATCCAAGATAAAATGTAATACAAGCACTCAGTAAGAATAAACTAAAGTATATAAAAAAATATCTCAACGTGAAAATCCAAATATTTTCATTTTGAAGGGTAAATCTGTTAGAATGTGATTTAACGATATATATTATGAATACGATAAGCAGATGTATAATAATAAAATATCCAAAAATCACAAATACTATTAAAAAAGTTCGTATCTCAGCATCTATGTTAAAAAACTCTCTTGAATATAAAGCAACTTGAATAAAATAATGTGTACTTCCACCCACTATTCCTAATATAATTTTTAGCCAAAATAGAAGGATTAATAATGAATAGTTTTCATAAGAATCGTCCTTAATACTAAATTTTTTCCCTTTGAGATCCACTTTTTTCCCTTCCATCTAATGGCAATACTTTAATTAAGTTAGTTACTAATAAAATCTCTATGTCTTTTTTTATTAAAACAAAATAATTTAGATGAATTAAAAGATTTTTATTTTAAAAAACTTTATTTCTTTTCTATTAGGAGATCTTTATTATTGAATTAAATTTAATTAAAAGATTTTTATTTCAGTAAATTAATTGTAATTTGAAGAATGAAAATTAAAAATCGCCATTTTATTAGAAAATCCGAACTGAAACCATTAATGGACAAAATCTTAAATCAGTATAACCAAAAGTTCATTGATCAAGTATTTCCTAAAAACTCTAAAGTAGAAGTCATTCAAACGGAAGCAGGAGATACACTTTACGCGATTAATAATGAGTTAAAGCTTTGGAAATCAAATGAAGGATATATTCCCGTTTTAACGCTTCTTTTAAACAAAAGGGTCGATTTAAAAAAGATTAGAGTTGATAAGGGTGCAATTAAATATGTAACTAATGGAGCAGATGTTATGCGTCCAGGAATTACAGAAATTGATCCAACTATAAAAAAAGGAGATATTCTAGTAATTGTAGATGAAACTCATGATAGAGCTTTAGCAATAGGAAAAGCGTTATTTGATGCTAAAGTAATGAAAGGAAAAGATTCAGGTAAAGTGGTTAAAAATTTACACACAATTAATGATTCGGTTTGGGAATTCGAGAAACTATTTAAATAATTTCTATTTTTAGTGTTGATAATAATATTTGTCTATCTGATTTTACTAAATCACCAATTACTTTACTCTCACATTCATAAGAATCTATAAAATTATCATTAAATAGAGACATTATAAATATAAGTGAATTCTGAATGAATTTATGATAATGTATTTTTTCCGAAATTTTCATCAATTCAATGATTTTCTTATTTCTCCATAACTCTCTTTGATGAACGTCATTACGGATATAGGAGAATTCCTCTATTAAATCTGAATAGTACTCTGTTTCATTTATCATTTTCAGAGATACCTCAATTCATAAACAAAAGTACTTATTATTCTACAATCTTTTTTAGACATTTTTGAGTTTTAAATGATTTTTTTTTTAAGATTTTACGTTGCTGTATTACAAACTTTACAATTTGTGTGTAAAAAATTGATTTTAACATCTAAAAGCTTGTTATTAATGTTTTATGATTTTTATTCCAAATGAAATTAACCCCAAGTAAAGTTTTTATAGTGAGTAATTCATAATCCTTTACTTCATGATTTAAAAAGGAATTTGAGGTGACCATATCTTATGTGATATAAAGTTAAGAATTTGTAATATCTCCATAATATATTATGCAAATATTACACGATATTATTATAAAACTTGATTTTATATTACTTTGGACTATATAATGATGACATTAACACATGTATTGTTGAATATATCGTGATAACTCATCATAATTAGAGAAAATAAGAGGTTGTGCGTGAAAGTATGAGCATGTATCGATCATATTTACTGAAAAATAATTTTTGGGCAAAAAAAGGTAATGAAAAGAATCCAGAAGCCGAGAAAGTATTTATCAAACATGATTCAGAAGTGGGAGGTATTTATGCAATTATTCATAATGATAAAAGGGGAGTTAAAATTATTGCTGAAGGGAAAGAGTATTTCTTCAACAATTTTGATAAATTAGACACTTTTTTAAATCAACTTCAACAAAGAAGAGACGATTTCATGAAAATTCTCAGAAGAAAAAATATTTCTAAAAGATTAAGAATGTTAGATATTTAAATATAAATTTTCTATTTTAAACACGATTAACTTTGTGTAAGATTATAGTTAATCATTACCTTAATTAATATTATAAAAGATGGTCTTTTAGAAGTAAATTATCTGGAGATATATTTTTGAAAATTTTAATTAATAGAGTCTATCAAAATTATAAAGATGATAATTGCCATGAAGCATGGATACAAGCTCAGCTAACAAGTAATCGCGAAATTAAAATTTTCGACCCAGACTGTTTAATTCCTAAGGATTGTGAAAATAAAATTATTGATTGTTTAATTTCACTGATGATATGGGAAGAAGCTCCTTATTTTACTGAGTTAAGTGGAAAATATTTAGGAAGGCATAGAATCTCATCAATAGAGAGAGCGAAATATGTAATTCCTACCTATTTAAAAGATCTTAACATAGATAAGAGAAATTATCTCGAAGGACTTTATGCTTTTCAAACTGAAGAGGGTTTATTTTTTGTAGAACAAGATAGATTACATGGAAAAGAAGGTGAAGAAATCAAGATTAAAGTGTTTAGATTTGATGTCTTCGCATGGTGTCCAATCCAATGATTAGAGAACTCTATTACATAAAATATAATTGTTAGGATTTAGAAATCAAATTTATTTAATATAAATTGGTTGAAGCCCTGTTTGAAAATGACGCAATCTGAGTTTGGCACCTCGAGATATCTTCACTTTAGGGATTTTATCTCGATTACGATATAATTCTGTTACTGCTGCTACAGCATAATCGATATGATCTTTACCATAAACATTCCTTGGGATAGCAAATCGTACCAAATTTAAAATACCTTTACGCTGTTCAGAGGTTTTATTATCCCATTCAAAAGCAAACGGACCTAATTCACAAGCCCTAATCCCATAATGTCTTAGAAGTTCAATTGTAAAACCAACTCCCCCAAAATCATTTATTTTCATATCTGTTCCTTCAAAAAATTTATTCATATTAAGATAGATTGCATGCCCACCAGCAGGCAATATAACAGGAACTCCATTTTGGGCTAATTTTTGGGCAAAGTACCTAACCTGCATTATTCTTTTTCTTAACGAATTTTGATAAATAGTTTCATAAAGACTTGTAGCTAGAGCCATTATATCTCGTCCACTTAAGCCCCCATAGGAGTCATTCCCAAATGTAAGTATTTGTTTTTCTTTTAATTTAATGCCAATATCACCTTCAATTGAGAAGTTTTGGTGGAAAACACCTCTATCTTTAAAGAACAATCCTCCTCCAATGTTTGCCATTCCTTTTTTGAAGCTAATGGTGAAGCCGTCTACATAAGAAAACAATTCTTTAACGATACTTGGAATCGTTTTATTCTTATATCCATTTTCAAATTCTTTAATGAAATTGGCATTTTGAGCAAATCTACAAGCATCAAAGAAGAGAGGTATATTATGTTTTTTGGCAATTTTATTAACTTCTTTTATATTTTGCATCGAAACGGGTTGTCCTGCAGCAGTATTGTTAGTAATCGTTATATAGATTAATGGTATAGATTCTACTAATTTTTCTTGAATAAGAGCGTCTAATGCATTTATGTCCATATTTCCCTTAAATGGATTTCTAATATCCATCTCATCGTAAGGAAAATCATCTAAAAGGTTAGCTGAGAATAAATTTATAGGAATGATCCCATTAGCATTAATATTTGCTTCAGTAGTATCAAAATGGCCATTATTAGGTATATAATATTCTCTATTTGGATCTTTTTCCTTTAATATTGGAGCTATGGTTGAAAAAAGTAAATGTTCAGCACAGCGACCCTGGGGAACAATAAAAGCATTGGGATGTGAAAGTTGAGTTACTCCTCCATTAACAAATCCTCCTTGATAATCTATAAGATAAAGCTCATCCATCAATCTTTTAATATTAGTTTCGCCAGAAAGAATTAAATTTATAGCACGTTTAGGTTTATCTCCCCTTTCAAAAGTATCTCTAATGGCATCAAGAAGAACATAATAACCCTTATTACGAGCATATGATTCATCTCCATGAAATAGTGCCGACCATTGTAAATCTGTCATTGTACCAGATCCAGAATCTGATAAAAAATCTACAAAAATTAAGTCTGCTGGAAATGAGAACATATTATATTCAGTTTTTTTCAGCGCGTATTCACGTTGTTCTTTTGTAACCTCCTTTATAGTTCTAACAACTAAAGGCTTATTCGCAGGAATTGGAACTCCTAATTCATTTTGAGATTTCAAGACATTTCATCTAATTTGAAAATTCAAATCATTCTATTAATTATTTTGGTATTATCTAAATGGTGATTTATGATTAAGAAATATTATAAGAAATATTCTAAAGCATTTAGATAAATTGTTCAATGTTTAAAAATTTAAATATCTAATAGTCATATCTAAAAAAACAGGTGTAATCTATTATTTTTAAATCCAGCTAATTATTTGATAATTTTTCTAATTGCTCCTAAGCCCAAATAACCGTTCCCCCTCTTTCATGACGCTTTTTTAAATCATTAAAGATATGACTGATAACATCATCCCTAGTTATTGCTTTTACCCATTTTTTATCCCATTCTGAACCATTAAAAGCATTCTTCCATTGTATCGAATAACGTAATAATCCTAGCAAAGCTCTGGTTGGAGCATCCATTGTCTCTAACTTCGTTGTAAAAAGAGTACGCACATTATTAATTAATGCCTCCCGCATTTCTGGTTTAATTAAAATAAGCTGGCTTCCTTGATTTTGTATAATACCTTTATTTTCAAGCTCCTTCCACAGACCATTCTCTAAATTCCATCTCTTATTCGCTAAAAATTTGATTAATTTAGATAGATTATTCGATCGAAATTTTTGTAAACGACCAAAGATAGTTTGTAAAAAGGGGTTATCGACTGGTTTTTCTCTCTGCATTGTAAATGTACATAATTTACGAAGGTCAGCATATGTCTCTAGGAATTTACTACCGAAGCCAAGAGATCTCTGTAAATATGGCTCGAGATTACCCGAGATTTCTAAATCGTGTACAATTGAGGTTGCAAGAGTGTATCTTTTGATCCAACTCTTCGCCTTCCATTTTAATACATTGTTTTTATATCTTGAACAGATAAGTAAACATCTTTCTCCTATAAGTAACAAAATGATGATCCTCCTAAGAACTAATTATTGATTTCACTTATTAAATAAAATAATTAGCTTATGAATATAAATCTATTTAATAGATAGAGAATCACACTGGAGCATTTTGGAATAAAAATAGATAAATCAAGGATCTATTATATGCCTGATTTTTCAATCATTATACGACTTATCGTTTCG
Source organism: Promethearchaeota archaeon (assembly GCA_048938025.1). Lineage (GTDB taxonomy): Archaea > Asgardarchaeota > Lokiarchaeia > Sigyniarchaeales > SOKP01 > Loki-b32. The sequence goes on from JBHLMP010000037.1 coordinate 28,596, forward strand.
AAAACAACTTCTACATTTTCTCCAGTTTTAGATGAACACTCAATAAAATCTAAAAAATTATTCTCCTTGGCAAAAATTTTTCCCTCTTCTTTAGAGACTGTTCTATTTTCTTCAAGATCGAATTTAGATCCAACTAAAATCGTAGAAACCTCTTGATTATTTTCTTTATTAGCCTTATTAAATACTCTCAACCACTCAATTAATGATTCAAATGTAGAATATTGGGTAATATCATACATAAATATAGTTCCTTGCGCCCCAAGAACTGCACTAGGTAAAAGAAATCTGAATTTTTCTTCTCCCGCAAAATCCCATATTTGTAAAGATATTTTATTTCTATTAAGTTCAAGTTTTTTCAAATAGAAGTCCATACCAATTGTTAGTTGATATCTCTCTTCGAAAATTCCTGTTAAATATCGATTAGTTAGAGTAGTTTTACCAACTCCTCCATCCCCAAAAATTACAACTTTATATTTTGTATAAGTCATTTTCTAGAGCTTTTTATTACTAATTTATAATGAAAAAATCTAGCTTAAATAAATTGAATTTTTAATTTAAAGATTTATTAATACATAGATTTATAAGTGTATGAAGGTTAGGCGTGCTATTACTAAAATATCAAAATTTTAAATCGAATGAATATTCTATGATTTTAAAAAGTGAAATAATTAATAATTATGGAATTACCAGATTATATAAAAAATCGGTACTGGAAGGATTACTTGCCCCCTGGAATAACGTTACAGATAAACATACCTGAAGATATTTCTTTGGTTGATATTTTTGAAAAAGGTGCTAAAGAATATAGCGATAATATAGCAATGGATTATTATGGAAGAGAATTTACGTTTAAAGATATGGATAATTTAACAAGACGATTTGCCAGTGCCTTATTAAAGTTAGGTCTAAAGAAAGGAGATATTGTCGCTCTATGGTTGCCAAATTGCCCACACTTTAGCATTTGTTATTTTGCTACATTAAGTCTCGGTGCAACCTTAACAGCTATTAGTCCCTTGTTCGTTGCGAGAGAAATGGCTTATCAAATAAAGGATTCAGGTGCAAAATTTCTAATAATGATTGATAGATTTTTTCCTCAATATAAACGAATTAAAGAGGAGTTACCATTAGAAAAAGTAATTCTTGTTAATGTTGAAGGTAAAACTCCAGATATTCCTGAAGATAACAAAATTTTACATTTTAATACCTTAATGGATCAAAATCCTGAACCAATCACAGATTTTAAAATTGATATTAATCCTAAAGAACATATAGCTGTTATTCAATATACAGGAGGAACAACAGGTTTACCTAAAGGAGCAATGCTTACGCATTATAATATTATTGCAAATATTTATCAAATGAAACAAATTTCCGATTATATGAGAGAGGTATATCTTAAAGAAAATTTCATAACTCTTTCTGTGCTTCCATGGTATCATATTTATGGGCAAACATGTGAACTTGCCCAAGGTCCTTTACTTGGTTCAAAAGGAATAATAATGGCTACATTTGATATCCCCCAAATCCTTGAAGCAATTCAGAAGCACAAGCCAAATTTAATGCTTGGAGTTCCAACAATGTTTATAAATCTCTTAAATTATCCTCAGAGTAAAGATGTAGATTTTTCTAGTTTGAAATATGCTAACGTTGGAGCAGGAGCCTTGCCCACTGAATTATTCAAAGTGTGGGAAGAAAAAACAGGTTTTGCATTGGGAGAAGGCTACGGATTATCGGAAACAAGTCCAACAGTCACAAATTCTCCACCCTGGGCAAGAAAAAAATTTGGGAGCTGTGGTCATCCAGTTGCAAACACTTTGGTAGGTATAATTAATGAAGATTTAGAATTTTTAGATATAGAAGAAGCGGGAGAATTAGTAGTTAGTGGTCCACAGGTAATGCTAGGATATCATGATCGTCCAGAAGAGAATAAGAAAGTCTTTTTTGAAGCAGGGGGTTATAGATGGCTGCGAACAGGTGATTATGCAAAAATGGATGAAGAAGGTTATATTTTCCTTTTAGATAGAGTTAAAGATATGATAAAATATAAGGGGCATAGTGTATATCCGAGAGAAATTGAGGAGATTCTATATGAACATCCAGCTATTTTAGAATGTGGTGTAGTCGGTGTTCCAGATCCCGTGAAAGGGGAGGAGATAATGGCTCATATTATTCTTAAAACTGAATATCGTGGCAAAATTTCAGAACAGGAAATTATTGATTGGTCAAAGGAAAATATGGCAGCATACAAATATCCAAGAATTATAAAATTTGTACCCAGTTTACCTAAGAGTGCTGTCGGAAAAGTATTAAGACGAGTTATTAGAGAGAAAGAGGTTAAAAAAGCAGAAAAAAGGAGAAAAAAGTAGAGTCTTATTATTGTTCTTATGCACTATACATTTAAGCAAACATATCAATAATATAATTGAAGGCTAGAACATTGAATGAGAGAATAACAAAATTACGCAATGAAAGTCGTAAAGCAATCCCCTATATCTCGTTAGAAAGAGCTTTATTAATAACAAAATTTTATAAAACTGGTGCTGCTCATAAATTTTCGCCACCGGTTGCTAGGGCTAAAGCATTTAAATACATTATAGAAAATAAGAAAATATGCATTAATGAAGGAGAATTAATTGTTGGTGAACGCGGACCTGAACCTAAAGCAACACCCACTTATCCTGAAGTTTGCTGTCATAGTTTAGAAGATTTGGAAATATTACATAATCGAGAAAAAATTTCTTTTAAAGTATCTGAAGATGTAATACAAAATCAAGAAGAGATAATAATTCCATTTTGGAAGGGAAGATCAATTCGCGATAAAATTTTTTCTCAAGTTGATAAAGAATGGAAAGATGCATACGAATCTGGAATATTTACAGAATTTATGGAACAAAGAGCTCCCGGACATACTGTGGCAGGAAAAAACATATGGAAAAAAGGATTTTTAAATTTTAAAAAAGAGATAGAAATTAGTATCAAAAACTTAGACTTTTATAATGATCCTGATGCTTTAGATAAGAGAGAACAATTGAGAGCAATGGATATTGCAGCAGATGCAATTATCATACTAGCAAAACGTTATGCTCAAGAAGCTTTAAATTCAGCAAAAAAGCAAAGTGATCCGATTAGAAAAAAGGAATTAGAAAAGATCGCTGAAATTTGTTCTCATGTACCCGCACATGCACCTAGAACATTTTGGGAAGCCCTCCAACATTATTGGTTTATTCATCTTGGGGTTATAATTGAATTTAACACATGGGATTCTTTCAATCCTGGACGTTTAGACCAGAATTTATATCCTTTCTTTGAAAAAGATAAAGCTGAAGGAATTTTAACTCAAGAAAAAGCTATTGAACTTCTTCAAGCTTTTTGGGTAAAATTTAATAATCACCCAGCACCCCCTAAAGTTGGTGTTACAGCTGAAGAAAGCAACACTTATACCGATTTCTGTAATATAAATTTAGGAGGATTAAAAGAAGATGGAACTAATGGTGTTAATGAACTCTCCTATATGCTTCTGGATGTAATTGAAGAAATGAGAATACTTCAACCAAGTAGTAATGTTCAAATTAGTAAAAAGACTCCAGATGAGTTTTTAAAACGAGCACTCAAAATTGTTAAAACTGGCTTTGGTCAACCCTCAATTTTTAATACTGATGCCGTTATACAAGAATTAACTAAACAAGGAAAATCATTAATTGATGCTCGTAATGGGGGGGCTAGTGGTTGCGTAGAAGTAGGGGCTTTTGGAAAAGAGGCATATATTTTAACAGGATATTTTAATCTTGTAAAAATTCTAGAAATTACTCTAAATAATGGAAAAGATCCAATAACAGGCAAAGAAATTGGATTAAAAACGGGAGATCCTATTAAATTTAAAACTTTTGATGATTTAATGGAAGCATATACAAAACAGATTAATTATTTTGTTGATATTAAAATTAAAGGAAATCAAATTATTGAACGACTTTGGGCTCAACTTCCAGCTATTTTCATGTCAATCATTATTGAAGATTGTATTCAGAATGGAGAAGATTATAATAATGGAGGAGCAAAATACAATACTTCTTACATCCAAATCGTTGGGATGGGTAGTATAACCGATTGTTTAGCTTCTATTAAATATAATGTTTATAATAAAAAACTTATTACAATGGAAGAATTGTTAAAAGCACTCGACACAGATTTTGATGAATTTGAGGTTATAAGACAAAGATTAATATATAAGACTCCAAAATACGGTAATGATGAAGATTTTGCTGATAATATCACTAAACAAGTATTTGAAATTGTTTATAATGCAATTGATGGGCGTCCAAATACTCGAGGTGGAGCACATAGGATAAATTTATTACCTACAACGGTACATATTTACTTTGGAAAAATTACAGGGGCGACCCCTGACGGGAGAAAAGCATATTATCCCTTATCTGAAGGAATTTCACCAGTACAAGGGATGGATCTTAAAGGCCCTACAGCAGTAATAAAATCTGCTGGGAAAATTGATCATCTCCGAACCGGAGGAACTTTATTAAACCAGAAATTTTCCCCTACATTTTTCTCAAGTGATTCTGGTATGAATAATATTATTCATCTAATACGTACTTATTTTGAAATGGATGGACATCATATACAATTTAATGTCGTTTCAGCTGATACTCTACGAACAGCCCAAAAAAACCCAGAACAATATCATAATTTAATTGTAAGAGTAGCAGGTTATAGCGACTACTTTAATAATTTAGGTGTAGTCTTACAAGATGAGATAATTAGAAGAACAGAACATTTATCATATTATTAAATTAAGAATTAAACCTATTTTCCTCTAAGATTTTTGCTCGTTGAGTTAAAATATTCTTGATATTTTCTCTATCACTTGGAAACCATTTCATTGCAAGAATCCATAGTATTACTCCAGGTATAATACATAAACATATAATCAAAACAGTTATTTGATAATTTGTATTCGTAGATGCTAGTAAGATTCCACATAATAGTGGTCCAATGCCTCTTCCAAATTGCTCTAGAAATTGATTCCAAGAAACTATTTGCCCCTGTGCTTCTGGTAAGTTAATTTGTTGAATTACTGGACTCTGGTTAACAATATATAGTGAAAAAATACTGCGTGAGGTAAAGAATAAAGCACCCATAATCCACATTGTGGGCATTCTCATAATATAAGCAATATTTTCACCCTGCTTTGGTGTCAATGGAACCCAAGGTAGGAAAAAGAAGAGAGCAAAAGTTATTAAACCTCCTATTATAGCAATTACGATAATTGGTAATCTTCTTACTGGATCCTTTAGAGCAATCCTGTCACTAACCCTAGATAAGAATATTTGCCCTACCAACCCACCTGTTAAACCAAAAACAATCATAAATACGCCTATTGAAAATGGCGCTAAGTTATATGGTGGATTCTGAACATAATTTAAAATTAAAAAATTAAGGCTACTCATAAGGATACATGTAAAAATACCTTCAATAAGGGCAACACTATTCGTTTTACTAAGCATAGTTTTCCTCATCATTTTCCGATCAATTTGAAAATCATACTCTATCGAATCATCTTGTAGGATGTGATATAATTCTTCTTCTTGAGCTCCTCTTTTTGGTTCTTCATTATGAATAGCAAAAATTAAACCTCCAAGAAGTATAAGTAATCCAATGCCCCAGAAAAAAAACCTCCAAAGACCAATTTGGACTAAAAATGTTGCTATTAACCAACCGAATATATTAGTCGTATTGAGTACTATTTGATATACTCCAAAAAACCGAGAACGATGATCTTTAGGAACAACATCATTAGATAATGAATTTATCGCTGGCCATGAACCTCCTGCAAAAAAACCAAAAATAGCTATTAAAATAAAAAAGTACCACCAAGTATTAACTTCACCTCCTTTAATAGCAAAACCCAACATAAACATTGAGATCCCCCTAAAGAGAGATATTATAATTATAATTTTCTTTCGAGAGTGTTTATCAATAAGTCGCCCAAAATACAGTCCAGCAAAAGATGAGCTCCATGCTAAGCTTGTATAAAGTAGACCCATTTCAAAAGCATGATTGTAAGCAGAGTCATTTGGCCAAATAATTAAAGCAAGGGGAACTACAAGTACAATCATAGCTCCATATGCTATGCTTTGAAACCCATTTAATAAATATAATGGCCAAAAAATTTTATTGAAAGATTTTTCAGAATTTACATTATTATTATTAGCCATATTTGCAAACTAGCTATTCTATATTCTTAAGTTGTTTTGTAAAATGAGTTTTTAAATTTTAAGATAATGAAATTGAAGAATTACAAATTCTTAATTGAAAAAAAAAATAAAGTTATTTATTAGATTTTATGAAAATCTAACAACAGCCACCATGGTCATGGTTGTGACTATGATCGTGTCCACAACTACACATGCTTGGTGGATCAGGTTCACAATTGGTTTCAACAATTTTAATTTTAAAATTTAAAACCTTACCTGCCATTGGATGATTTAAATCGATAGTAACATCATCTTCTTCAATGGACTTAATCGTAGCAAGCATTTGACCCTGTGGTCCCATAACCATCAAGATCATACCTGGTTGTGGTTCGGGACCTTTGGGAAATTGATCTTTTGGAACTTTTTGGGTAAGTCCTTCCACGTATTCACCATACGCTTCGGATGGTTCAAGCTTAATAGTATACTCTTCATTAAGTTCTTTACCGATAACAGAATCGTCGAATCCCTTAATTAATTGCCTTTCTCCTGCTTGAAATTTCAAAGGAAGACCATCATTATGTTTGGTACTGTCAAAAACTGTCCCATCATCAAAAGTCCCTATGTATTCAACTTTTATCCATTCTCCTTTTTTTACAGCCATTCTAATCATATTTATAAATTATTAAGAAGATAATTGAATCATAATTTATTAGTAAATTGATTATATTTTATATATTATACTTGACTCAAGGCAGACTTGAGTCAATACATGAAATAATCAAATATTAAAGGGATTAAATGTCTAAATTCACTTTTTATTCTTACTTCTGTAAAAGTTCAATTAAATATTCTATTTATTTTTTGAATAATTAGATTCTATAAATGAAATTATTTTTAAGGTGAAAAAGGAAAATGTCAAAAATAAAAATTACTGTAGTAAAACAATTTACTCCAGAAGATGTGCTTGGACATGAATTCATACGAGCTGATGGGAGCCCAATTAGGAAGTGTGGTATTAAAGAAGGTATGGAATTTATAGTGGACGAAACAGGTGACATGCCTGAAGGATTCTGTCATCATGCATGGTACGGATTATACAAGAATGTGTCAATTTTACAATGTGGTGGTGGATTTCCCACATGGACTGGAGAGAATATGATTTATACCGCGTGTCCAGATGGTATTCGACCTGTATGTTTCAAATTGGAACGAATTACTGATTAAACCATTTTTTTTATTCTCGGAGATAAAATTTGCTAATGAATTAATACGAGTAAAAATTTAATTTGTTAACAAGGTCTGTTTTAAGGTATTGATTTCATGGTTTTAAAAGATTGGAAATCATGGTCTTTTCTTTTTATAATGAGTAGTAGTCTCCAATTTATCATTTTAACGATCATCGCCATGTTCTATTATAAAGGAGGAACTTATATCGATCAAACAACTTCAGGATATTTATTATGGAATAACTTTTTTAGTGATTTAGGTCGAACTATCGCCCATTCTGGATTAAATAACAGAACTTCATTCATCATTTTTACCATAACACTTTTCATCTGGGGTTTATCTCATATTCCATTCTATAGTGCATTATCCTCTAATTTTAGAGAAAATAAAAAACAAAAACAGCTTAGTGAGGTAGGATCTATTTTAGGTATTCTTACAGGAATTTCATATATGGGGATTGCTCTTACACCATCAGATATATTAAATGATGCTCATAATATTTTTGTTCTTATCGCATTTTCATCTATATTTTTTAGTATAATTATATATTCTATCGTATTTTATCATAATCAACTCCTTCCTAGCTTTTATTCATATATTTTAATAATCTCAGCATTTATTTTAGCAATTTACTACACATTTCTTTTTCTCGTGCCAGATAATACGACACCAACAGGTTTATTTATTCATGTAGTAGGACAAAAAATAGCAGTATACACTTTATTAATGTCTGGTTTTATTCAAGGCTATGGAGCATGGAAAAAATTATAGGGAGATAATACTCCTCATACTTCTATTATTATAATAAATTTTTTATACTATAGATGAATATTTGAATAAATAATTCGATAACAAAACATTTTATTTTATTAAAATTTTCAACCATTTTTAATAAACCAATAACCTAAAAGTACAATATCATGAATAACGGGAATGAATTATTAAATAAACTTAGAACAGGGTCTCTTCGTGGGATAATTTTTGACTTTGATGGTACTTTACTTGATATTAAAGAGCCCCTTGAAAAGTCCATCGAGGAAGTATTTGCTGAATATAAGGTTAATACTGATATGGATATTACTTTTCAAGAAATAGGCGCATTATTAGAAACTATTCAAGGGTACCCACTTCCTAAAGTCTTATTGGATTCATTTGAAATATTTAAACACATTACTGCACTTGAAGGTATAACCTATTTTAAGCAATTGAGAATAGCAATCAAAACTTTTTCAAAATATTTAGAATATTCTAAAGACGCTACCTTATATCCGGGAGTAAAACCTATATTGAAAAAATTTAAAAAATTTAGTGATCTTTATATTGTATCCCATAACAAAACAGAAACTATCATGAATCATTTGGAGAAAGAAAAAATAGATAAATTCTTTAAAGGCGTGTATGGGAGCGATAAAATTCCCGTACAAAAACCAGATCCAATGGCACTTCAGCCACCAATTGAAAATTATGAAACACGAAAAAGAAATGAATTTTTAATGATTGGCGATATGCCATCAGATATTATTGCTGGTCGAGAAGCTGGTTTTTGGACTATTGGGATTTCAAGTGGAGTAAGCAAAAAAGAAATTTTGGCTGAACAAAGACCAGATTTATTAATTGATTCATTAGATGATTTATTAAAATTAGTTGAGAAAAAAAATATATCAGAATCGAATATTAAAACATCTATAAGGATAAAATC
>JBHLMP010000082.1:0-8876 GCA_048938025.1 Promethearchaeota archaeon
GTAATATACTCAATATTTAATTAAGTTAGCCCCCTGCCAAAGGAAATGATAGGTATAGCTCATCTCCATTATTAAGTTTCGTTTTATAATTATTTAGATATTTAATATTCCGTCCATTTACTAAAATTAGCATTTGTGGATTTAGCTTTTTTTTATTTTTAATAATTAAATTTTCATCAAGTTTTTCTTTATTCTCATCTATAAATTTAGAGATTATATCCCCAACAGTGTTTCCCTCATATTCAATAGTTTTTTTATTAAGTTTTAATTGAAAGATATTTAATAGGTTCAATTTTACTTTTACCATAATCATTCCTTTTATTATAATTGAGAATTATACCATCTTGTTAATGGTAAAACCAAATCATCTCTATTTCTGAGTTTTCTAGAAAGATTCCTTTCTTTTAAGTTTCATTTTTATAAACCATAAAATAAACTAATATGTTAAGTTTCTTTTTGGAGAGTCTCATTTCGCACAATTTCATATTCTTCCATACTTTCTATACTATCCTTTATTATATCCTCAAGTTTTAAAGATCTATATACTTTTTCTAAAATTTGACTATTAAATTCTTGATTTTTAGGTTTAAATTGGCAATAATCGACTTTTAATAGTTTCTTTGATATGTTATTTTGGAAATATTGAATTTTTTTTAAATCTGATCCTATTAATGATGTAAAGATTGGATATTCAGAACATAAAAAATTGAGTGAAAGTGATTCTAAATCAATATCATCGGTACATAGTGTCGAATTATTTAAACTTACTCCATCAGTAATTGCCCTAATTTTGTCAAAACCATTTATATTTGAAGTTTTAAATATTTTTGAGATAATATCAAACCTAATAAGTCGACAGATAGCACAGATATATTTCCCATCACTTAGTTCTCGCAAGATGTTTTCAATTATCTCAACTAAATTAATTTTTCTTACCATGAATTTAAAATTAGGAGTATATTGTAATATTTCCTTCCAATTTGATAATCTTTGTTCAAAAACATCGTTATTTTCAGTTAGGTTAAATAATATAGGGTAAATTTCACATCCTCTTCTCATTATTAAAAATCCAGCAATAATATCATTAATTCTTCCAACATCCATTATTAAGACTTTCTTATTTGTTTCAATAGGTAAACCTCCCCATTTACTTTTGATTATCTGGGTAAAAATGTAAGCAAATTCATCTCTAACTTCTATAAAAATCTTCTTTTTAGGATTTGATAGATTAACCTTTAAATTTAAATTCGAAAAATTATCTAATATTGCTTTTCCTACTTTTACAGCAACATCTTGGGAAGAAAATTCATGTTTTCCTGATCGTTTAACTCTAAGAGCAAAAGTATCCCCTTTTTTCAATACTTCCTCACATACGTCAATAGTTTTTTTAGTAATATTTTCGAGTTTACTTGAAGTTCTTAAGGTTGGACTTAGTGAATGTATTCCAAAAGCGTTCTTTAAAACTTCTATAGCATTAAATATAGCTTCATTTTTAAAAAAAAAGAATATTCTTGCTGAATCTTTACTTAGCTGATATTTATGATATGATATTCCTTCACATTTTAACATATTTTTAATATTATTCATTAAGATTCTTAACATTCGAATTTTTACTTTTTGAGATTTTAACCAAATTTCGTTGTATCTGATAAGAATCAAATTATATTGTTTTAAATAAATAGGCTTCTTCATGTCTCTATTAAAATTGAAGATATGATGTTAACAATAAAAATTTTTAGATTAAATTAAAATTGTAATGTAATAATTACCAATTACTTTAACTTCACCAGTTCTTAAATTATGCTCTTTTAAAACAACAAATCCCTTCTTATAAACATCAATTTCAACAAAAGAATTATCGAAACGTTCCACTTCAAGATTTCCTCCATTCGAAAATATTGTATTCTCAATTTTTGCATTAAATGAGATACTTGGCGTATTATTTAATACAATATCCACTTGTGTACGAGCGAATTGAGAGAGAACATCTCCAGAATCAATTAACTCTGTTCTCCATACTGAAAGCGGTGTAGGAATTAAACTATGAAAACAACACACCCCAAATATTTTTTGATGGCTTAGTTTTAATACTTTATCTATGAATCTATTTAGCCTTTTTCGACCTATAAATCCTTCATTAGAATCCGGAGTAGTAGAGTTAATTCCCTGAAAATAAATTTTATCATTTTCATATAAAGGATTCAATGAACCGATATAATGCATCCAATAATCCCATGCGGGAGGTTTTGAATCAGTGAAACCAGGTACGACTAAAAGAGGATAAATCAATTTATTTAGTTTTTCTTTAGCCATAATAAATTCTTCTTTATAGCTATTTTTAGATAAATTACCTGTATGTACAACTAAATCTATATTTTTCATTTTATTTATCTTATCTATTGTCTTATCTAAATTAGTGAATTTCTCTTCTGAGTCTGCAGAAATTAAAGAATTTGAAAATTGTATAAATTTGCATAATGGTTTTTGATCCTTTTCAATTTCTAAAGGGAGATAATAATTAACCTCTCTATGTATCTCCGTCTTAAAATCAGAATTTAATATAGGTAAAATTTTAAAAGTTATTTTATTTCCTAAGATATCTATAATACTATAGGTAAAAAGTTCCCTATATCTTGTTTTATTGCAACTGAAAGTTCCTGCATTAAATATATATAAATCTTTTTCACTACTGGAAACAGCGTATAAATTTGAAATATGTCTATGCCCATTTAGCACTAAATCTGCTTTAGCATCAATTAACATTTTAAGCATATCTCCTGAATCATCTATAGCTGATCGTTCTTTTCCTGTATTGGGTATCGGAATGAGTTGGTGATGAAAACATACTACTTTAAATTTATCTTCCCTTTCTGGTTCTTCTAGGCTTTTTCTAACAGTTTCTCGTATATTATGATGGATAATACCACCAGGTAAGTCCGGTTTCGTGCTATCAACCCCAATCACATATAATTCATCATCTTCATACTCATAATGTCTCCTGCCAATCATTTCTTCGAATAATAAATATCCAACGTTAAGACTGTCGTGGTTGCCAATAAGAAACATAAGTGGGGCTTTTGAAATTGGTTTAAACTTCTTGAATTGTTCTATAGCGTATTCATACTCTAATAATGTCCCTGTATGAGTTATATCCCCTAAATGAAGGAAAAGAGATACATTTTTTATTTTATTTACTTTCTCAATTCCTACATTATACGCATGAAGATTAAATGCTCCTTCCCAACGAGTAATATGTGTATCTGAAACAATTACCAATCTTTTTTTTTTACTAACTTTTTCTGAGGTTCCTATCGTTAAACTCTTTTCAGTTATCATAATTATTTACTTTTTCAATAATTTTGCAGGATGCCCAGCATAAATTAAATTTTCTTCTAAAACATTATCATAATTTGTATAGGAATGTGCTGATAATTTAGCATTCTTTTTAATTACTGTGCCAGGTAGTAACACACATTTAGCTCCAATTAATGCATCATCTTCAATTATAATTTTTTTAAGAATAAAATTATCTTGTTCAATTCCGAAAGTAATAATTGTTGAATTCATACCAATAATAACATTTTTACCAATTGTTACAAATTCCGAAGAAATCCAGGCATTATCGCATATGCATTTTTTCCCAATTTTTACTCCAAATAACCTCAATGTAAAACGATTTTTCAGCCAAGGAAAAGGATTTGAAGCTGTAATAAACAACGACCACTTTTTCACGATATTTCTTAAATTCCAGTAAAGATAATCCTTATCTTCAATGTTGCGTCTAAAAATACCCTCTTTTGGAGAGTAAATAAGCTTAATTAATGTTAAAAATAATGATGAAAATAAAATCGCACTTAATTGGAGGATATAAATTAAAAGAAATATATTAAAAGGCAATAACAAAAGAAAAATCATGTAAAATTGTTCTTTCCATAAAGATATGAAATAAAAATACTCAAATAATGAACAAGGAATAAAACTTAAAATAATGATTACCAAATAAAGAATAAAATATTTTCTGCGAATTCTTTCATCGATAGGAGTTGGTGAATCACCTTTTAAACTTGCTGGTTGAAACATCTATTCTCGCTTACCTCCACTTTTACGCTCTATTTTCCATCATGTTGATTATCAACAATTCCCTCTTTAACTTTTTTTGCCTTTTCTTGAGATTCTTCAAGGGATTGAATAGGTAAGGTCATACTTACTGGAGTTCCAACATGAATTAAATTTCCTATTAACTCCTGTCCTATATTTGTATAACTATTAACTCCAAGGATAGCTCCATCTTGCATAACTGTGCCAGGACTTATTACGGTTTGAGGGCCTACTACGCAACCATTTCCAATCTTTACTCTTTTAATTATTATTTTATCTTGGTAAATTAAATGTGAAAAAATGCAAATATTTAATGAAGTCATAGTAAAATTACCAATATCTACAAGTTCAGGATCAATATACCCCTCATAAGCTACAACATTCTTACCAATATGAACTCCAAAAAATCTATAGGTAGCAATATCCATCCAAGGTAATGGTAATGCTCGTGTGAGCCAAATAGGAAAATAGGCAGTCCAAAACCTTCGATGCGTATACTTCCATTCCTTACTCCCTCTTTTAAAAACACCTTCTCGTGGTGGATAGATTTTTTTTAAAATTTTATAAATCAATGCTGATGATAAAACTATTGAGATCCAAAATAAAAATATGTTTCCATAAATACTCGGTGGCAATAAAATCCATCTTACCCAATCATTAATAGGTTCAAAAGAGAAATAATAATGACCTGTAAGCGCAAAATAAGACTGATTCCATAGCAAATTTGTACCCACTAATACCAAACCTCCAATAAACAACTGTACTAAAATTATTAATGTAAAGGGGGTTTTATATACTCCAGATGTTGAAATAACGTCAATTTCTAAGGGTGGTTCATTTTTGCTCGCCATTTTATTTTTCACATTTAAGTGATAATCTACTAATTTAATATTATTAAATCAAAACTATAATGGTTTTCAAAATCTCAAAGTAAAAAATAGTTAAAAACTTAATACACTATAATTTATATATTAATAAAAACATTAAACATTAAAAAAAATTAAAATATAAAAGAATAGTGAGTGTATATGTCAATCGATTGGGCTAGAGCAGAAGAACATCCCGATAAAGGTCAAAAAGTTGAGGGTAAGTTTTTACTAGATTTAAGAGCTAAGGTAAATGACTTAGAAAAACAATTATCTGAAACTAAAAATGAATTAGCTACAACTAAAGATACATTGGGTTCCACTACTGCTGAACTTGAACAAACAAAAGCTTCTCTAGCAGAAACTAGAAATAATCTTGAACAAGCAATTACAAGTCTACATGAAGGAGAAAATACGATTAACAATTTAAGTTCAGAATTAGAATCTGCTAAAAAAGAATTAGCAGATAATAACGCTAAAAAAGAAGAAATTGAAAGTTTCTTAAAAGAGAGAGAAGCAGAATTATCAGAAATATCTTCATCTTCCGAAGAAAAAATTACTAGTATTAGCTCAGTATTAGAGGCTACAAAAGAAAAAATCTCAAATTTAGAAAATGAATTAAATGAAGCTAAAAGTAAGATTTCAGACCTTGATCGTTTAACTTCTGAAAATGAAGAATTAAAAGAACAAAATACCAAGTTAAACTCAGATTTAACTGAAGCAAATAATTTACTTTTACAGAAAGACGCTAAATTACAGGAACTCTCCGAGTCTGTGAGTGAAAAAGGAAAATTAATAGAAGCACAAACTTCTCGACTCAGTGAAGTCGAGACAGAACTAGAAGAATTAAAACCTCCAGAAATTGGCGCAGGGGGATTTGCTTCCGAAGAGCGTATCACGTGTCCCATGTGCGGTGCAGTCGGTGGTAATATTAAAACTGTAGAAGATAAAAGCAAAGTTTTGTCTTATGTTGGCCACATACCCATGTACGCCAAGAAGCACGTTTGTAAAAAGTGTGGTTATGAATTCTGATTTTTTTTTACAATTTTTTTACAATTTTTATTTTAAGTTATAAGTTTAACATCTCAAGTTAAGATCTTTTCATTCTTTTGGTAATATCATCCTGTGTTGCCCATTCTTTATTTTAAGCTACACTTATAAAAATTACTCTGTATTCATTAAAAATCGTTACAAAATTAGAGAAGTAATAAAGAGTAAAAAATTATAAATTTTAAATCATTCATTATTATTTAGTTTTAAAATGAAACGGAATGAAGGTATTTCAATAGAGAGGGCAAAGTCAGAGGAAGAAAAATTTAATTGGGAGGATTCTGCTAAAATCTATGAAGAATTACTGGTAGAATCAGAATATTGTGAAAATCTTCATCAAGCTTCGAAGCTTAGTAAAAGGCTTGGATATGTAAGTGCTCAAGCCGCTGATACTATGAGAACTACAGGGCGATATCTTGAATTTAAGAGAAGAGCTATTATTTTCTATAAAAAGGCAAGCGAGTTTTATAAAAAGTTAGAGAATAAAGCTGACGAATTAGAATGTATTGCTGAAGCTCTATATGAGGAAGGATGTTGTAGCTCATCAATTTTGGAAGGTGAAGAAGAGTTTAAAAGCTCTAAAGAATTTTTTATCCAAGCAAGCGAGCTATTCTCTAATAAGGGAGATGAGGAGGGCTTTACAAGAAACATTATTAGATCTGCAATGTGTATGCATAATTTAATGAAATATGCTAAGAATCCGAAAGAATTGGAAAAAATGATTCACGAAGGAATGCTTTATGCAGATAAAGCATGGAAATCTTCGAAAAAGATGAACAATTTTAGCTATTTAGTTGAATCTCTTTATGTTTGGATGAGTCTGGGGCTATATAATTGCTATATAGAAGATATTCCGACTTATGATAATTTGAATCAGGGTAAAACTTTGGCATTTGATTGGAAAAAGTGGTCTGAGAGAACAAAATTAACATTTGAGCTCACAAAAGAACATAGTAATTTTAAGATTCAAGGATCTATTAATTTTTTCTATGGTGTAATTCACTTTTATTATGGTTTTTTTCTTGCTGAAAATATTATTGAACAGAATAACAATATTGAAAAAGGTTTAATTTTTTTTGAAAAGTCATTAGATTTTATAAGAAAGACAAGGGAAAATGGCCATATTACAATAACCTTATTCTATTTGAATTGGTTTACTTTTTTCGGTGGAAAAATAAATTATGTCCAAAAAAGAATTATTCAAGACATTAAAGAGATAAAAGAAGCAGGATTAGCGTATTCTAACTTATTTAGCTTTTGGAATTTTTATAGCAATTTCTTACCAGCTCTATACTACTCTAATATTGCTCAGAGAAGCTTCTTTGCACCTAAGCAGAGAGAATCTTACGCTAAAGAGGCTTTAGAATATGCCAAAGCTTCAAATAGTAATGTAGCTTATAAGCCATTTAGTGCGTGGGCATATCAAATATTAACATGGTCCTATTCACAGTTAGTTTATCTTGCTAAAAATGAGGAGGAGAGGAATAAATATGCAAAAAAAATGCTTGAGAATGCAGAGAATGCATATAAAATTGGATCTGAGTATAAGAATGGTCTTTCTAAAACTTCTGGATATTCCGCCCGATACAGATCGTTTAAATCTCTAGCTGACATTGCAAAAAATAAAGATAAAAAAATTGAAATGCTAAGAATTGCTGTCGATGCTGCTGATAATTACTTAGATCATCCTATAGAATCTCGAACAGGATTTATTGCTGCAAGGATACGTTTGGGGCTTCTTTACGAAGAATTAGGAATTGTATCTATGGACAACACTTATTTAGAAAAGGCAAAAAATATCTTTGAAACAGTGATAGAGGAAAGTTTGAATAGAGGATATCTTTCCTATGCTGCTGCTTGTCATGAATACATTGCTCATATAGAAGATCGTCTAGGTAATTTTAACCTTTCGGCAAAACATTATGATAAAGCTCAAAAAGGATATCAAGAATCATTAAAAAATATTGAATATAAGTTATTAAAAAATAGAATTAATGAGAAAAAAAATTACTCGTTAGCTTGGAAGCTGATTGAGAACGCCAAATCATATCATAAAAGTGAAGATCACTCAAAAGCGAAGAAAAATTATGAAGATGCATATGAAATTTTAAATAGTCTATCAAAATATAATTACGAAGCCTATTATTATTTTGCTTGGACATTATTGGAAGAAGCAGAATTATTAAGTAAAAATGAAAATCATGACAATGCAATAGAACATTATGAACAAGCTAAGATAAAATTTTATGAATCTATTACGGTATTGGAATCAGTTCTTAATAAATCGAGAGAAAAGTTAGAGAATAAAAGGATTGGAAAGCTCATAAAAGTAGCGAGAGTTAGGATGAATTATTGTTCAGCAAGAGTTAACATTGAAGAAGCTAGATTATTAGAAAAACAAGGAGATAATCTAGCAGCCGCCGAGAAATTTGCTACTGCGGCTTCTATATTTAAAGAGCTCTGTGAACTTTTTAGAATAGAAACTGAGAGGGTGGAGCTTGAAGCAATTTATCTCCTTTGTCGTGCGTGGGAAACTATGTCAATTGCAGAAAAATATGAAGATTCTTCACGATTTTTACAAGCATCTGGTTTATTTGATAAGGCTAGCGGTTTGTTTATTGAAAAAAAGCTAAAATTACTTGCTTCAGGTAATTCTTCTTTTTGTAGAGCTTTAGAACTAGGTTGTAAATTTGACAAATCCTTAGATATGGAATACAAGGCAGAAATATATCCTAAAGTTAAGATGCTAATCAGAGACGCAGCTTCTTCGTATAGAAAAGGAGGCTTAGTAAGTGGAGCAGATTGGGCATTAGCAACATCGACTTATTTTGATGCCACATGGCATATAATCAAAGCTGATGC
>JBHLMP010000083.1:0-5306 GCA_048938025.1 Promethearchaeota archaeon
TCAGGATCGAAATGTGCTGAAATCTTAGCTAAACATGGTTTTAAAGTAGCTTTGATTGAAAAGAATACTAACTGGCGAAAACCATGCGGAGGCGGATGTAGCTTAAGATTTTATAAATATTATCCTCAATTAAAGAAATTAAATATAATAGACAAATATAGTATAGCAATGTATTCAGCAAATTATTCAAAATTTCAATATACTTATGAGAATTACAATGACTGTTCATTTGTAATGGATCGCTTAGAATTAGATAATTTTGTTAGAGATATCGCAATTGATGCTGGAGCAGAGCTTTTCGATAGAAATATTTCGTTTGATTTTATCTATAAAAACCAGCAAAAAATTGGGATTAAAACGAAATCCTCAGAGGGTATTAAGGAATACTTTGGGAAAATTATGATAATTGCTGATGGAATGAGCTCTAAATTGGCTTTAAAATCTGGCATAAGACCAAATTGGAAAATCGAAGATTTAGGATTAGCTAAATGTGCTATTTTGGAAGGTAAATACTCTTTAGATGTTAATACTGTATATTTTTATTTTAAACCTTATATGGGTTATGGATGGATTTTTCCTATTGATGAAAAACGATTCAATATAGGAATTAGTACATTTTATGAAGATAATATTAAGTACAATGTTAATATTCTCTTTAAAGAATTTAAAAATGAACCAGAAATTAAAAAAGTATTACCAGAATCAACTTATAAAAAAATTTGGTCTGCTGCTTACCCTATACCTGCTATAGGAGTATTAGAAAAAAGTCTTTATAGTAATAATCTAATGATTATTGGAGATGCTGCGGGTTTTGTTTCACCTATAAGTGGAGAAGGTTTGCATGCTAGTATAGTATCTGGTAATGTTGCTGCTTTAACTGCTGTTAAAGCGTTAGAAGTTGAAGACTACACTGAAAAAATACTAAAAAAATATAAACATCACCCAAATATAAAGAAAATTATAAGAAACTTTAAGTTAAAACGCTCTTTAGCAACTTTTTTCTATGATAAAGAAGGAAAGAATTTAAATTCAACTTTTAAATTAGCTGAAAAAGATCCTGAATTTAGAGAAATCGTTGCGAGTACGTTCCTCTTTAATAAAGTACCTCCAGAAAATTTTTTCTCAGAAATAAAACGATTTAGATCAAAACATCAATAAAAAAAAATAGGATAAAAAAAATATTAAAAATATTTTAAGTTACTAATTATTTTCAGCTTTCTCTAGTTTATCTGATTTATCTTTTTCAGTAGAATGAAAACCTGAAGGATATAAGTTTGTAATATTACGTGATGTAGTATCATATCCATTCTTTTCCATGATACTATAAAGTTTTTTTATGTTTTCTTCGGCACATAATTCCATAACTTCTCCTGCAAGGAGGACATAGGAGAACGCTGTTAAAAATGGAATACCCCCAAACATAACTATTATAATAAGTACTCCAAAGACTATCATAAAAACGTCTCCTTCTCCAAAAAACCCAGAAAAATCAACATTGCTAAGAAATGTACTAAAAGTAAGTAAAGCAGAAAGTCCAGCAATACCCTTAACAATAGATTGAGACCAAATACTTAAAGGTTCAATGTCTCCAGGCTGGCGATATTTCTTATTTTCACGGTAATATACAACTCCAGCATCATCAAGTAAATAATTGCCCGAAATAAAAAACGAAAAGATAACGAACGATAAGATCATTGGTAATACACAACATAACATATATCCCATCATAAAACTAAAGAATTCTGTGGAACCAAATACACCAAAAGTTTGAGGATATCCAAGTAAAGTAGTTAAAGTATCATAAGAGTAAAATCCAACGGAAATAGAAAGAAGTAATGGTAAAATTAGTCTTTTGAGCTGAATAATAATCCCAATTTCTTTCCTACCTTTCATATCCAAGATAATGATATCATTTTTATAACCTTTAGAAATTTTAAAGAATAGATCTCTCAATTTAACAAAGACATATGCAAACTGAGGAGCAAATCGATTATAAAGAGCAGCAGTTAACGGCAACGTACCATACCATGTGATAATAACAACTAGGAAAGCTATAATAATATTAGTATTATTAGAACCCGTTATTAGTGTATTATTGAAGATATTCATCATAATTAAAAATAGAATGAATGTTATTGTCATTAGTGAAATCGCCAGTACATTTACAGCAACAGTGAGTTTATGTTCTTTAACATTTTGCCGGCGATAATTTAATCTTCTCCCAAATAAAATAATAATTATTATTCCTGCAGCTAATAAAATTGTAAGTATGATAAACAAAGGTAAACCTAATGGAAAGGCTGAAGATAACCATAATCCCACTGGCTTCTGGGTGGAAAGCGCAATAACTCTATCATCCCCAGAAATAACAAAATCTTTTTTACCATCGCCATCAAAATCATTTAAAGTAATTATTGATTGGGCATAATATTCAGTATTTAAAATAGCATATTTTTTTCCAGAAATAGGATTCAAAATTGTATAGCGCATTACCTCACTAAATGATAATATAGGTTCATGGCTTTCATGATAAATTATTTCATCAATTGAGTCGCCATTAAGATCTTCATTTAACACAAAAATTTTAAAATCATCATTATTCCCATGTCTTATAACTTCCCGTATTACATGTTCAGTAGTTAAATCAAAACTGTATACACGGAAAAATCTTTCTTGGTCTTCAGGACTATACCAATACCTAACTTCTAATAAAAAGTAGAATTCACCATCTCCTTCAAGGCTATGAATTTCTTCTAAAAATATATCACCATAATCTGGATCTATTGTAAATTGTCCTAGAATATTACCATTTAAACCACTTCTTACGGTTATAAATCCATCTCGAGAAGATACTAATATATCTGCAATATTATCGTGGTTTACGTCTTCAATAATTTCATAAGCCCCAAGATGTTCAGGTAAAGTAATGTTATATATTGGATCTAGAAAATTAGATTCACTTGTGTTAAGCAAGATCAGAGAAAAATCGTCAATATATAATACATGAGAAGGACCATTATATTCTAATAACTCCAGAGCGGGGAATGGGGATTCTCTCCAAATACTCCCATTGAAAACAGGAAAACTATTTGTTTTAGTCCCATTGACAAAATAGCTAGTAAGATTACAGTCATACTGAATATCAGTTCGATTCTCCCAAGGATTATATATTTCATATCCTTCACACTCTATTAAGATTAGATCTTCATATTGATCATCTGACACGTCATCAATACTGACTAAATCGTGCACATAAAAATTTGTGAAACTAAACTCGTATCCTATTAAATCATTTCCGGTACTTCCATCTATAATATGATTAGTGTATTGATTTAGAAGAACTTCTGGTTCATAGTAACCATTCCAAGCTGTCCAATTAGGAGATATTGACGCTTTACTTACAAAATAATCGTTAGGTCCAAGTCCATCAACATTCATTATGGGAAATACCTTTTTCACTGGACCATTATACTCTCTTTCCCATATTAAATTCCCACTTAATCCTTCTAAACAGAAAATACCACCATATTGAAGTATTGAATATTGCTCTGGACGATCAGTTCCACGAATATCCGCATAACTGATGATATCATTATGGCCATTTCCATTTATATCTTCTGTTTCGAAAGAAGATAATTCCATTGGATATAGATCCCTCATATCTTCCCATGTCCATCCAGGATGTAATTCCATTTGAGTGACGAACACTATACCTAAAACTCCAAATACTATGAAAGATACTGCTAAAAGTACTAAATTTATAGGGCGTGAGTCATTTTCTTTCTTTCTTTGAAACTTCATGTAAATCAAAAATTTTTTATAAATTTTCTTAAAATTAAATTTTAAAATATAAAATCTTTAAGAAAGAGGTATTATTTATAATTTTATTATTACCAAACCATTAATCTAAAAACAATTAAAAAAGAAAAAAAATATTATTAAATGGGGTGCTTTAGAGTTAATATTATGCATTTAAGCGCTCGTTGAAATGAGTAATACTTAAATCTAAGGCGCTCCACATTTAATTTTTCAAATTTATGCTTAATTTTCATTAACATCTATATTTTTAGCTGGTTTCTTTCCCATAGTTATTTTTAAGAGACCATTTGCCATTTTTGAAACGATTGTATCTGGATCTGCTCCAACTGGCAAGGGGATATCCATATTCACTTCGATAAACGTAAAACCCTTCCCGAAAAATGGAGGACAACAAGCATCACTGGAAGCTCCTTCTTCAGGTTTTTCTTTCAATTTCTCCGATTCAGGAATCTGAGGTTTTGCTGCTTTAATATTTAAGTGTTTGTTGATTAGAGAAACTGTAACATCCTCTTTAGTGCGACCTGCTAATGGTACTGTAATTAAATAACTATCTCCGAGATCTTCAATATTGTAAGGAATTTGACTTCCCAAAAAACCTCGCATGAAATGCCCAGCCATCCTTTTGATTTTCGCAACATCTTGATGTCCAAATGGGAAACACCAAGCTTTAGCTCTTTGTCCATGATGGGAACTTTCATCACACATAGATTTTTTACCTCGTTTGTTTAATTTAAAATATTTTTTTCATTTGATTTAGTAAATTTTCATATTATATAGTTATCATATTTGTCATCATCTAAAATTTCAATAGGTTTAGCATTTTTTCTTTTTTCTTTAATGTCTTTAAGAGTGCTATTATATTCGTCTATATCTTTATTGATTTTGTCTAATCTATCCTCAAATATTTTTTTCCTATGCTTTAATTGATTAATAATTCCCTCAATATGCTCTATATTATACATTGAAATATCTGATCTATCAATGTTTTCTTCATGATTATGACCATGAAATGGAAAGCAACAAAACATTCCTTCCACAACTTTTTCAATACTAGGCACTCCTTTCGCAATTGTTCGAACAAAATCCTCTAAGGTAGTCCAACTTTGAATTAAATTATTACTCAAAAGTTTTTTCAATTCTTCGATTCCTTTTCCAGTGATTTGATAAATCTTCTTCTGACGATTATTTTCTGTAATCTCTGTTATTTCAACATAACTTTGCTCCGCTAATCTACTTAATAAAGGATAGATAGTACCTGCTGATCCTCTCCATAATCCCCTAAATTTTCTGTTAATTTTTTGAATAATGTCATATCCAGTTATACCATCGTTATTTCTTATAATAGAAAGTACTAAAATATCTAGACCTGATAAGGAACCTTTATGATATCCACTAAATCTTTTTCCAAAAAACATAAAAACTCACTAAATCTATATTCGATTTTTAATATATTAAAGATCGAACACTTATATAAATGTATCGGAGAT
>JBHLMP010000083.1:5406-8775 GCA_048938025.1 Promethearchaeota archaeon
ATTAAAAATCTAAATGGTAAAGATTTAAATCTTAAATTTTAAATAAATAAAATGATGATATTATAGGTTGCATTTATTAAAATCAAATATGTAATTCTACTCATAGAATAAATTTAAAAAGAATGAATTTATGAATTAAATAATCTTAAAATTCAAATGTTTAAACAAGATGGCAGTAGAATTAACAGCATTAGAAATCTTTTATGGAGTTTTTACTTTTGCATCTGTTATTATATCAACAATTTTAGGCATATTTATAGCATTAAAATTTATTAAGTATAAAAAAGTGGAATTATTATTAGTTGGGATTACTTGGATATTATTGGCAAGTCCTTATTGGTCTGATGCTACACAATTTATGATTGTTATGATTTTTGGAAAACAATTAAATTCACCTTTATATTTCTTTTTAGCTAATGCTTTTATTGCTCCAATTCATATAATTTGGGGTTTAGCGTTCACAAATTTTCTATATAAGAGGCAGCAAAAAAAATTTATGACATTTTTTGTTACTGAAGCAACTATATTCGAAATAACCTTTTTAACAGTCTTTTTTCTAAAACCTTACTTAATTGGTGATCAAAAAAGTGCTTTTGTGGTAGAATGGGCGATTTGGGTTCAAATCTACCTATTATTTTCAATAGCTCTTTTCTTGGTAACCGGATTTTTATTTGCGAGAGCGAGTCTTAAAACAGATGAACCTGAACTTAAGTTAAAAGGTAAATTTTTGATAATTGCTTTCATAACTTTTACATTTGGTACAGTAATTGATGTCATTGGAGCAGAAAATCCTACAGAACTTACAATACTTTTCGCTAGAACATTTGTGATCATTAGTTCTCTCTGTTTCTATATTGGATTTACCTTGCCTAGATTCATAAAGGATTTATTTATAAAATGAAAAAATACAATAAATGCAACCTTTAAATCGCCTACATATATAGAATTTTTTTTTAAGAAGAAAGAGTTTGTTGGAATAAATTTTCTGCCTCATCTAAAAATAAAGCATTAATTGCTGGTATAAAGACATTAATTAGTACCTCATCAAATGTAAGGGCAGAACCGCGATTAAACATTAATATTACTCCGAAAGCACCTTGCTCAGTTTCTTTGAAAAACATATTCGAACTGAAACCTGGAGTTGCACCACCATGTCCTTTAAAACCTTCTTCGTAAAGGAACCAACCTAATCCATAACCAGTAAGTTTAAAACCTTCTGTGGTAGTTCCTGTAAGTGATACTTGTGTAGAATGCATTACATCAATAGTATCAGGATTTAATAATTGAGTTCCATTATATTCGCCTTGGTTCATATAAGCAATTATATATTTTGCCATATCTGGTACTGTGCTTCTTATTGAACCTGCTCCAGTAACGTTAATATTGTAAAGAGGATATTCTAAATTTTCACCATTATGCCATTCATAAGGAATAGCATTTTTATTACCAAAATCTATGTAGTTATATCCACTACTTGTCATGTTTAATGGTTCAAAGATGTTTTCTTGAACATACTCTTCTAAAGACTGATTTGCAACTTGCTCAACTAAATATCCTAACAATTGAAAACCGGCATTAGAGTAACGGAATTCTGATCCAGGTCTTAGTGGCCAATTATAAGAGGCATAATATGGACCACCAGGAGTTAAACTACCGTTTAGGAACTCCTCTAAAGTAGGGCGAGGGTCTAAAATAATGATATCTTCTTCTCCCAAATCCAAATTCTCATTAATCCATTGAATCATATCACTGTCAAAATAATATTCAAGAGACCAAAAAAGGTTTGGTGATAAACCTGCTGTATGGGTTAAAAGCATACGTGGTGTCACTGGAACAGTTGGATAAAACGGGTTCCTTACATCAAAAGGTAAATAATTGTTTATGTCATCATCCAAATTTATTAAATTACTTTCATTGAGTTGAAGTACAGCAGTTGCAGTAAATGTTTTGGTGATTGAACCAATCATATATACAGTATCTAGATCAGGTTGTTCACCAAATCCATTAGCCCAAACAAGACTATCATTAATAATTATCCCTGCTGATAATGATGGAATTTGATATTTTGCCATCAAATCTCTTATCTTAGACTCAAAAGATTGTTTGTCAGGAATAATATATGTAATAATAAAAACAGATCCAATTCCAGCAGAAACGACAACAATGGATATAATTAATCCGATAATTACTTTCTTATTAGAGTTCATGTTAATGTTTTCATATATTTTTTTTAATTAAATTATGTTTAGGTTTTTTATCTTAAAATAGTTATGCCCAAAAAATATAGATTTTTTACTTTTAAAGCAAAATTCTAAAAAGATATAAAAAAGGTAAATCTTAATTAAAAAGAGCTTTTTAAAATAGATTTTCTGCTCTTTCTAAAAGTAATAGTAATATTGCTGGATAAAATTCTGTAAGAAGTTCAGTGTCTAATATGAGGCTGCTACCACGATTAAACATCACTAATATTCCAAAGGTACCATGTTCACTTTCCTTCATATACATACTGGAAAGGAACCCTGGCGTTGCTCCATCATGCCCTTGAATTCCATCTGTAATGATCCACCCTAGACCATAGCCAGCTGGCTCAGATCCAGGGATTAATACATGCTTTTCATGCATTAATTCAATTTTTTCGGGAGTAAGTAATTGAAATCCATTATATTCACCTTGGTTCATGTGAGCAATCATATATTTTGCCAAATCTGGTACTGTACTTCTTAAAGAACCTGCTCCATTTAAACTTAAATTATAAAAGGGTATAGAAAAATTACTCTCATTTATCCTTTCGTAAGGAATTGCGTTCATTCCACTGAAATCGATGTAATTATATCCACTATTTGTCATATTTAATGGATCAAGGATGTTTTCTTGAACATATTCTACTATTGATTGATTTGTTACTTGTTCAACTAAGTAGCCAAGTAACTCAAAACCAGAATTAGAGTAAGAAAACTCTGTTCCTGGTTCTAAAATCCAATTATCTGGATGATAATATAGGCCTAATTGATTTATACTACCATTTAGAAATTCTTCTAAAGAGGGTTTGGGATCCCAAGAAGTATAATTTGTACCAAAAAATGCATTTATCCATTGAATCATTTCTTTATCAAAATAATAACTTATATCGAAATCCCTTGCTAAACCTGCTGTATGTGTTAGAAGCATTTGAATCGTGATCGGAGTGCTTGGATAATCTGGATGCCTTACATCAAACGGTAGATAATCATTTATATCACCATCCAAATTTATTAAATTACTTTCATTGAGTTGAAGTAAAGTAGTTGCGGTGAATGTTTTAGTGATAGATCCAATCATATAAACAGTATCTAAATCAGATTGATCACCAAATCCATTAGCCCAAATAAG
>JBHLMP010000038.1:0-2011 GCA_048938025.1 Promethearchaeota archaeon
GCAAGAATTAGGAAATCATTAAATAGAGAACGGAGTACTTTAAATACTAAATCTTCAGCAATAGAAAACAAATTTTTAGCAATACTTAACTATCTTGCTTTATTTGAATTAGCTACTTTGGTGATTTCATTAGCTTTAGGTGATATCTTCCGAGAAGATATTCCCGGTATTGGCATAATTCAGATTGTTGTAGCGTTATCTATAGTTATAATAGCTGTAATATTGCTAAGAATTCAAGAGAAGAAGTTATAATTACTAAATAAGCTCTTTTATTTCTAATTCAAGTAAAATTATAAAAAAATAGAAATGAATTAATTATGGTTGATTTTATTAAAATAGAAGGAAATTCTGTTGAAAGAGGTTTCCAACAGGGAGAGCAATTAAAGGATAAAATTCATAATATGTTTGATGTCGTCTTTCATTCAAAAATGTTTTCGGAAGTGACCTCTAAATTAATACCCCTCTCAGTAATTAAACTTGCGTTAGGTATTATGGGTAAAAAAAACATAAAGAAGCCCTTACAACAACATCTACCAAATCAGTATAATAAAATGATAGCTCTAAGTAAAGGTGCTAACATAAAAGGAAGTATCATTTATGGAAGTCATTTTATAGAAGTAATGTCAGGAAACCCCAAATCTATTTACAAAAATCCTCCAGTTCAGGCATGTTCAATGATTTTCGCACTTCCTGAAGCTACTTCAGATAATTCAATGATTTTTGGTCGTAATTATGATTTTCCTAATGTCCTCCAACCTTTCCAGGTAGTTCGCGAAGAAGTTCCTGATAATGGTTATAAAAATATAAA
Source organism: Promethearchaeota archaeon (assembly GCA_048938025.1). GTDB lineage: Archaea > Asgardarchaeota > Lokiarchaeia > Sigyniarchaeales > SOKP01 > Loki-b32. The sequence goes on from JBHLMP010000038.1 coordinate 809, forward strand.
TTTCACCCAATATCCTCTTACAGGTTGTCATATGGGAATAAATGAGGAAGGTTTATCAATTGGTTATAACTATGGTCGCTCCTGGAAAAAAGAACCACTTGATTTTAGGCTAAGAGGTGTTCCTGGTTCTTTCATTGTACAAGAAGTGTTAGAAACTTGTGCAACAACCCAAGAAGCAATTGATTTTATTACTAAATTCACTGCTAGGGCAAATGGATGTCATTATGGGCTTATGGACGCTTCTGGAGACACTTGTCTAATAGAAACAACAAGTACTCGCTATGCCATTCGACGTCCAGAGGAGGGGATTTTAGCTCATACAAATCACTATCAAACAGAGGAACTCATTGATGCCAATTTACCTGATTATGTACGCTTTAAAATGGACGATATGGATATTTCACCTATAGAATCTCCAATTAGACGTTATAAGAGAGAAATTGAGTTATTAACAGAAAAGAAGGGTCAAATTACTATGGATACAATTAAGATGATTTTAAGTGATCATGATAATAGAGAACCGGATGATTTTACAGTATGTACTCATGGACCTTCTGCAGGAACCTTAGGATCCATAATTGTTCTTCCAACTAAAAAGGAATTCTGGGTCACTGACAATTATCCATGTAATTCAGAATATGAGAAATTTTCATTTTAGAGCTATTTTGAAAATAAAATGATAAAAAAAGTTTAAAAAAAAGAATTAGTTTAATTTAATATCTTGTTCTAGTTGCTTGAATTCGCAGTTTTGCTTTAGTTCTTTCTTTTTCATCTTGTAAAATAATATATTTTGTTTTTGATGGTAATTTTATTTGAAATTCTTGTTCAGCAACAACATGGTCCTTTTTCAAATGGTCTTTTTCTCTTAGAATAACTTTTATTGTTTCTAGTGCTGGATCTTCCACTCGAACTGTTTTGAATTGACTCCAAAGAGACATGTCTGCTCTCGATACAAATTCTTGATTTTTCTGTAATTTAATTGTTCCTTTATTTGGAAATCTAGCTTTAAAAACCTTAGGACCGTCCACCTTAAAGTAGAATTCTCCACGCCATCCTAAAATATCATAATCTTTTAAGGTTTTTAAGCTCATCAATTCTATACTGATTAAATATCGTTCTTTTTCTTCTCCTACTTGATCTTGAGTAAAAGCCTCATCTTTTGCACGAGTTTTTTTTCCCTTAGCATAATACCTTCGACTAATA
>JBHLMP010000038.1:2111-36325 GCA_048938025.1 Promethearchaeota archaeon
ACTTTCTGGGTTATTTGGTCTTATAGCGGTGTTAATAGCTTGGTTTTATGGGAGTATTGTACTCTATAAAGCTATAAAGGAAAAACAAGAAATACTTTATTATTTCTTTTTTGCAGTTATATTTACAATGTCACCTTGGTATCCTAGTGGCTTGGGATACTTGTATTGGCTATTTACACGTGAGGTATTCGATTATCCATTTTATGTTCTTTTAGGTACAATTGGAGTTCCTTTTGCTCTATACGCATGGCTCCAAATATATTTACCCGCTTTACATCCTAGTAAGAAAAAAGTAGTTACATTAAGTATAATAATTTTTTCAATCTTTTTTTACATATATCTTATATTTTTCCTATTCATTGCTCCAGGAGCTCCTGTAGATGAACTAATCGGTATTAAAAGAAATGCAATCGATATAGATTATAAAGGTTTTGTCATGGTTTTCTTAGCTATTTCTTTATTAATAAGTACAATAACCGGAAATGAATTTTCTATTGCTTCGCTAAAAGTAAAAGATCCCGCAATTCGTTGGAAAGGCAGGTTCTTGATTCTATCATTTAATTTTTTTGCAATTGGAGCTATAGGAGATGGATTTATTCCATTGACACATATAACATTAATAATTTTCAGATCATTTATGGTTCTTGCAAGCACATTTTATTATATAGGATTTATAATGCCTAAATGGATGAGGAAAATACTTTCATTAAAATAAATCTATTCTTAAATCTTTTTTTTTAATTAATCATCCAAGATGTATATTATAGCCTCTTTCATTATCAAGTTTCCTCGTGGGATATAATAAGGACAGCAATTAATACAATTATTCCGCCTATTACATTCCACAAAAGAATTGTTTCACTTCTTTGAAATAGGAAAGAAAATAGGAGCGTCAGAAAAGGCTCAATATATAAAAATGAGGCAACTATTGACGATTTCAAAAGTTTCTGTGAATTCTGCCATATATAATACCCTAAAATATAACAACCCAAACCTAAATATAAAGCGCAGAGAAATAATAAAATATTTAGGAAATTAATGATAAAAATTAAGAGTTTGCCACTAAGCATTAAAAAAATTATTAATTCAATTGTCCCAAAATAAGCAATATACTTATTCATAATTATACTTGAACTTGAACTGCTTTTTGTTATTTTTTTTGTTGATGTAGAATAAATAGCCCATAATAATGGAGTTATCAACGCAAAAAGATAACCTAAAAAATTTTGCGATTTAGGAGATAAACTATGTAGATTTCCTCCAGTGATTAATAAAAATCCTCCTACTGTGGCTATAATAAATCCCAGAATTTTTAGGATATTTAATTTTTCTTTAAAGAAAGCTAAAGCTAATAATGCTATGATTACAGGGGCTAACAAGCAAACAAATAAAGCAGGAAGTGAAGGACCTATTAATTCAATTGAGGAATATTGAGCAAAAAAAAATAATGAAATGCCTGTAAAGCTTGCTAAAAATATTAAAATCCATTCATTCTTAGAAAATTGTGAATTAATTGCATCTTCTATATTTTCACTTGATCTCCTATAATTTTTAATTTTTTTATAAATATCAATCATTATAAATATAATTGAGACGATAATGAATCGATACAAAGCAATAGCTAATGGTGGGATGAAATCAACAGAGATATCTACAATAATAAATGAAAAGCTCCACACAAGAACCATTAGAATTAATTCTAAGTAAATAACTAGCATATTCTAACTAGATTCTAATATATTTTAAATCAATGATCAATTTAATCAAGATTTTATACTAAAATGATTTATAATTAATAATAAATTAAGAACTGCAATTATTATTTTTGGAAAGAGACTATTTGAAGAAAATTAGTTATAGTCTGCGTATTGGGCTCATTGGAAGCCGCAATTCTGGAAAGGAACTTTTATTAAACTATTTAGATGATATTGCGATAGAAAAGAATCATTCTGATGAGAAATTTGAAGTATTACTAGTTCATAAAGGGATTCCTTTTAAGATAAACGTATTTCTTGCCGAGAATCTTATAGAAGTAATTTCAGAGCAATCTATAAATTTTGGAAAACTTGATGTTTTAATTATAATACTAAATCTAAACGATTTGAATTCAATAAAAGAATTTGAGAAAGAGATCTTTGAAGAGTTTCGCCAATTTTTTCTCTTTCAAGGATTATCAATTCTTGCTGGGATGGATGTAGAACAAATATTAAAAGGCTCCTCTTCTAATAATGTGAGAATAAGTAGGTTTAATCTGATTAAGAAGGCAAAAGAGCTAAATATATTATACTGTTTTGAAATCCACAATAAAGAAAGAGATATTTCAGAGATTTACAATAAATTATTGAATGATTTTATATTTAAATTCCAATATTCTACACCTGAATTGTTTGAGCAAGCAAAAATTTATGGAAGAGAACTTATTAAGTTAAATAGAAGTTTTTTAAAAAATCTAAATAAGAGATAAGTTATAAAAAGAATATAAAACATTTTAAAATAATAATCTTAAAACATGATTATTTATCATAAAAAAATCTTAAAATCTATTAAATAAATTATATTAAGGTAAATTATACTATTTTTAAAAAATAGATGAGTTGATAATATAAAAATGTCAGAAAAACCAAATGATATTTTAACTATTGAGAAAACTGAAGGGCGAAGGAAATGTCCCAGCTGTGGAGAAGAAAATATGAATATGATTCATGAATCAACAGATAAGGCAAACATAATAAGTGATTATCCTCGTGTTTATGGAAAGAAATATCGCTGTGGCCGATGTGGCCAGGAATGGCGTGAAAAATAGATAAGTTTTATTCTTTTTATTACTCCTTTTTTTTAATCTAGTTAATGGAGATTTTTTAAGTATTTCTTAGTTAAGTAGTCGTCTATTGTCTTAGCTGCTACTTTTCCTGCACCCATAGCAGATATGACAGTAGCACTTCCAGTAACTATATCCCCCCCCGCAAATACTCCTTCCAAATTTGTTTGCCCATTTTCATCAGTTTCAATATATCCCCACTTATTCAATTTTAATTCCGGGATAGATTTTGTAAGAATTGGATTTGCTTTTGTGCCAATAGCTATAATAATTGTATCAGTTTCTATTAAAAATTCTGAGTTTTCAATAGGAATTGGTCGTTTACGCCCTGATTCATCGGGTTCTCCTAATTGCATTTTAATAACCTCCATTTGTTTAACATTGTCATTTTCATCCCCTATAAATCTCAATGGGTTTGTTAAGAATTGAAATTCAATACCTTCTTCTACAGCATGATGATATTCTTCCCTTCTAGCAGGCATTTCTGCTTCCGATCTTCTATAGACAACAATTACTTTTTCTGCGCCTAACCTTAATGCTGTTCTGGCTGAATCTAAAGTAACATTGCCTCCTCCAATAACAGTCACAATTTTTCCGATTTTGATAGGTGTATCATATTCAGGAAATTTATAGGCTTTCATTAAATTTGATCTTGTTAAGAATTCATTAGCAGTGAGAACTCCATTTAAGGTTAACCCAGCTACTTTAAGAAATATTGGAAGTCCCGCCCCAACTCCAATGAAAAAAGCTTTAAATCCAATCTCCTTTAAATCATCAAGAGTTAGAGTTTTTCCAATAATTGTATTATACTCTATTTTTACATTTAGCATCTTCAATGTCCCAATTTCATTTTCTACAATTTCTTTTGGCAACCTAAACTCTGGAATTCCGTATGTTAGAACTCCCCCTCCAGCATGGAATGCCTCAAAAATAGTAACATCATAACCCCTCATTGATAATTCTCCAGCACATGCTAATCCTGCAGGTCCTGAACCTATAACTGCAACTTTCACACCTTTAGGAGCTGCACATTCGGGACATTCTTTTAATTTATTTTTTCTTTCCCAATCAGCAATAAATCTTTCTAAATAACCAATTGCTATCGGTTCTCCAAGAGAGTTTAATAAACAACTTTTTTCACATTGTATTTCTTGAGGACAAACTCTTCCACAAATGGCAGGTAATAGATTATCTGTTTTGATTTTATAAAGAGCCTCAATAAATTTATCCTGTTTTAAAAGTTTTATAAATTCAGGAATTTTTATATTAACAGGACACCCTGAAACACAACTTGGCAATCCACACTGTAAGCATCTTTGAGTTTCTTGTTTAACCAATTCAGTCGTTAATCCTTTTGGCACTTCTTCAAAATTAGTGATTCTTATTTTTGGATCTTGCTCAATCATTTTCACAGGACGTTGATCAACGTAATTTTTTAATTTAGACTTAGCTATTCTACTCAGTTCTTTGAAACTTTCACTGTCCTCTTCGATTTCTTTTTTTACAATTTTATTTGAGTCTAATGCCTTTTGAAAGAAATCAGCACCTTGTTTTGTACGTATAATTACTGTTGACCAACCGGGTTCAGAACCAATGGATCCAACTGAAAGATCTGCATGTATAGCTGTTAAATCATCACAGAAAAAGCAACCAAATCTTCCATATTTGTTTATCCTTTTTAATGGAACTTTAAAAATTTCATTTTTTTGATCAGATATAATAAATTTACCCTTATCTATATCCATCTTTTTAACATCAGATGGATTCATTTGGAATTCATTCCTTAAAATTTCAACAATTTTATCATAATTAAACGATTCCATGCAAAATACGCCAATTTTTATAAAAACATTATCATAAAAAGGCTTATTTAAAGGATAAAAACTGATTTTCTTAAGAGCTTTCATGATACAAGGTGTACCTACTATCGCTATTTTATTATAGTCTTTAGCATCATGAAAAATTTTCAATACTGGAGTATTTGTATATTTTGTGCCTGCAGTTTTTAGGAGTTCTTCACCACTTTCAACTAAAACTGGCAATGGCTTTAAGGGTTCATCTCCTATAGTAACAGCAAAAGAACCATCAATAAATTCTTGTTCAAATGCAGTTTTAAATAATGTAGTGACTATTCCTCCGTCTTGTCCTACTTTTTTTATACGTGGATATGTTGTCTGAGCTGTATAAATATTACGATAATAGTTAAATTCTTCTAAGAATTTAACATCATGATCCTGATTTTCTTCAAAATCTTCTAAAACTTTAGGAAAAAATGATCTCGGACAAGCTGAATAACATAATCCACATTCAATGCAGGATTCATCATCAATTTCAAATGTTCCTTCAGAATAATCAATTGCATTAACAGGACAAATTGAAACACATAAACCACAACCAGAACAAATTTTCCTCTCTTTTATCAGATTTACACTAGGAAAAACACCTTTTTTTTCAGAACTTTCAATTACATCTTGGAAAAATCTAGGCTTTTCACCTATAAACCCCAATAATCCTAATTCTTTTAGGTATTCTATATTACATAAAATAATTTCCTTAGATAATTGCAGTTCTTTACTTAACCTCTGAATGTCAATAGTTCCTAATTCTTTAATTTTTTTTAGAATTCCTTGTCTATCCTTTTCTGCTATAGATAATGATTTAATCAGTTGTTCAAAATTGGCTTCATTATATTTGCCAATTTTTAAAATATTAGCTTTGTTATTAAGTAAAGTTTCAATTAAAGGGGTTTGCACGTCCATTCTAAGATGCCTCACTTTCAAATTTCTCTAAAGCTCTGCACTCCTCATCATAACATTCTAAAGATTCATTTTCCTGATCTAGAAATCTATTAGCACGCTTTAATAAATTATCAAAATCTACAATATGTCCATCTACATCAGGACCATCCACACACGCAAATTGGATATCTCCATCAAGGGTTGAAAAACGACAACCTCCGCACATTCCAGTTCCATCAATCATGATAGTATTTAAAGAAACATAAGTTTCTACTTTAGGTAAATCGCCAGATCCGTCAGTAGTAAGAGCAACAAATTTCATCATAATTAGCGGTCCAATCGCAATAACAATACTGATTTTTTTCTTTTTTAATATATCCTTAAGTGGATCGGTAACTACCCCTTTCCTTCCTTCGGTTCCATCATCAGTGCAAATAATTAATCTATCACTAACAGAACGCATCCTTTCTCTCCAAAATAGTAAACTAGTATTTCTTGCACCCATTATTGTTATTATTTCATTTCCTGCCTCCTTTAATTCTTTTGCTTGCGGATAACAAGGGGCAATTCCAACACCACCACCAATTATCACTACAGGAAAGTCATATTTTTGAATGTGAATTTTGTTTCCTAAAGGTCCAACAACATCAAGAATTTTATCTCCTACATTTTGATGCGATAATAATTTAGTACTTTTTCCTACAACCTGAACAACAATAGTTATTGTTCCATTTTCCCTGTTATAATCTGCAATTGTCAATGGAAATCGTTCCCCAGTATCATTAACCCGTAATAATAGAAAATTACCAGCATAGGCTTTTTGGGCAATTAAAGGAGCTTTTATTACCATTTCGAATAATAAACCACTTGTTCCAAGCTCTATTTTCTCTAGAATTTCATATGGCATTTTGAAATCATCGAAAGTTTTAGTTTTGAGAGTTAAAATTCTCTTCTTTATAAATTCAGAAGAAACATAATTTTTTTAAATTATTGTTTATGAATTAGAGGATAAATTTGAATTCAATACTATTTTTTAGAAATTAACAGTTTAAATAATAAAGTATGAAGTGAAAATTTAAAGAAGACTTAGAGATTCTTTATAATTAGAATCTCAGTGTATTTTTTTTTTTATTATAGTAAATCAATATTAAATGTTTTATATGTTTCTTTATTTTAGATTGAAATAGTTAATTATTTCCTTATTAACTTTATTTTCCTTATATTTTGTCTGTTATAGATTAGTTTCAGGATATAACCATAAAGATTTGCCTATTTTTTATATGGTTATTATTGGTAAGCCATGATTTTATCTAAAGATTTAAAAATAACAAACTTAATTATTAAATAATTATATTGAAATAAAACTAACTTACATTAGAAATTTTTTAAAAATTAATTTCATTAGAGTGGATGAATGGATGGTGTTATATAACGAACCATTAGATAGCCCTATGAGAGTACTAACTATTTACGTAGCACAAGGATTGGCTTGTATTTTCCTTATTTTTATAGCGTACAAGATTCTTAAGCGAGATCGGAAGCGATTAAACCTTATATTCTCAGGAACTTATATATCTGCTGCAATTGGACTAATTATCAATATGATATATGCTCCTATTGCGAATGAGGACATTGTTCTTATCCTTAACTACCTTACGAATTTTGGCATTTTTTATTCTCCAATTTTTCTTGTAGTGTTTAATTTAATATTACTAAAATCTGAAAAAGTAATTACTACAACTAAGCAATTAGCAATCTTAATAGGTTATGGAATTGTGATGTTTTGCATGATTTTTTTCGTTGTTACGGAGGATTGGGGAGTCACAATTAATGAAGACACTAAATGGTCACCTGTATGGGAGTTACCCTTTTTTTTGTATTTAGTAATAATAGAATCTATTGCAGTTATCCCATTATTATACTTATCATTTCAAATTTTTCAGAAATTTGAAGATGACCAATTGAAGAAAAAATGGAGATATTTTATATTTGGATTTTGCGCATTTATTATTTTTATGTACGCGATATTTCTCTCAAATTTCTTAGATATATCAATAATTAGAACATTAATGGGCGGAATAGGTTTGATATTGGCAATTGCAGGTGGATATTTAATGTATAATGGCGTTGGACGCCAATTAGAGAAATAATTTTCTTTTTTTTATTTAATTTTTCCCATCTTAAATTTTATTTTTACTAATTAACATTATTATATATAATATTAATAAAGAATCAGTCGCAATTTTTATATTAAAGTTCGAATATTCAAAACATTCTCTTATAACTAGAAAACCTAAAACCAAAACCGTTAACCATGTGTCGATAATGATAGAAGAACTAATCAGAGTACGAGGTATTGGCCCCACAGGAGCAGATCGATTAATAAAAGCAGGGATTAAGACAATCGAAGAAATAGCACATTCTAGTCCGGAAGAGTTGGCATGGATTAAGGGGATTGGCATGATATCAGCAAATAAAATAATAGTAAATGCTAATGAATTAATCAACTTAGAACAAGGAATACAGATAGTTCTGGATTCAATTAAAGAAACTTTTGCTAGCAGCTGTCCTAAATGTGGAGGAGAAATGTTAGAAAAACTTATAATATTAGGTCCAGAAAGGAGATTAAGAGCAAATCAGTGTAAATTATGTAAATTTTACATGCCTATATAAAAATTCTCACATCTGGTTGCGACACTTCACCTGAGATGGATATACCCTGGGAAAAATATTTTACATGCTTATTCTATGTTGTTTTTGTTTTAAATATTATATACGCATCCAAAAAGTAAAGAGAAATATATAAGACATAAAATATAGCGTTATAAATATAATACCTGATTTTTTATCTACTTTTCTTCGTACTGCAGTCGTTATAAAAACTATAAAACTTGCTGCAAGAGTATAGAGAACTGTAGGGATTGCGAGTTTAGCAGTAACTGCTTGTGGAAAAAGTGCCTGTCCAATTCCGATTGACAAAGTAGAATCAACAATGCAACTTCCAATAATATCTCCTATAGCAATTTCATGATGTTTTAATCTGAGGGCATTAATATCAACTGCCAGCTCTGGAAGAGAAGTTCCAATGGCCACAATAAAAAAACTTATAATATATTCATGAATCTTTAAAACACTTGAAATTACTATAACAGATTCAACAATCATAAAAGAGCTAATCGTCACACCCCCAAATCCTAAGGCTGCGATTAATAAATGATATTTTTTTTTTTTAGGAGCTTCAATTTTTTCGATCATCTCTAACCTTTGTAAAAGACTATCTTTATTAGCATTATAAATTAACCAGATATAGATTCCTAAACATCCGATCATGAAAATTGCATCCAACCTCGTAAAATATCCTTTTTCTACAACCGTAAAGATTAATACTAGTGATAAGATTTCGCATGAACCTAAAATGATAATATCTCTTCTATGAACATAAAACATTCCAGAAACTAATGGTAATAAACCAAATATTAATGTAAGTTGAGTCAAGTCTGAACCAACACTATCACCCACATCAATATCTCCATGACCTAATGCACATGATATAATTGAGTTAAAAATTTCCGCAATATCTGTTCCAATAGAGACTAATGAGACTCCAATTATTAATGGAGATACACCTAATGCGGCAGCGAGTATAGCAGAATGTCTAACAGCTACAAGGCTGGAGTAAACAATTAAAAGTAAACCAACAATAAGAATGAGTATTGCTAATATGAATTCAAGCATAAATTTTTAAAATTCTATTATTTAAATATATTTTTTTGAAATTTTTACTCCAATCCCCTATACTGTTTATAACTGTATTGCTGAATTATACTAATCTGTCAAATAAATATTAGATTTATCCCTTAACTAAATTTGAATTGAACTTAACTGCAATTTTTAATATTACATTAAAAATATTTAAACATTATTAATTTACAAATAGTTTTTAACAACGAAAAAAGAACTTAATTAATTACTCTTTTCATTATTTCTGTGAATATTTCACCCGCAACTCCTTTTAAAAATACATCAGCTATATCATCCATAATAGTATTATCTCTATTTATAAAAATAAGCTTCGCACCAAATTGTTTAGCTATTGATGGTAAAAAATTTGCTGGACTTATTAAAAGTGATGAACCAACCATAATAAAACAATCACAATTTCTACAAGCATTCATTGCTCCTTCTAATACGCCAAATGGAAGAGACTCACCAAATAGCACAACCTTAGGCTTTATATAACCAGAACAATCACATACAGGATAATCAACATTTTTCGTATCAATTTCATCGTATCTGAATTCTTTTCCACACTTTATACAATGAAGGATACCATATTCACCATGTAATTGGTAAATTTTTGCTCCATGCTTTCCGCTTCCAGCTTTTTGATGTAACATATCGATATTTTGAGTTATAACTGCCTTAATTTTACCTATTTTTTCTAATTCAGCAATAGCTTGATGAGCAGCATTCGGTTCTGCATCACCAACTGTATCTTCTAATTCCTTATGCATTTTCCAAAATTTTGAAGGATCCTGTAAAAAATGGTGATAACTAGCAAAAATCGAAGGATCATAACGATCCCACAAGCCCCCCGGACTTCTGAAATCATCAATTCCTGATTCTGTTGATATTCCAGCACCAGAGAAAGCTACAATGTAATTGGATTCTTTAATAATTTTTGCTGCCTTAGTTAACTTTTCTAGATCTATCATCTCATAATTTTGTTTAAAAATTATTAAGAGGTATCATTAATGTAAAAAAAAGAATATTTTATTTTATAATTTAGTAAAATCAACAAGATCTTGCTGAAAACCTAGATTTCCAAGTAAAATTTCAGCGTCCTTAATAATATTTTTTATTATCTCCTCAGCTGAAATAATTTTATCAATTGTTCCAGCAGCTAAGGAAATTGGAGCTACTTTGGGTTGATTTGATTTAAAAAGACATAAAAAGATATAAAATGACATATTTTTTCTATTTTTTCTGGATCAAAACAATCTGCATCAACTATATTTTGTTTCCAATTATTTGCAATAGAACTTTCTTCTATTGCAAGAAATGCGGTACATAAATGAATTGCATTATGATAAAATTTTTTCAAGCCATGGAATAATACTGTCTAATACATCTTGAATATTTTCTTGAAGTATTAGATGCGAAGCACCTTTTAAGATTTTAAGATTTTTATTTTTACATGTAAGTCTATTGTATAATTCATTCATATAGTCGACAGAAAATAAGAAATCTTCCTCTCCATTTATTATCATAATAGGTGATTTTATATCTTCTATAGGTTTTGGTAAAGGATCTCTCATCTGAGCTTTAAGTGTTGTTACCGTATACTTGAGACTAAGAAGTGGGTCCTTTAAAAGGATATCTATTCTTTCTAAAATCTTTTCTGTTTTAGCCAATTTATTAAAATCTAAATATAATGTTGTACTCAACTTAAATTTGGGAATAATTTTAGCGATTATTGGGACCAAAGGTATTATTGATCTCAAGAATAGGTTCATTTTAATTATTTTTTTATAAGCTTTTTCATTGAATATCGCAGCGTTATGGCATATAGCACCTTTAAACCTATTATCATAGGCAATAGAATAAAGTGCAGTTATACCTCCTAGACTTGAACCCATAACAAGATTGTTGTCACCATATTTTTCAATAACATATGAGTTTACATCATACACAGCTTTCACAAATTGATTCATTGTGAAATGCCCTCTAAGACCTTCACTTAAACCATGACCTATCATGTCAGGAGCTATAATTCGATATCCCTTTTTGAAGAAATTATATAAAAATTCCGTATAAAATCTACTATATACAGATGTCCCATGTAAAAATATAATTGTCCTATTAAACGATATCTCTTTACTATCATATATATCTAAGTGAATTTTTAGTCCTTGGGAAGTTATGTACTCTTCTCTAATAAGGTTTTTAATTTCCTGAGGATCTATATCAAAACAATAATTAAACCAGTAATCATTATAATTCAATTTGGTCATAATAAATTAACTAATTTCAATAAAGAGAAAATTATTCAATCTTTCGGCAAATATTTTCAATATTTTGAATAGTTCCATCAACAATTTCATCAGAATGTAATATACAGGTGTAAAATCTGCTTCCGGCAACAGAAATAATTTCTTGGTCAACCAACGCTGCCCCCATATGCTCCATAAATTCTTTACGTTGTTTGATTTGAGGACCTTGTTCAGGATCAGTAATATTCAGTCCGAAAACGCACGAAGAATGGAAATGTACAGTACCCCCATAATTATACGAAAACCAAGGTAAATCATAATTTTCAAAGACTTCATTTAAACCAGTGGAGAGTCGTAAGGCTGCCTTACCTGCAATTTCAGTTGCGTTAGTCTCTTCAACAAATTTCATAGCCCAATATGCTGCTGCGCAAGTTAGAGGATTTGCTGCTAGTGTTCCACCACAATATGCTCGTTTCACGCCCCCACCTACTCCAGCAGCAACCGTTGCCATGATATCAGCTCTTCCACCTAATGCTGCAGCAGAAGGATATCCATGACCCACAATTTTCCCAAAAATAGATAAATCAGGAGTATAGCCAAAATATGCTTGACCTCCTCCCATATGTAATCTAAAAGCACACACTACCTCATCAGAAATAAGGAGTGTACCATTTTGATGACAAAGTTCTTCTACTTCCTTATTAAATTCTGGTCTTACAGGAATTGCACCAGATTCACCACCCATAGGTTCAATAATTACCGCAGCAACTTTTTTCTTTTCCTTAAACATTTCTCTTAAGGCAGAAATATCATTTGGAGGAACTGAATCTATAAATTTAAAGATCTCCCTTGGAATCCCATGTGATTCCATTCTTTTCGTACCTGGTATATGCAAATCATAAACCAGCTGATCTGACCAACCATGATAACTTCCTCCTACTTTTATGACATGCTTTTTTCCTGTAAATACACGTGCAACTCGAATAGCTAACATATCTGTTTCTGTACCACTTTGAAGCCACCTAATGCGTTCGCAGGAAGGAAAATGTTTTTGTAATTCTTCAGCAGCTAAATATTCATATTCACTTGTTATTCCATGACAAGGTCCTGATTCCTTTATGAGTTCTAAAATTTTTTCTGTTAATCCTGGATGATTATGTCCTAAGATTATTGGTCCTCCATCCATTAAATAATCTGTTAACAGAATATCATCTATAGTTTCCATATAACAATCAAATACTTTTTTACTTGTTAATGGAAAAGGATAATTAAAAGCTAAGTTATGTTCAACCCCCCCCGGTATGATTTTTCGCGCCCTTTCAAATGCTTCCTTTGATTTTACATGATTTTTCTCATATCTATTTACAATCTCTTTTAATTCTTCAGGTTTAAATTTTCTGAGTGGTTGGCTAACAATGTTTTGAATTTTAGCGTTCATTTCTTCATATTTCATACTAGACATTTTAGATCATAGCTATTAGTTTTAAATGGTAACTCTCATAATTTTATTAATTAAATATGTAAAGTAGATATTAAAAAAGAAGTTATCGTTTAATTTGGATTCCATGGATTTTTTATATTTTCAAATAGAATTATAACATTGCTTGAAGGACAATTAAAAGTATAATTTTTTATCTCCAAAAAATGATTGAAGATCTATTTTATTCAGTGGAACTTAATATAAAGAAGATATATTCCAATTTAGAACTCAATTTATATCGTCTTTTTCGCAAAAAAGTTAGAATTTATCCTGTAACTATAATTGTTCGAAGAGATTTCCTATTTTTTTTTTGTAAAAAATGAAGATTATTTTAAAGCAAAGTCACGCTTAAAATTTATTAGAAATTATTTACCTAATAAGAAATTATTGATCATTCGATTAGAAAAAACGATTATTAAATTGATTTTTGGATTTTTTCCAGATGTATATATCTATGATATCATATTTGAAATTGATAATAAAACAGCTGATATCAATATGATAATAATCGTGTTAACTGATAAGGACAGAAAAATAGCAATCGGTGCTAAATGTTCCTATATTAAAGCCGTTAATGAGGTTTTCGATAATTATATCTTTCTTGTGAAGATAAAATGTGAAGTTGGTGAACTTTTATCCTAAGAATAAAGAATTGTATAATAATTTTATATTTAAAAAGTAACAGGATAAATTAATTTATGTTTAATTAAAGACTCAAGAGCATCAATTATTAATTCTTCATTTTTTCCACTAACTTTTTCCAGCAAATTCATTAATTTAATATAACTATTTTCTTTCGAGATCGAGTAAACAATTTTGAGGATTCGATATTCATATTTATTGAGCTTAAATTGATTTTTAACCTTTTGAATATTAAGCTCTCTATTAGTTAATTTAAAGAAATCTTTATAATATAAGTCAAAGTATTGGTTTAATAAAGGAGGGATAATTTTCTCATATGGTTTTACATCATGATTCCAATGTTCTAAACTTTTTGAAATTTGTAGATATGCAGCAAATGCAAAATGAGTCATTTGTCGTTTGAGTCTTTTAGAAGATTTATTCTCAAGAATAAGAACAGTTCTTAATTCATTAATATTTAAAACAAGACATTGAAAATATTTTAAATCTAATTCTATTATCTTCTGAAATTCACGTATATGTTCGGATTCATCTAAATCGGTTTTTTTGGGTTCTTTATTAAAGATTTCTTCACTCACAATTGATAAAGCTTGGATGAATCCTGAAAATATAGTTTTTTTACCTTTCATCAAATTAGTATAAGTTCGAGAAAAGATAGGGAGTCCACTTTCACTGTGCATTAGGAATATGGCCTGAATATTTCTTACATCCTTAAATTTTTGTGTCCTCAATAGTAAATTTAACTGTCTTTTCTTTTTTTGTGGTAAAAGTACGTAAGATCTTAAACTTAAAATACTCAAAATACCAATTATTATAAACAATATACTAATAATCGTTAATAAAATAAAAGATGAATGATCTTTTGAAGGAATATATTCAATATATGATATATTTAGAAATACATCATCGATAGAAATTTTAATTATCTCATCTAATTCGAATTCATCTGCAAGATAAAGTTGAATTGAAACTGATATATTTTCATTTTCAGAAATAAAGGATTTCACATTAAATCCGTCTATTTTTGCTGCTTGAAAATAAGAGGTGTAATTATATTCAATCAATTCAACTGGTTCTGGAACTCTTATATTATTAATAAAGATCCTAATTTCAGTATTTGGGGAAGATTGAGTCCAGTTTTGATCAATTTTGTATTTGAAATTAAATTCTGCATCCAATAATTCGACCTTATGTGAGCTTATATCACAAAGTTTAGATAAATTTTGATTCCATGATATGAAACTAGATTGATCTATTTTTTTCTCAAAACTAAATGTTAAATTAACTTTTTTTATAATTAATTCATTAAATTGATCATAATCCCAATCAGCTATAATATTATCTTCGAAATGAAGTAGCATTCCTAATGTTAAAGTGAAATTACTGTAGTCTGTGTTCAAAACTGAAGAAAGGTAAAAGATTAAGTCTTCTTCAGGATAGCTAATCATATATGTGTTTGGTAAAATATCCTCCCCTGGCGGTCCTCCAGGAGGATCTCCTGTTCCTAAGTCTTCTGGTTGAAGATAAGCAATTTCATATATCTTTTCTTTCTTCAAATCTGAAATCAATACATAGAATCGAACATAATCTCCAACATCGTATGTGTCTAGTGACCTAAGTAGATCATTTCTCGCTTCAGTATCACCAGCGCGATCTATATCCAAGCTAGCATTTGCATAAACAATTGCCTTGATAGACGCTGACGTAATTATAAAATCTGACATATTGAGAGGTAAACTGACATTTCTATCCCAGTGTATACTTGGATTTGTAACCGCAGTCTGATCATTGTAAAGATGAGACACACTACAACCTTCGGTCGTAATGTCATAATACTGAGGGCGATTTGGATAATCAGGATTATCACATTCAGTCCAATTCAATGCTAAGGGAGGATCTGAGATTAATGAAAATGTATTTTTCTTACCTAATATCTCAAAATGGGCTTGCTCTGAATGAATGGATGCATTTGTATCTGAAGTGTCTCCACCTTTAAGGTAAAACCATGATTCTTGAGAGCTAAAATTTGAATTTTTAATCCATTGTGTTGAATACTGCTTATTTCCAGAAATATTGAGATTTAATTTTTGATTTATCCTAAAACTTTTAAAGAGATTTCTATCAAAGATATTAAAATTTAATGTAATTAAGATTATACTAACGAGTAAAAATACTATAAACTTAATTTTTTTTTGATACAAAATTAAACCTCTGGTTAAAATAAGCTATTAAAAAATTAAATTGAACCTAATAATACCTTATCCCTTCAAAAAAATGATCTTATTTTTTATATTTATATTTAAGCAAATTCAATATAATCGTATGAAGAATTAGAATTAATTTTAGTGAAGCATCCGATATTATAACCAAAAATTTTAGCGATATAAACAGGGTGACATAGATATTCAATATGATTAACAATCTGTTTATAAGAAAATGCTCCTAAAGTACTAATAATTATTTTTTAATTTCAAAGTATTTGATTAAAGAACCTTTATTTAGTTTTACAACATTTAATTTAATTATGACATTTAGTGAAAAAAAATATATACTTGCAATTGACCATGGTACAGGAGGACCTAAAAGTGCCATAGTTTCTGTTGAAGGAGAAGTAATTGATTGGGCATTTGAAGAGGTTCCTTTGTATGTATATAAAGGTGGAGGGGTAGAACAAGATCCAAGTGATTGGTGGAATGCTATATTAAAAACAAGTAAGCAAGTTATTGATAATGGAAGAGTTTCAGTTGATGATATAGTTGGTGTTTGTAATACGAGTCAATGGAGTGGGACTGTAGCAGTTGATAAGGAGGGAAATCATTTAATGAATTCAATTATCTGGATGGATACTCGAGGAGCTCCATATATAAAGAAAATTTATAAGGGTTTATTAAAGTTTTCAGGGTTTAATATAAGAAAAGCACTAACATGGTTAAAAAGAACTGGTGGAGCCCCAACTTTAAGTGGTAAAGATCCAATAGCTCATATGTTATGGATAAAACATGAACACCCAGATATCTATGAAAAATCTTACAATTTCTTGGAACCTCAGGATTATATAAACCTAAAATTAACAGGCAAATTTGCTTCTTCATATACTACTATTGGGCTTAATTGGCTGACAGATATAAGGGATATTAACAATATAAAATATTCAAAAAAATTAATTAGAATGGCAAAAATTGATAAGAATAAATTACCAGCCAATTTGGTAAATTCTACAGATGTTATTGGCAATATAACAAAAGAAGTAGCTGATACATTAGGATTAGATAGAAATACTAAGGTGATTGCTGGAGCTGCCGATGTTCCAGCAGCAGCAATAGGATCTGGTGCTGTTAGAGATTATGAAACCCATATTTACATAGGTACTTCAGATTGGGTAATTTGTCATATACCTATTAAAAAAGTGGATATGTTTCATAACATTGGATCAGTAGCATCTGGAATCCCTGGAAGGTATATGATAGTTAACGAACAAGAAATAGCGGGAGGTACCTTATCTTTTCTAAAAAATAATATTTTATATCATAAAGATGAACTCCTAAAAGAAGAGGCTGTACCTGACGTCTACAAAATTTTTGATCGAATCGTAGAAAAAGTTCCTGCTGGCTCAAATAATCTCATTTTTACTCCATGGTTAATAGGGGAAAGATGCCCTGTCGATGACCATACAATTAGAGGAGGATTATACAACATATCTTTGGAAATGACACGTGAGCATTTGATAAGAGCAATATTTGAGGGAGTTGCATATAATGTTAAATGGGCTTTTACTTATGTAGAGAAACTAATTAAGAAATTAGTTATGAAAGAACATCGGGAAATGACAAAGAAGAATGTGATTATTCCAGAAATAAATATAATTGGCGGTGGAGCTCAGAGTAATATTTGGTGTCAAATTTTTGCAGATGTTTTAAACAGAAAAATAAAGCAGGTGAGGAATCCAATTCAAGCAAATGCCCGTGGTGCTGCTTTTATTGCATCAGTAGGACTAGGGTATCTCAAATGGGATGAAATTCATAGATGTTGTGAGATCGCCAACATATTTACTCCCAACCCAGAAAATAGGAAAATATATGATAAACTCTTCGAAGAATATCTAAACATTTATAAAATTATGGGAAAAATGTATAAACGTTTAAATAAATAGATTTTTTACTCTTCTTTTTTATTAACCTTGAATTTTATTTGCTATAGTAGCAGAAATTCTATGAATAATAAAATCCTTAATT
The DNA here is from genome assembly GCA_048938025.1 of Promethearchaeota archaeon. Classification (GTDB taxonomy): domain Archaea; phylum Asgardarchaeota; class Lokiarchaeia; order Sigyniarchaeales; family SOKP01; genus Loki-b32. The sequence goes on from JBHLMP010000038.1 coordinate 20,015, forward strand.
TCATTCACACGATTTTTAGTAATAGTAGAAGTTAATAATTTTGCTTTTAATTGCTTAGTTAGTTCTTTTTTAGAAATTTTTTTAACTCCTTCTAAGATAGACAGTGTAAACTCTACATCTTCTATAAATTTAGCAATGTAATATGCTAAAAATTTTAATTGTTCATTTTGATTTTCTTTTTCTAAGGCAGAATTAATAATTGATTTTTCGAGTTCTAAATCTATTTCCCATGGCATTTGAATTATATGTTTGCGAGGATTCATTAGAAATGCATTTCTTCTTTGCCTTTTAACCAAACTATAAAAGTAGGTTGCCGTAGGAAAAGTCTCATCATCGAATTCAATAGTTTTTAAAGATCTGCTATTTTTATACATTTCAGGGATCAATCCATCTAAGATCTTGTTGATTTCATCCAAATTCACTTTAGCTCCGTTGCTCATAATCAAATATGATGGATAATTGAATAATTTTGCATGTATTAAACCTACGACACAATTGAAACCTAAAGATTTAATTAAGTTTACCAATGACATTGTTTTTATAGATTCATCTATAATTTCTTCTTTAGGTTCCTCGATTGTGGTTGAAATTGATAGATCAATAGCCTCATATCCGATAAGTCTTCCTTTAACATCAAGAAAAACAACAAACATGTGATCTTGACATACTGCACCTTGCGGGATTTGAACCTTTATATGTCCAAATTTTTTATCATAAAAAAGGGATTCTGGAATATTTACGGTTTTTATCGCACCACAGCTTGGACATGATAATTCAAGTGATTTAAATCGCTCAGCCATAATTCTACCCCGCCTAGATATAATAAATATAAAAAATTGCACTTAATACATAAAAATTCCCTAATTTAAACTTTTTTTATTTTATGAAATAGAAATAGAAAAAGACGATTAATAAGAATAAAATCATCAAAAAGTTAAATTCTCTTAATTATAGAGTTAGATTCGGATTTTCATCTATTTTCTTCCTTCTCATGATGTAACATTACAACAAATAAAATAGAAAGAAAATTAAAAAAAAATAATAAAAAAAATCTTAAATGTTTAACCCTTTATGGCTTTACCACTATCTAATTTATCTAAATCTTTTTCTTGAAGTTCACGTCGTTGTACTTTACCCGTCGCACTAACTGGCATTCTGCGTACAATTTCAATATATTTTGGTGATTTCCATTTAGCCATGTTATTCAGACACCATTCTTTTAATTGGTCAATTGTGATATCTCTGTCTATCTTATAGCCTTTCTTTAAAGTTACCCATGCTTTTACAGCTTCTCCAGTCATTTCATCTGGAAGTCCAGCTACACCTACCTCATCTACCATTTCATGATGCCCCATTAACTCTTCCACTTCTTTTGGAAAAACTGAATGGCCAGAAACCTTTATTAAGGATTTTTTACGATCACGGATTTCTACGAATCCATGCTCATCCATAAATCCAATATCTCCAGTCAAAAGCCAACTCTTACCACCCCAATTTTTTAGATTATCTTCCTGTTCTTTTTGTACACCTAAATATCCTAGCATTATATGTGGACCAGCACAACATATTTCTCCGGTATTTTCAATCCCAAAACCTCCTTTTTCTTTAGTTCCATCAGCCAAAGGACCAGCCTCAAAATTATCAGAAGGAAAGATAGCCCAATCTGCACCAGGTATAGGTAGTCCTAATTTTCCTGTTTTATATGGACCCCAATAAGGAGCTACACTATGGATAGGCGAAGTTTCTGTTAATCCATAGCCTACTCGTATTGGACAGAAGACCTCTTCAAATGGTTCACGTACATAAGTATGTAAGGGACCAGCACCGCTCGAAGCGTATTTCAGCTTTTTCCAAAAATCATATTTGTTCTTAAATTCTTCAACACCCATCTCTTGTACAAAATCTGCTAAACGCTTAAACAACATTTCTACGCCAACGTATATCATTCCTTGTGGAGCATCTAATTTATTTATTGTTTCGCATAATGCCTCATCATTTGGTGGTTTAGGGAAAAGAAGCATCTGCATTCCTAAATTTAAAGCTCCATTCATTACACAAGTCATTCCAAAACTGTGAAAAAATGGGAGACTTCCAATCGTGATCATACCCGGAGTTAATTTCACCCATTCTTTAATCATATAGATATTAGAGACTAAATTCGCATGACTGAGCATTGCAACTTTAGGTAATCCTGTAGTACCACCAGTCATAAGATACACAGCTGGAGTAGTCCATGGATCAATTTCAACCTTGATTTCTTTAGGTTCTGTATTTTCTATTATATCACCCATCCAATATACTTTATAGTTCTCGGTCTCATCAGGTATCTTATCTTTTGCGTTTGGAATCCCTAGTTTTTGAATTGTTTCTTCATCAGCAGTGAGGAAATCTACAAAATTTGTTGGGATTAAATATTTAACACTTGATTTTGGGAGAACGTCTTTAGGACCTGCAATATAGAGCATATCCATCATAACAAACACTTTAGCGTTAGTCATTGTTAAGGAGTGTAAAAGTTCCATTGGTCGATAAGTTGGATTAATACCTTGCGCTATTGCCCCTATATATTGGCAACCCATATAAGCGACGACAAAATTAATAGAATTTGGGAGATCAATTGCCACAACATCTCCTTGTCTAATTCCTAAATTATCGTAGAGAAATGTACCAAATCTTTTGGCTAAATTAAAAAGAGTTCTAAGTTTTACACGCTCTATATATGGTCCATATACAAATACACAAATATCAAAATCCCAAGTCCCATAATAATCAGCTGAGTTCAAATAACCCTCCCACATCGGAGTAATATCAATACCGTCGACGTCTTTTAGTTGTTTTGGAACGCCTTCTGGCCAGTAACCCTCCGTAAACCATACTTTATTCTCATCAACTAAAAAGTCTTCTAAACTTGTCACTTTTCTCACTTTTTAATAGTAAATTTTAATTTTATAAAATGATAGGTAAATTTTCTATTATTATAATAATGATTGATATACTATTATATAATAATTTAACTTGATTTATCCATAAGATCTTAATTGAATTAACATTTTTGAAAATAAATGGGTTTTAAAGAGAAATTTAAGGAAAAGTTAAAAGATTCGTTAACAGAAGAAGAATTATCCGTTCTTCCAAGGGGATTTCAAACTTTAGGAAAAGTTATAATTTTTAAATTAAATCCAAGATTGATTCAGAAAAAAGAAATTATCGGAAAAGCATATTTAGAATTGTTTCCGAATATTAGATCCATTTATATTAATCTAGGTAGAATTATAGGGCCATTTAGGGAACCAGAAAAAATTGAATATATCGCGGGAATAGAAGATCCTATTGTCGAACATAAGGAGCATGGAGTAATTTATAGATTTGACATTACAAAAATTATGTTTAGTAAGGGTAATGTTAATGAAAGAAAGTATTTATCCACTTTAGTTAAAGATGGAGAAACTATTGTTGATATGTTTGCGGGTATAGGTTATTTTTCATTACCAATTGCTAAACACTCATCACCTAAAAAGATATATAGTATTGAAATTAATCCTGTTTCTCATAAATTCTTAGTGGAGAATATAAAGATTAATCATCTAGAAGATATAATTATTCCAATTCTAGGAGACAGTAAAAAAGAGGTTCTTAACCTTAGCAGATCAAAAATAAAGGCTGATAGAATAATAATGGGCATTCTACCTTCTCCAAAAGATTTTATAAATGAAGCATTATCATTAACAAATGATAATGGGAGTGTAATTCATTATGAAGGTGTAGTGAATAAAGAAGAGTTTATGTCACTATTTGAAGATTTCAATGAAGAAGCGAAAAACATTGGATATCAAACCGAATTAAAAGCTAATAGAATTATAAAAAGTTATGGTCCAAATTTGTTCCATACAGTATTGGATATACTTGCTTATAAAGAATAAAATATTTATTTCATATTAAAAAGTTAGATAATTTTATTTATTGAATAAAAGAACTAGATATTATAGATTAATAAGATATAAAAAATTTAGATTGTTCGAAATCAAAGTTTGGAATTGAATAAAATTGCAAGAAATGATTACTCTTGGTCTTGATTATAGTCATAATAATATATTAACGCTTGAAGCTTCAAGTTATGCCGATTTCACTCAATTTTTATTTACTTCTGGTTTTAAATTAGGCAAAATTGAAGCTGGTTTTGATTTATTAGTTAATTTTGAAAAATATGATGCTATTATCCTCTCAACACCAAAAAATATAAATTTGAGACCAAATGAAATTGAGAATCTTGAAAATTATGTTAAAAATGGAGGCAGTCTTCTGATCTTTAGTTCAAGTGGTGGAGATTATACAAATAAGACTAATTTGAATGAATTAACTCAAAGGTTTGGATTTGAGTTTGAATCAGATGAAGTTAATGATTCAATGAATTATGTTTTTCTACAAAAAAGACCAATTCTAACTAAAATTAAGCCACATTTTACTACTGAACAAGTAAAAAAGATAGTTTTTTCCAGTAGTTGCTCAACTAAAATTTTTGACTTTATTGAAGATGATAAAAATATCAAAATTGAAAAATTAGTAAGACTAGGAATAAATGGTTGGCGTAAGAAATATGATGGAGAGAAATGGATTGAAGAGGACAGTCCTAAATTACCATTGATGGTTGTTATTGAATATTTTAAAGGGAAAGTTGTAGCTTTTGGTAATTCAAGCATATTTTCTTCTTTAGGACAAGAATATGGATTTACTGCTTTTGATAATAATATATTAATCGCAAATATTATAAGATGGCTGGTAATGGATGTAGAATCTAAAGGAAAAATAATTACTGTAGAATTAGATTTGGATTTATTCTATTGGGGTAAAAGTGTTATAGAGAAGGATAATTGGAGTAATTTCTCAGATCTTATTAATGTTGGTCTTAAAAATTTCAAAGATAATTATAATGATATAATAGATACAATTAAAAAGATGAAAAAAGAAAAATTAGAAAAAAGAAAAGCATATGAAAAAGCGAGGGCGATAGAGGAAATTACTGATGAAAAAATCCTTGAAAAAATACCTGAACCTGTTAGAAAACGAGAAGATCTTGAAGATATTATGAGTGCATTAGAAGAAATTACTGGAGAAACATATGAACTTTCTATTGATTTTGAAGATGAACAAGAAGAAGAAGAGATGAGTTTGCCATCAGGATTAACTTATTCCAACGATGATATTATAGAATTTGAAAAAGGTTATCCTAAAAAAGCTATCTGGCACGGTAAAGCAACAAAAGCTTTTATAGAATGGTTAAAAAAAAAGGATGAGGATTCAAGCTAAGAGAAACTTTTCTTCTATAATCATAAAATAGAAATAAAATGAAATATTTTCTTTTTCAGGAAATTCTGTTCGCTTGATTATGGATGACTTTTTATTTGTTTTAGGAAGTAATTGGCAATTATCATTAGCGGAACTTGATAATTGTCTCAAAAACTCAGAATTTAAAGGTAGGATAAAAGATTATTCTGCGAATATTGCAATAGTAGAATTTGATAGTCTGATTAGAGATAAATATTATGTAAATAAATTAATGGAACTTCAATTTATGTTAGGTGGTTGCCAAAAAATTGGTAAAATCTATGAATTTATCAATATTCACACAATTTTCAATGCCTTTCCATTTAAAATAGAAAAATTCAAAGAGGTTGATAGAACCAGATTTAAAATATTAAATGTCATGGAAAAAGTTCTTACTGAGATATTTCCAAAAATTCAGAGTAAAAATCTTTTTTATGCAGTCTCTATTTACCCAAATCTTTTTGATGATGATTATTATTCAAAAATTTTGGTGAAATATTTTTTACCTTTCTTAAATAAAGAAATAATGGGACTTTTGAAACAAAAAGGCGCACAAAAGGCACTATATTATCAATACCCTGAAAAAAATATAAAATCAGGGAACCTAAATCCAATATTCCCTCATATTGTAATTAAATATGGTTTACTAAACGAAGATAGAGCAGAAATAATTTTTGGGTTTACTGAAGAGGGTTTATATATAGCAAGAACTTTCACAACTGATGATCCCAATTTTAAGAGAAAAATTGATGAAGAAAGACCTTTTAAGGAGTTTAAAAGTAGTATATCGCCAAAATTAGCACTAATGATGCTGAATTTCTTGAATTTATTTGAAAAACGAGAAGAGAAGAAGATTCTAGACCCATTTGTTGGCAATGGGACTATTCTATTGTTTGCCTTAATACAGGATTTTCAAATATATGGTTCTGATAATGATCCTCAAAAAGTAGAAAACACAATCCGAAATATTAATTGGTTACTAGAAGAATTAGAAGAACCTATTCCTCTTTTATTAGATGAGAGAATTAAGAGAATAGATGCTGAGAATTTATCTGAAAATTTTAAACCTAACTTTTTTGATGGTATCTCTACTGAGCCTACATTAGGTCCCTATTATCATAAACAACCTTATTATAGTCAGGTAAAAGAATTAATAGAAACTGAATTAGAACCGTTATATAATGTAATTTTTAGAGAAGCATATAAGTTATTAAAGTCTAACAGAAGAATTTGCATTGTAGCACCAATTTTTAGCACTATGGATGGAGGAGATATTCAAATAAATATCAATAAAATTGCTATAAATAATAGATTTAAATCAATACCAATGATAGATGCTAATAGAATTATTAACAAATCAAATCAAAAGTTACAATTTCGAAAGCAGAGTATGAGAAATCTAATTGATGCTAAAAAAGATCAAGTTATTAAAAGAAAAATTTATGTTTTCGAAAAAAAATAGTAATTCGAACATTGATGTTAATGAAATATTCAGAAATCTTAGATAAAGTTGAAACTGCATTAGAAGGAGAAGCTCATTTAGATGAGCTAGCTAGGGAAAGACAAGATCCATTTAAAATTTTGATTTCAACAATACTTTCAGCAAGAACTAGAGATGCTAACACAAGGGAAGCAACTGAAACTTTATTTGCGAAATTTAATACCCCCAAAAAAATAGCAGAAGCTGATATTGAGATACTTGAAAATTTGATCTATAAGTCAGGTTTTTATAAAGTTAAGGCTGCTAGAATAAAAGAAGTATCTCAAGTTTTATTAGAAAAATACAATGGAAAAGTTCCTGATAACTTTAAAGAATTAATGAGCCTTCCCGGAGTTGGTGCGAAAACTGCTAATTGTGTACTTGTTTACGCTTTTAAAATTCCTGCAATACCTGTTGATACACACGTACATAGAATTAGTAATCGAATTGGATGGGTTAATACCAAGAATCCAGAAAAAACAGAAAATGCTTTAAAAGATCTTATTCCTAAAAATCAATGGATCAGATTGAATCGGATCTTCGTTAAATTTGGGCAGGAAATTTGCTTACCTAATAACCCCAAACATGAAATCTGCCCAATAGAAGATATATGCCCAAAAGATTTTTCAATGGAATTAGCATTAAAGAAAAAAAGAGAAAAAAAGTAAACTAAAAGTGTTAAATACTATGGAAAAAAACTATGATTCTTATTATGGTTTATATTGTTTTAATAATGGTTTAAATCTTTATCTTTCTGCTTAAAAAGTAAACCAAATAAAACACCGCCAAGTAATCCAAATAAGTGAGCCCACAAATTAATCTCTGGTGCTAATGAAGTGGCTATAAAAAATAAGATATAAAGAAGTGCTAGAAAAAGAAGAGATCTATCCTCAGTTACAACTAAAACAAAGGTTGCACCTATTAACCCAAAAATTGCTCCTGATGCTCCTAAACTGATACTATCTAAAGGCAATAAAATTAAAGAAAAGAGATTTCCAATTACTCCTGAAATAAAATAGATAAATATATATTCAACTTTCGAATAAACACGACTATTCTCAATTGTTGCACCGAATAATAGTAGACCAATCATATTTGAGAATAAATGAATAATATCTATATGAAGAAATATTGGTGTGAAAATTCTCCAAATTTCATGATCTTCAATAATATTTCTATTTATTTGAACAAATAGGATAAGATCTTGTTTTAGAATTAGGTTGAAAGTGATATAGCAAAAAATATTAATAAAAATTAGAAGTACTGTAATTTTAGCATCCTTTAAGTTCTTTGGATCTAAGACTAACATGATTATTATGTCATATAGAAAATCTTAAAAATAATTATAACAAAATATAATAATTTAAATTGACATTATATTTTTAGTAATAAAAGTTGATTAATTTGGACAAAAGCGTAAAATTTGTCGAAAAAAAAAGAAGGTTATTAGATTCTTTAATTAAGAATGAGATTCTAAGAGATAAGAGACTCTATAAGGCTTTTTTAGAAGTTCCCCTCGAAGAATTTATTCCAAAGAAATTCATGCCGTATGCTAAACTTTATTACGATGTTCCAAATGTTTTTTATTATAATGAGAGTAATCCAAAAAGTTATAGAACTATTTCTGCCCCCCATATGATTACCATCATGCTTCAAGGTTTGGCATTGGAGCCTTCTGATGATCTATTGATATTAGGGGCTAAAAGTGGATATATTTCTGCTCTCGCACATAAATTAGCACCTAAAGGTGAAATTATTGTACTTGAAGCAAATTCAGACATAGCAAAAGTTACTTCTGACAACTTAGAAAGATTGAAATTAGATAATAATATAACCGTAATAGTAAAAAATCCACTTCTTGGCATGCCCGAATTATGTCCTTGGCAGAAAATTTTAGTAACTGGAGCAATAAAACAATCAAAAATACATCCTTTATTAAAACAACTCGATCCTAATGATGGTGTTTTATATGCCCCAATTGGAGAAGATTTTGTTCAATTCTATACTCAAATCTTAAGAATGAATGAAGAATTCTTTGGAAAAAGACAACTTCAGGTAAGATTTACCCCTTTAATAACGCAATTAGAATTGAATGAATTAGAATTAATAACTGATTTTGACGAGTTGGAAATTAAAGAAGAACATTCTAAAATTGATCAACCTGAAAGAATAGAAGTAAAATACGCTTCAAAAATTTTTGAGAATGTAAAATTACAACCAGAGCCCGAATTCAAACCAGTTGATATTAAACAGCGTGATAATGTAATCTCTCATTTAGAAGATATAGAAAAAAATGTTAAGAATTTGAAAAAAGAAGGAGATATTGAAAAATGCTTTAGTTATGTTGAAAATATCGAATCTAACTTGGAAATTCTTAAAAATTACAAAAAAAATTTTGAAATAAAACTAAAAAAAATGCAAAATATATTGAATCAGATAAGATCATATAATATTATAAGAAAAGAATTAGAGAATAGAGAAATAGATGATTCTACAGTTATAGACAAAAAAATTGAAATTATAAATAAACAGATTGCAGAAATTAATAATTTAGATGAAATATTGAGAAATGAGGTTGAGCGAATTAAATCTCTTTAGATTCTTTCTATATTAATTTATTTTTAATATTTTCAACCATTTTCAAAATATTTAATCTATTATTTAAAAGAAATAAAAAAGAAAATTTTTAATCCTTTAAAAATGCTAAAACAGCTTTCATAAATTCTGGTAAGTCATCAGGCATTCTTGATGTTATCAAATTATTATCGATAACAACAGGGGAATCTTCAAATTTAGCACCTGCATTTATCATATCATCTTTTATTGCAAAGTAACTTGTAGCTCTTCTGTCTTTAACAATCTTTGCAGAAATTAAAACCCAACCTGCATGGCAGATACTTCCAATTAATTTTTTGGTCTCATTGATTCTAACTACAAAATTCAAAACATCTTTATCTCTTCTCAAATAATCAGGATTTTTTGTACCACCGGGAATTATTACTCCATCATAATCGTCTGGATTTACCTCTCTTATTAATTTATCAGGTTTAATTGGATATCCATGTTTACCTTTAATTTCTCTTCTATGTAAGCTAATTAATTCCGTTTCGTAGCCAGCTTCATTTAATCGAATACGAGGATAATGCAATTCTAAATCTTCATATCCATCAGTAGCTAAAATTGCTATTTTCTTTACCATTTTCCAATACCTCCTTGATTTATTTTAAAATTTTTTTAATACTTCAATTTTATATTACAGAGGATTTCCTTTTTTATTTTATAGGTTATAAAATATTATCATTACATTTCTTTTATCCAATAAAGCATAGGTTCAACAGAGGATTTAGATAACAGTACTAATTAAAATTTAAAAAGCCTATATATGCTATTATAAGCGCCATAATTATCAAAAGAAGATTCATAGGAGCTGGTATAATTCGATTTGGTGTTTTTCTTTTATAATCTTCATAGCTTTTGCCATAGTTTGGAATTAAGATTAATTTTTCTTCAAGCATAGCATGTATTTCTAACATAATTAAAACTAAAGGACTTACTAATAAACAAATAAATGAATCTGAGATTATGGCGGCTCCTAAAAAAATAATACCCCATGCTGAATATATAGGATGTCTTATTAGTTTAAAGATTCCTTTAGTAGTTAATTTAGAGCTAGTTTCATCTATAGCTTTAACTTTATATACTTTTCTTGCTCTTTTGGCAAAATTTATACCTATGATAATGAGTGTAATGCCAAATAATGCGAAAAAGATCCAATATTGCTGAAAATAACTAAAATTATTAGGGAAATACAATATTAAAAAACTTGAATTAATAATGGGTATTGGTACTATAGATAGTGTCCATATTAGAGGAAATAATTTATAAAATACTTTAACCGATTTTCTTTCTTTATCCTTTACTTTTAGTAATAAGATCCAATAAAGGATAAGGTTGAAGATGAAAATTATTAGTAAAATAATCGTTATTAGTAGCATAGTGTTAATTAATGTAAATTTAAATTTATTTTAATGAATATCCATTCCGTTTTATAATTTCTGATATTGGTATATCAATATTTCCCATATTTTTTAGCAGCACTTAGGAAGATTCTCAAATTTTTCAGTGGAATTTCTTTAAAAATTACAGTACTAGGCCCTATGATGAAATGCCGATTTTCTTGTAAAGCGTTCATTAATACTTTTACATGATCAACAATTTGTTCTTTAGTACCATAAGGAAGTATATAGCTGACATCACCAAAGCCTATAACGACAAAATCGGGAAAATTTTCATTAATAAAATATGGGTCTGCACCGCCTTCCCAACCTTGCAGACCTTGAAAACCTGCTTTTTGATAAAGAGGGATTAATTCTGTAATATCACCATCAGTATGAATTTGAGGAATCATACCTGCATCTGAAATTATAGATGTAATTTGTTTATAGCAAGAGGAAAAATCTTGATTCCAACGTTCCGGTGATATCATAGTTCTTCCTTTATATGCAACATCATCTAAAATATTAACAACTTTTCCGCTCCCAGCAGTGGCTTCAATTAATCCTTGAATGTTTACTTTTGTAATCTCAGCATAAAACTTAATTAATTCTCTATAAAGCCTTGTCTTTTTTTTAAAATTCTTGCTAAATAAAGTCATTCCCATACTTTTCCAGACTTTATCAAAAATACCATCAACCATTAATACAGGAAAAATAATAGGTGATATCTTTTCATAATACTTGATAGTCTTTTTAATTTGTTCGCTTTTATCAACTCGCTTTAATGATGTACGTAATTCTTCTAATATTTCCAAAGTATGAATATATCCTCCTTGATAATAAGAAGATTTATCTATTACTTTTTGTCCGTCTTGTCCTATTCTAATCTTTTTTCCCTTTCCATTATTTACCTTTATTGATTTAATTTTTATGCTTGCAGGGAATGGAGCAAAAACAGAGTCAAATCCTAAAATTAAAGGTATTTTAAAATATAGAGAATTTAATGATTTTCCTCCATATTTATTTGTCAACTCATCCTTATGTTGGTTAATAAACTCCTCTCTTATATATTGAACATGTGTGGGGACTTTATCTAATTTATTTCTTTCTGAATCATTATACACCGCGAGATAACGTGTACGAGCATTCATAATCATGAAATCAATGAAATTTCATCGATTTTATTATGTTTCCTTTATTATATTATTACTGTTATTCAAACAGATTAAAACGTCTAATTATAAAATTTTTAATAGAAGTCCATCTTAAAAAAATTCTTGAAGTTATATAAAGAAAATGAGGATTTAAATTAAAAAAATTTAACTATATTTATCTCTAAAATCTTTAAGTTTAGCTAAAATCTCATCTCTAAGACTTCCAACAAGCACTTTTTCATGAGATTTTACTTCTTTAGCAAATTGCATAAATTGATGAAGAACTGGTCCGGGAGGAAAATCATCTCTCATCTTTTCTATAAAATTACTAAGATCGTTCCCAGTGACAGCTTGATTAAGTTTTTTAAAGATCTTTGAGAATAACTCATAAACATGCGCCCTTTTTTCTTTACTTAAGCTAGTTACGGCACCAGATACGATTTGACGGGGCCTTAAAGCGTCTTCAAGAGGGGCACTTGTCGACTCAGTTCCTTCTCTGCCTTGAACAATAACTTGAGGTTCGTATCTAGGATAATCACCTGTACCTGAACAATTATAATTGATTGTAATTGACTCATTTCCTTTTAACTCAGGAATTTTTACTTGCAATTCTGATTCCTGATCAATCTTAACAATTTCATGAATAGAACCTTCAGGAGGAGTGAAACCAGCTAAACTAAAACCCATCGGAATTTTATCTTTAACCATAATATTTTCTAATTCTACGCTTCCTTTATTTTGAATTCGTACATTTATGCTGAAGTCGCCCTCATTTATTCCTGGTTTTATACTTTTTAAAGTTTTGAGCTTTCTTTTTACATATTTGATCTTAATATTTGGAGTTACAACTGGAGAAATTATAAATGCTTTTCCAGGAATTAACGAATTTACATTTATTGTAATTGGGGTATTATATGAAACTTCGGGTTTTGGATTTTTTGCCAAAAGAGCATAATTTACTGTTATTTTTGCTTCTGGCGGTAATTGACTTTCTAAATTGAATAATTCTATATGAATTCTATGATCTTTATCAGGGTCTAAATCATCTGGGACAATTTCAAATTTTCGTGTAAATTCTTGCCTAGAACTAATATCCACAGTTTTAGAAGCACTAAATAATTTGACAGTAATACTTTTTAGTTCAGGAGGAACAAAATCCCTAGGGATCTCATCTATAATAATGATAGTATCAATATTTACTGTTCCATTATTAACAATTATATTTTGTACTGTCATATATGTGTTAGCATAAGCATCGACTTCAGGAGGATTGAGTATTTTATCAATTGTTGCGGTTAATACTGGATAGATAGTAGATTCTTTATTAATTTCACCAATTACTCTTGTAATTACTAAAAATAAAGGAGTAAATTCTATTGATGAACTTAGTTCTGGAACGTTTTTATTTTCAACTTGGAAATCAAAACTCCAAGGTTGTTCAGGATTTAAAAGTTTATTAGGAGTTTGAGAGACCACAGTTTCAGTTCCTGTCGTAATTCTGTGAGAAACCTTTACATCTTCAAGACGCACTTGAAATTCAGATTCATTAATAAATTCTACATTGCAATCCCATATTCCCGGTTGCGATCCTTCATCTCTGTCTATTCCGCTCATAGAATCAGTAAGACCTCTAACTTCAGGATTAATCATTGTTAATTTATAGTTATTTATTAAATAACTTACATTTAAAGTTCCTAAAGATTGTTCTTTTGTATTTTGCACATTAACTGTACAAAGTATATTTAATTCAGCACGAGATTTGCCTTCTAAAGAAACAATTTCCCAAGATAAATATCTCTTTTCTCCTTCTTCTTTAATGTTAATAATTCCTAAATTTGGGGTGGGAATTTCAATATCCTGAAAAATAGTAGGCATTTCTCTATTCAATTTTATATCTAAGATGGGTAAATCTAAAGGGTTGCTAAGTATTAGTTTTAATTTACATTTATTATCCCTTAGATAAAGAAATGTGTTATTAATTTTATCAGATATTGATGTTTCTGTATCGAAAGTTTCATTTATTATTAAATTTGGTCGTTTAAGATTTTGTATTTCATACTCTTGTATGAATTCCTGTGTAGGATTTAGAGTTCCTATGTCTAATTCTCTGGATTTGATAGATGTATTTACCGTTTCCTTCAAGTCGCAAGAGAGATTCCATAACCTGCTTTTTTGTGAAGGATTTTTTAAAATTAATTTACCATTACCTCTTATTTCTTTTTGCTTTAATGACCTATCTAAAAGGATTTTCTCATTCTCAGTGATGTCTATTACAATTAAATCTCTCATAGTTTCGCTCAACTATATTATCTTTTTAAAAAATTATATTATAACAAAATTTTATTAAGTAATAAAAAAATAAAGTTTTGGCAATTTAAAATTAATTAGATAAAATGCCAACTTATTAATACTTATAAAATAATAAGGTATCTAAAACAAGAAGAAATACTATTTAAGAAGGTATCTAGTAGAATGGCTAATGAATTATTTTGGAAAATTGTGAAAGAATTCAATTATTTAATGAGATCTGCAATTGAAGGACCGATGTGTATTGATCCATCCATCTGCCATGGAGATTGTTGTTCAATAAAAATAGATGTTCCTAAAGTCTTAGCAAAAGAATACATTAAACGGGGATATGCTACTAAGGAAGACTTTATAAGAAGTAATGTTTTTAGCTTCCACTTAAGATTTGATGAGGAAAAAGGGAAGTGTTTTTTGTTTGATAAAAAGATTAATGGGTGTAGTGTACATAATTCAGAAATCAAACCACTACAATGTTATATCTATCCAACTAATTTTTCAAATCCAGGGTTCAAAGCTATTAACTGTAAAAAAGCAGGGGGTTGGAAAATAATAGATTCTGAGAAAACAAAAAAAGCAGAAGAATTACTACAAAAATATGTTTTTCTGTGTCAGATTGAAGCAAAAAAAGAAATGAAAAATATCAAGAAAAGAGTTAATAAAATAAATAATTTGCTACACCAATTCAATTCAATTCCCCCAAGTCAATTAGCAGGATTTAAAGATAGCTGGAATTGTTTTGAATTCTTATCAGCCGAAGGAATATCATTACAAATGAAAAAAATTTGTTATATATACAATAAAAGTTGTAAATTCATTTCGAATAATAGTTTTTTACAATGTAAATCCATTTGTGATCCCATTAAAAATCAATTATTAAAATTTCTACAAGAAAATCTTTATCAATATATAAAAAAAAATGGGCTTGATCATGAAGGTGCATACCCTCTTCATAAACTATTTAAATTTATTGAGATCGTAGCTATATAAAGATAAGATTAAATTGGTGGCTTTTTGGCATTAGAATTTAATTAAACAATCTTCATTCTAGTTGGTGTATATTCTCTCGATAATACATATTTTTAAGTAATATGTAGATGGTTATTGAAGTATTATTTAAATGATACTTTAAAAGGTCTTTAAAAGTTAAAAATGGTGTTTTATATGTCTTTAGGAGATAAAAGTTTATCTGAATTAACTAAAAATGTTTTTTCAGATAAGTATGAATTTATTGAAGGTCCCCGAAAAGTAAAGGGCAAATCTGGGAAAATTTGGATTTTTGATGCATTAGTTAAAAATGAAAATTCTTTATATGGTATGTTTATACGTGATTGGAAAAGAGAAATCTCCATTACACAACTACGACAATTACATAAAGCATGTATAGATACAAAAGTTAAAGGAGGTATTATGATTTGTAATATAGTTACTGATTTTTCTCGCGATTACAGTTCTCAATTTGGAATTCAACTTCTCTCTAAAGGACATCTAATTTCTAAATTAAGAAGGAAGAAATATCAAAATATATAGTATGAACAATTTTTTAAATCAATAAAGAAGATTAATACGATTTTGAAACCGTTCATTAAGTTCTGTACCGTAACTAGGACAGAAGTTTTTCATAGTACTCTTTTTATTTAATTTGATAAATTTATGAGGAAAATAATCCCAAGAAAAATGAAAGTTACCCTAAAATTATATATGATAATTTTCTACGCTAATTATGTTCTTTCTCATATTTAAATTTAGGAAGATAAGAAAATTTTAATTAACTACTAAAATATATATTAAAAATTTATAAATTAAAAATTCTAAATATGACATAATAAGATGAAAAAGAGATTCAATACCCTTGATTAAGGTATATGAACTTAACAATCAATTAGAAGAATTTAAAGATTTAAAAATTGAAGAAAATATTCCTTTATTTGAATTATTAGATTCAAATAAAATTCTACTTTTTATTGATGTTCATAATCAGAAAGTATGGGAATGGCAAGGGAGAAATACATCCACAAGAATGAAATTCATATCTACTCAATTAGTAGCAAATATC
>JBHLMP010000039.1:0-35860 GCA_048938025.1 Promethearchaeota archaeon
TATCTAAAATTGCCATCTCTTCAGAAGTGATTTTTTCAGAATTAAATGGTTTCATAACAATTTAATTTAAGATTTTGGAATAAAAAACCTTTTAGGTAAAAACTATATATAAGATTATTTTTTTGGTTTCAATCACTAGAAGATTTAGATAAAAATAAAGAATAAGAGTGCCGGTGGTGGGATTCGAGCCCACGACCTCCAGAGTACATCCAGTCTGACCCATTTTTTCAGAAGGATTATGAGTCTGGCGCTGTGATCAAGCATAATCACTAAGGCTTTATAACCAGCTAAGCCACACCGGCAATCTAATAAACTTTAAGCCCCCGGCGGGAATTTCCGAGGAAAATAGGTATTTTCTCACTTTTGAACCCGCGACCTTTGCCTTACCAAGGCAACGCTCTACCACCTAAGCAACGGAGGCATAATTAAACTTCTGACAAACTAAGTAATTAATGCTAAATTAAAAATTTTTTTACCAAATAAATTCATCTAATTTATAATCTTCTCTCAATTTTAAATAATTTAGAGCAATACCCAAAATTGTATTTTTTTCAAAATAATTGAGTTCGTTCTTTTGATTGAAAAAAATGTGTAATAAAAAAAAGTTTAAATATAAGAATGTAGGCTAGTTGAGTAATTTACCATTAAGTAATATTATATTTCTTTGTATGACTTAAGGAGAAATTTGAATTAAAAAATGTCAATTAGTGAATTTTTGGTAATTAATTCAGAGGGATTAACTCTTTTCAAGTTTTCTCCTGATGAAGACTTGAATACGGAGATAAAGTGTGGTTTTTTTTCAGCAATTCAATCATTTGCCAAAACATTTGTTGACAAGAATAAGGAAAAATATCGTAGTATTATTAGAATAGGAGACTTCAATTATAACTTTCTTTGCAATCAACTTTATGATATATACTTTGTTTTAAAGTCTGCTAATAGAGATAAAGAAAAAGATATTAATGATTATCTCAGAAAATTAGAAGAATTATTCATAGAACAATTTAGAATGGATTTAATAACTTTTGATGGTGATATTTCAAAATTTCAAAGATTCAAAAAAACAGTAACAAAATTTATTGAAAAATAAAAAAAAGAAAATTGATTACATTAAACTGGTAAATACAGCTCCTAATGCGATGTAGAATTGGGCTAGAAAATATGTCACCATATTAATTACTCTCTTTTGCTTGGCTGGTTCATCCCATTTATTTAAAGCAAGGAAAACATCAGAAAAGATAAAAAATATAGAACCAATGTAAATTAAAATAAATTCTAGTCCTCCAAATTCAGCTAGCCGTAGAACTGCGGCGATATGCATTAATAGTATAGCAGCCATGTAGACTAAT
This sequence comes from Promethearchaeota archaeon, assembly GCA_048938025.1. Classification (GTDB taxonomy): domain Archaea; phylum Asgardarchaeota; class Lokiarchaeia; order Sigyniarchaeales; family SOKP01; genus Loki-b32. The sequence goes on from JBHLMP010000039.1 coordinate 1,350, forward strand.
ACAGGAATTTTTAAATCTCCAGTTTTATTGATAAATCTTGGAACTGAAAATAACATAATCAAAATTACAGGTCCAAGTAAGAATAGACCCCACACATTAAATGCAGAGATATCGCTTATGGACATGAAAAATGAAATTATAAAGAATATTTGGTTTAATAAAAATGCCACCATACCATATAAAAACCATTTTTCATTCTTTAGCATCAAGAAAAAATCTCCCATCCATCCAAATAGTAGAGCAACCACTATTAACCAATCAATGTTAGCATGAGCTCCAAATACATAAAATAGGACAATAAAAGGCAATACAAGTGGTTTAAAGGCTGTAATTAAAGTATCATTATCTTTATACTCACCGTAAATTTCTAAAGCTGCAAAAATGAAAACACAAACCATAAAGAGGTATAGACTCATTTTTTTCTTATCTAAAAAGTGTATTTAAGTGATTATAGACTAAGAATTAAAGATTTAAATAATTTTTTATTAAAAATTACGTATTCTCAGAGCTTACTTTAGTAGTATCCTCATTCTTTAAATCTTATTATCATTATTTTATTTATTCTTATTTAAGCTTGCCATTCTTCTTTCTTTCGATATTTGGGATATAGGTTTTAACTTTTTGTTGACAAATTTTAATAATTCGCACTTTGGGTAAATTTATTGAATTTAAGATTGTTTGACAATTACCTTCTCTTAAAATAATTTAAAATAAACAAATATATATATAATCCCTTTAATGATCCTTAACTTTAACACTCCTTGGTATATGAATTTTTAATTTAGGAATATAAATCTTTGGTACTTGTATTTTAGGTATTTTAGGTATATTTTTATCAGATTTTTGAAGTTCATCCTCTCTGATATTGGTTTCTGATATTTCTAAAGACTCATTTTCCTCTTTAAGTTCTGATTCACCAGCAATTTCATTCAATGTCTGATTATGAGTATTAATTGTAAGATATTCGGATAATTGTTGATTTTTTTCAAATAGCAATCCTTTATAAATTTTGAGATGATTATCTTTGATTAATAAATCTCTAAAATCCTCTTGTTTAAAAATCCACCCAGTTTGAGTATCATATAACATTCCCGTGATTTTCACGTTAGGAAAAAAAGTTTTAATTTCTTGTAAATCATTAATCTGTCTTATTATATTACGTATCTCATTATCAATAGGTTTAAAAAAATCATGTAATTTTGAAAGAAGATCTGAATAATTTCTTGATAACCGTTTAAGAAATTCATTGGGGAGTACCTTTCTTAACTCAGTTATATTTATATTCGTCATCCCACAATCCGTGTGTCCTAAAACAATAATATATTTAATATTGTATTTGTAAATTGTAATTAAAATAGATCTCATCATATCTAAGGTGTATATATTTCCAGCGTTTCTTAAAATGAAGACATCTCCAGGATCCAGTTGGAATATTCTATGCACATCTATTCTAGGGTCCATACAACTGAGAAATAATAAAGGATATTTAGGAATTTTAATATCAAATGGATACTTCTCAGGATTTTGAACAATTTTATTTTGAAACTGGAAATTTCCTTCAATCAACAATTGTTCGATATCTTTTAACACTTCACTACACTCCTTTACACACTTAATTAGATTAAATCAATAATATAATATTAAAAAAAAATGAAATTATTTCTTGACTAAAAGTTCTTTTATTTTTTCAGCTCCTCCATTATTAAAAAATTCCTTGATTTTATCTGAATATTCAGGTAAAAGCTGTAAGAATGGTAAAATTGCCCTTGAAAGTGAACTGAATGCTTCATTTCCATCTCCCATAATAAACATTTTATCAGGGCTTAAGTTCTTGAATATTTCTGGTAAAATGTTTGTCAATTGAACTGCTAAGAACCTTTCGTCAGCGCTACCCATTGCTTCAACTTGTTTCTTAAAACCTTCTGCTTGAGCAAGCATTTGCTGTTTAATATTCTCGGCTTCACCTTCTGCCTGAGCGATTAATTTTCTCTTAATTTGTTGGGCGTCAGCATCAACTTCGATTATTTTCTTTTGTCTATCACCATCTGCTTCAATTTTTTTACGCTCTCTTTCCTGTTCAGCGATAGCAATTTCTTTATCTTTTCTTCTCAATTCAATTTCCTTTTCAACTTGCTGATTCTGGATGCCTATCTCATTTTGAACTTCCAATTCTCTTATTCTTGATTCCCTTTCAGATTCTGCTTTTGCTATTCTAGCTTTTCTTGCCTCAATTGCTTTTTTTACAGCTTCCATATTCTTCTTCAATTCTGGTTCTAGAATATTTACCTCTCGAATTTCAATTGATTCAATTACAACTCCCCAATCTGCTGTTAATTCGTGAATTTCTTTGCTTACGATGTTTATTATTTCTCGACGTTCTCGAATTATTTTTTCAATCGGCATATTCGCACAAGTAGTACGGATAATTGCTTCTGCTGCATTTTTCAGAATTTTCTCCACGTAATTCTCATCTCTAGGAATCCATGAAACTGCACTAAAAGCTTTTTCAGGATCAATTACTTTCCAGATTAGCATTCCCACAATTGAAATATTTTGATATTCCATTGAAACCACTTGTTCATGAGCTTCTAATGTTGTTTGGATACTAGTAGTAGGAATTACTAAATATTCGTCAATTAAAGGTAAAAGCCATAAACTCCCTCCTAATCCAGCATGTTTCACTTTTCCATTACGTAAATGAATAACAAATTGGTTGGTTTTGAATTTTCTATATCGTGTTGCCATGAAAATAAAAAATAAAAATGCAACAATTATTACTATAACAACTGACCAAGTAATCCATGTGTATATTTCTTGAAACAACATCTTTTTAAAACCTCCTTTTTTTATTTTTAATAATTTTTTAAATTTTTATTTTAAATTTTTATCTATTCATTAATATTTTAATATAAATCCAATCTTACATTCCTCTATAACGAATTGAGCTTATCTTATTATCAACTAATAAAAAACCATCTTTCACATCACAGATATATACTTTTTCTCCTCTCTCAAATGAAGACTCAAGATTTAACGGTTTTACATGAAGTTTTTCAAATTTCATTGGAGTATTAGAAGAAATTTTAATGACTCCTCCTCTCTTGTCTACATCCAAAATAATAACTCCTTTCTGCCCAATTAAATTTTGGGTGGAAGAAATCATGTAATATCTAGATTTTGCTATTTTCTTCCAAGTTGTCGAAATGGACTTTGTAATTAAATATGTTATTGCGAGCGTTGCGAAGAACATGAGAAATTTCACCTCATTATCAAGAAGATAATAGAACAATATTCCAGATATACCGAAAAGCAATAAGGATGTAGAAAACAATAGCATAAAGGGAGCAGGAGTTGTATCATTAAATATACCCGAATCTCCTGTATCATCAACATGATCTACGTGATCTACATGATCTACGTGATCTACATGGTCTACGTGATCTACATGGTCTACGTGATCTGCATGATCTAGATGATCAACATGACCAAGATCTACGTGATCTACATGGTCTAGATGATCAACATGTCCAAAATCTACGTGATCTACATGATCTAGATGATCAACATGTCCAAGATCTACGTGATCTACATGGTCTAGATGATCCATATTTTGAAGATCATGAGTTGACATTTCAGCTAGGAAAGCTGATAAAATCGACATTATTATTCCACCTATAAACAATCCTAAACACATGCTAAAAAAAACGTCATAAAAGCTTTTTATAAAAAATCCTATAAGTGTAAATATTAAACTGGCTAAAGATATTAAAAATATAGTAAATTTATATCTTCTTTTCCAATGTATATTTTTCGAGTTAATTAGTTTCCTAATAGAGCTAATTCTCATATTCTTAACTTTATTATTTTTTGATGAATTGATTTTGTATTTCACCTCATATTCCTTCAAATAACAATATGAATAAAAATGGTAAAGTCATAAACAAAAGTATTAAAAGAAGATATATAAAAAATGTAAAATACAATTTGGGTTTTAATGTGTAGCCTTTATAAATACGTTGTTTATAATTTTTTTTCTTATTTTGTTTTAAATGCTTTATTTTTCTTTTATTTAAATCTTCTAAAATAATAAACTTATCAACAATCTCTTCTTTAGGATTCACTTTTTATTCTCTCCTTTTTTTGAAAAAAAAAATATTACTTCTCTACTTTCATTCCACATTCTTGACAAAATTTTGCATCCTTTTCCAGTTTTGCTCCACAATACCGACAGAATTGAATTTCTTGGGGATTCAGGATAACTTTTTTTGATTTTTCATTTAAAATTACTTCAAGTTGATTTTGGGAGGGGCTTCGAATTTTATATGGATTTAATTTAGGGGTTAACTTTTCAGATTCATTTGGATTTTGTTTATAACTATTAATTTTTACTTTTTCAGAACTCACACTCGCTATTGTAGCAATAATACCTACTATAATAAAGATCGAAATTAGAAAGATTATGCCTCCAATAATCCATATTGAATGAATTACAAGACCATCGAATTTATTAAAACTAAAAGAACTAAAAAAGAAAACACCAAATCCCAGAATTAGTAAAATAAGTGAGATTAATACACCAATCTTATGGTGACCAATACGATTTCTCCTATTTCCTATAATTGGGATCATCCATGCCATTTTTTTTCTATATATTTTATATTTTTAATTTTTTATTTTTTATATTTCCTTATATATCTTTATATAATGATATATTTAAATGTTTTGATTATTATAGAAGCGTGTAAGAAAGAGACCTAAGAGGATTTTAAATAGCGTTTGATGATATATATATAGTTATATATAGTTATAATATATAATTTATATTATAGAAAAGAATCTACAAAAAGAGAATAAAGATAATTTGAGTCTAACATTGGATTTCGTTCTTTATTAGACTCAAGTGATTTTGTATTAGAGAAAAATAAAATCATATTCATTATAAATCTATATGGAACAATTTTTTACAAATTCCAATTAGGAATAATTTGTGCTAAAACAACTTTGAATAAAAATAAATATAAGATTGATCATATATATTTATATATATAAGAAAAAACATTTTTTAATCTCGTTATTTCCTTTAAATAATAGGATTAAAATATTTAAATATAAAAATATATATACAAATTGAGACATTGGTAAAAAATATTTTAGGAGTTGATTCTATCACAAAAGAAAATGGAACTTCTGATGATAAAAGTACTGATACTAAAAAAGACGAAACTAAAGAGCCTGAGTCTAAAGATAAACCTATATATGTAAAAGTAAGTGATGAAACAAGGGGTTTGATTGATAAATATAAGGAACAAGGTACTACTATCTCAGACTTGATAAAAAATGCAATTAAATGTTATGATGATTTCAATTCAATTTCGCCTGAAATACATGCTATTATCGGCAAATATATAGAAGGTGATGAGTCTAATATATCATTTATAGAACGTGCAGTAAAATATTATGGAGAGCAAAAAAATCTTGATAGAGATCTATGGGTTCGAGCTAGAGAGGAGATGAAAATGATGCTTATAGGTAAAACTACTTTTAATCAACTTATCGCTGCTGCTGAAGCTCCAGAAGAAAGTTTAAAAAAACCTTGGCGCAAAAATGTAGCTATTGATATTATATTATGGTATACCGGTAAACCACTCAAGAGTCTTACGATTGAAGAGATTATGCAAACAATTCAAAAGATGTGGGTTGTTGCGAATTATTTTTATACAATTGACATTACAAAAGAGAAGGAAGATGAGTATCATCTATTATTTCGGCATAGACAAAATAAACGCTATTCTGCCTATTGGTTAGGCTATTTTACAGAATTATTTCAATCAGAAGATTTGTCTTTTAAATGCGCAGTTGAGGGTCAAACTTTTGATGAAACATTATCAATGATAGTTAAAGTAGGATATGAGAAATAATAAAAAAAATAATTTTTAAAAATTATTTTGCTGATTCATCTTCTTCCATTATACCAAGTTTATTTCCTTCTGTATCTTTAAACATATAAAAGTAACCAACTCCAGGTACAGTTATTTTTGGTGAAATAACAGTACCTCCATTATCTTCTATCTTTTTCCTTACTTTATCAACCGAAGGAACTTTAATATAGTTAAAAATCTGATCTTCTGATTCCTCTCTTTTTTGTAACCCACCATTTATTCCTTCTTCATTTTCTTCTCCTGCATCGATTACCCAATATTCCATAGAACCTTTCCATTTTTCTATTTTCCAATTGAAAACATTCTCATAAAATCCTTTTGCTCGTATTGGGTCATCAGCATTAATTTCAAAATGGACAATTTTTGGTATTTTATTCACCTTAATTTGATGGTAATTAAATGGTGTTTTGGTATTTTAAAAAAATTTCTAAATTTAACTGAATTTAAGAAAATAAAAAAAGCTTAAAATCTTTAATTACAAACTTTAATTATGAATTATTATACTAAAAATGCTCTATTATCCTCTGTTGGGAATAGCACCAATTTAATTGAATTAAAACATAAAAGAAGTGGCTCAATTATTATATCTGAATATGGTGGACGCCCTTTAGGATTATTCCCTCGAGAAGATTGTTATTGTTTATTGTGGATAAACGCTGAAATTAAAAAGGCTATCAAAGCACGAGATCGAGTAATTGGAGGAGACAGATATTGGATAAGCCCAGAACGTGACTTCTTTTATAAGGATCCTGAGAATTTTAGAGATTGGTTCTGTCAGTCATCGTTAGATCCTGCCAATTATGAGATACTTGCAATTTCAGAAACTTCTTGTACATTATCAAGTGGAATTTTTGTATCAAATCAAAGAACTAAGCAAGGTTACCAAGGAGAAATAACTCGCCAATTCAAAATTATAGAGGAACCTATCAGGACAGGTGTTAATTATTGTGGTTTAGAGTTTTTAGATGATTGTGTTCTTTATAGACCAAATTTAAAAGTTAATGGTTGGTCTTTAGCTTGTATTATTAGTGGCGGTCCTTCAAATCCAGGAACAGTTTTAGTACCAACTAAGCCAGATCCAAAACCTCTTTCTTATTTTCGATATATTCCAGCAACTCGTTTAAAAATTAGAGAAAATTATGTAGCATATAAAGTAGATGTTGATGATATCTACAAATTGGCAATTCGACCTGAAGATATTGATTATGAGAAAAAAGCAAAGATAGGATACATAATTAAAATTCCGGATTCAGAAGATTATGGATTGTTAGTTAAACTATCTGATGATATCCCAAGAAGTCAAAATGAATGTTTTGACGTAGCGAGAGATCATCCTAATTCTGAGATAGGGGTTGTTCAATCATATAATTCTGAATCTCCAAATAAACCACTATTAAATTATGGAGAAATTGAGCTTCAGTTGAGTCCCTTTAAAACAATTGATAATGCTTCGCATGGTAAAGCGAAACACCAATTAATCGGTTATATTGGCAAAAAAGAAGAAATTGAAGGTGTCATAGAAAAATATCTAGGGATTGATAATCCTTTCTTGTTTTAATTTGGAGCATTAAAAAATAGGTAAAATAAAAAAATAGGTAATAAGGTTTTATATATTTAATTTACTTCTCCAGAAATTAATTTTTTTTAATAACATATCTTTCTCAGAAAGATCTAATATCTTAGGGATAGATTTGAGAGCAGTGACCTCTATTCTTATTTGCCGTAGAATAGCACTAAAACCTTTTTTTTCGAGAATTTCATCCTGTAGAAGTTGTAAACCTGCGGCTAATTCATAGCCAGGTAGTGTTTCCAGATTTTTTATTAAACTATCGAATTGAAATGAGAGGTTAACATTAGCAGGACTAACAGTACCGGGATAAGTCTCTGTTTGGGGTTTAATTTCCACTTTTTCTGATGGAATTTCGATAGGTTTAACTGGTTCTGGTTCAATAGTATCTTCTACTTTGACTTTCGGTTTTTCTTTTGGTATTGAAACCCTTCGCTCGGGTTCTTTCGAGATCTCTGGCTTTATAGGCTGTTGATATTGTTGAGGTATAAATCCAATTTGATCGATTTTTTTACTTTGCATCCATACATCTTCAAGTAATCCAGCAAATAGTTTAATATGCTCATCAATCACAGAACCCATACCTGCGACTTGCATAGTTCCAAGGTCTATATCTTTAGAAATTACACAAACTATTACTTCTTCAAAATCCCTATTTACCGACCATATGTTTTCTCGTGGATAATGTCTTATATCAAAATTAGGAAATTGATTAATTTGATTTAAGATATTAACATCTTCAGGATTACTTAAATCAAAATTAGTTGAAATCCTCACGTTTACATGTTTTTTTACCTTAGAAAGAGCGACGAAATCGACATCTTCTAGTTTTGGAGCAATAATATAAATTCTCATTTTAATACGCGGGATTGCTTCGTTAATTTGTGCTTTCATTCCCTCGATACTCCTTACAAACCATACATCTTTAAAACTTAACATTGAAGCTTCCTTAGAACGATCCCAGAATTCTTGCATTGTTGCTTCAGCGCCATCTAGTTGAGTAATAATATTATTTATTATATCGGTTTGAAGAGTTTCAAAAATTTCTTTCTGAAATAAATTCTTTAATTCAGCAATACCTGCTATAATGTCATCATATACACCAGTAACTCTGCTTTCTAGATCTTCTAAAGTATTTTTTAATCCAGATTCTATGTCTATAAATACAGTACCTAAATCTATGCTTATTTCACCAGCAGTATCTGAAAGACTCCCCAATTGATTAATAACTTGATCAAGCATGTTTTGAGTAGTTCCAACGAATTTGGTTTTAAAATAATCTGTCAATTCATTAAATTGTTCAGAAACAACTCGAGAAACAATTTTTTCAGCCATGGCTTTTAATGGTCCGATTCGAAATTGAGTTTCAAACTTATTTGAAATCTCGGATTTAATTGTTTCTAGTTTAGTTTCCATAATATCAAATTCTTTCGTAATATCTGCTGGTACAATCTCTTTTAAGTTTAAAATAAATCTTTTAACATCATGGAATCTCTTTACTTGTTGAAGTTCATTCTCAAATCTATCAAATTGAGTTTTAATTTGAGCAGGAAGCTTTGTTTTCATAACCTGAAGATAAGTCTTATAATCATCCAATTTTTTCAATTTTGCTGAATGTTCTTCCATGGAATCGAATCGTGCTTGCAAATTTATAGGAGAAACTTGCTGAAATGTTTTAATTGTATCTTTGAAATAGTGAATTTGATTTAAAAGCGCAGCATATGGAGGTAAAGCCATATAAAATGGTGTTTTTCCAGGAATTTCTCTAACTAAACCCTTTTCAAATAAATTTTTTGCTATTTGTACTGCTCTTTCTTCATCAACACCAGCAAGTAATGCAATTTCACCGCTCATTACGGGCCCTCTTCCCGTTATTTTAAAATAGGTGTCAACTTCATCATGAGCTAATCCAATAAGTTTTAAAACGTGCTTTGTTGCAGATAGTTCTTCATGCGACACTATTAATAGATCACCTAATTATTTCTTATATGCTTCTTCGAGTAATTCTAAATGTTTAATTGCATATTCTTTTTTAAGAGTCCCTTCCATGCGATGTTGTCGAATTTTCTCAATGATATATTCAGGATAAAATGTAGGAGTTGCAATATCAGTAAATAAGAATACCCATAAAGTACCTTTGCTATCCCTTAATATTTTTATAATTTGATCTTGCTCCATACTTTTTAAAAACTCCCCAATTTGTTCAACACTTTCACCAGGTCCTTTAGGAATTTTATTTATAGGATACGCTCTTTCTCTAAAAAGCGTGATAAAATCATATTTATCAGGATTTATCATATTTTTAGCTATCTTTAAATTATCTTCTAAACTGGGTCTGTAGGTTTTAAAGAAATTGTTTACTTCTTCGAGATAAATTGTGGCTAATTCTGGAGTAGGAAGTTTTTTTCTCGCGTCCTCAATTAGTTTAGTGACAGGTGCTCTGAAAATAGTAAAATCAGAAAGCAGAAATAATGAAATATCCGAATCCCCTTCAATCCAATCTTGTTTGATAATTCCAGTTTTTACAAAAGGATCCAATGTAACTTCAATATTGGATATTATTTTGCTCAATTTTTCTTCTAAAATAGCTTGCAATTCTTTCCTGGATAATGGTCTATCCTGTAAAACCTCTAAAATTTTTCTTGCTTTTTCACTAGTATAAATTTGTGCTAATCTTTGTTCTTTTGTTAAATTTTTTAACCTCTCTAAAAGAAATAATGCGTTTTTCAGATAATTTTTTAATTGATTTACAATGTCGTAAGTTTGGGAAATATCTGTTCCCATTTGTTGCAGATAATATAAAGATGTTTCATTAATTTCTCGAATTACTGCTTCACCAAACATATCAGGGTCTTCTCCTAATTCCAACATTAAATTTACCATTATGGGTCTTTGAGAGTCCATTCCAGTAAAAAAACTTGCCACATTGGAACGTGCTTTCTCTAGTCTCACTAAAACATTTCCTGCCTCTCCTGCCCCCGTTATATGGGCATAGAAAATGCGCATCATATCATCTAAATCGATTTCTAGGCTTTCAGGATAATTAAGCGTAACAGCTAAACCTCGATCTTCAGTCCATTCAGTAATTATAAATCCTTTTGGCATTTAATTCACATCCTCATTTATATTCAATTTTCCTATTGTATCAATTTTTTCAGGTGTTATTTCTAAACTTAAATTTTTCACATTATTTTGCAGATTATTTGTTATAATCTCTTCTCGTGTATTTACCATAACTGGTTTTGTCTTTTTTACTTTACTTACCTTTTTCCTTAAAGATCTTATCTTCCTCACTAGAGGGGGAAATCGCCAACGTTTAATATATAGGGTAAAAATCGTACCAACAACTGCTATTACGCCAAGAAATCCGTAAATCAAGATTGGGACAAGCCAACTTAAATTAGGTCCGGTGGATGGGGTGGGGGCAGTTACAACTAATGTTATGGTGTAAGTTACAAAATTATAATCATCCCCTGCATAAGCAGATATCCATAGTGTTTGAACTCCTTCTCTAACATTTAATAAAGTTGCATTGTATATCCCATCATTATCTAGATCTTCAAGGTCACCCCCCGGTCCATGAGACCACAAGTATGTTACTATAGCATTAGTAATAGTGTTATTTAACGGATCTTTTAAAATGATTTGTAATAACACATCCTCTCCTACTTCCGCTTCTATTTGAGCACCTCCATCTTCTCGGCTAATAGTTCCAACTATTTTAATGATAGTAATTACTCCTCCTTTAGTCTTAGGTACATAATTGGGCGCATAAGCGAGAATTGAAAATTCATATGCTCCAGTACCTAAAATAGTTGTATTAAGACCGCCTGGGATATAATATTGCCCTAAGCCAGTATATTCTGTTAAATTGAAAGTCAATTTCCCTCCTATCAATTGTACTGTCAATTGTACTGTTGCATTGGCAATATGTTGTGATTCATTATCCATGTATTTCACAGTTATATTTAAGAACTCGTTTATTGTAATTTCATACGTGACTAGATCTTCTGTTTGAGGATCGCCGTCTAAAAATAATTGTAATTGCGAGGATCTTTTACCCACTTCAATCCAAAATTGTATGGTTTGAGGCTGATAATTAAGGACTTCTGCAAATACAGTTAATACAGTAATTCCTTCACCTAAATCAGTAGCTTTTATACTATAATTGTAATAGCTACTTTTTTCTTCAAAATATCTATCTGGACCTATTCCTATTAAACTAACATTTGCGTTCGGTAGATGGTTACTTGTTAATTGATCACTGAAAGTTATAGACACATTTATGACTGCATCAAGTTCAACTGCAATTTTACCATTATTAGATGTTTCATTACCGTTTAAAAATAACTTTAAAGAAGACGCTAATTCAGTAATTTGGACTCTAATTAGAACAGATTGGGGTTCATATTTATATGGATCTATTGAAATAATGAAGGATTGAAGTGTGAGTGCTGCATAAGCAGATGTATTACATTCTAGTTCATAATGTCCAACGCTAGGTTGTGTTAAATGATAATCACCAAGCCATTCATCAATAGTAATGTCTGTTGTATCAATCCAATTTAGAGGATTATTTTTTTCTGTATAATTAAATCGCACAGTAAAATTTTGTTTCCAAGGAGTAGTGAAAAAATCAGTTTCAACCGTCAAAATTGTCTCTTTAATTACATCAATTGTAATATTTATGGTTTTATTCAAATAATAGCTTGAATTAGCATAAATCGTTACAGTATTGTTTCCTGCCTCAGCTTTAGAAGCATTAAATTCATATAAATAAAATCCTGGACTAGTTTGGATTAATGATTCATCGACTCCTATAAAATCTGTGTATACATATGCATTCGCAATAGCTGTACCATCTATTAAATCTCTAAATGATACTTTAATATTAATTATTCTATCGTCAATTACATTTTCAATGAAATATATACCTTCATCAGGGTAAAGAAGAGAATCATGGATTACTGTAAACTTTTTATAAATAATCCCTGTTTCATTTGTACCAAAGGATGAATATGAGTTATTCCAAGTGATAACCGCATCATATTCTCCTGCTTTATAATTTGGAACATTATCAGGGATCATAATAGGATCAAAATAGACCATTCCAGTACTATCAACTAGTTTTGTTTGAGTTGCTGATGTCCATATCGAACCATTTGGAAATCTTATTTGAAGCTGGGCCTTGGTTTGTTGAATATATCCAGAAACCAAAGCGGAATTATAAATGTCTCCAGTAATGTTAATATATTCTCCACTTAGGAATTTATTATTAAGCACCCATGGTCCAGTAGCAGTAGGACCGTTATATATATTTAACTCTGAACAATAATTAGGTGATACTGCTGTTAACTTCCAAAATCCATTTGTATTACTTGTTATGGAACTTACTGGAATATTCACAATCTTTTTGTTTCCATATTCTGTTATAGTAGTTTCCGAAATATTATTAGGATTTTGAGAGAAGAATACGCCTATTAAATTGTAATCTGAAGGGTATTCAACAGTCATATTTGTTTCTTCATACCCTGCTGGAATCTCCATATGTGCATACGTGGTCCAATTTATATTACTATTATTAGAGCCTATAAATGAAGATCCTTGATATTGCAAGTCCGGGTTCGTAGTATAATATGTTTCTGGTTCAGGTTTAGTTGTATATAAATTCAAATCAGTACTAAGTTCAACTTTATAGCTTATCAGAATTCCATCATCTTGATAAGTGAATGGCCAATTCGCATCACTACTAAAATTTGCAATTACGGAAGATTGAATACTTCCATTCCAGTTACCTAAGAGTCCAAGGTTTCCTTCACCATAATTAGTATTATCATTCACATCTTCGCCATTTAATTGCAGTTCCAAATGAGACGGTTTAGCTTTCGCTTTTACAGTTAATGAAACATTATCGAATAAAAGTGAATGGTCTCCATACCCAGGAGTGTCTTCTCCACTTACTCTTTTAAATTCTAATGTAACATTCATGTTTTTAAGGCCATCGGGAAAAATTTGTGCATCATTACTATCTAAGTATATGGAATATGGTTGATACCATTCGCCGTAATTTCCTATACTGGGATTCCCGCTTACTTCCAAAATTGATGCAAGACCCATTCCCCATATAATTTTATCATTCACGACAACTTGAAGCACCATGTGATTATTGTAATCATCAGCAGACTTCGCTCGTACTGAAAAACTTAACCACGCTTCCTCGACATCCCCTCTATCCAGTTCAATAGGAGTTTCCCACCAACATTTATCGCCAACATCATAACGCCCATTATAATCACCATCGATTGCGAGCTGCACACAATCTTGTCCATCTGAGTAGGGCGAGGAGGTATCATGATAATTTCCACTCATAGGATTATTATATGATCCTACATCCTGCTCATGAAATGTCCAATTAAGAACATAATTACTATCATCTTCATTAGTAGAATAATCATTATCATCAGGACCAGCGTGAAACGTTCCATTAATCCAATTTCTGGTGTCATATAAATTATTTATTGTAGAATTTAATTGGTATCCATTCCATCCATATAATTCTACTTTTGCATGAGTATCATCATAAGAATTATTATAAAAACTTACTCCTAAATTTGATTTTGTATAATTAGCATAGTGAGTTACATTCCAAGGAGCACCTATGCCTGTGAAAGTATTATCAGTCGCTAAACTATCAGAAGTAAAAATATTTGGTATTTCTTCAGAAGGAGGAATACCTTTAACATTATTCAAATTATTCGAAGTACTAATTGAAAATAAATAAGAAAGTGGAAATGAAGATAAAACTATGCAAAGTAATATTACCAAACTTTTAATCCTAATACTTTTCAATTTCATTTATATCCCTCAAGAAATACAAAAAATTGACATTTTTTATTATTCATTTTTAAAAAATTGATATGTTTATTTTTATTTTATATAAAGTTTTTAAAATATGAATAAAAGATAAATTCTGGTATATAAATATCTTTTTATACTTAATTGACCAAAATATAATGTTCAAATAAAATTCACTAATATCTCTATTATCTTTTAAACTTTTATTTTTTCATTTGAGTTAATTCTATATCTAAATTTTTAATTTGATTTTGAAAATTACTCCTAACAATCTTTTCTCTCTTATTTACTATAATTGGTTTAGTTTTCTTACTTTTTCTCACTTTTTTCCTCAATTTTTTTATTTTTCTCACTAATGGTGGGTATTTAAAATGAGTTTGGTATAAGATAATAATTGTAATGAGACCTGCCATAGCTCCAATTAATATATAAATGAGCCACATCCAATCGAATCCCTCTTCAATCGGTTCATCAGGTATTATTATAATATAAGAAAGAACTAAAGAAATGTCATCAATCGAAACGGAAATTGTATCATTTAAAGCAAAATCGTCTGCTATTGAGACTTGTAATGAAAAGTTCACATTATCAGTAATTAAACTAGTGATATCAAAACCTCCTGATTTTGCGTCTTGAGGTGAGGTTGTTGCTGAGCTTAGTTTTACAGTCTCTGTATGTTTATTGTCATTGATTAAAATTTGAATTTCAGAATTTGGTGATAATTCTGGCCAAGTTTGATTAACTTTGTATTTGAAATTAAGGTTTGCCCCAATAACTATAACTGTTTCATTACTAATGTCGCTTATTCTCTTGCAAATTTGATTCCATGATACACTAGATAATTGGTTTATTTTTTTCTCATAATCAAACGTTAAATTACATATCTTTATTAATAAGGAGTAGTATGTATCCCGATCAGACTGTCCGTAATTATCCTCGCAATCTATGTCTATTCCTAAAATAATAGTAAAATTCCGATGGTCATATTCAAAGACTCGATTTAAGTAATAATTCAAAACATCAAGTGGTACAGCTATCATTACTGTGTCATTTATGTTATCGATGGATCCATAATTAGTACTAGCATCCAAAGAACCATTCCCTAAATAAACTGGTTCATAGCTAGCTATTTCATATCTTATTTTATCTTCTAGATTTGTGAGTTGGACATAAAATTTAGTATGATCATTTTCTGCTCGAGTAGGGTTGATCCCAGTCAATGTATCATTTGGGGTTTCTACATTAATATTAGCACTTCCATTAAAAATGGATATTACTTCAGCTGAAGTAATAAGATAATCGCTCATATCAATTGGCATTTCGACAAGTCTTTTCCATAGTACACTGGGTCGATTGCGAGTTTGGTTTCCAGGATATCCATATAGATTATCGCCTGAGCCCTCCCAATATTCATGTGATGCATTGCAACCAAATTCATTGATTTCATAGCGATCGGGATAAATAGAATCTTCTGCTCTTTTCATCGGATCCCAATCACCAGATTGGGGTGTTCCATTGATATTGGAAAACGATCTTTTATTACCTAATATTAAAAAATTGGCCTGCCCTCCACTAATAGTTGCATTAACGTCTGTAGGATCTCCTAAACTCCCAATATCAGAAAACCATGATGCATTAGTTGTAAAGTTATTATTTACAAGCCATTCTTCTGTATAAAATTCTTCTGTTGATAAACTTACATTTTTATGTTCATTAAAATCTATTGAGGTGTTTACCAAGTTTAGCAAAGTGACTTGAAAAAGGATTGGAATTATAAATAAAGAGATTATAAAGAATAGCATCAGTTTTTTCGAAAATTTCATTGCTGTACCTCCCCTGTACTATTTTTAGTAATTTCATTTTTAATAATTCCCTCTTCTTTAATTGGTTCCAATTTTAATATTTGTTTGGAATCATGATAATTTTTTATTATAATATCATCTCGCGTTTTAAGTATTCTAGTTTTGGTTTTCTTGCCTTTTCTCATTTTTTTCCTCAATTTTTTTATTTTTCTCACCAATGGTGGATATTTAAAATGAGTTTGGTATAAAGTAAAAACAGTGATTAGACCAATGATTCCAATCCCTAATGTATAAATGATCCAAGAATAATCTGGTTTTTTTACTATTGACTCTGGTTCAATTATAATGTATGATATTATGAGGGAAGCATTATCTATAGAAATGGTTATATTATCATCCCATTTAAAATCATCAGCAATATAAACTTCAAATGAAACATTCACATCGTCTGTTATTAAGTTAGTAACATCAAATCCCCCTAATTTTGCAGGTTGATATGATGTATTCGTAGAATCTAATTTAATCACTTCAGGAAGCTTATTATTGTTAACTATCATACAAAGTTCGGAATTTGGAGATGAATTTGTAGGCCAATCCTGATCAATTTTATAATTAAAATTTAATAAAGCATTATCAACTAAAACTGTATACGGACTCAGATCGCTTATTTTGTCACAATCTTGATTCCAAGAGATTGATGTAAACTTATCTATTATTTTCTCGTAATTAAAAGAGAAATTGCATGATTTGATACGTAAGGAATACCAAGTATCAATTTCTAGACCGGGATAATTATCTTCACAGTAAATATCTATTCCTAATGTAAATGTAAAGTTGCGATTATCATGCCCTAGAACGCGATCTAAGAAAAATATTATATCTTCTTCATCAATCGGTGTCATGTACTCTTTAGTTATGTTATCTTGACCACCTCTACCCGTTCGTCCCCAAGTACCCATCCCTAAATTTACAGTTTGATTGTATGCTAATTCATAACTCTCAATTCTATTTAAATCAGAAATTAATACAAAAAATCGAGCATGATCATATTCTGCTGCATAACCGCTGTCAAGTAATGTATCTGTTGGAGTTTCAAGATTTATATCTGCAGTAGCATTAAAGATGGCAGATAAGTCTGCTGATGTAATAATATAATCATCCATATTTACAGGCATTGTTATGTTTCTTTTCCAATGGATAATTGGATTATTGCGACTTTGATCAACATTTTCATCATATTCATTATCCGCCCAAAAACCGTATTGATCAAGCCCCATATTATCGGGAAGAACAGATATCGGAGATTCCTTAGCAGCAATCCACTTTTGGTAAGTATTATTTATGGGAATACCTGAAATATTATTGAATGTTCTTTTTTCTCCGACGATAATAAAATTTGCTTGACCCTCACTAATAGAGGCATCTACATCATTTTTATCTCCAGATTCACTTGAAATCCAAAATTGTTGTGTATCAAAATTAGAATTATTTAACCATTGTCTTGTACCTGTAATTTCTTTTGAAAGTTGAATATCCTCATTCTTTTTCTGAATAGAAGAGAAATAAGTAGAATTTATAGTAAATGGTTGAAAATAAATTGGAAAAATTATGAAGAATAATATTACCAAACAGAATATGGTTTTTTTATCTTTCATTTTAATTCCATTGAATTAGATAATTATAGTGATTTCAAAAATGAATTTAACTAAGAATTCTATTCATTAATAATTACTTAATATAAGATTATTATAAATTTTTGTAGGGTGTGAAAATTATTTGAGAAAGAAAGTTATATTAATTTTTTTCTTAAAAATCTTCAAGTTATTTAGAATAATTAGCATTAGTGTAGCTAAAATGTACTTTTAAGAAAACCTCCATCTACTTGAATAACTGTTCCAGTAATGTAGCTGGCTTTTTCTGAGGCAAGAAAAACGACTAAATTTGCTAATTCTTCTGGTTTTCCTAACCGTCCTAAAGGGATCGGATCTATCCAAGATTTTGTAACTTCCTTTTCAGATTTACTGGTTTCTTGAGAAGTTTTGCTGATTAGTTCTTTCATTCGATCTGTTAGAGTTGGACCGGGACATACTACATTTACTAAAATATTATCTTTCCCATATTCATTTGCTAAAGTCTTAGCGTAACCTACTACCCCTAGCCGAGTAGTATTAGATAATACAAGATTATTTAAAGGTTGCTTTACTGAAACCGATGTTATTGCAATAATTCTACCATTTTTTTGCTTTCGCATAATTGGGATTACTAAATTTGTAATTCTAATGAAAGATAGTAGGTTTAAGTCAATTGAATTCGTCCATTCTTCCCTTGTTATTTTATTGATTGGTCCTGATGGAGGTCCTCCTGCATTATGAACTAAAATATCAATTTTTCTAAGTTCACTAAGTGTTTTTCTTACCAGATTTTCTATCTGATTTTCATACATTAAATCCGCAATTACAGGAAATACCATATTATCTGAGTAAAGAGATTCTGTTTTCTCTATTTTTTTCTTAGCCATTTCTAAATTTTCCATTGAACGACTACAAATAACTACATTAGCACCCTCTGTATAAAGACTCTGAGCACAAGCAAATCCCAATCCCTTACTCGATGCTAAGACTAAAGCAACTTTATTTTCTAATCCTAATTTCATATTTATTTTCTATGAACCTTTCCATTAATTATTTAATTTAAATTAATTTTAGCATCACATTTAAATTAATAGGAATAGCAAGATTGGTTTTACAAATCAAAAGAAAGAGAAAAATTTCTAAAAATCTTCTTCACACAAAAAGAAATCTAAACTTACCTAAAATCTATTTATAAGAAATTTGTAGAAATTTGGCTGAAGTAGATTAATTTAAATTAATCTGGAGTTAATTCGTCTAAATCACTTAAATCCAAGCCAGAATCAAGTGCTTCTGGAATTTCTGCGAGGAATTCATCTAAAACTTCTTTTAATTCATCTCCAGAACGCTTTAGTATTAGCCTAATTAGCCCAATGTTGATGTCCGGGTCAGAGATAAGTGTAAGAACCCCCTTGGGCCCACATGATGCGGCAAATATCTTACCCCCGCTAAATTCTGAGGTAACGATATCTAATTCACCAAGTTCTAGATTTTTACCTTGTTCTTCTGATGCACAAAAAACAGCACTCGCAATAGCACCGATACCATCTACATCAGCAGGGAAATAGGAAAATTTCGAGACACTTGCGATCGTTAATCCAGTTCTATCAACTAAAATAACTTTTTTAATTCCGCTCTCACTCTTTATAATCTTACTGAGAATATTATCAAAACTTTTGGTATCAATTGAAATTTTAATACACCAATTCTATTTTGATATTTAATATGATATTATCCAATTTAAACTTATAATTATTATAATAATAAAAACTCGAAGTATAAAAAATTATGTTTTTATTAATACTGACTTTTTCTCACTTAAATTCATTAAGTAAGGCATAGGAAAAATAGGAAAATAAGAAATTTTTCCATAATCTAATAAAAATTCAATCTTTTTTACAAAAGCTTTTTAATAATTTAGAGGAGGTTATGTTTTTGCACTAATTTTTGATAATGGTCTCTTTCTCTCCTTATAACCTTTAAATCTTTTTTCAAATTAACAATTTCTTCATTCAAGTTACTTTTTGAAGTTCCTTCAGTTGAAATTTGTTCTTTCAGATTTCTCATGTCTAATTTTAGATCTCTAATTGTATCTAAATGGGAATCTCTCTCTCGATTTGATTTCAAAACTTGAAATTTTAAATCTTTGTTCGTTTTATTCATTTTCTCTATCTCGTTTTTAAAATTTTCATTTTCAGCTTTAACTCTTTTTATTTGTTCAAGTAATTTTTCGGCCCCTTCCTCAATTTCATCTTTATCTCTTACGATTTTTCTTAATTTTGTGATTTGACCATCCTTTTGTTCTAATTCCTGTTTTTGATTATTTGTTAATTTAGTTAATTCTCGTGTTTTTGTTGTTAAAGTTGCATTATATTCATTAAGCTCTGCCATTTGTACACTCCAATTTTCTAATTTCTGGTATAACTCATTTACTTCATTTTTTAATGCTTGAACGTTTCTAAGATGTTCTGATCTATCAGATACTAGCATAGAGACTTTTTGAGCAAGATCATCTATTCTTTCTTTTTTTTCACCTATATCTTGCTCCATTTCCTGTCGTTCTTGCCAATAAGCGTCTAATTCTCCTTTTTCCAATAATTCATAATATTTCGCAAATAAATTCTTGAAATCTTTATCCCTTCTTTTTGGTAATAATTCAAAGGCAATTCTTCTAACCTGCCCTTCAAAATTTCTTGGAAGAATATCCTCATCAGAAAGAAATACAGTAATAACATGATCTCCTTTCCCTATAAAGTGTTTTGAGGAATGACCAGTAAAAAAACTTGCAACACTAAGATCCCGTTTGATTTGCATTTCAAGATAATTGGGGCCTGTCCTTACACTTTTTTGTTCATCGAAGACTGTTTCTAGCATTGAATCTGTTACACCTAAGTCATCACAAATAGTTTGTGGGTATTGAGCATCTACAACAGGCTCTGATTTCTTATTTAGATTTAAAATCACAATTCCTTTCAAAATTTTATCCCACTAGGCTTTTAATTATTAAATTTCTTGCTCATTAATCTATTGATTAATATAATGTTATTCAATTTTAATTGTTTTATCTTCTTATTATGGTTTATGTATTTTCTAATATCTGTTGAATAATATTAATAGATTCAACAAACTAAAGTATTAGAAGCATAAAATTAAGCTTAAACAATAAGAAGAATTTTTAAGTATAAATCTGTGCCAACAATTCTGATGTTTTATTAAGATCCATTGATAAATAATTTTGTTTAAATACAGCTGCAAAAAATGCCCGATCTTCCGGGTTAAAATATTTATAGCCAAATTTTTTCCAAGCTATCTTGGGTTGTAATGGTGCAAACAAGGAGATTTTTTCTTTCACTAAATTCATAAAAAGTAAATTTATCTCTTCTTTTTTACTATTAGAGATTGTAGTCATTAAAATATCGTCGCTTAGGGTATCCCATGAGCCTTTAAATTGTAAGCAGAATTTTTTAATGTCAATCTTGTTTTCAACAATTATCTTAGCTAGAGCTCTAATTGATATATCATAGGTACTCATATTATTTTGTTGAAAAGAGGGATTAGAGACCATTAAGCTTGGTGGGTTTTTAGAATCCTTTGAAAGTTGAGGAAGGTTATATTCAGGTAAAACTCTTAACTGGTTTAATCCAAGAATATTTCTAACATCTTGAAGAGTTCCACCAGTGTCAAAGAATTGTTTATTAATAATGTATATTATAAGTTTTTCGGCATGAACATCTCCAAAATAAGGATAATCAGAAGCATAAAGGAGATATTCAGACCAAATACGATTATCTACACTTTCCTTACGATTTGATTGAAACCATCTTCGAAAACTTTCAAAAAAGTTACCAGCACCTGCACCATGCAACATTGAAAGATCTCCATATGTATTTGGCTGAACTATGGTATTATAAACTTCATAATCATCAATATTCCCTTGAGCAAAATGGGCGATAATTACTTTAAAATGAGGTAATAAATCAGGATAATTCGATTGAATTACATTTCTTGCGGATCTTATCAATTTTCCAATTTCTAAAATTGAACCTCTACCTCTAGTATCAAAGATAACTGGCATAGAATATGATGCCGCCTCAACAAGAACATTAATTACTTTTTCAGAAGTCATCTTATCAATATATCCTTCTGAGCGGGGATGTAATTTTAAACCTCGTAGTCCTAAAACTTCCCTCGCATATTTCACTTCATTTACCGCTTTCTCTCCTTCCATTGGATCACAGCGACCATACCCAATCAATTTCATTGAGAAGGGAAATCTGGTTGTAAAACGTGAAATATTTATATTACTTGCTCGATATAACGCTTCCGGATGTTTAGCTCGAAAAACATCTTGGAAAGGAAAAACAACACCTTGATCAATGAAGGAATAAAATCTTGATTTTTCTTTCAAATCAGAATATCTTTTTCCTATTTTTTGTAGGGCAATATATAAGTGATCTGTAAAAGGATAAGGCGTAAAAGACCAAGATATTTTAGTAAATTTACCATTTATGGTTGTAGTAAACGCTTGTTCCCCAGTTTTTTCCCAATCTGCTTTAATTTTTCCTTGAACATTACCCCAGAAGTCAAAGGTGCCACCCGGCGAAGCGGGGTTCATATTTGTAGCACCATCTACATCCTGACCTAAATGTGAATGAGCATCAATTACAAAAATATGCTCTACTCTTTTTTTCCCATCTTGTTCTATATTACACGTTAGCATAAAAATATCAATAATTGTTTTTGTTTAAAAATTAGTAATAATTATCTAATTAAAACTTACTTACAATTAAATGAGATAAAAAAATTCTTTTACCTTTTTGTTTTTTAAGCAAATTCTTATCAGCATTTATAAAAAGTGATTTTTAAAGGTAATATTTATAAATAAAAGGTTGTTATGAGATAAATGAGAAATCTATTCACAAATTTTAATTTTAAATTAAAAGGAGGAATTGTATTGTCTGAGGATTTAATAAATTTAATAGTAGATTTGCGCGAAATGGAAGCTATAGACCTTGTTCAGAAAAAAATTAACGCTGGAGAGGATCCTCTGAAAATTTTAGAGCAAATTAGAATCGCTATGGCTAAAGTGGGAGAAAAGTTTGAGAGTAAAGAGTTCTTCCTACCAGATCTAATCATGTCTGGAGAGATTCTAAAGAAAATAACAGAAATTATAGAACCAAAACTCAAAGCTGGTGCCAAGGTCCAGAGTTTAGGAAAAGTAGTTCTGGGAACAGTATATGGTGATATACATGATATAGGAAAGAATATTGTAAAATTTATGTTAGAGTCAAATGGATTTGAGGTTTATGATCTTGGTGTAAATGTTCCAAAAGAAAAATTTGTAGAAAAAATAAAGGAAGTGAATGCAAAAATTGTAGGTTTGAGTGGATTCTTAACTCTAGCATATGATTCTATGAAAGAGACCATAGAGGAAATCAAAAAGGCAGATTTAAAAGAAAAAACAAAAATAATGATTGGTGGAGGACAGATAAACGAGGAAGTAAGAAAATATGTGGGTGCAGATTCCTATAGAAAAGATGCAATCGAAGCAGTTGCCCTAGCCAAAGAGTGGATTGGTGAATAGTAATAGTCCTCAGTAGAGAAATTGCAGGAGGTAATAAGAAATGGAAAAGAAATGGGAAAATTTATCTTTAGATGAGAAACAGGAGGAAATGTTTGAAAGGTGGCTTTCACCCCAGGGGATTGAATTTGCCAGCTCTAATGCCGAAAACTCTTATAAGGAAAGAGTAATAAGAATAAAAGATGTTGTTCAATTAAAGAAAATGCCTGATAGAGTTCCGGTTGTTCTAATGCTTGGTTTTTTCCCTGCATTTTATAGCGGTGTAACCCCCCAAGAAGCTATGTATGACTACGACAAACTTTTGGCTGCGTGGAAAAAAGTGGTTTTAGATTTTGAGCCGGATGCGCATATAGGTTGTTTTGTTCCCGGTCCAGGAAAACTATTTGACATTCTTGATTATAAATTATATGCTTGGCCTGGTCATGGAGTTTCTCCTAACCTTTCATATCAATGCCTTGAGAGTGAATATATGAAGCCAGATGAATATGATGCTTTCATTCAAGATCCTTCCGGTTTTTTTAGAAGTGTCTATTTACCACGTGTATTTGGAACGTTAGAGCCATTTAAACAGCTAGCACCTCTCACCAACATAGTCGAGTTGCCATTTACTGGGGGTAATATTTTACCATATGGTCTCCCAGATGTTCAGGAAGCCCTTAAAGCCCTAATGGAAGCAGGAAGTGAAGCTTTAAAATGGGCAGGTGTCCTCGGAGCTTTCGATAAAGAGATGGCAGAAAATGGATTTCCAAACTTCTTTGGTGGAGCTTCAAAGGCACCTTATGATACTATTGGTGATACCCTCAGAGGAACTAAAGGGATAATGCTTGATTTATATCAACGACCCGATAAACTGCTTAAAGCTCTTGAAGTTACAACACCTTTAATGATTAATATGGGTGTATCTATGGCTAAGATGAACAGAAATCCTATTGTGTTCATACCTTTACATAAAGGAGCTGATGGTTTTCTTTCTGATGAGCAATTTAAAACTTTCTACTGGCCTTCCTTTAGAAAAGTTCTTATGGGCTTAATTGAAGAAGGATGTGTACCATTCTCTTATGTTGAAGGTGGTTTTAACTCGCGTCTTGAAGTTATTAAGGATTTACCTAAAGGCAAAGTTATATGGGCGTTTGATTTAACAGACATGAATAAAGCAAAAGAAATTTTAGGAGATACTGCTTGCATAGGAGGCAATATGCCTATCTCTTTATTAAATTTAGGCACACCGCAAGATATAGAAGATTATGTAAAGAAACTAATAGATACCGCTGGTAAAGATGGTGGTTATTTAATGATGAATGGAGCGGTAATTGATGAGGCAAAACCCGAAAATATTAAAGCCATGATTGACTTCACCAAGCAATACGGAGTATATAAATAGAAAAATTTCAATATTTCCTTTTTTTTTTAATTATTAAATTTAATGTAATTAGAGAAGAGAGCCTAATACTTTTTAATTAAAGTCTTTGAGTTATTAGATAAAGTTTTGATGAAAAATTTAATCTCTCATTTCTTTTGGTAAAGTTAGAACTCCAGTTAAGGGATTGTTTAATGGGTCTTGGCAGTATTGTATCGTAAAATATATTAAATCATATAAGATATTCGGATTTTCACCATTTTTTAGCTTATAATCATACAAGGAAAGTTGGTATTCTGCCTCCGTAATTGGAGGTTCAGCATAACTTACACTTCCAAAAACAGATTGCAACAGTGGTTTCAGAAAAGGAGAATAGAGAAAACCAAGCTCTTTCAACTCATCTTTCAAATAGAAAAACATTCTCTGAACGGCTTGCATCATATATCTTATAGGTTGATTTGCAGGACCTAAATATTGCTTTGCAAACTCACGATCATACTGAGCAAGATGTTCTCGTGTAAGATTTTGTGGTCTAAAGAGCGCTATTAACCCCCTTTCTATGGCCGCTTTTCTATTGTACGCAATTGTAGCAGAACCCGCATCAGGAACCCACACTCCCTTTTTTAGAAGTTTTCTTGCTTTATAGCACATAGCTTGAAGCAACAAGACTATTCCTATCCTTCGACAGATTGAAATTTGTGCATCACTAATACGGACTTCAATCGTCCCCCAATCTGTAAACGGAAAGACATCCTGAAAACGCCCATCTTCTAAACTAGCTTTTTGAACAACCTGGAGGAAATAATTCATTGAGTCTTGATCTGTTGATGTTAAATAAGGGATAAAATGATTAGGGTCATTGTTACTTAACATTGTAATATTATTTTTCAGTCTTAAAGAACGAACACAGTTTGGTGCCGCAATCCTTCCATTAATCACTTTAACAACATCAGTAGGTTTGTTATTTATAATGGGAGAATTGCAGGTAAGAGCAATGATATGAGGAATAAAGTTCCTTATCATGCAATAACTCTGCACTTTCTCTAATTCTGATTCGAATGTGCCCAGATGACTATGATCAGCTTGGGAGACTCCGCGCATGTATTCCCTCATCGCAGGATTTATAGCAGAAGCGATGATATGTAGATCTTTTGGCAATGTAGCCTTAGCTAAAAGAAATAATGTGGATGCCCAATAGGCAAGTTCTTCTACATATTCACATGGAGGTGTAACAAGCTCTAATATATAAGTGATTGCAGTTACATTCCCATCTCGAGCGAAAGCATCAATATCTACAGAAGATCCTCCCAGAGCATAGCGTATATTCATAGCATACCCCTTTTCAATGTCGTCGCGACCCCAAGGTCTAGCTAAGACTTTTTGCCTAATATAATCTGGGACTGGGAGGAAATCTGATCTTCCTTCATATAGAACTTGATCCATTATCTTGATTGCGTCTCTGACAATTTCTTTCATCCGGAAAACCATTTCATCTCCCGGAGGGTAATCACCATTATCATCTGCTATGATTAATTCCATTTCAATTCCATGTGTGAACGGTAAAGG
The DNA here is from genome assembly GCA_048938025.1 of Promethearchaeota archaeon. Taxonomy (GTDB): domain Archaea; phylum Asgardarchaeota; class Lokiarchaeia; order Sigyniarchaeales; family SOKP01; genus Loki-b32. The sequence goes on from JBHLMP010000039.1 coordinate 27,645, forward strand.
GGTCCAATATGCTATATCAGCAAGCATTTCTGGCCATGGCCGCTCATTAATATGCAATTCTCTGTAATCTGAACCTAGAAACAATTTATCATGAGATCTATCAACAGAATTCCCAAGTGTATACCATGCTCCGACTGCAGCTGTTCTTTTAGCTTTTGTATGAGCAAATATATCGCCACTACCTTTACTTTTCTTTTTCTTTTCTTTTTTCTGCTTCTTTTTCTTATCTTTTGCCATAGAGGGGTGCCCTTTATTTTGTACTTCTTTTATTTATATTTTTTATTGTCAAAATTTTACAATATATATAATAGAATTTTAATAAATACTTTTGTTAGATAAATTTTTTACTAAATTAGTGATTGAATAAAGGCTTTAAATGCATTATAATCATTAATGAATTCATAAGATAAGACTAAATTAATAACTCTGCATTTATTAGTAGATAAAACCTGATTTAAGTTCTCAACAATCTTACCTCCCTTAAATAATGAATCATCTATTATTAGATTAACAGAATCTCCAAGCTTTTTTATTTTGGAATTGATATAATCAAAGATATCTTGTTCAGAAGATATAATTATAGTTGGTTTTCCTAAGTAGGGAATAAAGTCTAAATTATATACAAATACTTGACTCGAGTTCTTTGCTAAATTGCTGAAGAACAGATTTAAAGTATAATTTAAGACTCCTAATTCACTTTCCTTGTAATTCTCTTTTGATGGGAGGATGTAATATGCAATTGATTTATTTAAGCTATATCTTAAGTCATTATACACTCTATCTAAAATAGGAAAAATACTAAAATCAAAGCTAAATAATGAAAGGAATACGGTGTTAAAATTGAAGTCTTTTACTAAAAGATTGTTACTCACATTTCCTCCAATAAGAGAAAAATTTTTCAAATTTTCATTAACTGTTGATGCATAAGTATTTAGAATAAAATATTGAGAAGAAATGAGCGTAGATTCTATTTTAGTTCTAATCTCATCCACCATCTCATAAATTACATTAAATAAATCCATAGCAACTTTTTCTTTAAGTTCTTGTGATGGTATTGCTTCAATAATAGTATCTGCTGTTTGAGGACTATTAATTTCTGCCAAAATCCAAATAGCATCCTTAAGAAACTCATAAGATTTATTTTTTATTTTTTTATTATTAGAATTAAGTACTGTAGATTTCATAAGTATGGAGATAATTTGGTTTAAAATGTTAATAATTTCTAATTTTTTGTTTGCTTCATGCAGTTTTTTAGAGATAAAGAATAATAATATAACTTTTAATAACTCATCATCAATGAGATTAGAAATACTGATAGCTTGTGAAATATCAGTATCTATTCGATCAAATGCCAGATAATGAAGTAATGTTTGCTTAAGATTTATATCACTTATACCTTGAACCATTTGAAAAGTATAGTCAAAATTAATCGATGCATATGCTCTAATTAAGTTATAATAGAAGTTCATTTTTTCGGTATCCTCTGATATTTCCAGAGCGAACTCTAATGCTTTCTGGGGATTGTTATATGCTAGATATCCTTTTGCTAATTGCTTAATCATACTTTTTATTTCTTGAATAGAACGTTCTGGACTTCTTTTCATTGCGCTGTATTGTTTTTCTAATTGTTTTAACTCATTTTTATCTATAGAAATAAAGTATTCATTTGGATTCAATTTATCAATTTTCTTGGAGAGATTATATTCCTTTTTTCCTAAAATCTGGTTTATTTTATTTGTAGATGCAGCATCTCTTACTTTTTGTATTTTAACTTTGTATTGAACGATCTTTAGCCAATTAGCATTAATAGTTAATTTTCCAAAACCATCAGCAGTAGGAGTTAATCTCAATTCGATATTTTTAGTCTCTCCAGGTCCAAATTCAACTTGTCCATTTAATTCGTCTGGTTTAACGCTAATACTTAAATTTTCTCCCTCAAAAGTAAACTGATAATTTTCTTTTTTACTTGAATTGTTTATTACTTGTATTGAAACAACATTAGCTACACTAGGAATTATAAGATTTTGAGGAAACTGTGTAATATTCAAAGAAATAACGTTACTCGCGTTTGACATATTTTAAGATGATTTTTTTATTCTTTTTTACTATATTAATCGAAAATATCGCATACTTTTTTAGGTTTAAGTATTATTACCATGATATTTCAGTGAGCTTGAGTAATTTCAAAAAAGTAGTTTAAAACAAGAACTCAATATCCTTATTACATAATAAAAAGATTTTATTCTCCCTTTCGCCTAACTCTTTTAATATAGTCTTTTAGATCTTCAATAAGCATTTCTCTACTATAATCCGGCCAATAATCAGATCGAAATTTAAATTCAGCATAGGAAGCATCCCACAATAAAAATCCTGAAATTCTAGCACCATCTTCCATCCCAGTTCTGATTATATAATCTAATTCTGGAAAATTATTAGTATAGAGATAGTTTTTAATTAATTCTCGATCAATATCGTTTTCATTAACATTATCGTTAATAATCTTTTTTACAGCGTCCACGATTTCTTCTTGTCCGTCATACATAATACATACATTCAAAAATGCATGGTCATGATCCTTAGTAAATTCATTTAACTCTTTAATTTTTTCCTGAACATCGTTGGGTAATACAGATAATCTTCCAATAACATTTATTTTTATTTTCTCTTCTCTTATTATTGATTCTTTTATAACAGTATCAACAGCTTTTAATATAATTTTATAGATGTACTTTAATTCTTCAGGGCTCCTCTTTCTAGCATTTTCAAGTGAGAGGGCATATATTGTTAGATATCGAATCCCAGCATCAAAAAAATCAAATAATCTCTCCCTTAATGTTCTATATCCTACTAAATGGCCTAAATGAGTTGCCATGTTATTTTCTCTTGCCCAACGGCGATTCCCATCGAGGATTAAACCTATATGTTTAGGTAATTTATCCCTATCTACGTTTTTTAATTCTTCCAAAATTTTTACCTAAATATGCAAATTACTACAAATAAGAATATGAATAATTAATATATAATTTTATGATAAACTAATCATCTACAGTGATCTTCAATTCTATGATTTTGACCAAGCATTTTTGTAAAAATTTTGGATTCCCTATATATAATAATATGAACTATTGATATTCTTAAGAGTCTGAGAAAAAAAAGAAAAGATATTTAACGATAGCTTCTTTAAAATTTTTAATAAAACATACATTAAGTTTAATAAAAATTTATTTAATCAAAACCAAAAATTTTAACTTTATTTAGAATTTAAAAACACTATACATAAAAACGAGCAATAACGGTAATGATAAGCGATGGTCATTTATTTGGAGACATAGGGATTGATAGTGCTTCTTTCGCAGCTCCAAGATCTTATTTGAAATTAGCAGAACTAGCACTGAAAAGAAATGTAGATCCTGCTAAATATAGTAAAGGGCTTCTATCTAAAGAAATACGAATCCCTGAAGTAGATGAAGATATTATCTCTCTCGGATTAAAAGCAGGGTATAATGCTTTGCAGCGGGGAAAAATTACTCCTAAGAGTATTGACGCATTATTCGTAGGAACGGAGACCGAAGTATATGCAGCGAAGAGTATATCGAATATTTTCGCTGAAATGTTGTCCGTTTCGCCCAATGCGCTTACAATGGATGTTTACAATGCCTGTGCTGGTGGTACGCTAGCAATTCTTAATGCTATCGCAATGATTGAAAAAGAAATCATAAATAAAGCCCTTGTAATTAGTAGTGATATTTCTTCATATCATCTAGGCTCTCCAGGCGAACCAACACAAGGTTCAGGAGCAATTGGACTTGTAATTTCCAAGAATCCGCGGATTGCAACATTTTCTAAACGGTTCGGAAAAGTCTCTGGAAATGTAAATGACTTTTTCAGACCTGCAAATGACAAAAATGCGAGCGCTTTTGGTAGATATTCTCAAGATACATATCTTGATTTTCAATTAAAAGCTTACGATAACTTAATTAGCAATATTGGGGATTTTCATGCCGATTTTTACTCTTTTCACGCTCCATATTCTAAATTACCCTTGAAATGTATGCAACAAATCATATTAAAACGTTGGATAAAACATATAAGTGATTTACCAAGTTTTGAACGAAACAGCTTTACATCATCAATTTTGAGAAAAATTGATTCATTCTTACATGATGTTACCGTCCTTCCAGAATATATTTATTTAAAACTTAATGAAAGAGGATATTCTTCGGCAACTTTAGAAAAACTTTCAAATTGGTTGAATACAAATGTAAAAGCGAGAGTATTACCGCAATTACGAGTTCCAATGCATTTTGGAAACATGTACAATGCTAGTGTTTGGGCTCAGATCGTTTTTCTTCTCGAAAATCATGCTCACGTTAATGATGTAATTTATTTTGGTTCATATGGTTCAGGAGCTACATGTATTTCTGGTCTTTTAAAAGTTCAGAATTGGTTTAAAGAAATTGTTCAAAAGAGACCAAAAATTAATGATTATATTCACTTAAAGAGAAAGAAAAGTATTTTAGAATATGAATTAATAAAAAATGGTGACGTTAAACCAATAGTTTTATTAGGACGAATTACCGAACATAAACAAAACAAAAATAGAGGTTTTATACTTCACTTTTGTGATAAGGGATGTATTATTCCAAATATTGAGGGATTGGATCACTGTCCTAAAGGACACTCCGGTTTTCATAAAAGATTTTTCCCTCTATTTGCTGTATTGGCATCTGAACTAGTTGGTCATGATGAATTTAATGATTTTAGTTATTTAAATAAAGGATATGTAAGGGTAGCTGGTCATGTTAATAAGGGTAATTCCTTAGAATACGAAGTCAGAAGAGTCGAAAGTGAATATGAAGAAAACATAAACGCAAAAGGCTTATTGAACTGGATTCCCGTTTATATACCTATTCCTGTTCACCACATATATTAACTCAAATTCCTATATAGGTTAATTTTTACCTCGATAATCATAAATCTCCCTTTGCAAAAAAACTGCGAAAAGATTTAGAAAAATTTATTAGTTTTTGAATTGGTGAAATGGTAATGAAGGAATTTCGTTCAGATATTTCTGGGTTTTACAAGTTGTCAATGGATGAGCGTATAAAATTATTATCTAATTTAGTTAATTTAAATAAAGAAGAAGTTAAATTATTAAAGGAATTAGGCTATTTCACTTCTACCCAGATTGATACTTTAATTGAAAATGTGATAGGAAGTTATCAATTACCGTTTGGTCTTGCTTTTAATTTTAAAGTAAATGGTAGAGATTATATTATCCCTATGGTTATAGAGGAACCTTCTGTGGTTGCAGCTGCCTCTAATGCTGCAAAAATGGCTCGAAAACATGGTGGATTTCACTCAGAAGAAGTAAAATCAATAATGATTTCTCAAATTCAAATCACACAATTAAAAGATATTGAGACAGCAAAAAAAACTCTAGAAAAGAATAAAAAAAACCTATTGAAGATAGCAAATGAGCAGGATCCAGTATTAAATAAGTTAAATGGGGGTGCTCAGGATATAGAGATAAAAGAAATTACTACCAGTAAAGGGAAAATGATTATTCTCCATTTATTAGTAAATGTTTTAGATGCAATGGGAGCAAATGTAGTAAATACTATGGCAGAAGCTATTAGTCCTTATATAGAAGAAATATGCGGAGGAAAAATTTATCTCCGAATTGTATCAAATTTGGCTACTCATCGCTTAGCCAGAAGTAGGGCCACTTTTGATAAAGATTTGCTAGGTGGAAAAGAAGTTGTTGAAGGAATTTTAAATGCATATGAATTTGCTCTCGCAGATCCTTATAGAGCAACTACACATAATAAAGGTATAATGAATGGTATCGTCGCATTAAGTTTAGCAACTGGGAATGATACACGAGCAGTTGAGGCAGGAGCTCATGCTTATGCTTCTTTAAAAGGAAGATATTCTCCATTAACAAAATTTAATGTCGATTCAGGAGGAAATTTAGTGGGAGAAATAGAAATACCTTTAGCTCTAGGAATTATTGGTGGTATGACGAAAATCCATCCAATGGCTCGAATAGCTTTAAAGATCTTAAATGTTAAGAGTGCTGAAGAACTTTCACAAATCGCAGCTGCTTTAGGACTTGCCCAGAATGTTGCTGCTTTAAGGGCTTTAGCCTCTGAAGGTATCCAAGAAGGTCATATGGCTTTACATTCTCGAAATATTGCTAAAATTGCTGGGATCCCAGACGATTTAATTGAAAAAGTTGCCAAAAAATTAGTAGAAGATAAAAAGATTAGAGTTGATTATGCAAAAGAAATTTTAAAAAAAATTGAAGAGGGTGAAAACCTTTAGATTTATAAAATGTGTTTCTATTACTCTTCTAAGAGAAATCACTGATATTGATAATTTTATAACAATAAAAAAGTTTAAAAGATGAATTTTATGGGATTTAGAGAATATTTAAAAAAAATTGATGAAGATGGATTTCTACGAAAAGTAGATGTTGAAGTTTCAAAGAAATTGGAGATTTCTGGAATTCTAAAAGAGATGGAACCAACTCCAGTAATGTTCAATAATGTTAAAGAATCTGAATTTCGGGTAGTTGGCAATATGATCTGTACTAAGAATGTAATTGCATCTTATTTTGGTGTTTCTCCTGCTGATATTATACCAATGCTTTCTAGAGCAATAACTGAATACTCGGAACCCGAGGTTATATCAAAAGCTCCTTGTCAAGAAATAATCGAATCAAGTGTAGATTTAGATAAATTACCAATTTTGTTCCATTGCGAAAAAGATGGAGGTAATTACATTAGCTCTGCAGTTGTTATAACTAGAGATCCTGATTATGGACAAAATATGGATTTTCATAGAGCAATGCAGTTTTCTAAAGATAAATTCTCTACTCGAATAGTTAGAGGTCGACATTTTCATACATTCCTAGAGAAAAACGGTGAATTAGAGGTTGCCTTTTGTATTGGCAATACTCCTAACATTCTGATTGCAGGGGCCACCTCCGTAGATATTGGAGTTGATGAATTATATATTGCTAATGCATTAGAACCTATCAATATTGTAAAAGCAAATTCAGTTGATCTTTTAATTCCTGCAGAAGCTGAATTTGTTTTAGAAGGACGTGTTTATTTGGAAGAAAAACATTCTGAAGGTCCTTTTGTTGATCTTACTGAAACATATGACGTAGTCAGAGAGGAACCTGTTTTTGAAGTTAAAAAAATTACACATAGAAGGGATGCAATTTGGCAAGCTTTATTACCAGGGGCACTTGAACATAAAATATTAATGGGAATGCCTCGTGAACCTACCATTTTTAATGAGGTAAACAAAGTAGGTGTTAAATGTTTAGATGTAAATGTTAATCCTGGTGGATGTTCTTGGTTACATGCAATTGTTCAAATTGATAAAAAATCCGAAGATGATGGTAAAAAGGCAATAAAAGGTGCTTTTACGGGTCATACAAGTTGTAAGCATGTTTTTATTGTAGATAAAGACATAAATATTTATGATCCCCTTTCAGTAGAATGGGCAATGGCAACTCGCTTTCAAGGAGATGTTAGAATGGTTATTAAAGATAAAGAACCGGGAAGTAGCTTAGATCCGAGTGCTGAGCCTGGTACGAAAATGACGACAAAAATTGGTTTTGATTTGACTAAACCCCTCGTAGCTAAAGGGAAGAATTTTGATATTGTAGAATTTCCAAAAGTGGATATTAACAAATATTTTTAATGTTTGAAGTTGATGTAAATGAAATTAACTCAAGAAGAGCAAGATATGCTGGATGGCAAATATGGAAAAGCCACTAAAAAGTCTATAGAAATCTTAACCACACTAGGCGAAATATTTGATGCTGAATACATGGTTGATGTTCATGGCGTTCAGATAGCAGGTGTTTCTTACGATAATCTTAGTGAGGCAGGATTAGAGTTTTTAAGTGAAATGGCAGAAGATGGAAAGGTTAGAGTATTAACTACTTTAAATCCTGCTGGAATGGATCGCGAAAATTGGCAAGTATTAGGAATCGATAGAGAGTTTGCTAAAAATCAGAATCGCGCAATAGATGCCTTTGCTAAAATGGGTATAATTACAACATGTTCTTGTACACCATATTTAATTGGAAATGCACCTCATTATGGACAACATATTGCGTGGGCTGAAAGTAGTGCTGTTTGTTATGCTAACTCAGTTATTGGAGCTCGGACTAATCGTGAGGGGGGACCAAGCGC
>JBHLMP010000084.1:0-4293 GCA_048938025.1 Promethearchaeota archaeon
AAAAAAAGTATGAATTAGAAATTAAATTTGGCGAGGATTTTCCAAATGAGCCCCCCAAATTTCTATTTCATGATGAAATTAAAGAGCTATTAGGTGATGTCCAATTAAGTAAACTTAGAAATTGGTCTGTAGAATCCTCTGTTATTGAAATAGTTCAAGAGCTTAAAGAAAATATTGAAGATGCTTTGCAAGTCCCAGATAAAAAGTCAGAAGATATTGAAATTTCTCCAGAAACTGAAGAATATTTAAACCCTGATTTAAATGCATATCCACCAGATTTTGAATTTGATGAATTTATTACACCATCGAGTTCTGATGAAGACTTTTTTTACGAAAAGGAATCAAAAGAAACCTCATTTGAAACAGTAACATTCCATCCTTCTGAAGCATCTAAAGATGAATTAGAAACAGCACCTGAAGAACAACTTATTGAAGAATTTGAAGAGACAAGCATAGCCATTAACACTGAATTAGGATTGATACAGCAAGAGTATGCTTATGATCAAATCGGCAAAAACACGGCAGATATTAATATTTATATCACAATAACTCTTACAAAAACATTTATAGTTCGAATAAATTTTACAGATTATCCTAAAAGACCAACAATTTCCATTCCTAATGAGATGAAAAAAATGATAGGAGATCCTTTTCAATCTATTGAAACACTGAACAATTGGAATATTAAAACTCCTTTCCATATTGTAGATATATTACATGAGATTGAGAAGAAATTATACTTTCTTAAAGAAATTGAAATTCAATCAAAAAAGATTCTTAGTGAATATCAATGCGATAAGATTACTGATAGTATAACAAAATTAAAAGTTTACTTATTAACGTATGGTTTTAAAGAGCATACAATGGATATTGATTTAGAAACTTATCCAAATCCTCCTACAATAGATTTAACGCCCGAATTAAAAAATATCATTCGAATTCCAATAATAGAATTAAATTCTTACAAAAATTGGAAAGAAAATGAATCAGAACCAGTTGAAATGGTTAGAGAAATATCTTGGCTACTTGATAAAAATTCAAGAATAAGTTTTGAAATTGATTTATTGAAAGAACATTATCAAAATATTAATTATGATCCTTTAACAGCAATTTTATCAATGGAAATGAAAGGAAAAATGAAAACACAAGATTTAACTTTCCAATTTCAGATAAAATTACCGAGAGAATATCCTTCAAAAATGCCTGAAGTGAAGGTGGTGAATGAATTTGAGTTAGACTCGCATGCAAAAATTAGAGATGACCTACATTCCTCTTTCGAGAACTTTTTTGATGAATGGACTCCTTTTAGCTATCTTATTGACTTATTTAATTTAATATCAAAAAAGATTTTCGAAGTTTCGGTGGTATCCTGTGTTATTTGCCATAAGATTGATTGTCCTACGTGTGGCGTAAAGATTGCGACCTCTGGTGATGTAAAACCTTGTTATACTGCTTGTCCTTATTGTGAAAGAACTTATCATAATCATTGTTGGGAACAAACAATTAAATCATTTGGTAAATGTGGATTCTGTCTTAAAACTCCTCCTCCTCACATGACGCCATGAATATTTGAAAAATTTGATAAATGGGTTCCAAGAATTATTGTAAAAACTTTTTTTAAATGTTATATAAAAGTTATTTTAAAATAAGTCAATTAAGAGAAGTATATATTACTAGATCTCCATACTCATATAATTTTTTCTTATAAAAGGTTGATAATAAATCTCTATATAATTCTAAATTATTTAGGTCAAGGATAAAATAGTGAATATTATTTGTTTTTAAATGGTTAATTACTAATGGTAAGTTTAAAATACAATTATCAATGTCATAAAATGTTTCCCAGGAAAAATTAAAAGCATCAAGAGAAGTGTTCCAACCATAATCATTTAGTCCTGAAACTAATTTCAAATTTTCTATCTGACTTAAATTATTTAAGTATTTAAATTCTCCATAATCAGTTCCATTAATAGTAACTTTCCAATTATATTGACTTAATCCTGTATAATTTCCATCTGTACATTCAAAATCAAATTTTAACGGATACCAGGCATCATTTTCTATATCAAGAATTTTGTTAAAACTACTTCCATTATAATAGCAAAATGAATCAGAATTTATTGAAAATGAAATAGCTGTAGTATTTTCTGAAGAAGAAAACTCTATTTCAAAAAGTTTTGATTTATTTGTAGTTCTTATGAAGAATTCAATAGATCCATATTCTCGAGCCGAATTGAATTTAATATCAATCGACGCAGAACCATTAATATTTTGATCATTAAAATCTAAAAGACTTTCATGACTGTCTAATTCTTCTATAAATTCAATGCTACAATTCGAATCATATTTATAAGAGATTTCCCAGCCATATTGACAGCCATAATAGTAATTATTACATGCTTCTTTAATTTCCCACTCAATAAAATATATAGGGAATGGTCCCATATCAAGCAAATGATACATTTGATATCTATCAATCAATATTTTAGAATTACGGGGAACATTTTCTGTAACCCAGCCGAACATTTGAGCTTCCTCATCTTTTATAACAAAATCGCGGTTATAGATACCACGATTATAAATCTCCAATCCAGCAATGGCCATATTTGAAAGTGACAAGAAGATTAAAGCAGAAGTAAAAGTTAAATAAGGAACTAGTTTCTTAGTTTTATTTAAATTTTTTACAAGTCTTTTCGATTTAAAATATTTTATTAGTTTGATTATTCCTATTGAAGAGAAAATGGATAACGGAATTATCAAATAATAACAATTTCGAGAATACCAATACATCATATCGAATGATTCATTAGATGGTATCTCTGGAACAGTAGTAAATGGATATTGCAACCATCTACTAAATATTAAAATCGAAGCTAAACCAATTGTAAAAATACCCCAAGAAAATAAAACATAAAATAGCTGCCTATTTTTTTTAAAACAAAAATAAGATAAATAGATTCCTAAAATGCCAATTATTCCGATATTAGCAAATATGAGATCTAAGTAAAATGTAAAGAAATTTTTATAAATTACCAAATAAGGTTTAATTATTTCTATTACGATAATATGTAATATTTCAATTATCAAAAACTCAGAAAAAATGAATAAAATAAATTTAAAGATGAATTTTGAATTAATCTTAAATTTCAAAACTCTTTTTCTACTTTTAGAAAAAGATTTAATATAAATTCTATAGATAAGAAAGCTAAGGATAAAAAATCCAAAAAACAGTATGTAAATAAATATTGCATTCAAGAATAAAAACTTATACTGAGTAAACAGGGTCACTCCAAAAAATCTTGATAAATACACAGAAGGAATCCAACTAAAAAAGAATCCTGATAATACGTCAATAGATATAAATAATAAGATAAAAATTAATAAAAAATTCATAAATAATTTAAAATCTTGGCTTTTTTTATTTGAAAATGTACAAAATATAAAAGGTAGAGATATTCCTGCGATAGCTGGAAGAAAATACGTCATATAACTTTGTAATAAAAACAAAGCAGCAAAAAAAGTAATTATATTTCTCTCAGTCTTAAAATTTGATTTATTTTCCAATACATTTGAATTCTTAGCTATAATAATAAATAAAGCCATTGACAAAAATAATGTAAAGTAGGAATAACTTCTAAAGTTAAAATAAAAAATTCCTGCTCCAATAAATGAGCTTTCTATAGAACTTATAGATATGTTAATTATATAAAATAAATCAGAAAATATAACAATTAGAATAGTAGATAAAACGGCATAGATCTCTTTAAATTTATGTAATAGGGCCTTTGTTAGCAAATATATTGAAGTTATAAATAAATACAAAAAAGGAAATAATATTGCATTAACATTAAAATAGGGTATTCCGCATAATATACTTAAACTAAATGAGATATAGCCCCAATATACCGTATAACCACCATAAAATTTAACCATATCGATGTTATCTGGACGTCCAATATAATAGGCATATTCAATCCCTCTCCAATTATCAATTGGCATAACATATTTAAAGGAAAAAAAGATCCCTATAGCAACAATAATAATCCCTATTGCTATAAATATAATTAGAGATGTGTATTTTGATATTTTTAACTCTGTTTTATTGAATTTTATTTCATTATTATCTCGGAGTTTTTGAATCAAGAAATCAAAAACGAATAAAAGGATAATTGTTATGAACAAAGTAATTGCAAAAAATTCTCTAAGCAATCCAATTTGATCAAGAATAAAACTATAACATCCTAAAAATGTAAAGGATAAAAGAGGATAAATTGTTATTTTAAGTAAGAAAGG
>JBHLMP010000084.1:4393-8500 GCA_048938025.1 Promethearchaeota archaeon
TATTCAAATTCGATTAAAAATTGTTAAGATTTAATTAATTTTTCTTCATAAACATTTCTTTTCCAAGAAAGATAACAACACTAATATCTTCTTCATTTAAAAAAATATATATTTTACTTTAAAATTCATTTTCTCCCATTTACTCCCTTAAATATAAGTCAATTAATTATATTGAAAAAATAACACATATTTAATAAAAAAAAAATGAGCTTTTTCATTTAATAATATAAACATTGTTCAGTTTTTTAAAACATCATAATCATTGAAATAGAGGTTTGTTCAAACCCAACCTGACTCAATTTAATTCCCAAATTGAAGATTGGTTTTTGAAGTAAATGATTTAATAGGTTTTTCAAAATTTATTTTCACATATATAAGTTTTTAGGTGAATTCATTAAGTTTTTTAACATGAATTTCTTATAATATACAATCACATATTCATTTAGATGATTTTCGTGGAAATATTAGATAAGAAATTAGATCTACTGAAGATAGAAGAAAATGTACTTGAATTTTGGGAGAAAGAAAATATATACTCTGAAATAAGGAAGAAAGAGGAAGGAAAGGAAGTTTGGAGATTTATTGATGGGCCTCCATATACTACTGGTCTGATTCATATAGGTACTGCGTGGAATAAGATTTTAAAAGACTATTTAATTAAATTCAAGAGGATGCGAGGCTATAAGGTAACAGATACACCCGGATATGATACTCATGGATTACCAATTGAAGTTCAAATGGAAAAAGAGTTAGGAATTAAAAATAAAAAAGAGATTTATGAATTTGGAGTGGATAAGTTCATAAATAGCTGCAAAGAATATGCTCAAAAGAACCTTAAATTAATGAATAACCAATTCAAACGTTTAGGATGTCATTTTTGGGATTGGGACAATCCCTATATCACATTTAAAAACAGTTATATTGAGGGAATCTGGTGGACGTTGAAAAAAGCTTGGGAAAATAATTTATTATATCAATTTTATAGACCTTTAAATTGTTGCCCGAGATGTGCAACGGCTCTAGCAAAACATGAACATGAGTACAAGAATATTGAAGATACTAGTTTGTTTTTGAAGATAAAATCTGTTGATATGGAAAATACTTATTTTATAATCTGGACTACAACTCCTTGGACCTTGGTAGCTAATGAAGCTATTATGGCAAATCCATTTGCGGATTATGCTAAAGTGCATGTTGAAGATCTTGATGAATATTGGATTCTATCAAAGCCATCAATAACTCATCTTATTTCGGGAGAACTAGGATATAAATATAAGATTGTAGAAGATTATAAAGGTGAGGACCTTAAAGGGATGAAATATATTCATCCATTATTAGAAGAAGTACCGTATCAAAAAGAATTAGCAGTACAAAGCGATACTGTTCATTCGATTATATTATCTGAAGAATATGTTTCAGCCTCTGAAGGTGTTGGGTTAGTACATTCTGCTCCGGGGCATGGTCCTGAAGATTTTGAAGTTGGTGTTGCTAATAATATTCCAGTCTTTACACCTGTAAATATAAGGGGAGTTTACACAAAAGAAGCAGGAAAATTTGCCGGTAAGTTTGTTTTTGATGCAAATGAAGAAATTTTAGAATTATTAAAAGAAAAAGGAACGTTAATATTAACTAATGAATTAGAACACGAATATGCTCACTGTTGGCGTTGTGATTCGAAATTAGTATATAGGGCAACTAATCAATGGTTTTTTAAGACAGAAAGCCTTGTACCTGAGTTACTTGAAAAAAATAGTGAAATTTACTGGGTTCCAGACTGGGCAGGAAATAGATGGTTCAAAAGCTGGTTAAGCAGCTTAAAAGATTGGTGCATTTCAAGACAACGTTTTTGGGGGATACCTTTAAGTGTATGGATATGTGATAATGAAGAATGTAACGATATAACCGTAATAGGTTCAGCAAAAGAGTTGAAAGAAATAGCGGGAGAATGTCCAAACGATCTGCATCGTCCCTGGATCGATAAAGTTACTTGGAAGTGTAAAAAATGCAATAATGGAACAAAAAAGAGAATTCCCGACATTTTAGATGTTTGGTTAGATTCAGGCTCAGTAATGTGGGCTGCCCATGAAGTTTATGATGGTCATAATCATTTTGATACTTGGGTTCCTGCGGACTTTATAATTGAAGGTAAAGATCAGATCAGAGGATGGTTTAATACATTATTATGTAGCGCAATGGTATCATCTCGACGAAAAAATTACAATGCTTGTTATATGCATGGTTGGACGTTAAGAGAAAAGTTAAAAATGAGTAAATCAAAAGGTACTCAAATTTATCCTGAACATCTTATTGATGGTACTTTAGAGGAACTTAAAAAAAATAAATCTTATTCAAATATAAAAGGAATTGAAACTTTTCGCTTTTATTCCATAGGTGTGACACAACCAGGCAGGGATTTCAATTTTGTGGTGAAGGAGTATGCTGATACTTATAAAATAATAAATACAATATGGAATGTTTTTGTATATGCTAATGAAAAATTTAATTTGGCTGGATTTGACCCTTCTAAGGTAAAATTAGACAGAAAATCTCTTAGCAAATTAGACAAATGGATCCTTTCAAGATTACATTCTACAATTAAAAAAATTACAGAATTAGCGGATAATTATGAATTACCGTGGATTACAGGGGAGTTAAGAGATTTAATTGTAAATGATATAAGTAGATGGTATATAATGCTAAATCGGGAAAAACTTGATATTTATTCTGAAGATCCAAATAAATTTTTGATAATGGCTGTTCTCTATCGTGTCTTATATAATGTCTTACTATTATTAACACCAGTTAATCCAATGATCAGTGAAGAAATTTTTCTTAAAATGTATAAACCTCACTTAAAATCAAGTGGTTTAGAAGATACAAAAAGCATTCATTTACAAGACTGGCCTGAATATAACGAGAAAAATATTGTTTTAGAATTAGAGGAACAAATGCATTTTACACGAGAATTAATAGAGATTATCAGGGCGATAAAGGATGAAAATAGAATAAGATTAAGATGGCCAAATAAAAGAATAATAATCGAACCTAAAGAAGACATGCCAAAAATAGAATTTCCAGAAATAATTAAAAAAGTTGGAAATGTTAAAGAATTAGAAATAGTGAAATCTGTTAAACAATCAGATAATTTAATTAAAGCTGAATCAAAATTCTGTAATGTTTATCTAGATGTTTCAATTGATGATGAACTCTTATCTGAACGAATAATCAATGATTTACTAAGGAATATTCAATTCTCTCGGAAAAAAAATAATTTTAAAGTAGGAGAAGAAATAACGTTAACAATTGGTACTAAAACTGAATACTTAAACAAATATCTTGAAAAAAATAAAGAATTAATATCAGATAAAGTAAGTGCGAAAGAGCTTGAAATACTTTTGGATGATATAACACAAGAGAATAGCAAAGTATTCGCAAAACTATATATATGTCCCAATAAAGAATGCTCTGCTTCATTGAAAGATAATATAATCTCTAAATTAAAGAAAAAAGTCGCCTTAAATTGTCCATATTGTCATTCTGCTATCAAAGAAGATACCATTAAGTCAATAACATTTAATTTAAAAAAAATATAGTAAAATCTTTAATTTCTCTATACCAGTATTAAGGAATGATTTTCTATTTGATAGTGAATTAGAAAAAAATAGATCATAATCTTTTTTTTACAAGTCCTACATTTTCTAAGCACTTTAATTTCTTAATAAATTTATAGGGTAGAATGAATATCATTCAAATTTTTTTGATAAGTTTTAAATAAAAAGTTGATAAGTTTTATATTATGTCTAGCAAATCTAAATTAATAATTGGATTAGTTTTGTTAGCTGTTGGTGCTGGTTTAGTACCAACCGGATTTTTTATAAACCAATATTTTGTCGACCAAGTCTATGAAGGAGTACCTGAAGCGCTTTTAACAATTAAAGACGATGCAACTGAAAGTTTAGAAGCACAATTACCCGGTTTAGCTACTCCTGACGTTTTAAATGGTTTGAAGGAGGAGGCAATAACTCAATTGCCTTTAATAATTAATGGTTCAGGAGCCGCTCTAGCAATAAACCAATCAATAGATGGAGCCGCAGCGATAGCTGGTGA
>JBHLMP010000003.1:0-10851 GCA_048938025.1 Promethearchaeota archaeon
AGAAAAGAAATGAGTTAAGAAGATTTTTCGAATAATAAGTTATAATATTCTCTTAATTTTTCAATTTGAATTTGTCCAGGTGCTGTTTTTTCATCTAAAGAGCAGTAGGTCATGAATGAACCATAATTTACGCATATTATTCTTGAAAAAATTCCGATTTCTCCCATGCAAAAAGAAATTATTTTTCTATTATTTTTAGAAAAATATTGGCATAATTTTATTGGAATTAAATTATCTTCGAAATTTTGAGCTGTAAATATAACTTTATATATGCTTTTTTCTACTATATTGGCATTTATTAAAAGCTTTTTAATTAATTTATCTTCAAACCTTAAAATTAGTTCAAGAGCTTCCTTATAAGAATAAGTTTTTTCATAATCATGATAAGAGAAAATCAGAGTGATTTTTTTATTAGTAGCTAAATTTATAATATAATTAAGAATTTCTTTTTCAGAATTCATCTCAATATCAATAAAGCCAGGTTGGGCTTCAAGTAAATTTTCTAGAATCCTTAATCTTTCTTTTTTATCAACCTTTAATTGTCCTCCCTCAGAATAATCTCTAAGTGTAAAAATTGTAGGAATAGTTGGATGAATCATGCTTAATAGACTAGATCCTAATTCTCTTGTTAAATTTTCAACATTATTTATAAAATCGAACCTTAATTCAATGAAATCAGGTTTTTCATCTAATGCTTTTTTGATGAGTGATAAATTTGTGTCATAATTATTAGTTTTTATCGGAATAGCAACACATATATTGAATTTCATAGGAATTCTCAAAAAAAAGATTATAATTCTTTATATAAAAATAACTTCTTTTACTTTATCTTCTGATAATTTATTTGTATAATCAATTTCTTTAACTAAACCTTGATCTTTATAATAATCAATTAAAGGTTTCGTATTTTTTTCATATACATCCAAACGATTATTTAGCGTTTCTTTAGTATCATCAGCTCGTTGTTTAAATTCTATTTTTTCACCGCATTTATCACAGATCCCTTTTTTCTTTGGTTTCATAAAATATTTATTATAAATTTCACCACAATTTGGACAGGAATACCTACCAAGAATTCTTTTGATAAGAATTTTATGATCAATAGACAAAAGGATTACTGAATCAATAGTAGTGATTTCAGAAAGAAATTCCGCTTGATTAAGATTTCTTGGATATCCATCTAAAACCCATGATTTATCACTAATTTCATCTAAACTCTTTTTGACCATATCGTTAGTTATTTCATCCGGTACAAGTTTACCCTTATCCATATATGATTTTGCTTTTAAACCTAATGGAGTTTCATTTTTTAAATTTTCTCTAAAAATATCTCCTGTACTAACGTGAATGATATCTGGCAATACTTGTTTTACTTGAGAGGAAAAAGTTCCTTTGCCAGCTCCCGGAGGGCCCAATAAAATAATATGTTTATTTTCTTGCATGTGATAGATAAATTTTCATTAATATTATAATATTTAGGAATTTCTCATATCACTATTTAGTACAAGAGTTTTAACAATCTTTTAACTATTTTGAGATTTATCGAATTTTTTTATGAGTTCTATTATTTGTGCTTTTCTATAAGAAGCAGGAACTTTAATATTATTCTTAGCACAATACTCTTTTAATTGATTAACTGTCCATTTGTTATAATCAATTTCTTGCTTTTTCTCAACTTCTTTCTCAATTTTCTTCTGTGGTGGAGTTGTTGTCATTTCTAAAACTTCTATTGCTTCAATAGTATTATTTTCATTATTGAAATGAACTCTTAATTTATGCCCTTCCAATTCAATAACTTCTTTTGGGAGCTTTTTTAAAGGTTCCCATTCTGTTTCTTCAACTGGTTTACCAAAAATTTCAGCTTTTTTAATGATAATACCATAAAGAGTATTATTCCCGATTAATATATGAGCTCTCTTATAATCATCTGGAAGCTTAACTGAAAGAACTTTTGTTAAAATTTCTTTTTGTGATATACTTGTTGTATCAATCAAACTTTTTGAAGGTTTGGTTAAAACCTGTTTATTTTTGGTATATAAACTGCTTTTCTGCGTTTTAGGTACTACTTTTTGAGTCTTGATAGGGGGTGGTGAATTATTCAAAATAACAAACTGAGGTTGTTTATTATATTCTTCTTTTGCAGTTATTTGAGGTTTGAATCTAAACGCATTTAAAAATTCCTGAGGTTCATCTCCTTGATCTACTGATACAATCTTACACCGATGAAATTTTGCCGAAAATATTAATTCTTGCTGTAATTCTGTTGCAACGCGAGAAGCGATAAATTTTTTTCTAACTGTTGATGTCGCACCGTTCCATATATATATTCTCCTAAGATCTTCTTTAACTATTAGAGCAACTTGGGAATCATTTAAAACTTTACTCCCATTGTTTTGACGAAATTCTTGTTCTGTTATATTTAATCTTTCTCTTTCACCAGTATCGTTCAATTCATATATCATGAAAGTAGAATAAGTATCTGACATTTTATTTTTCTTTTGAAAATTAGTTAAATACATTATAAGAGTACATATTTTTAACATTATTTCTATAGTTACATAGAGAGAAGATTTATCGTAATACTATAAATGAATGAAGAAGTTATTAATCACGTCTCACCGCCACCATAAAGAAAAAAATCTGGTATCAGTGTCGAATTTGGTGCTATTGAATATTTTCCTAGATCAGCGACTCCATTTTCAATTAAAACTTCATCATCTATGAAAAAATTGCCTGTACACTCTCTACTGGGTTTTGTTAAGATAAAATATGCGGCATCTGCTACGATTTCAGGCTTTCTTGAGTGTTTAATAGCTTGTTCTCCCCCCAATAAGTTTTTTACAGCCGCTGTTGCTATAGCTGTTCTTGGCCACAATGCATTAACCGCAATCCCATCATTTTTTAATTCTTCAGCCATTCCCAAAACACACATACTCATTCCGTACTTAGACATAGTATAAGCTAAATGATTTGCGAACCATTTTGGATCCATATTTAATGGAGGTGAAAGATTGAGAATATGGGGATTTTCAGCGTTTTTTAAATGAGGAATACATAATTTTGAACATAAAAAAGTTCCTCGAACATTGACTGAAAACATAAGATCAAAACGCTTCATTGGAGTCTGTAGCGTTGGACTTAAGTTTATTGCACTAGCATCATTAATTAAAGCATCAATTCCACCAAATTTTTTTACTGTAGCATCCACAGCAGCTTCTACTTGATCTTCAAATCTTATATCAGCAACACATGGAAGTGCTTTACCTCCAGCAGCTTCAATATCTTCAACAGAACTATAAACTGTTCCGGGTAATTTAGGATGAGGCTCACTAGTCTTAGCTACTACAGCAATATTAGCTCCATCTTTGGCCGCTCGTAAAGCAATTGCTTTCCCTATACCTCTGCTTGCGCCAGTAATAAATAAAGTTTTATTTTTTAAATGTCTCATTAAATAATTCACGTTTTTAATTCTTTATTCTACTACATTATCTTTTTTTTGATAATATGATTAATTATATTAAATATCAATGCTGATAAATATCATTTATATTTATAATTTAAAAGTAAGTTATAATTATCCTGTAAAATAGGAATTTTTAATGTTTTTTATTAGAAAATTTACTTTTTTCTTTTCATTGATAGATAAAAGTGTAGGAAATTTACTTTTGATGGAAGTACCATAATAACTATTGCCAAAAAATGTATTTACTCCAACTATAGTTTCTATTATATACCTTTTGCTTCCTAAATGGAGATAAATAGAAATATCATTAATTATTAAAAAATCAGTAGGATTATCTTTAAAATTATTAAGAATTTTAGATGTTATTTTATAATTAGAACACATATTTTTATAAAGTTCAGATTTATTTTTTGCTTTTAAACGAGGTGGAATAATTTCTCCTTCAAAGATAAAATTTTTACATTTAAAGCTCTCATTATAGTAATCTTGTATTCTTCCACCTATTTTTAAATTCTTAAAAACAGCTAATTTAGGAGCAAAATCTAAAATACTAATCTCTTGCGGATTAATTTTTTTTTCCTCTAAAAGAAATTTGACAAATTTTGCTGTATATAATGTCTTTTTTGTATCAGTTTCTCCATATAATAAAGTAGAATGGCCTATACATTCGTTGAAATTTAAATAATTAATGAGCTTCATATGCAAAAATGTTAAAATAATAGTTATTTAAAAAAATCCTCCCATGATATTCCTGCTTTTTTTAATACTAACAAAATTGTAAATCCAATTATACATCCCGGAATACAACTTAAAGCGAATAAACCCCAATAAGTCAGAAAACCTTCAAGTGAAAGAATTTTGCCTATTGGCGAAATTAATTGACCAATCGTTCCTCCTATGAATACCGTGCCTAGTGGTTCTGTTAAAGCAGATAATTCCACGTTTTTTGGAGCTTTTTTACGCAAAAGATAAGAAAAAGCTCCTACTACTAATGCGCCTGATATTCCCCCATGAAAGGCATGGATTGTTCCAATTCCTAAAGAAAATCGTAAAATAGCTATACCTAATGCAGTTATACATGAAAAAGTGAGTCCAATTAGAACACCAGTTATCGCATTAACAATGTGGGCAAAAGGGTTAATTTTAGTACCAAATATTAAAAAATAGGCAAATGGATTAATATAACTTAAGACTAATCCTACTGCTATAAAAATTCCTGTTGTAGCAATTTTTTTATTTAAAGTAATTTGAGATGCTCGTTTTTCTTTATTTTCTTTATTCAGATCTAAAGAATTGTTTTCACTCATTTTTTGATCTAGACTTATTTTACATTTCTAATTTTTATCAATTATATTTTAATTATGAACAAAAAATAAAATCCTATTAAAATTTAAACACATTTTATATAGATTATATGATTTAATCTTTTAAGGTATTAAAAATATTGTTAAATTCAGAGAAATTATGTCTTTAATTACATCCTTAGAGGTTTGCAAGTAAACTATGAAAATTGGGGATTATACCATATATCCTACAAAAATTATATGTGTTGGTACTAATTATATGGATCATATTGAGGAAACTAAAATGGACATTCCCAAAGAACCTGTTTTATTTCCAAAAACTCCAAATTGTTTAATCTTAGATAATGAATCTATATTATATCCAAAATTACTATATAATAATCGAAAATATAACAGAGTCGATCATGAAGTAGAGTTAGCTTTTATTATAAAAGATAAATGCAAATTTGTAGCTCTTGAGGATGCATATAATTATATTCTTGGATATACTGTTTTTAATGATATAACTGCTCGTAAAATGCAAGTTAAAGATATTGTTTCAAAATTACCTTGGTTTCGCTCTAAGTCGTTTGATTCCTTCGCACCTATAGGTCCTGTTATAAAAGAGGTTGATGAGATCAAAGATCCTCATAATCTCAACATTGAATTAAAAGTAAATGGAGAGATTAAACAATCTTCTAATACAAGATATTTATTATTTAAAATACCAGAACTATTAGCTTACATTTCAAAATTTTTCACAATGGAACCTGGTGATATCATAGCTACTGGTACTCCTAGTGGTATTGGTCCAATAAAACCAGGAGATTTGATTGAAGCTACTATAGAGAAAATTGGAACTCTTAATAATAATGTAATTTTAGAAGGAGAATGATGTTTAATATGAAAGTTGGAAATTCTACAATCCACCCAACCAAAATAATTTGCTTAGGGAGAAATTATTTAGATCATATTCAAGAGACAAAGGCACCTATACCAACAGAACCTGTGTTTTTTGGGAAGTCTTTAAACACACTTGTCACTAATAATGAGCCAATAATATATCCAAAACTTTTATATGAAAATCCAAATTATAATAGAGTTGATCATGAAGTAGAACTTGCATTTATTATTTTTCAACCTTGTAAAAACATTTCAGCTGTTAAAGCATATGATTATATTAGGGGATATACTATTTTCCTTGATATAACTGCAAGAAAGATGCAAATTAGTGATCGAAACATAAAATTGCCCTGGTATAGAAGCAAAAATTTCGATACTTTCGCAGCTATAGGTCCTGAGATAGTTTCTTGCCATGAGATTGAGGATCCCCATAATCTGACAATTCAATTAAAAATAAATGGAGACTTAAGACAATTTTCTAACACAAAACACATGTTATTTAAAATTCCTGAAATCTTAGAGTATTTATCTAAATTTATAACTTTAAAAGCAGGTGATATAGTTGCAACTGGAACACCAAGTGGTGTATCACCTATTAAACCAGGTGATATTATTGAAGCATCGATTGAAAAAATTGGGACAATAAGACATGAAGTAATTTTAGAGAGTGATTAATTTTTTAATATTAAAGAATAATAAATAATTGATTTATTTAATTTATACTTATGAACCTAAAAATTTTTTAAATAATATCATTTTCTTTTTACTAATGAATTCAGAGGTTAATGAAGAAACAAAGAAGGAAATTTTTAGACTAATCTCTACCCCTGGAATTGAGATAGAAGATATTGTAGAACGAGTAAATCTAGATTACGATAAAGTCATGAAAATATTATCTGATGAATATTTACGAAATAATTTAGATTATGGTCGTCGTCTATGTTGTAGATTTTAAAGTTAAATTTTACCTTTAGTGGTATTTTAATAAAACTTTTTAACTTTTATTCATTTTTAAAAATACTAAGTTCACAATGGATTTTTTAATGGCTTAGGACGTAATAACTATACGGTTTCAATATATTATAGATATTGAAATATAAGAAAAGTATTTAATAATCCTATGTTCCTTTGCCTTGAAAAATTGTATTAAATAATATTTTAATTGAAAATTAAAAGGATTAAAATGAGTAAGAAGGGTAAAGTTGTAGTAAAAGCATTGGTTACAGGTGGAGCCGCATCAGGTGGTCCACCTATCGGTCCAGCTGTTGGTCCAACAGGAATTAACATTAAAGACGTTGTTGACGTTGTTAATGAAAAGACCATGATATTCAAAGGATTAACAGTACCAGTAAGAATTGAATGTGATCCTGAAACGAAACAATTTGAAATTTTCGTTGAAACACCAAGCACAGCTTCATTGCTTCTAAAAGAACTCGGTGTGGAGAAGGGCTCCTCAAACAGTTTAGAAGATAAAGTAGGAGATTTAACATTAGACCAAATTCAAAATGTAGCTAGAGCTAAAAGAGATATTTTTTTGGATAAATCTTATAAAACAAGCATAAAGACTGTTTTGGGAACAGCCTTGTCTATCGGTGCTACTGTAGAAGGTGAATCTCCAAAAATGATTCAAAAAAAAATTGATAATGGAGAATATGATGGCATTATTAAGGAGGAAGGATAAAATATGAAAATAGATGATAAATTATTAAAGAGATCCCTTAATGCTGCCATTGAATTTTCGGTTTTTAAAAAAAAAGGGCACAAAGATAAAGTAAGGAAATTTGATGAGACAATTGATCTCATCTTAAACATTAAAGATGTGAATCTTAATGATCCAAAGGCTAGAATTGATAAAGAATTAATACTTCCAAATGCAGTTATTGCAACAGATAAACCAAATATTTGTGTAATTGCTTCTGATGAGATATTATTAGAAGCTAAAAAATTGGGTCTTGATACACTTGATCGTGAAGCTTTAGCAAGAATTAACAATGAAGAAAAAAAATATAAAAAAAAATTTGTAAAAAAGTATGACTTCTTTGTAGTTGAGGATAAAGAAATGCGAAATGTGGCTAGGTATCTAGCGCGTTTTTTAGGACCAGTTGGAAAAATGCCTAAACCTTTTCCAAGCGGATATGGAATTATCTCATCAGTAGATGATTTGAATACAGCTATTGAACGTTACAGAAAGATTATTAGAGTTCAAATGAAGAAACAATCAGTAATTCAAGTAAAAGTTGGCAAAAAATCCATGGATTCAAATAATTTACTTGAAAACATGAAAACAGTAGTAGATTATATTGTAGATTTAATGCCGCATAAATATAATAATGTTAAATCAATGTTCCTAAAAACGACAATGGGACATCCTATTAGGGTTGATAATGATTATCTCACAAGTTTGGGGGTGTAAATGAATGATAAAGAAGAAAGAAATACCTCAATGGAAATTAGATGAGGTAGATAACTTGGTAAATTTATTTAAGCAATATAAGAATATAGCAGTTATAGATGTTGCTCATTTGAATGATAAACAAATTCAAGAAACTCGGAAAATATTAAGGGGAAAAGCAATTATTAGGATGTCTAAAAAAAATTTACAAATAAGAGCAATTGACCAATTTAAAAATGAATCTAAAAATGAAAATTTAGATGAGTTAGCAAGTAGCATTCCTGGTCAGTCAGCTCTATGTTTCACTAACATGGATATTTTTGCATTGAAAAAGATATTTAATGAAAATGAATATTGGGTACCTGCTAAACCTGATGAAATAACTCCAGTAGATATATGGGTACCCGCTGGAGATACAGGATTACCAACAGGTCAAGTCATTTCCGAATTAAATATGACTTTACGTTTACCAACTCGCATTCAAAATGATACTATCTGGATTAGAGAAGATACAAAGACCCATGAAGCAGGTGAACTTGTAGAAGTAAAACAGGCAGCTGTTTTAAAAAAGTTGGGCATAACTCCAATAGAATCGTTAATAAAGATCCATTTTGCGTGGAGTGAAGGAGAAATAATACCAGAGGAAGTTCTATATGTAGACACCAGGGGATTCGAACGAGATATGACTAAAGCTTATAGAGAGGCGCTCAATATACTTTTTGAAATGCCATTTTATGTGGATGATATGACTGACGAATATATTCTAAAAGCAATAGCCGAAGCTAATACATTAAATGCTATGATATTTGGAAAGGGAGTTCAAGTCACTGCCGAAACAGAATTAAAAGTTGAAAAAGAAGAAGCTGAAGAAGAACCAGAGGAAGAAGAAGTTGGTATTGGAGGATTATTTGGCTGATTTGGCTTATGAAAATATTATAATCTAATAATAAGATGATTTAAAATAAGAAAATATTAAATAGGAGGTTTGAAAATATGGAAAGTATTTATGCTGCATTACTGCTTCATAAAGTTGGAGGAAAAATTACGGAAGCAAATGTAGAAAAAGTATTAACTGCTGCGGGTGCAAAAGTAGATAAAACTGAAATTACCAAGCTTATTGCAGGATTAAAAGAAACGAAAATAGATGATATCATTAAAAATGCTAGTGCTATGCCAGTAATGGCAGCTCCTGCTGGAGAAAAAGTCGAGGAAAAGAAGAAAGTAAAGAAGAAAAAAGAAGAAGTTGAAGAAGAACCTACTGGAAGTTTTCTAAGATTTCCTTGTGTACCAGAATTGGTTCTTTATTCTAACTAATCTTAATAGTGGTTTTTTTTTATTATTTTTTTTTTATTTTTTTTTAACTGATTTATCTATATTGTTAATAAAATTATTTGAATACTCTTTTTGAAACATAAACTTTTTTTAAAATTCAAGTTTTTTTAAATTACATTTATCAATTTGTGAAGATAAACATAATAGACTTTTAAAATTAAAGTAAAAGACACTTGATACTGATCTAACATGGCAGGAAGATTTCTTAAATTTTTCTCTCCTTTCGTTCGAATATTACCTGAGATTAAGCAGCCCCAAAGGGAGGTTTCCTTTAAGGAGAAGTTCATTTGGACAGCTCTCGTCTTGATAATTTACCTAATAATGTCCAACATTCCTCTGTATGGAGTTCAGCTTGAAGAATCCACCGATTATTTTTATTGGCTTCGGGTCATATTGGCAAGTCAGAGGGGCATGCTAACAGAGTTAGGTATAGGTCCAATTGTTACATCAGGTCTTATTATGCAATTGTTACTAGGATCAAAAATAATCAATGTAGATATGGCTGATCCCTATGATAGAGCTATGTTTAGTGGAGCTCAAAAAGTCTTAGCTATCTTTTTAACAATTTTTAATGCTCTTGCTTATTTAGCAGGAGGATCATTTGGTAGTTTAAGTGCAATTGGAATTGATGGAGCAACATTTATATTTGTACAATTACTTTTTTCTGGAATAATCATAATATTGCTTGATGAATTACTTCAAAAGGGGTGGGGTATTGGTAGTGGTGTCTCTTTATTCATAGCAGCAGGAGTAGCTGGTCAAGTTTTTTGGAATAGCTTTAGTTTTATAGGGGATGAGCAAGGAATACCAAGAGGTATAGTAATTGCATTCTTTTGGGTGCTGTTTGATCGTGATCCTAACACAACTATCGGTTCAATTCTTGCACGGCAACAATTACCATCATTAATAGGGATTATTACTACAATAATTATATTTTGCATTGTTATATGGTTCGAGTCTACAAGGGTTGAGATACCGCTTGCTTATCGGGGTTACAGGGGGTTCAAGGGTAAGTACCCCATGAAATTACTTTATGTCTCTAATATCCCCGTTATTCTCGTCAACGCATTATATGCAAACTTTCTATTTTTCGGTCAGCTGCTGGCAGGTCCAAGCTCTGCATTACGTGTTTCACAGGGTGGAGCAATTTCCGATTTTTGGGTTGATTTATTAGGGAAGTTTAAAATCCGAGAGTCTCCAACAGGTCCAGGATCTCAACTAATTCCAACAGGTGGGTTGATATGGTTACTCACACCACCTTTAGGATTAGCTGATCTAATTGCAAATCCAGTAAAAGCAGTAATATATTTATTCATTTTTACTTTCTTGTGTATAATGCTTGGGCGCGTATGGGTCGAAGTAAGTGGATTAGCGCCGCGAGATATTGCGGACCAGATACTCGCCTCAAAAATGCAAGTACCGGGATTCCGTAGTTCCGCAAAGATTATAGAACGCCTTCTGAAGCGATATATACCCAC
>JBHLMP010000003.1:10951-66507 GCA_048938025.1 Promethearchaeota archaeon
ATTCAATTCTGATATTTCTCATATCCCCTAATAATACCTAATTTTAGGGAACTTTTTCAATCTGAAAAGTTTATAAAAATTTCTAAATAATTAAAGTATAGATATGTTATATATGATTTTTAAAAATGTATTTATGGATTGGATTTCAGAACCACCAGGTTCAATGGTCTTTGTTTTATTATTAGCTTTAGTAACTGGATTAATTAGTTCACTTTTAACAAAATGGCTAGTAGATACTGAAGAGGTTGAAAGGAAACAAAAACAAATTAAAGCACACGAAGAAGAAAAGGAAAAAATTATTGATATGGCAGAAAAAGACCCAGTGCGATATAGAAAAAATCGTAAGCGGTGGGAACGCAAAGAAATGATGTTAAAAAAAACGCAACAATCTATGGCTCTTCAGAGATTAAAGCCCACTTGTATAACTTTTGTCCCTATGATTGTTATATTTACAGTTGTGAGAATGATTTTCACAAATAATCCAGTTGCTCTAAGCCCTATGAACGCGAACGATGTTCCTCTCATAGGCACCTTCATAGCAGCAGATGCTCTCTGGATTAATTTCACAGCATGGTATTTCCTCTGTTCGCTTGGTATAAGCACTCTACTTCAAAGATTTTTCAAGCTTCAAACCCAGGCTTCTGGCGGAATGGGAAAGGCATTTGGAGCTACAAAAGGTAAAGGATTAGAATTTCCAGATGTATAAGTTCATGGCGCAGACAGAGGGATTCGAACCCTCGAGTGCAAAGCACACTGGCTTTATGGTATAAGCTTCTCCAAGCCAGCGCCGTACCAGGCTTGGCTATGTCTGCATAGTTTTTTTCAAAAAAAATTGATGTAAGTTTGATTTATATTTTAAGATTTGAAATTAATTGAGATTTTTAATTATCTTATCGGGATAGAGACAACTTCATTCATTTTTTTTTGTAATTTTGCTTGTTTAATAGCAGTCTCAATTTCTTCATGCGAAGCTCCTTTTTTAATGTTTATTGCGTCTGTAATCGGTTCAATGTGTTTATAATTAACTCTTCTTCTTCGAATTTTCAATCCATCTATTATTAGATAATTTTTATCTATGATATCAACAATAACACAATAATGTCCTGCTTCTCTTCCCGTTGTTTTTATACATATTCTTCCAATATCATAAACACTCATTTATAATTCGTCACCAAATTATTTTTAGTTCATTTTCCTTTACTGAATTTTTAATATTCCAGTAAAGATAAATTATCTATTGTAAATTAAAAAATATGTATCAAAATAAAATTTTTATGATTTTCAAAAGTTAAAGATAAGTTATAATTTATTTAGAGAGGAGAGAATTCTATTTAAAACTTCTTCAATAGTTAAATTTTGTGTATCAATTATTAGGTCATATATTTTTTTAATTTTATCATTATCGCTTAAATCAATATTGTATAATTCTTTGAATCTTTTTAATTCTGATTTTTCTCTCAATAGAGTTTCTTTTAGATTATCTTCATATGATGTCAGATCTCTTTCAGCCATTCGTTTAACACGAGTTTCTAAAGGACAGGTTAATAGTATTTTAAAATCTGCGAATGATTCAAGGATATAGCCACTTAATTGACTATCAACTATTATATTTCCTTTTTTAGCGATATCTATTATCTTTTTGTCTAATTGTTTATCGATCTCAGGATTTTCTTCCACATAATGAGTAAATTCTTTTAAAGACATATTCATATCTTTTGCTAAATCTCGAAATGCTTCACCAGTTGAATAATATTTAATTCCAAGATACTTAGCTAACTTTTTACCTATTACTGATTTCCCAGTGCCATGTAAACCTGAAATCGTTAAAATCATTGTTATAACTAAAATTTCTAAATAATTTAATAATTAAATTATTGATTCTTAATTTTTAGAATTTTATTATGCATTATTAAGAATTATAAAATTAAAATTCATTATTGCGTCCATACTGTCTCTTTAATTAGAGTTTGAAGACATTTTGCACAATATCGCCCACTTTCTAATCGGTTTGCCCTTCTAGCAGTCTTATTTGTTTTTTTCATTTTTACAGGTCGTAATCTTGGAATAGACTGAATTGGTTTCTTACAAATGGTACATCGAGCTCTATGGGGTTTTTTTCTCCAATAATGTGACACATTTTGATTGCCTGGTGTCCTTACTTTCTTTCTAGCTTGAGCTTTAGATCTAAGACCTGGACGAGGAATAGTGATTACCTTAATTTTGTTTTTATAGAAATAATACTTAAACTAATAAAATTTAATATAATAGAAGAAATATTAACTTTATTATTTTACTTAGGTCTTGAGATTTAATTTATTTTGAAATTCTTTAAAAACTTGATAGATATCATCTACTATTCTCTCACTAAATCTTCTATTTTCAGAGAGTTTAGTAGAATTATTTAAAACTCTTTTATTTATTTTATCAATATTTGTTTGAATTTCCTCCATCCCAGGGAATTTTTCTATATTTTTTTTTAAATCTTCAAATAACTTATTTATTAATTCGATCTCTTTAAATTCCCTTAACTTTATAGCATCCATAAGTGTTATAAATGATGACGTTATCTCTAAAGTTATCCCAGGCAATTCCAATACTGATGCTCTCATCTTTTTTGAAAATTGGGATCCTTGTCTATCTTTACTTCCTAATCCTTCATTAGAAAGATCTAATGAAGAAATTTCATTAATAATATCAATAGCTCTATAGTAATCTTGAGTAAGTTTCATTTTTTTTAAAAGTTTAGAAAGAATTATTTTTTTATCATTCAAAGAAAAATTAAATTTAAGTAACTCATTGGTAGAATTCTTAATAGTTTTTAGAAAGAAATTTTCTTTAATAACTCCATTCTGGTACTTCTCATATAAGTTAAATATAGTATTTAATAGTGCAAATAACTCAGATTCAATTTCAGGTTCGATTGTAAGAGATTTATCGTTATCTGGTGTCATTTTAGTTATTATAATTAGTAGATTAAATTATATAAAAATAAGATTTTGTATTATTAAATTTTTAACCAAATATAGTTGGCCTTAAAAAATAGAAAATTATAGCAACCAGAATACCTATAATAAAAGTAGGTATTAAAACACGATAAGTAGAAGAATTGCTTAATTCTCTAATAGCCAATGTCATCAAGATAGGAACCCATATTGCTATCGTTAAGGCATCAATAACATCTAAAACAGCCCAGCTTTTAGATCTAAAGATTTGATTAAATATAACTTCATTAAATATCAAGATATCAGGAACATCTACCGTAGGAAAAGCAACTAATACAATTAATATTTTAATGGCATTTATTAGTAAAAAGGGAGTAAATGCACATAACATCATTCTAAATTTATATGAACCTTCTAAGTGTAACATTGTTCCACCTTTATAAATGCTAAATGGACTAATCTCTTCTTCTTTATATCTTTCTCTTACTTCTCCTATTGCTCCGAAGCGATCTTCCAATCTTTCAGTAAATCCTACAGCGTAATTGGCTCCTTTAGTAACCAACCAAATTAATATTGAAAAAAAGATTAATTGAAAACAAAGTCCAAATATGAAAAAAGCACCAAAAAAGCTAAAGGTAAAGAAAGCTTTTGTAAGTGAAGAAATACTAGTGAAATTAAAGTGTGAGAACAAAGCTAAACCCATTAGTCCATAAAGTAAGGAGCTCAATAGCAAAATTAACCACCCTGGAGCTTTACTGCGTTTATGGTTAATATCCCAAAATCCTCGATTGGGCTGAATGAACAGATAATAAATTTTCATATACCATGGATACGGATTTGCCCATTCTGCCTCATATCTTCTAAAAAAAGAAATTGTTTCAATTTTTTCGATTTTTAATCGTACACCACAGAAACTACAAGCAAAACTATCAGCACGATTCTCATTTCCACATCTAGGACATCTTTGAATAGCAATACTCATTTTTTGATTACTCCTTAAAATTCATTATAATAATCATATAATAAAATAATCTTATAAAAATTTCTTTTAATTTTCTTATTTAAATAAATTACAATTGTTAAATTAAAAATTATTATCTTTTCATTAACTTATTTCTTGAAATTCTATAATAAAATAATTTTCTTCTTTTAAAATGTCATATTTGCGATGAGAGAAGGATTGAATTAGTTCTAGATTAGTTTTTGTATGGTTTGTAATTTCAAGTACTTTTATTTTTGATGCCCCACTACAATAGGCCATTAATGGTATTAATTGGTCACTTAGAAAATTGTCAACAGGGATCTCATTTTTGATATATTTAAGAATTTCATTAGCAGCTATCGTTCCAAGTTTTTCAGAAGTAATTTGTTTTTCACCTAAAATTGTACCCGTGGATATAATGGCTCCTGTATCAGAATGTGCCCATAAAAAAAGCCCTACACCAGGACTATATGAATTTACAAACTTATATTTTATGTTTGTTTCTAATTTTATACTTTTTCTAACTTGTTGTTCAATGGTTCTTTTTATTCTTTCATTTATATTACTTTTTTTCAATTGATTAGTTAAAATGATTTCTCCATTAATATTTTCTAAATTCCCTAAATCTATTAAATTTATTGGCTTTATTTTGTTGGTTGGTGGATATATTACGCATTTTACTTTAGCACCTCCCTTAGGATAAAATCCATGTTGATCTATATCAATATCAATTTTCAATCCAGAATTGTTAAAAATTTGATATGTCACTTCTTGAAGGTAGGTAAGACTTGGAGCCCATTTACCAAATGTACCTCCACCATTCAATATTAACTCAATTTTTTCTGGTTTATTAAGAGCTAAACATGATATTTGTATTGGTTGAAGTAGTAATCCTAAACTTGCTGCTGTGTTAATATTAACTTGAATTTTATCTTTTATTTTTTTATTTGGAATTAAAGTTACTTTTTTCGTACCAACATGACATTCAGATAAGGTACTACTTGTTAATTCTGATAAAGTTTTAAGACCTAACATATGTTGAGTTCTTAAGCCAGGTTTTGGTCTATTAGCACGAATATTTTTAATTCTGATCGGTTGATTAAATAGAATAGAAAATCCTGCACCTAACCGGAGTATAGCACCTCCCCCTTCTCCCATCGCACCATTAATCTCTAAAAAATCTAAATTAGTCAACCAATTCACTGTTTTCATATAACATTTTTATTCTCTCAATCCCATTAAAATCTTCAATCAAATCAATAACTTCTTTAGGTACTAAGTGCCTCCAGTTATTATTTTCTTCTTTTATTAATATTCTTATGTTGTTACCATTGAATTTTTTGTTAAATATTGTTATTTTTCTTCCTAATTTAAAACCTTCATTCTGAAATAATTCTCGAACCCAATCGCTATTAGAAAAAACAACATTGAAGTCTCCAACTATAGAGACAACGTGATTAACCCACTTTTTTGCATTAAAAATATCTGGAATCTCATATATATTATATCGTTTATTTACTATTTTCCTTTTCTTTAAGGTTGCTTTGATAAATTTTATTCTTTCTTCACTTGTGAATGGATCATTTGGCAAATGAGATAACTGAGAGCTTCCTATTCCTATTTTTACTATATTATATAAATTAAATATTGTATTGAGCACATAAATGTGACCATGATGTAATGGTTGAAATCTTCCTATAAATAATGCTACATTTTCTTTTTTATTCTTATTATCCAATCCTTGCTTAAAATGAGATATTATATCCATATTTAAGATTTTTCTCCAGATTTTATGTGAATAATCGATGAGTTTCTCATTTTTTAGCAAAACTTCTAATTCTTCCCTCGTGTAAAATTGGCTTCCATCAGTTTCCACCTCATTTGGATTAGGTTTTAATTTAACGTCATAATCAACTAATCCAATAAATATATAAGAGATCTCTTTTGTTAAATTATCTTTTTCTGTACTTAAGTCAAAAAATTTAACTTTTCTAATCTTACTTGATGGAATTCCAAATTCTTCTTCAAGTTCTCTCATTGCATTTTGCTTAACTTCTTTGAGATCTAAAGTTTTTGTCCAAATTACATGCCCAGAAGCAGAATCTGTATAATATTCAGGATAAGATTTCTTACTTTTACCACGTTTTTGTACAAGATAAAGAAGTTTATTATCGGAACTTATTGAGACTATGAAAAATCTAACAATAAGATGTGTTACTTTTTGTCGATGCGCTTTTTTCCGTTCCATAGGAAAGACATATTTAGAAATTTGCCCTGATTGCAAATATTTTATATTCTTATCCTCAATGCAAGCTAAAAATTCTTTTTCCATAGACTTTTCCTTCATAAATTAACTTTTATAACGTCTCCTACTTCAACTCCTAACTCTTTTGCTGCATTTCCTCGATTAATAGAAATTTCAAGATATCCACTTGATCCTCTTAGAAATAATAATGATGTTATTGGTACAACTGAGAAATGGGATGTATATTTACCTTTCCAAAACTGATTTTTAATCTGTACTCTAATTATATCATCAATATTTAATGAAAATGAAGTTCCCTTAATATTATTATCATCTATTTTAATATTAGTAGTTATATTCCCAAAAGAATCTATATATTGAATAGTACATAAGATCTCTTTTTTTTCCAATATAACTTCATACTTAATTGGAATTCCTACTAGATTGTTTAAACTAACCTTTGGTCCAAAATTTTTAAGTGTTATTCCATTTGAAATATATGCTCCAACAGGAGCCATAATATCCCTACCATGAAATGTATTCGATATGGGATGAAGGAAAAAATCCTCATTTTGAAGTTTAACACATTCAGAGATTTTATCATTTTCAGGTAAAACTGAAAAAACCCCATTGTTAGGACCTACAAAAAAATAATTTGATTCAGTCTTTAGAGCTAATATTTCCCTATAACTCCCGACCCCTGGGTCAACAACAATTATGAATACTGTATATTGAGGGAAATGTTTATACGTGGTTTTAATTATATAAGAAGCTTCAATTATAGAAAATGAAGAAATATTATGCGAGATATCAATAATTTTTGCGATCGGATTGATTTTTAAAATGACTCCTTTCATACTTGATATATAATGAGAACTTTTAGACCCGAAATCTGTTAATAAACCGATTATATTACAATTAGGATCTGCCATTTTAATAATACTTAAAATTTGATAAATGTTTTAAAAAGTAAGAATTTGAAAAGACTATTACTTTTTATGATATTTTTGATCAACATTATAAAAATCTTCTAATGCTTTGGATTTCAACCTATATTCCTCTTCTTTATCAAATTCAACTAACTTTTTAGATAATTCACTTGCTTTTCTATAATGCATATAAGCTGAATGAAATTCCTCATTTCTAAGAGCATTACGCGCTTCTTGTACAACACTTTCCCTCTCTTTTGAAAATTCAGGAATTTGTTGAGAAAAAGATCCTTTCTCTTTTAAAGAAGTAGAAATATCCATTAAATAGAGTTTTTCAGCGAGTTCCGCTGCTTTAATGTAAAATTTTGCTGCTTTTTCATAGTCCAAGGATTTTAATGAAGTTTCAGCTGTATTATAATAATCAGAAATTTTTGTATGTTCTCCATCTTCAATTTTTTGTAGTAATTCTTGAGCGATACTCCTTTCTTTCTTTCCACCACTTATCATGAATTTTGTGATATTCTTGATACTTGCTCTTAATGCATCTGGTTGTAAAATATCAATTAAAGGTTCTAAATATTCAAGATATAAATCCTTTAATATAATCTCAAATTCATCTTTTGAAATCTTTAAGATGTTAAGATTTGGCATTTCAAAAGTTTCAGCAGCTTCTTTAAGAGCGGAACGGAACTTCTCTGGTTTATCATCTTCATTTAATAATAAGCCTATGATAATTCCAATAGCATTTCTAGATAATTTACCTTTAAATTTATAAAAATAAGAAAAAATCCTATGAATTTCCTTTAATTTTAATAGATTAAACTCATTTTTTGAATGATCAAGGTTTAATCTAAGGAATAAATCGTTAGTGACTTCGAAATCTGATTTATGCTCTTTAAAATAATATCCTAAAATTTTATAATCTGAATCTGTTGGTAATAATATTGCAAAACAGCCTATTGGCATAGAGAGAATTACACCTTTAATTTTACTTATATTAATCTTAATATCAAATTTAATAATGAAAAATAAATTTAAATTGGTTTAGCGCCAATTAATCTATTGGTCTCTTCTCTTATAGACTGAATTATTGCTAATAGCTGAGTATAATAAAGATTATCCGATACTGCCTTTGATACCTGTTTTAGAGTTTCAATTGCTTTCTTTTCTTCATCTGTAATTGCCTCAATGGATTTTTTATCCCACAAATCCTTAACTTTTTTATTAAAATCTTCAGCAAGCTCCTGAATACTCTTACTGGACTGCACTCTGAATTGTTTTAATACTTCAACAATTAATCTAATATTTTCTGTTAATGCAACGTTCTGTTCAGAGAAGCTTTGGCTCATTTGATCAATTGATGCTCTCATTTGCCCAATTTGTGCTATAGTTCCATCTAAAGATTGAGTAATTTCATTAATTTTTTGAATCATATGCTCTAGGAGAGCTTCTGCCATTTTTCACTCCCTTTTCTTTTTTTCATTAATTCTAATATTTTATTACTTTTTAGCCTTCTTTTTCTACTGATTTCTTTAGAACTTTTGCAGAATCAATTGCCTCTGATAAAAGTAAATTAACCGTATCTTGATTAAGAACACCTTCAGAAATTTTAACAATATCTTCAAGTTTATTAATTAGATTAGTAATAGCATCCAATCCTAACCCTTCTTGAATCTTTATTAACTCTTTTGTCGTTACTGCTCCAATTTCTTTTACAGTATCTATGTGTTTAGTTTGAGTAATATTAATTTCTGTTGAAAACTCCTGTAATTTTACTGTTAAGTTAGTAACTTTTTGTTCAATATTTTTATTAAGTGCATCTAAGGAATTCTTTAATTCTTGTATCGCTTTACCCAATTGGGCTATTCTACCATATATATTTTGTAGAAGATCAGTTAACATTTCCGCCAAGATAATCCACCAATCTGTAATTTTTGAAGTTTGAATTTAATTTCTTTTTATTAATTTATTTACTATTATAACAGAGTACAACAATAAAAAAATTTTTATGTTTTTATGCTTTTTGACTTTATAATAGAGAGAAAAAAATATTCTCAGGGCCATTAGCTCAGACTCTATATGAGAACATCTCTCTTTAACTGAAATGGTTAGCAAGGTTTTATATCCGCTTGGCCAACAAGCGCAGGTCTTATAATTGACCCGTGGACATACATTAAAATAAATTTTTGTCCATGTCAGTAAAAACCTGAGATCCGGGGTTCGAATCCCCGATGGCCCATATTTTTTTATTGTTTGATATTTTTTAATTTAATCATTATAGTTCGTGAAACACCAATTTCACGCTTGTTCATATATATCTATGTATTATTTAGAGATATCACTAAATAATATAAAAAAAGTACTTGGTTTGGATTAATTTCATTTATCTAAATGAGAAGATATTAAATTAAGAAGCCATTTCTTTATTTGAGTTAAATTCTTTAATATTCCAGGCATAAGATTTTCAGGAAATGTATGCTCTTGTTCTAATCTTTGAGTTGACTCCATCCATTTATTTAAGGCTAATTGGACCAAATTTGAACCTTCAGCTTCCATAAATAAAGGGATAACAGCAGCATTTTCTCTTGCATCACCGATGGTAAAATAAATCTTTCGATTGATATCCTTTAACATTACAAGATTAACACACTCATCTATTTTTCGTTCTACCAAAATGGCTTTAAGTATTTGTGCTTGAAGATCCTTATCTTTAGATCTAAAAATATCTTTTCTTCTTAAAAGAGCTGGCTGAACTTCTGTAATAACTTTTTCACCAGTACTTCCTGTGCTAAAATATTTAGCGATTCTTACATTATCATCTAAAGCTTGGATAGATGTAAATTTTTTACTATTTGAATATAAAATTGCTTTAGAACCACCTGAGATTTCACTTGATAATAATTTAATATAAATATTTCTCATAGTAACGGAATTACAGGTATGATAGGCTAATTCGAATAACTCTCGGGAACTTAAAGGTTTGTAAGGTATTTCAATATGTTTGAAAAGCCATTGAGAAGAAATAACGTCATTAAATTGAATAAGAAGTCGATTTTCCATAATTAAAATAAACACTCAATTATGAATTTATTCTTATAGTGTTGATTAAAATATAGAACTTCTTATTTTTAACTTTTCCCCCATATGAATATTTCTATTTGATTAGAAATTTTGATTTCTGAGTGTAAACAATTATTGTTTTATTTGATTGTAAGCTTTTACAAATCTCTCAACAGCTAATTCGATATCTCTTGTAGTTGCACCAATGGCAGCATTCATAACAATATAAGGAGTCGTATAATTTTCACAACATGTTCCAAATGCTGTTTCTTTTGGATTGTAGACTCTTGGACCAGTCACCCGCAAATTGTATAAAGCACCTCCAAGGTTATATAGTTGTTCTTCTTTTAAGTTTTTTAAAGATAATGCTACTGCTATTGGATTATAAATATCAAGAATTCTTTCATTTATTTTATCTGCTACTATCTTTAGTTTTTTTTCTAATATTTTACGATTCTGCTGCTGTTCTTCAATTAATTTTTGATATCTATTGATTCCTAATGAAAGAATTGAGATTAAAAAGTTAACAACTGGAGTGGCTGATGCACGTCCAGCATAAGTTTGACTAATTTTAATTATCATTTCTTTGCTAGGTGATGCTATTATTGCACCCCCAACTGGAGTTAGAAAATTTTTGTCAGTTGATTGAATTATCGCATCTACTCTACCAGCATCTATAGCAGCTCTAATTATTTTCATCCATTCAGGGCTTTGAGCTCCATATGCATTTATAATAATATGTACTAGGTCATTTTCTTGAGCAAATTTACTAATTTCTTTGATATCATCAGATTCTCTAGGAGGAAAAAAACTGGTGGTTGAAACAATAGCAAAGCAATCAATATCTAAATTTTTTTTAATATCTTCAACAGGTATTCTCACAGCATCTCTAAAAATTTTACCTTTAACGATTTTTGCCCTAAAACCCATTAATTCAATTGATTTTAATAATGATTTATGATCAATTTGTGGCAACAACACCTTTCTCTTATGAAATAGTGTAGAATCATCCCAATCAGGTCTTAATGCTCCTAAACATAAAGATAATGACATTCCAGTACATAAAGGCACTACAATTGCTTCATTTATATTTGGTAATCCAATATTTTTCAATAAATTTCGCGCTAAATAATTGGTAATTTCATACATTATTGATCCTCCAGGTGCTTTAGGTTGTGGAGCTGTTAAAAATCCACTTCTACCTACACCATGACAAAATCCAGCCGAAGTTTTCAAATGAAGTTTTGATGCAATTCTAGCCTCTCTTTCACCTACCCTAGCAGCGTTATCATCCTTGTCTGTATCCATATTTGAAAGTGTTTCAAGTAAGAATTCTATTTGTTCATCACTCCATGGTTTTTTTGGAACACTTTTCTGTTCAAATAAGATCTTTATTGGATTTAAGAAATTATTTAATACAACCTGTCCTCGATTCAGCATATTTTGAGGAATAGATGAACTTTTAAAATATTTTATAATCTCGTGAAAATTTACCATAAAATTCACATCAAAAATGTTAAAAATGGCGGCCCCCAGGGGGATATTCTTAAAAAGAGTAAATCTCTTTTCATATCGAACCCCTATCCCTCCGCAGGATAACTGGGTTTGAAGCCCAGCGTCAAAGACCACTTATCGTCGAGGATCGGAATGATCATCAATTCGACCGCTAGGGGCCACAAAAATTTATTTTTTAATTTAATTTATCAGTTAATTTAAATGAATTTTATGTTTTTGTTTTATTTATTTGATTATTCGATCTTTTATATCTTCACAATTTATACGTCTACAGCCAGGGGTCATCAGCCTGATATTGTAAATATTATCTATGAAATTAACTATAATATGTGAAGTTGCACCGAAGACAACATATTTTTTTCCATTAGGAGCTCTATAATTAAATTTTCCAACACCGATAAGATCTCCTTTAAGCAGGTATGTTCTCTCTCTATAATTTTTTTTCTCCGCGAAAAAAGATATCGGGATTTTCACTATTTCCTCTACTTCTTCATCTTGTTTTATCATTGTTTGATCTTCATTAATATAAGCAACAAATGCAGTAATTATAAAACCTTTTGGCGTTAAATGATCATCAATACAACCTAATAATTTTGGTTTTGATTTTGGAATTCCCAGCTCTTCTTCTAATTCTCGTAATGCGGTATCCAAAAATGTTTTATCTAACTTAGAGTCAAATTTTCCACCAGGAAAAGACATTTCTCCAGAATGCTTATCTCCTTCTCTCTTAGTACGCCTAATCATTACCAAGTTAAAAGGTTTATCTTGATAAGGAATTATTAAGAATGTAATAGCGGAATTTATAAAATGTTCATGGTGCATGGAAAGTCTATCTGAGGAATTGAAGTCTTTTAATTTGCTTTTGATTAAATTTTCATCAAAAATAAGATTCAATATTTCACACCAATTTATTGAAAATCTTAAAATTCTTTATTAATGTGATTTCTATGTTTGATATATTCTTTGACATATTTCATTTTATCAATTTTAAATCTTTTTAATCCGAGTTCTGATAAATCAAATTCATATACTCTTTCGATGAAATTAGCAATCATATATGCGGTTGCGCCCCATACGGTATATTTATTTCCATTTTCTTTATCTACATAATTAAAATAAAAAACTGGGAACATATTTCCATTGATATCAACGGCTTGTTCTCGAAAGTTTGTTTTGTTTATAAAAAAATCAATAGGGATCTTAACAATTTTCTGAACTTCTCTTGGATCTTTTATTAATTTCTGATTCTTATCAATAATTCCAATAAATGGTGTAATTATAAATTTGGTCATGGTAGGAAAGTCATCTAGACAACCAATAATTCTAATATTTTCTCTAGGAACTCCAATTTCCTCTTCTGCTTCTCTTAAAGCAGTATCTTCTAAGGATTTGTCAAATTGAGATTCATATTTTCCACCTGGAAATGACATTTCACCTTTATGTCTGGTCCCTTTATTTGTTCGATGAATTAGAATTAGATCGTATGGTTTATTTTTATAAGGTATAATGGAGAATAGAACTGCTGAACTTGTAAAAAAATCATCATTTAAAGAGATTCTTAAAGATGATTTACATGGAATTAATTTATTTTTTACTAAGTTTTCATCAAAGGTTAAATCTAAATCATCCATATTAGAATTAGCAAAAATTTTAATATATCAAATGTTTAAAAAACATAATCTTTTATCCTAATAAAGTTTTTAGAAAGTGTATAACTGTGAAACTTCCGAAAGAATTGAGAGATAAGAATGATTTAACTAGAGTAGGTAAGGTGAAAACATGTTCTGTAAAAGGATGTAGTGAGAACGCAATTCGTTCACTATCAGAAAATGCGTGG
This sequence comes from Promethearchaeota archaeon, assembly GCA_048938025.1. Classification (GTDB taxonomy): domain Archaea; phylum Asgardarchaeota; class Lokiarchaeia; order Sigyniarchaeales; family SOKP01; genus Loki-b32. The sequence goes on from JBHLMP010000003.1 coordinate 24,462, forward strand.
AAAAAGTATCTTGAAACAGCCCATCTTAAATTTGAAGAAAATCGATTTCATAAAATTTACTTATGTAAAGCCCATTATAATCAATCAAATAAGGTTAGAAAATCTCAGGAGAAGATCTATCAGAAAAAGGGTTTTTTGGAAAATGCTACCAAAAAAGGGATAAGGGAGTATTAGGGAATTACTGCCATCTGGTCATAGATTTGATTTATTAAGCCAAATTGACTTTCTATAATTCCTAGGGTAAATAGTGACAATCCTAATAAGAGTATTATAAGTGCAATTAATTTATTCCTCATTTTTATCAAATTTTGAAATTATTCTTAATTATAAAGATTTACTTTATAACTTATTTTGTTAATTCTTCTAATTTATCAACCTTAGCTGTTATTTTTTTTAATTTTAAGTTAAAATTTTTATCATTCTCTTTGTATTCTTCTTCAGAGATCTCCTTAGCAGAGAATCGACCTTTATTAAGTTTTCGCTCACTTGCTAATTCTGCTTTTTCCAATTTCAATTCTTGAATCCATAGTTTCATTCCAATAACTAACTCTTCTTTCTCAGTTTCTAAATCTGTTTTTTCTTGCTTGTATTTTTCTCTTAGTTTTTCAAAAGTTTCTCGATCAATTTTATGTAATTTGTGTTCTCTTGTTAAATTCTCAAGCTGAAAAATTTTAGATTCAATATTACTATTGAGCTTCTGAACTATGAATGGTTCTTCCATTTTTTGCTTAATAACTGTTTCATTTTGTTTAAGCTCCTCAATAAGTGCTTTAACAGCTTCTAATTTTATATTTACCTCTTTTTTAAAGTTGTTATCCCATTCATACCTTGAATCTTTTGTAGATTTTAGAATTTCATCTAATTTTTCAGTTAGTAATTTCTTATTTAATTGGATGTCATTATATTCAATGTAAAACACGATTTGCTCTTTTACTTCTTCAGGTAGAGGTTTTACTTCTTCCTTTTCTTTTCCTTTTTTCCCCTTTTTCTTCTCTTTTTCTACGCTTTTCTCTTCTAATCGTTCCTCTTTTTCTATTTTTTCATCCGATATTAATTCGTCTAGTTTCTCCTTAGTTTCTTTCTTTTCTTTCTCTTTTTTAGTATCTTTTATTTCAGGAGCTTTTTCTGGCTTTGGGATGCCAATAAGCATAGGTTTACCGCATATGATACAAAATTTATCTGTTTGTTTTACAGGGTTTCCACAATACGGACAAAATTTATTTGGACTCAAAATTTCATCATCTAAAAATAGTAAATAGATTATATGATAATTTAAAGTAAACTTATAATTAAAATTAATCGAGACCGATTTTTAATTTTTAAAATTAGGATAATCTGTTTTTTCTTTAAAGTTATTAAAATTCTAACAATACATCTAATAACAATTTATTTATTTTGTTTATCTTTTTTTGTAATTAGAAATGGATATCGAAAAGAAAATCCCTATTCATATTGGATTATTTGGTCATATTGACTGTGGTAAAACAGCAATAGCTAAAGTACTAAGTGAGATAATTTCTACTGCTGGTATTGATGCTCATCCGCAAAGTAAAGAAAGAGGAATTACAATTGATTTAGGCTTTACTAGTTTTATACTAGATAAATATTTGATTACTTTAGTAGATGGCCCTGGTCATGCTGATTTAATAAAAATTAGTGCCTCATCAGTAGAAATTATCGATTGCGCTCTAGTGGTTATTGATATAAATAAAGGTCCTCAAGTTCAAACTGGTGAGCATTTAATCATCATTCAATCGCTTAAAATTAAAAAAATTATTGTTTTACTTAATAAAATTGATCTTTTTACTGGAAATGTTGTAGAAGAAGTTGAAAAAACCAGGAAGTTCTTTAGATCTACCTCATTTAGTTCAGATGTACCCATTTTTGCTGTATCTGCGAAAAATGAGATTGGTTTTAATGAATTAAAAGTAGGAATCCTAGAAATGATTAATTCATTAGAAATTAAAAGAGAAATCGGAGGAGATGTTATTATTCCAATTGATCACCATTTTCCAATCAAAGGAATGGGTGCAATTTTAACAGGTACAATAATGAGAGGGATAATAAAATTGAATGATATTTTAGAAATTTTACCAATAAAATCTTCAGGAAGGGTTAAAAGCATTCAGATTTTTCATCAAAACGTTAATTCTGCAAAAGCTGGTGATCGTATCGGGATTAATATAAAAGGATTAGATTTTAGAAAAGTATTTAGAGGTTGTTATGCTACTAATAATCCAGAATTATTCGATTTTTGTGATACTATTGAGGTAACTGTAAATAGTAATGAATTATTCAAACCTAAAACTGGATTTGGTACTCAAATCCACATCACAATTGGAATGGTAACTGTTGTTGGAAATATTTATCCCTTTTATGAAAGAGAAGGAAAAAGAATTCAAATTGCTATTTCAAATAATGAAGCAGAGTTTAAAGCAATAATAATACTAAAAGAAAGAATTTTAATACCAAAAGAAAGAACTATAATGCTTTTAAGTCGTTTGGATTTACCCCCAACTACTCTTAGGATAATGGGATCAGCTGAAATAATAAAAATACATACAGTTCCTCCTGTATTTTATAAATATAAAATTAAGAAAGGGTATATTAAGAATCCCGAACATCCTCAAGGAATTATATGTACTGGATTAGCACAAAGTGGATTTGGTGCGAAAAAGATTATTGGTAGAAAATTAGAATCCCCTTTCACACAAATTTTAAATACTTTTGGCACCAAAGGTGCTGTAATCGTGGGAATTGAAAATAAAAATTTGCCCATTAAGAAAGGAGAGCGAGTTCTACTAAAGGAGTTGAGAAGTTTTCAACTAAAAAACATTTAAATTTTCATAAATTATAATATTAATAATAAAGGTGATAAGGATGGAAAAAGCTGAAATTGAAATAAACCAAGAAATTCTGGATGAATTAATGCGTAATTTAGAAAAGCTGGAAGCCTCAACAGATTTAGAAGGGACTGCAGTTGTTTCAAAAACGGGATTAAGAATCGCAAGTTCTGAAACTGCTGATGTAGTATGGGATATCTATAGTGCAAGCCCAGCAACTTTAATTTCACTTGGTGAAAAAATTAGTCAAGGATTAGAACAGGGTGAATTGAGGGATATTGTTATTAGAGGAACTAAAGGATATACGATTATTTTAGTTGGTGCAGCTGACAATAATTTTATGCTTTTTACAAATTGTAAAAAAGGTTATAAACTAGGATATTATTTTCATAAAATTAGGAAAGCTTTTAGAGAAATGGAACCTGTTTTAAAGAAAATTGAAACTAAAGATATGCTATATTGAGATTTCTCCTTTTTCTTATATGAAGTACTCTTTGAAGATTTATAAATAAAAAAAGATTTATTTTTAGCTAAGTTCTAACCATAAATCCATTTAACTGTATCTCCATCTTTTAAGTTATATTTATTACAAGAAACTCCTGGAAATTCATCGTTAACCGTATATCGCCAATTTCCTTTTACCCCATCCACTTCCTCGACTAGAATCCCCATTTCTCCATAATCATGATATTTGACTTTACACCATGTAATTAATGCATCAAAGGCTGTTGTATTATAATCTGTCAAATCAAAATTTTCTATGACTTTTATTGTTCCATTTCCATAATCTACAATTAATGTAATATCTTCAACTTCTCTTTGTGGTTTATTTACTTCACCAACCTCTATACTCGAGGAAAACACAAAGAAAGACGTAAAACTAGCTATTGCTATAATTGCTACTAAAATATATTTATTAAATTCCTTAATTTTGCTATTTACTTTCGAAGCAATTAGAGTAGTTATAGCTGATATAAGACTTATTGATATAATAATCAAATAAGGTAAAAAATCTAATAAGAAATTAGTTTTATGAGGTGATTCTACTTTAAGTTCCCAAGGAATATATCCATCAATTGCCATCTCAAGCAAATAACTACCAACAGAAGTTTTAGTCCATAATAGAAGCCCTGTCCACTTCTCATAAATCAAAGAAGTTTCTTGACCTCCGCCTTCTTGAATAAAAATTATCTTTATCGTTAGATCAGACTCTTCTATATTAACTACTCCGCTTACAAAACCTTCTGCTTCTTGTAAAGCTAATTTCTTCACCCTAGTAATATTTTCCATAATTTGTATAAGAAGTCCCGGTTGAAAATTGTTATACCCAAGTGTGAGAGCCCATGCTATTTCACTATTTGAACGATTAGTCAATGTAAAATTAGTTTGTAAAATGTCAGAAATGTTCTCAAATATCGCGATATCGAACCAAGCAATTGGATCATCAAAAACATTACCCCAATCATTCGGATCCTTATTATAGAAACCAGTAAAGTTTACAACTATTTCCCCACCAATGTTAGACTTCCAATCTCCTTCATACGAATCTCCTGGCCATGGAGTAAAGTTGTACCAACCTACTGCTCCACCAAATTGAAGAACGTTATAACTTAAACCTGAAGAATAATCTAATGTAAAATTTACGCATCTAAATTCAAGAAGATACCCAAAGACACTAGTTTTGGCCCATACCAATACTCCCGACTTTTTATCATAAATCAAATGTGTTTTTTGATCTCCACCAATTTGATCAAAACCAACATAAAAAAAATTATAAGTTTCTTCAATCTTTACATCTCCTTTGATATCATATAATCCTCCTGGATCAGCTTGATTTAAAGCTAATTTTTCAATATATGTCAAGTTACTGATAGGTATTAAAAAACCTGGTTGAAACATGTTAAATCCAAAAGTTAAAGCTCTCGCAACTTCGCTATTAGACCTATTGTTTAAAGTAAGGTTAGCTTTTAATAGACCAAGATTATATTCATAGATTTCAATGTCAAGCCAAGGAATAGGATCCTCAAATACATTACCCCAATCATTAGGATCCTTGGCATAAAATCCTGTAAAATTGATCTTAATCTGGCCTCCAGTATTCGTTCTCCAATTACCTTCAAAAGAGTCTTCTGGCCATGGAGTAAAATTGTACCAACCAACGGCATCACCAAATTGAGATACATTGTAAACATATGTCTTATCTAAATCAAGGTCTTGGTAATATTTGGATGGAATTTCTGGATTTGTTTTCACATTTGGAGTAAAACTTAGAAATAATAATTGAATTAATATCAAAACAGTAAAGAAGTATGCTATATTCTTTATACTTTTCATAATTTTAACTCGTTCTATTTTGTGGGCTTTAGATCTTTTGTTCAAATGTTTATTTAATTGACCAACTTAGCCTATATTTTATAAATTAAACAAGTATTTAAAATTTTTTAGAGAACGCAATTTAATAAATAACGAATGGCTAATAATCTATATTTTTTTGATTTTACATCTCTATAACCCTTCAGGCGGTTCTGAATCCAAATACAATCCTCTTAAATTTTTTAGATGTTCAAAGCATAAAATCCACACGTAAAATCTATTTTATTTCTTATCTGAGATGATTTTATTAAGAGGTGGAGGCTCTTTTTTACTTAAAAGAACGATAATCCAAGTAATTAAAACAAATACAAAAACAATCCCAATTACAATAATACCCATCAGATTAAATAATTCAAGCTTCTTAGAAAATACTAGTAAATCAACAATGAAGTAAGAGAGAACAAGACCCAAAGTAAGAATCATAAATGGAATTGACTTTGCAATAAAATTTATTAGCATTGTGCGTCTTATTGTCGCATCAACTATATCTTTTTTTACTTCACAATCTTCAAAACTGTTATTTCGGCTAAAAATGAATGTACTGATATTATTGATCACACAATTTTTTATATGATTACGATTTGAATTATCAATGCTAAAATCATCAACCGAGCACCCCATAATTTCAAAATGCTTGCAAGAGCTTAACATAAGTGTCTTAAAATTACATTTTTCTAAAATAAAACTATTACAATTCTCAAACATAACATATTGGAAATCGAGATTCTTAATGTATAGAAATAATTTTGGTTTTTTAATCCGAATTTCTTTATCAAATCCTTCAGTTGATTCAACTATATAAGGCTCTTCTTTAGTACCCTTACCTTTCCATTTGTTTTCATTTGCTAGTTGCATTATTTCTCGTTCAGTATATAATGTTAAATGTTTAAATTTCTCTTCATACATGTTTGTTATTGCTTTATAAATACCTACTCTTTTAGTCATTAAAATTTCACCCAAACATGCGATCTCTAAATTTATAATATAATTTTTTAGTATTTATCTTTTTTACAGATATAAAAATGATTATTAAAATAATTTATTCTTGACTTTTTCCTTTAATTCTTGTAGTGCCTTTATCCATGCTTTTTCAAAAAAGTGACGCGCTTCTTGCCATCCTTCATCATTTCTCCAACCTGTATGGAAGAGATGAATTGTTGTTTTATTTTTATCTTTGGGATCAGGTGAAAAAAATACAATTACATGCGTAAGAGGATTAGCAACATTCATGAATGATTTGAATTGAACAGGTCCTTTCCAATCAAAAGAAATAAAACGATTATCTTCAATTCCAGTAACTTTACATCCAATTGTGCTATTATCTTCTCTCTGTTCTGGGACCCAAAAAAGTTCATATTTACCCCCAATTTTAGGTTCTACTTCTGCCTTTTCAGTTAACCAAGCTTCCAAGAATTTATTGACAGTGAACATTTTAAAAGCATTGTAAATATCACATTCAATTTCTACATTAATTTGAATTATGTTTTCCATTAAGGATGACCATTAGTATGATTATTATATATTTTCACAATATATTGAATGATATTATTAGTTATCTTTCTATTTTTAAATATTCTTATAAATCTATATACTGTTTTGATTTAAGATTAAATATCTTTTCTTATACTACATGAATTCCAATTTTATAATAAAAGATCAAGATTCTTATCAACCAGAAAGTATTGTAAAAGGTTATTATGTAAGAGAAACACCAAGAGCAGTATATATAAAATTGCCTAATGGGAAGTTCATATGTTTCCCTAGACACAGCATTAATTCTGTGTATTCTAAAGATTCTAATGTTCTTCAAGATTTTATCATCGATGATTGGATTCTAAGGAAGTTAGGGTTAATTCCTTGAATATTGCTATAAAAGTGAATAAAGAAGCTTTTAAAATCCATTGTTTCTACTCATATTCTGTTGGAGATAGAAAGCTTCTACTCATTGGATAAGTTGACCTATAAATTTTTAAAACTTCATTTATTAATATTCTTAACTATAAAAAAAGAAGTAGAGATTTAATTGGAATTAGAATCTGAATTGGGGGGACGTGATCAAGAAAAAGCAAATCATTCAGCTTGGCTTGAGAGAAAAACTTTTCGGATTGTATTAGTAAGTACATTTTCTGCGTTAGCTATAGTTTTAGGATATATGCTTGCATATATTCCTAATATTGAATTATTTACCTTAACTATATTCTTGTCAGGCTTTATTTTAGGAAAGAGAGATGGGATTATTGTTGGATTTTTTAGTTCTTTAATTTTTTGTTTTTTTAATCCTATAGGTGCTTCTCCTTTGCCACTCTTAACTTTCCAATTGTTTCATTATTCTCTGACAGGTTTTTTAGGAGCCTTGACTAGAGATTATTTAAAAAGAACGACTTTTTTTAAACCAGATGAAGATATGTATTTAGTTCCTGTAATGGTGATATTTGGTCTTATAGGGGCTCTAATTACGATAAATTTTCAAGTCTTTTCTTCATTAGTGGATGTATTATCGTTTTTTGGCACTATTGATGAATTCGTACCATATTTTCTTACTGGAATAGTGTTTACAGTTATCCATATTATTGGAAATACACTTGGTTTTATTTTTATATTGCCTGGATTAATTCAATTAACTTACAAAATGCTCGATTAAATTAAATGAAGTAATTTAAAAAATAGCGAGTAAAGCTATTGTAGAGGGTAACATCATGACTAAGATAACAATAAGACAAATTATTAAGCAGGTCTTTCTTTTTTTTGGTTCTTCATTATTAGATTCAATTTCATTCTCATCGAAGTAATCTTCCAGATTTAATTACCTCATAAAATCAAATATTGACAATTAATAGTATTTATTATAAATATAGAAAGAGTTTTTTATTTTGTACTAGAAAGAAGAGTTACCTTACCACCAGCAGCCTCTACTTTTTCAATCGCACTTTTTGAGGCTTTATTAACTGTAACATTTATTGATTTTTTAATTTGACCTCGTCCTAATATTTTTTGGATATTTATATCGTTTAAATTAATAGCATATTTGTTTCCAGTTTTTGATGCTTTTTTATTTAAAACAAGGTTTTCGATCTGATTATCAAGATCTCTAATATTTAGAGTATTTACTTGATAGATACGAACTAAATCTTGTGGTCTTTTAAATCCTTTTTTCCCCATATCCCAATCAGGATCCGGAAATCCTAATTCTTTTTGTTTTAAGTAATAACTTTTTTTACTTTTTTTCCATTGAGTTGTTTTACCTCTTCCAGCGCGTTGTCCTGTTTTCCTGTGTTGCCCTACTCTACCATAACCCTGAGTGCGGGTTCCTCTTTTCTTACGTATTTTTTTTGGAAACTTTCTCATATGTATCATTCACCATCTATAACATCTTATGGATTAATTCATTAATATATATACCCACATTTCCGAGAGTTCCTCCTTCCTTATAATGTTTTTTAATAGATCCGCGATATCCTTTTCTTGGAGGGTGTAAACGGAATACAGGTTTAATTCTATATATATCTTTCTCTCTATATTTTATCTCTCCATTTAGTAATGCTTTTGCTAATTCTCTAATAGTCTTGTATTTTGTTAAATTTTTAATATGTTCATCTGTGAGTGGTTCATTTCCAATTACTCTTCCCCTAACTCTTAACAATCGAATTAGGGTTTTTTCATCAATTTCTCCATAAGCAATATAATCTTTACATTTAACAAGCATACCCTTATAGGAAGGATTACCCCAAACTAATACTCCATGATTTACTTTATGCATTCTTAGCATTTTTAACGTATCTAAAATCTTACTCCGCATTCCAGGGCTTCCTCTAATCCTAATAGCAAAAAATAATTTCGGGGTCTCTTCTGTTTCTTTAGATTTTACTTTCTTTTTAGCCATAGCCATTTTCACACCACCCAAAATTTATAAATTGAAGTTAAGCTTATGAGCATTTTTAAGGGCTTCAAATGTTGCTTTAACAAGATTTTCACTTGTTCTAGTATCACCATAAGTTTTACTCCAAATATCTTCAATTCCAGCTAATCTTAATACTTGTTTGACCTTATCAGCACATGCTAATCCTACTCCTACTGGAGCTGGCATTAGTCGCATCCTCACTGAACCACATTTTCCTTCAATTCTAAAAGGGACGCTATGAGTCCCCCCACATCCGCATTCTTTACTTCCACAACCTCTAAGTACAGGTACGACAGCGAGTTTCGCTTTATCTATTGCTTTTCTAATAGCTGGACCTACTTCTTTACTTTTAGACGCACCAACACCTAGAAATCCATCAGCTCCTACAATTACAACTGCTTTAAATCTACTACGCTGACCACTAGCAGTCATTTTTTGTATCATACGGATAGTTATTACATCTTCTTTGAGTTGTGGGAGTAAAATATCAATAATTTCTTTTTCTTTTACCACAAGATTATTTTGATATATTTTATCTAACGTAATTAACCCTTGTACCACTAATTCTCCAAGGCGAGTTTTAGGAGTCCATTCTTCATCAATATTTCTTAAACGACTCATTTCTATTCACTTTGTTAAGCTTTACTTTCAATAGTTTTTAATGCATTTGAAAACAATTGATTAATCTTTTGAGGATCAATTCCTTGTTTCTTTATATATCCTGAGAAGATTTGTTCATACTTTTCTGGGTCTTCTCTTTTTAATAGCTTTGCGTAATTCTCAATATGAGAACCTTTAATTCTTTCTTCTAGATTTTCTGGAAAAAATTCCTCCCGATATGGAATCCCAATACCAGCATCAATAATCCCCTTACAAGCAGCAAGCACTCGGTTTCTATGATAAAAAATACCTAAATCAAATATACCTTCATTAATTTTTTTAGTTTTTGCTCTAAATCCTGCTAAATAACCAGTTAAGTAAGATGCTGGGAGGTTTCCTGTATTAGCATTCCATGCATATTTTGAAATCAATTCTTTAGAAAATGCGGAAACTAGAACTTTATCTCCACTCAATTTAGATTGTACAATTTGAACCATAAGATGATTATTTGAGGCTCTTATAACTACTCTTAACTTTCTTGATTTTAATAATTTTAATCTTTTATGATAATCTGTTTTTCCTTGAACCCTTCGTTGAAATCCTTTTCTATATCGCGGACCTTTTGCCATTTTTATCTACCTCTCCCCCTTCTTATTAATTCTCTTTCTTTAATATATCGATTTAATTGAGCAACACTAGTGAACATTCCACCTTTAGCATTTTTATATAATTTTCGATAGGTAGCGGTAGTGATTAGTTTACGATCTCTTAATTTTTTCAATTCTCGTCTAAGTGGACGAATTCGTTTAATCCAAGCTCTTTTTCTAGGAGTTCTGGCGTTTTTAGATCCTTTTCTTTTTCCTAATCCTCTTGCTCTACCTTTTTTTTTTCTCTCATGTCGTAAATTTTTTCGGTATTTAGAAATTCCTTTTTTATATTGCTTCTGTATGGCTCCTTCCTTTATTAGGTTTCGAATATCCTCCCTAGTAATAGCTAATTTGATGTCCTCAATGAAATACGGATCAAAATAAACTTTATTAATTCCACATTTAAGGATTTCTGCTGCGATTCTTTTCTGAGCACTTAAACTCAATTTAATTCACCTTAACTTTAATTTTTTTCCTTTTAATCTATTCATCCATATCAAGAGCATCTTCTAATTCATCTACATCAATAAATTCTTCATCATCTATTTCAGATATTGGACTTCTAACCATCGATTCTAAGGCTTCAATTTCTTTTTGAGAAATTCCAAGATTTAAAATTTTAAAACCCCTTTTTTGACAATAATCAATGAGAGAAATCCTTTTTTTTGCTCCTAATTTCCCTGAAATTTTAACAGCATGCTTTTTTCTACTTAAATTTTTAAGATCATTTAATGAAGCAATTCTTACCTCTTCATATCCCGATGGGTGTAAACCTCTAACTTTTTTTGGGCCTCTATAACCAATTGTTGGTGATTTAACACCTGATTTTGTCTTTTTACGCGTTCGTGAATCTATTCCTCTCGCTTTTCTCCAAGATTTTTTTACTCTTTTGTATCGCCAAGATTCTACTCGGTTAAAGGTTGGTCTTTTCTTACTAATTTTTTCCCGAAGTTCCATTAATCTCTTATCTTCTACCATAAATAACACCTTATTTTATTTGCCATAAGATTTCTTCTCCATGCATTTTTTTATATAAGTAAACTCCATCTTGAAAAACACGTGGATCTTTCTTTCGTATTCGACAGGCTCTTTTAATATTTGCAGCCACTTGACCTAAACTTTCCTTATCTGGCCCAATAAGATATACATCATCTCCTTCAACTTCTACTTTAACGTTATCGAGATAATTTGTAACTCTCGGAGCTCTTTCTCCTAAAAAGTTTACAATATGCACCTCTTTTTTATCAGTTTTTACCTCTACTGTACAAGGAAAATGGGAATAAGCTACTTTGCATACATATTTGTAGTTGGTTTGTACTCCCATAATTAAATTATTAATAATGCTTACAATCGTTTTAATTAATGCTAGCGTTTCACGTTTAGGAAAATTTGTGGAAAATATTACTTTATTATCCTTTATTGCAACTTTAATACCTCTAACATGAGAAAAATCTTTTGTAATATCTCCATTAGGTCCTCTTACTCTAATTTGGTGACCACCTTCTAATGTGACTTTTACTCCCTTGTGAATCTCCACTTCTTCTGTAAAGTATGCTAATTTAACCATTTTTTAGTAACCTCTTAATTGATTTAATAAATATAGCATAAAGTGTGACCACCAATATTTTTTTCTTCTGCTTCTCTCATTGTCATAATACCTTGATTCGTTGTAAGAATAATTAATCCAAATCCCGGAGAAGGTAATAGCTTTCTCTCTAATGCTTCAAATTGAGAAGTTTTATAATTTAGACGTATTAACCCAGCACAATAATTAATTTTTCCTAATAATGCAATTTTAAATTTTCCTTGTCGTCCATCCTCATATCTCTCAAATTCTCCGATATATGCATATTTCTGGAATATTCTTAGAACTTGTTGTAGAATCTTAGAAGCAGGGCTAATTACAACTACATTTTTCCGCGCTCTTTCCGCATTTTTGATTATATTCATCGAATCTGCTAATGTATTTACCATTTTTTTTTTACCTCTTCTATTCATACCGCTTGAATCCAATTTCCTTTCCTATTTCAAAAAAACACCTACGACAAATGTATAATCCATACCTTCGAATCACTCCTCTATGAGTGTGGCATCTTCTACACTCTCGCTGACCCTTACCATAGCTTTTGCCCTGTGGAATACCTCTTCACCTTCACTTATTATATAAATTCAAGATCTAATACTTTAACAACGTTCACTCCAAAATTTTTTTCTAGAAAAAATTGAGCCTCCTCACGTGAAACATAATGATATTTTGGGATTTTCGCACGACTTTTCCTTCTATACTTTACACGAATTCCTGGTCTTACTATTCTACCGCAAACATCAAGACCCCAAATACCTAAAGTACTTTCATATTCTATTCCTGGAATGGAGATATGTTCCTTTATTCCAAAACCAAAATTTCCAAAATTATCAAAACTTTTCCTTAGAATTTTATTATTATTAACTATTAGTAGTCTCTGTAATAATTTCTCTGCCTCTTTACGCCTTATTGTTATTTTCGTTCCTATAGGACGACCTTTTCTTAAATTAAATTCTTTTACATTTTTTTTAGATATAGTTTTTATTGCTTTTTTACCTGTAATTGATTCTAATATGGTTACTGCTCGTTCTAATTCCTCACCTCCAGCACCAACTCCTATATTAAGAACTATCTTTTCCAAATAGGGATATTTCATAGGGTTTTCCCACATTTTTTCATATTCTTTCAGTTGAGCTTTTTGTATGTTTTTTTTGGTACTGGTTGACATTTAAAATCTCCCATTTTTATGTTAATTTGATATATTTGGTAATTTAATTTCGGGTTGATCTTCACCAATAATAAATGTATAATCGTATAACGTCTCTGTAATTTGTGAATTATGCTGAATTGAAACTGTACTTGCTTTGGGACCAAACCTTTTAGTAATATTTAAAATTTTTCCAATTTGTCCGATATTTTTTCCAGACATAATAATTGCTAAATTATTCTCTTTAAATTTTAAAATTTTCAAAATTTCTTGCTCGGGGATGGAAATCTTTAAGACATCCATTCTTTTATAAATATCTTCTTTAGGATTTTTCGGATCATTAACCTTTATTAAAATATTTCTTCCATCATGAAGATTTAATTGAATATGACCGCCTTTAATAGTTGTTTTTTGGATTATTCTACACAATTTAAATAGACTTTCCTCTTTTTTAATTTCATGTAATATTAAACCATAATGAGAATCTGGTAATACACGAAAATATTTATTCATTTTTTCGATAGAAAGAACATCCATTAATCCAACCGGAAATGCTTTATCTTTGACAACTTTTCCATCTACTTTAAAATATCCTAATCCAATAATTTTTTTCGCTTCTCTATAGTTATCTACAATCTTAAGAAGATCTCTTATTATATGGAGAATTGGTAAACAAAATTTACTAGGATGAGGTCCTAGGGATGATTTTATGAAAAATTTACCATGTTTTCTTTTAATTTGTAAGAATGCTGGAGTATTTAATCTCTTTAATGTCTTCTGTTCTCCATGACGAGTCATATTTCTTTTTCTACCTCCTTCTCTTTTTTCGGAGCAGTTAATTCTTCCTCCCAAAATCCATATAATGCTTTTCTCTCAATCATTTTAGCACGCCATGGATCCATTTTCTTTTCTTTTGTTAATTTTGTAATAACTAAATTTGAAATATGAATAGGAGGATTGAATGCAGTTCCATCTGTTTTCTCCAACTGGGCTTCTTTGATTTTTACCCCCTGATCTTTTGTAATTTCAAGTACTTCACCTTCAAAATCTTTAAACTCACCTCGACACACTTTTACTTGGTCACCGACTCTAAGAGGGAGCCGTTTAATTCCATACTCCTCCCGCAGAAAATCAGCAATTCTTGTACTAATTAATTTTGATCTTTGATGATTTTTGTAATTGTATAAAGCTTTTCTTTGCTTACTTGGTTTTTTTGATTCAATTTTCACTTTTACCACTCTAATACTGATATTAAATAATTAATGATGATATTGATGCTAATCTCGGAAACATTTCAGCAGCTTCTCTTGCAATTGGTCCTCTAATCTCTGTACCTCTTGGATCACCTTCCTTAGATATTAAAACACCTGCATTATCTTCAAAACACAATCGTGTTCCATCTAAGCGCCTATAAATCATTCTTTGTCGTACGATAACAGCTTTTAAAATATTTCCGCGCATTTCAGGTTTTCCTTTCTTAATTGTAACCGTACATACACTTCCAACGGTTGCTTTAGGTAATCTTGTTAATCTTGTTTTACTATGGTCAACATTAATAATTTGAGCAATCTTTGCTCCAGAATTATCCGTAATGAGAATTTTGGAGCCATTGCATAACCCATAACTCGTTCTTGGTTTAACGACTCTTTTATGACCTAATTTTCTTCTTGTTCCCATTTACATCGCCGTACTTGAAAGTTTTTCTAATACAATAAATGCTTTGGTTTTTGATATTTTACGAGATTCACCTACTCTTACCATATCGCCAATTTGAACCTCATGATTTAAACATGCTGGTAAATGACATGCAAGTCGTGAATTACGACGTTCATATCGTTGATATTTTCTTACAAATTGAAGATAATCCTGTCTTATAATTACGGTATTTCTTGATCTTTTACTTACTATAACTCCTTTGGTAACTTTTCCTCTTATACGAGTAGTACCATGAAATGGACAACATTTGTCATTGCATTCGCTTACTTTGGGAGGATTTACTCCAGGAATACCAATATTTCGTGCACTCATTTTATTTCTTCAACCATTTTTTCTTTTTTAAACTTCTTAATCTATTTACGGGAATTCCAACAATATTAGATCCGTTCACTTCCAAAATTCCATCTACTATTTTAAACCTAAATATATGATCTTTTTTAATATATTTTTTAATCACATTATTTTTTTGTGTTATTAACATATTTCTTGTTTCATCAATTACAACCTCAACATCAGAAAAATCTGCGTCATTTGGTTTTGATTTGGGTTTTATATTTACCGATAAACCAATTAAATCATGATATATTAGATATTTTGGATTAATAGTCATTTTTCTTCATTTATTACTGTTAGTATTCTAGCTATTTGCTTTCTTAACATTTTTGCTTTTGCAGGGTTATCAGTAACTCCGCCACCAGTTTGGGAGGAGAATAACATCATTAATTGCTCTCTTAAATCATTTAATGCCCTTTCTCTTTCCCTTTCATCCATCTCTCGAACCTTCTTGGCAGTTATGATATCCATATCTTACCACATTTTTGTATTTTTATTTTAATTATTTTTCTTTTTCAACCTTTTTATTTGGCTCTAATGAAATCTCAGAAATATCTTCTTCATCCACTTCATCGAGCAATGCTTTATCTTCCTCACTTAGAACTCCCTCTTCTTCCACCATTTCATAGTCTTTTTTCAATTTTTTCTCTACTCTTGTTTTGGTTAACTCTGCTGCTTTTTTTGCCTGAGCTTGTGCTAGGAGTTCCTCTTTAATTGTAATATCATCCCCCATTTTAGTATCGGCTCTCATTACTTTTACTATTACTCCTAAAACTCCTGATTTTTGAATACATTGAGCAACTCCTTTATCTACCCCTTCTTGAGCGGGTTGTCCCGATTTTGACATCGTTCCAGCACGAAATATTTGCGTACGTGCGCGTTGTGAAGTCACTTTACCGGATATAATTATTTCCACACCTTTCGCACCAGCATCCATTACTTTACGAAGGATGTAGTAACCTGCTCTTCGATAATGCCTTCCTCTATCGAGACTGTATGCAAGCCTTTCAGCCATAATTTGTGCATCTAAATCAGGCTGTTCTACTTCCTCTACTTCTATTTGTGGCATTTCTAATCCAAATTTATCTTGAAGAACATCTGTAATTTCTTGGATTCGTTTTCCTCCCTTACCAATTACTAATCCCGGTCTTGATGTCTTTAACGTAATACGAACTCCAAGGGGAGTTTTTTGGATGTCAACGCCTGCAAATCCAGCACGAACCAGTTCAGAACGTAAATATTCGTTTATTTGCATTAATTTGATACCTTGCTCGATTTCACTTTAGGAAAGTCTTACTTTACCTAATGAAGTGTTTAGCAAGCGGCATCAATATTCACCAACCATCTTGTAATTTATCACCAGTTATATTTTTTTTATTCATATTTCAATTAAATTTTAAAAATTCATACCTAACTTGGAAATTCATAGATTACGATTTCAACATGACTTAAATTTTTAAATTTAGCAGTTGATCGACCCTGAGCTCGTGGCATATACCTTTTTATTATTCTTCCCCTATGTGTTGCCGCATGGATTATTCTGCATAATTCTGTATCTAAACCTTTATATTCAGCATTTGATTCAACAGAGGCAAGAATCTCATAAATCCTAGATGCCGCTTTCTGAGGATATCTTCCAGCATACCATTTAAATTGTTTCAGATCTTTTTTATGAGCAAGTTTTTTCTTGTGTCTTCTGAAAGGGACTGATTGTTTTAATTGAATTACATTTTCTAAAAAAGTCTTAGCTTGATCGATTTTCATCCCTTTTATTGTGGCACAGATTTCTCTGGCATGTTTAGGTTTGATTCTTAGATCTCTACCTGCTGCTTTTGCCAGTCTTTCGGCATCATATTTCTGTTCTATGAAAGAATAACCCCAGTTAGGCATTTAATCTCATCTTTCTTATTTAATGTTTGATTATAATAATTTTTATTTCAAAGGAACGAATTTACTTGAACGTGTGGCTCCTATTCCAGGACTTCCATGCTGAACTCGCCTTCTTGTTAATGAAAATTCTCCAAGATAATGTCCAATCATATCTGGTAGGACTTCTACGATTTCAAAATCTTTTCCATTATAGACACCAATCTTAAGTCCACACATTTCAGGAAAAACAATCATATCGCGTACATGTGTTCTTGTAATTAAATCTTTACCTCTTTTCTTAGCACGATAAGCCCTTCTTAATCTCTCGAGTAATTTTTTTTGTCTAGGAGGTAGTCCTCTACGCAATGATCGTCGTGCTCTTGCTGGTAATAATTGAATAAATTGGTCCATGTTCATCTTCTTTAATTCATCTAGCGTATAACCTCGATATTGAAATTGCAATTTCCTTCTTTCTTCTTCCAAATCTAACTCTTCCTCTAACTCTTCCTCAATTTCTTCATCAGAGATATCTTCTTTTTCATTTTTTTCCAATTCTTCTTCATTAAATTGTTCATCCGGAGCCATTTTTAAACCAATCTGCTTGTTCCATTTATTATATTATGTAATTTTTTTTATAATTTTATTCATTACGGTGAGGTTTTAAGTAATATATCAAATTTTAATTTTATTAAAAAGAGATATAAATCTAAGAAAAAACATAAAACTTAAAAGTCTTAGATACACATTTGAAAGATTTTTTGTTTATCTTCAAATCTTAAATTTTATCGAATATTTCAATTGTTCTCTTTTAAAATAGGTAAAATGATTATTAATAATTATTTGGGTTGAACACTCTTGAAATGTCTTCCTCATTGAAAATTCCACTCCATTGCTCTTTTAAAAAGACGAATTTTTCTTTACTTGGATTAATAACTGTATGAAATGTGTTTATAGGAATTTTAAATTTAGTACCACTTTTTACCTGATAATAGACCGTATTTCCATTTATGATAATTGGATTACCATCCAATATTTCCCATAACTCATTTCTATACTTATGTATTTGAATTGAAAGCCCATATTCGGGTCGAATAAAAATTAAATTATGATCTAGATACGTAAATTTAAAACTGTACCACTTAGGAAGTGTGTTAATATATCCTTTAGGGATTCTATATTTTCTTTTAAAAAATTCAGCTTCAAAATATATTTTTTCTGAATCCTCATACTTATAAGGATCATAAATAACTTGATGATAAGAATTATCCCTACTATATGTGATCTCAATAGGATATTCTTCTTTATTTATGATCATATAGTGATTTTCTGGTTTTATAATTAAAATAGAACTCAAATTATTTTCAGTAATAAAAGATGACCCATTAATAATGTACACTTTTTTAGTGTTGTTATTTTTAAAGGAGATTCTTAATTCTTGAGAACTATTTTTTCTCAATGATGTACTTCTTCCAGGAAAAATTATTCTTTTTATCACATTTATTCTCTTTTTATTTAAGATTCATTTTCAATTCTTTTATACTATCTTCAATTTCATTTAAATAGGGCATTGATTCTTGAGCTCCTTTTCTAGTAACAGCAATAGATGCTGCTACTGTTGCATATTTAACTGCTTTAACAATTGTTTCACCTTTACTCAATTTACTTGCTAAAACTCCAATGAAACAATCTCCAGCTCCCACTGTATCTACTGCCTTAACTTTAGGCGCTGGTATTTCAATAATATCCTCTTTTTCTTTATTATAAATTATAGAACCTTTATTACCAAGTGTAGTAATGATAAAATTTAGACCTAAATCGCAAATCTTTTTTGAAGCTTGAAGAATTTTTTGTTTTCCTTTATCAGATAGAACTCCTAATTCTAAAAGTGAACAGAGCCGAAACAATTCTCCTTCATTAGGGATAATTATATCTATATTCTCAAAAATATTAAGAGGGATAGGTTTTAATGGTGCAGGATTTAAAATCTTTATTACATCTCCTTCTGAAGCAATATTAAATATTTCATTGATGGTTTCAATTGGAATTTCCATTTGAACCACTAAAGAATTAGCATTCTTAATTATATCTGCTTTTGATTTAATTTCCCCTGGAGATAGTTTGAGATTTGCTCCTGGAGCTACACTTATCATATTTTCTCCATTAGAATCAATCAATATGAACGCTACACCGCTATGCTCTTGTGAATCTCTAAAAACATGTTCTGTATTAATGCCCTCTTCAGTTAATCGCGAAATCATTTGTTCACCAAATGGATCAAATCCAATTTTTCCTATGAAAATTGTACTTGCCCCGGATCTAACGGAAGCAACTGACTGATTAGCACCCTTACCACCTAAAAATTGCCTAAATGTCCCTCCGGTAACGGTTTCACCAGGATGTGGAAATCGTTTAGAATAAATGTTTAAATCCATATTACTAGATCCAATTATAAGTACATAACCATTTTTTTTGGACATAGCATTTATACTATATTCAGATTCTATTAAGATTTTTATTATTTCTATATAATCTAATTATGGATCCATCATATTATTTTAGTTATGATCAAATAGTTAGGATCGAATGGTTTTAATTAAATAAATTTTTAAAATATAATAATAAGCAAATTAATCTGCTTAAAATAATAAAGTTTAAAGCAATTAAATAAAAAATACAAAACCATTTCCTAAAGGTTATTAATATGGCTAAAGATAAAGTGATTGGAGCTATTGTGATGATTATCGGGATTCTAATCGCTATCGTCTACACAATGGGTTCTATCTTAGATCTTTTATTTACAACAGTTTGGGCGCCTTCCAGTGGTGAGTGGGATGATTGGACTCACCTTTTTCCTGGTACTAGAAATGAACTTGATTGGCTTGATTGGAGACTATTCGTTGTCGCTCCAATGTGGCTCCTAATTATGCTAATCGCAATTATCGCAATCTGGATTGGATATTCAATGCTTACAACCCCGGCGCCGGTCCCATTGGAGGAATTGGAAGAGGAATTGGCAGCAGAAGAAGAGAGCGAAGAATAAAACATAACAAAATTTTATTTTTTTTTATTTTTCAAATTTAAATCTTTAAGATTTAATATTGTTTATTATTTATTTGAGAACAACTAAAGGAAAAAGGATTTAGAATAGGCAATAATCTCTTTTTGTAGATTATTATTAATATCACCAACATCAATTCCTAGAATTGATTCACTATACTTATATCTCCAGAGTTCTCGTACTTTCAAGATTGTTTTACATTTAAGTATTAAAATGGTTGTATTAAGTTCAAAAAATAATAATTAATTGATAATTGTTCTAAATAACAACGAAATTTAAATTTTTTATATTATTATCAAATATAAAATTGTTATAAATCAATTTAAAATTAGAAAAAATAAGAAAGGAGTTATAATTTTATGTCATTTAGTATCGATATAGATCTCGATGCCTGTACTGGTTGTGGTACCTGTTACGAAGTATGCCCAAGTGAATGCTTCGGTGAACCAGAGGGTGGCAAGGTAAATGTAATTGAAGAAAATAGAGAAGATTGCGTGGGATGTCGTGCATGCGAAACTCAATGTCCTGAAGAAGCTATTACTATAACTGAAGATTAAAATTAGAATTCAATAAATTATTATTTTTTTTTATTCTTTTTCACTTGTTTCTATTATTTTTTAAAAAATAGATAATTAATTATAAATCAGCTAAGAGTATTTAAATTTCAAGACCTTTACTTACCACAATAAAATTCGACTACAATTTTTACAAGTTCCTTCGTTTATCTGCATATTTATACAATTTTCATGATAAGGAATTCCACATGCTTTACACATATAAATTTTCCCCGTATAATCTATAAAATCATATCCACAATATATACATTTAGATGTAAAAGAAAAGCTTTTACCATTAACATCTGCTTCTATAATTTGAGAAGTTTCTGTTAGTCCTCCTCCAATAGTATTAGGCATTATATAATTTTCTTGTTGGGGGACCGAAACCCATTGATCTTCTAAAGGTTGTTGAGGTTGAGATTTTATACTTTCCCAATCAGAAACATATCCAGAAGTAGGTTTCTTTGTTAGCCCCATTTTTTTAGATATTTTTTCATCTAGGATATTTGTTAAAATTAATGCGGAAGCATACTTTCCTTTAGCTCCTCCTTTTTGCAAATGTGTATGGCTAATCATATGAATAATTTTTCCACCAGTTTTACCATAATCGAATTCAACTAACACAGGTGCTTCTCCCCATTTATTTTGAATCTCCCATGAGCCAATTAATACCTTAACCGCTTGATGGTTTATAATTTGTATAGGAAAGGAGCGAGTTTCAAGCCACCATCTAAACTCTTTCTGCTTTGTATTTTTTGATGCTTGTTTCTCCCACTTACTCTGTTGAATTTCATTTATCACTCCTTCTAGAAAAGGATGATTTGGTTCAAGAATTTGACAAGCAACAACAGCATCAGCAGTTTTAGCGCCATTCCATCTGATATAACCTGGAAAAATATTTTCAATAATACTTCGAATGGCCCAATCAGTTGTAATTAACCATCCACCATTTACAACAAAATTTTTAACTTTGGGATGAGCAGAATAAGGAATATCACTTCCTGGACATCCTATAAGTAAGACATCATATTGAGATAAATCGACTTTCATAATTTCGTTTTCTTTTATCACTTCCTTTTGAGAGGCATACATATATTCAATCACTTTTTTAGGTTTCTCATATTTTCCATTTACAGCAAGAATTTTTCCGTGTTTTTCCACCGCTTCTACTACGTCTTTTTTATTCAATGCCTCCATTTTTCGTTTTTTTACTTCTGAATACAAATCTTTCCAGCTCATTTTTCTTGCCTTTAAATAAAGTTAAAAGGAATCTAGTGTTATTTTATAATTAATATAAATAAGTTAATATATATTTTTGTATAGGAAGTGAATAAATTGTCAATACTAAAAGAGTTAGGTTCACCATATGAATTTTGGGATTATTTTGAAGAAATTTCTAAAATTCCTCGGTGTTCGGGTAATGAAGATGGGGTAAGAGATTATATTAAAAATCAAGCAGAGAAATTAGGTTTCAATACAAAGGTTGATAAAACAGGAAATCTAGTAGTTAGAATTCCATCAATATCTAATGAAAAACAACGAATTATTTTGCAATGTCATATGGATATGGTTTGTGAAAAAAATGAAGCCATTTCCCATGATTTTACAAAAGATCCATTAAAGTTAAAAACAATAAATATTGAGGATGAAATATGGGTTACAGCTGAAGGAACCACTTTAGGTGCCGACAATGGTGTTGGAATTTCTTATTTATTAACTCTAATGAAAAAGATT
The DNA here is from genome assembly GCA_048938025.1 of Promethearchaeota archaeon. Lineage (GTDB taxonomy): Archaea > Asgardarchaeota > Lokiarchaeia > Sigyniarchaeales > SOKP01 > Loki-b32. Next base: position 46,822 of record JBHLMP010000003.1, read on the forward strand.
CACAATAAAGAATTAGAGTTTGATTCGTTAAGTTTTGAATTGTTATTTACGGTTGATGAAGAAGTAGGTCTAAAGGGTGCTTTCGAGATGGAAACAGATTTAATAAAGGGAGATTATCTGGTAAATATCGATTCAGAAGAAGATAATGCTTTTACGGTCGGATGTGCAGGAGGTATAGTTACTATCTTTGATATTAAGAAAGAGATATCTAATATAAATCAGAGTGAAGATCGACTAATACCTATAAAAATTTTTATAACTGGCTTATTAGGAGGACATTCAGGGGCCGATATTCATTTAGGGCGAGCTAATGCTCTAAAAATAATGAGTCAACTTCTCTGGAAGTTAAATGATAAATTTTTAATTCATATCATTTCTGTAAATGGAGGAAATAGGAATAATGCTATACCTAGAGAAGCTAATGCTATTTTATTAGTAAAGAGGGAGAAATTTTCAGAGATAAATATTTTTATTGAGGATCTTATTAAAGATATAAAAATTGCTTTTAATGGTATTGAGCCAAAGATGGAAGTTATTATAAAAAAAATAGAACACTTTGCTGACAACAAGGTTTTATCAAATGACTTTCAGGAAAAACTCTTGAATATCTTATATTTACTCCCTTGCGGTCCTCATTTCATGCATCCAAAAATTAAAGACTTGGTATTTACTTCAACAAATTTTGCAATAATAAATACTAAAAATAATCGTATTAAAATCATATTTCATCAAAGAAGCATGAGTGAATACTTCAAATACGTAATTTGGGAAAGATTGAAGACCTTATTCAAACTATCTAATTTAGAAACTGAAATTATAATAGACAGTGATTATCCGGGGTGGACACCTGATTTTGATTCCAAGCTATTGGCATTATCCAAGGATGCTTATAAAAAAGTATTTAAAAAAGATGTCCACATTAAAGCAATTCATGCTGGTTTAGAATGTGGCATTCTAAAGAAACATTTTCCTAAAATGGAAATGATTTCATTAGGACCTAACAATGAAGGAGCTCATTCTCCCAATGAGCGATTACAAGTAAAATCTGTTGAAAGGATCTGGAATCTTCTAGTTAATTTATTCGAGAAATTAGATTAAGATATTAAGACTTTTTTTATATCATTTGAAAAAATTAATAAATTTAAATAAATAATCTATCTATAGTTCATTATGCAAAAGCAATCAGTCGCAAAAAAAAAAGAAGAAGTTATAGGCTCCGAAACAATATTAGAAAGAATAAAAAGAAAAACTCCTTGGATTCCAGGAAAATTGTTGAGAAAACCTAAAATCAATTTTCCTAAATTTAGAACTCCAAGAGTTTCTTTACCTATGCCATCAAAATATTTGAGTATAGTGTTAGTATACATAATACTATTTATTCTTCAGACAGGAGTAATTTATTTAATGATCAGAAACACTCCAGCATTAGGGAGTGAACCAGGTACCGGTGATCCGATGTTTCTTTATCCAGATCTTTATGAAAGTTTTATAATAGAGGGTATAGTAGCTTCTATGTTGATATTTTTTTGCTCAATAGGATTTATCTTTTTATATCAAGCGTCCAAACACTTTTATAATAAAAGTTTAGCTCTACGAATGCTGGCAATTGGTATATTAATGATAATTATTACATTTATCATACTCCAATACATGATAGGAGTGAAAATGGGTACGTTGGATGAACCATAAACAAATTATTAAATTAGATATTAAACTCTTTTAAATTTAACCATTAATTAATTTTTGTTAGTTGGATCTAAAATAGTATTGAATTTGAAGCACACAAAAAAATAAAAAAAGAAAATACTAATATTTATCCTTTATTCTCTTTTAAGAGGCTCTATACATTTTAGAAAAATTGGAATTTATAATAAAAAATATGTGCAATATATTCTCTAGACATTAATTTGAAAATATATAGGCTGATAGATTTTTAATTCTAATAAAGGAGTATGATAAATTGCTTAGTTTTCATTAAAGGGATTATATTTCAATTTGAATTTATATTATTCCACTTTACAGATTTTTATCTCGTCATAATCTACAAATACTTTATATAATCCTTTCATTTCTTCATCTAATTCAGAATCGCGTGTATCTAATCTTAATATTTGATTAGGAATGGTTTGAAGTTTATATTTCGCACATAAAATAATTATATTTTTAGAGCTTATTTTACGTAAGATTCTTGGCGAAATCTGTAAATTGCCACGTCCAAAGAGAAAGCCTTGTCTTCCAATAGGTGAAACAATGATCTTAACTTTTTTATCCTCAGTATATTCGAGAATCTGTTGTTCATTTAAATCCATTGCAATAATTTTACCATTTCTAAGCAAATCCACACCTAAAATTGATTTTTTTTCGTTTAATCTGTCTGTTATTGCCTTAGTTGTGGATCCAGGTCCAATTAAATAATATATATCTTTTTCTAGGTTTTCCACAACTCTTTTAGCAATTCTTTCTTGATGAATTAAATCCGAATCAATAGAACCCATCTTAGATAATTGAGAAAAATCTGGACTAAAAGGTGTCAATAAGTAACCATATAATCTTGAGATTAATTTACCTTTTCTATATTCAGTTTCATCAATATCTAAAACTTCTGATTCCTTTAATGGTAATTCATCCCATAAAAATTGTATTATTAAATAACTCGCAATTCTAGGAGTTAAAGAAAAAACACTTGAATAAATTTTTACTCCTGCTGGAATCCCAAGGCATGGGATATTTGATTTAACAACACTAAAGATGTCGCGTGCTGTTCCATCACCTCCAACAAATAATAATAATTTTAGATCTTCAATGTTTTTCATCATCTTCGCTGCGATTTTCGTGTGGTTAGCATTAGTATCTAAAATATCCTTAATGTTATTAAAAATCGAGTGATTAATAATCTCATAATCAAAATTCAGATATTTCAAAACATTTTGACCCATGATTCCTGGGCAAGTAATGAATTTTAATTTAGTTTTAATTGATTCTAATTCTGTTAGAAATTCTTTTGTTCTCTTTAAAGCATTAGGTTTAGCACCTAATCTAATTGCCTTTTTTAATATTTCCCTGCCGTCTGTACCTTTTAATCCTACAGAACCACCCATTCCTGAGATGGGATTTATGATTAAACCTAATTTGAATTTAGTAAGATTTTTCATTTGCCATCAAGATAATTAAAAAAAAAGAAAAAATTTTTGAAGTTACGTACCAAAAATCCCAGATGTATTATTCTGCTGTAAATGATTTGTAATCTGCTGCCGAAAGTAAGTTACCTTTTTCTCCATCCCAATTTGATGGTTCAATTTCATACAACCAACCTGCTCCATAAGGATCTTCATTTATTTTTTCAGGCTCATCCATTAAGTCACTATTAATACTTGTAACTTTTCCACTAACGGGAGAATATATATCGCCTACTGCTTTAGAGCTTTCAACTGTAGCATCAATAGGATCTGAGGTTGGTTCATCCCCGGACATTTCCACTTGAGTCAATTCTGCTCCCTCAAGGCCCTCAACATCTACAAAACTAATTTCTCCAAGTTGTTCAGCTGCGAATGCGGTAATACCTACTTTTTTAGATCCCGGATCGAACCATTGATGAGTTTTAGTGTAAAAAAATCCCTCTTTAACATCAGCCATTTTTTAATCACAATTTTTTTATTTTTAATTTATAAATAAAAATTATTAAAAGATATTGAATTTAATGATATTTTAATTTAATTATAGTAAAGATTTAAAATTTTTTTATTCAGTAATATTAGAAAAAATAACATTGACTCTTAAAGAACAAATTGATTTTTATATAGAATTTAAAGATTGGTACTTTAAAATTATAGAGGATTTTAAGTTTAATCATAAAAAAGATTACAAAGCACGTAATTATTTATCTCAAATTTTAGAAACAAAAGGAAAGAATTGGGATCTGGAATTAAATTTAGTTACTTTTAAAAATCTTCTTAATACTAAAAATATCATTTTAATCTATGGGTGTGGGCCATCACTAGAAGTTACTGTTAAAATTTTATTAAAAGACCTTGGACCAAAGTTTTTTGCTAATTGTATAAATTTAGCTGCTGATGGAGCTTCGATTTTACTAAAAAATAAAGGCTTACATATCAATGGAATCTTTACTGACTTAGATGGAATAACTAAAGAAGAGTTTTTCTATTCAGAGTTTTTATTTATTCATGCTCATGGAGATAATATTGAAAAATTGAAGAGTTTTAAGGATGAAATACTTATTTTTAAAAATATAATTGGAACTACTCAAGTAGAACCATCAAAGAACTTGATTAATCCAGGAGGTTTTACAGATGGAGATAGGATTCTTTATTTTTTACGAACACTTTTAGAACCTAAACACCAAATATTTTTAATTGGTATGGATTTTCAAAATATTATTGGCAAATACTCAAAATTGGATATAAATGAAAATCAAGAAGGAAATGCAATTAAAATAAAAAAACTAAAATTTGCTATAGAATTAATAGAATGGATTATGCATTTAATAAAAAACGAGATATATTTTGTAAATTCGAAATTTATCTCAGATAAATTCAACTACCTTTCAATAGAGGAATTTAAAAAAATAATTTCATAAATAAAATCTATATCTTATAATCTTGGATACCAGCAGAAGTAATTTTATATAATAATCTTTTCTCAGGATTTGCGCTTGAATTGACATTATGAATATAATATTTCCCTTCTTCTTTGGGATTTAGATATAAATATTCTGAGAAATAATTATTTATGAAATGGTTACCAACAGGTAATGCTCGAATAAATGCCTTTTCAAATAGGTTCGGAGTAACTTGTGCTGTTGCTATAGTTATTAGATTATATGTTTTGGTAAGTAAATTTATCTTCTTTATAATTTCTATAAACCTATCTTTTGATCTTTTATATGAAATTCTCTTTTCACCCTGTTCTAATCTAAAATGATTATTTAGAGTATCAATAATCAATACTCCATAAGGTTTTTTTTCTATTAAGTTTTCTAGATCATTTAAAGTAAGTAAAAAAGCAGAATTACTTAGAATTTTAGTAACTAGTATACTTTTTAATACTTTTTTATAATCATATTTAAATTCATTTGCTATATCCATTATTCTTTCTGGACGAAAGGTATTTTCTGTATCAAAATAATAAACAAATCTTACGTTTTTTAATTTTTCATAAATTCTTGAAAATTTTTTGTATGCTTGAACACATATTTGATGACAGATCTGAGTTTTACCTGTTTTATTAGCTCCAAAAATCAAATATTTTTTACCTGTATAAAGCCCTCCGCCAAAAATTTCATCACAATTTTTTGAACCAGAAGATAATACTAACTTTTCACTTCTTTTTTTACTAAAATCATTTAAAGCATATGGTATGTTGATCAATTGATTTTGTTTAATATTTAGGCTGTTGCAGAGATCCATTTTCATTTAATAATTAATTAAGGGTTTTAATATAATTTAATGTATTTATCTAAAAATTTTTAATGTATTCTCCAATATAAAATCGAAAAATTAATTTTTAGGTAATCATAAATATGACCTATCCCTAGATTTGTGAATTTTTTTATAAACTACCACTTATTTATTTTATAAAAATGGCAAAACGAAAAAAAGAAATTTGTCAGTATTGTGGAAAGAGTTTCGTTTATTTATCTCGTCATAAATGCAGAATTAAAGAACGAGTTGAAGGATCTTCAGATGAGAAATCGGAAATGGATAGAAGAGTTGAAAGAATGGAAGAAAAGAAGAAAGTATTTAACCGAACATTACGAAAAGATGAGGCAATGATCTTAAGCATTATAAATAGAAAAAAAGAATTATTTTTTAACGATCTTTTAGAGTTGAGTAAAAAGAAACGAGATGAATTGGATCAAATCCTAGATGTGTTAGCAATGCAATCAAAAATAAAACTTAGACGAGAATTAGTGGATGCATCCTGGACAAAACATATAACTTCAATTGAAGAAATTGATATTAAAACTAAAGAACTTAAAATTAACAAGAAACAGAAGTCTTTCATTTGGAATATGTTTTCAAGACAACCGTGCTTCATTTGTCCTTTCCGTGAAAAGTGTAATGAAACTAATTCAGATCAGTTTAATCCCTATCATTGTCAATGGTTAACAGATTGGATTGAGGTATCACTAGAAGGAAAAAAATATAATGTCAATTTTGACGAAATTGAAGCAAGATTACGAGAAAGTTAATCAAACTTTCTGTAACCCAATAAGATAAATTTCGTTACTTGTTTTTTTAGATGATTTTGGTTTATAAGATTTTATATATTTAAATTCTTGCTTTACCTTTTTATAAAAATTATTAAAATCAGTTCCTTGAAAAACTTTAATAACTAAACTTCCATTAATTTTTAGATTTTTTTTTGTTAAATCAATGATTTTAAGACAAAGGTTAATCTGTCTTATTTGATCACTGAATTTATTACCAGATTTATTAATTGAAGCATCAGATAAGATTAAATCTAATTTCTCTGGAAAAAATGCATTTAATTCATCAATGAATTTTGGTTTAGTAAAATCTTCTTGGACTAGTTTAATTTTTTCAATTGGTGTTGTTTTTTTTATATCAACTCCCATAATTTTATAATGATCTCGATGATAATACTGATCAATGTATTTCTCTAAATTTTCTTCAGAGAATTTCTTTGCTACTTGCAACCATGAACCAGGAGCACATCCTAAATCTAAAATATAAAATGCTCGTTTAAAAATGTTAAATCTTTTTTGAATTTCTAATAATTTAAAAGCAGATCTCGCTCTATACCCCTCTTGTTTAGCACTTTTATAATATGGATCTCTCCTATGCTCTTTTGAATTTCTAACCATCTTTTTTCAATAAAGAATTAAATTTTTAAATCTAATAGACTATCCTTTATAAGATTTAAACCCATCTCTGTTTTAATTGAGAGAAAATCAAAATGTGTTCTTGAAACCTTGTATCCTTTTTCCTTAATTTTGTTTTGAATTACAGCCATCTTTGGAACGTAGGGCAACTTTAAATTTTGACTCAATTTATGTATATTGTAATAAGAAACAGGCATATTAATTTCCTCTAATGCAAAATTTAAGAGTTTATCTATTCTATTCTTACATTTATATCCAATTTTTTGGTTTAAAATTATAATTTCTTTGATAAACTGATTATCATGAATTTCCTCAAGCCACAATGGTCCTGCATAATCTAATGTATCCTTGGTATTACATAAGGGACACTTTTCAAATATATGTAGTGGTTGATTTTTTAGAGTAGTTCTATATCCACAGTATTGGCAATGGATTATATATCCATAATTTTTAATGAATTTAGTTATTATTTTTTTATTTTTAAAAGTTAGAGCAAAAATACGGATGAAATGTTTGTAAGAAAAAGTTAAAAGAGGAATGATGCCTAGGTTATTGATATTTGCCATTCTTGAAATAAAACAAATCAAAATTCTTGCTCCAATTTCCTTACAATACTCACTATGAAGTGGCTTAGATAAATATTTTCTTACGCAAGCATTTTGTTTAATTCCAAACAATACAGGTGTATCTGTAGCAGTTACACATAATAAGCCATTTACTTTTTGTATAGCTTTAAAAGCTGAATCTAGGTAGCGATTTGGGGTACCAAAGGGATCAATGGAGATTATATTTGGCTTAATTTTTTCTTGTTCTGATGTAAAGCAGTCATCTTGAGCAATTTCAGACAAAAGGAAACTAGCATCTTTTCTTGAAATTTCAATTTTATGTTTTGGTTTGTCCAACTTATTTAAAGTGATATTTTTCTTAATTAACTTAATAGCAATAGGATTAAGATCATTAATATATATTTTTTTAACATTTCTACACTCTTTTAGAATTCTAATAGAGCTTACTCCCGATGCTGCCATAGAATCGACTATAATAAGACTTTTTTGATTGTAAATTTTTTTATATGCTGTTATTGCTAGATTAGTTATATCACGATTTATCATCATTTTTTTATTATAAAATACAACCATAGATTTTGAAGGAACTGTGTTTTCATCAATAGCAAGAGCATAAAAATCTGCTAATCCTTCCCTGTTTATTATTAAATCTTTTACTTCCATTTTTTTATATTTAAAAACATTATAATAAATTTATTCAAATCCATTTTCTGTTAAAATCGATTTAAAGCTATTTAACTCAATTTCAGAGCCTTTAGTTAAAATAAATTTTCTTTCATTCAATTTTTCTGTTCTTGTTATTTTTATACTAAAATCCACCCAATATTTCATAACTTTACCACCACTCTGAACTTCAATGATTTGATCATTAAAATTTTTCCTACTAATTTCATTAATTATCATAATTTCGATATCATAGGTTTCATTTATATAGAATAAATTTGCTAAGATCTGATCTAATTGGTAATTCAAATTATAATTCTTTTCTTTTCTATCTTTATTTAATTCTATTCGATATAAATTTGTTAAAGAATCTATAACTATTAAGTTAAAATTGATATTACTCTCTTGCAGATATTGCAGAATCAAGAATTCAAAATTAAAAACAATACTATTCAATTCATCAAAATTAGTAGTTTGAATAAATATTATCTTATCTAATATTTTAAAGGAATCTTTTTGAATCATACTAATTTTCTCATAAGGAAAATTAGGTTTAGTGTAAATATATAGAACTTGTTTTCCAATTTTTAGACTGTTAATTGCTGTCTGAAGAGCAAATGTGGTTTTTCCAACACCGAAATCCCCCCAAACAGAAAAAATTCCTTTTAAAGGATCGGTATTTTTGAAATATGCGTTTAGTTTCTGGGTTGGAAATTTCATTTAATTAAAAATTTTTAATTTTATTTAATATTTATAATTATAATTTGAGAAATAAAATTTTATATGTATATACAGAAAATTTAAATTTTTTTTATAGAATAAATAATGAACTTAACCGTCTAAATATTAAGTTTAAAATTTTAAATAGAGAAGCTAAACTAGCATTTCAATCTTCCCTTATCCTTACTACTTCAGAAGATCTCCAACAATTTAAGAACTCAAATAAAAATCAAAAATTCCTCATATATTCTAAAGAAGATAATTTCAACCATTATATTCTAAAAGTAATCGCAGCTTATCGAATAGAATATAAAAATTTTTATTCAGAGCTGACATTTTCTATTGATCCTGGAACTAAATATATTGGTATGGTCGTTTTTTTAGATGATTATTACTTAACTTCTCAAACGATTTATGACAAAAAAGTTTTTATAATGGTGATTAGAGACTACGTTGACTGTTTCCAAAAAAATAATCCGAAATTATTAAGATTAAACTTCAAATTTGGAAGAGGAATTCTGCAAATAACTATAAATTTGATAAAAGAAATATATCGTGTTTTTAAAAATAGAATTCATTTGAATCTTTATTTAATTGATGAATCTAAATCCTCAAAAATTAAAATTCAGGATATTAAAAAGAGAATAATGACAAAACATGAAGTTTCTGCATTAATCTTAGCATTTAGGAATGGAATTGAAATAAATTATGCCAATAATTTTGAAAATATTGGAAAGAATAATTTTCAAAAGTTAAATACCATGGATAATAAAGAAAGAAGCGTTGAAGAAGTCAATGATTTAGTGATCAATTTAAAAAATATAATTGGGAAAGTATTAAACAATGAGATTTCTCTTAGTAAATCAATAGAAATGTTAAAATAATTAATTAAACAACAATTCTTTGAAATTTTTATGAAAAGATTAAAGAGTATCGATATTTTTCGAGGAATGGGAATGATTTATATTATGGTAGGTCACATGATTGACTGGTGGACAACGCCTAAAGATAGTTGGTTATTTTATATATATGTATCCCTTTTCTCAGCTATTCTTACAATAAATACAAACATTTGGTGGTTAATCTATTCGTTAGGAATAGAATTACTTTTATTTCTTATTTTATTAGGTATTGAAGAATTTGAATTCATTAAAACTGAAAGAAGTTATAGATTTTTATATTATTTTTCTTATTATTCTCTAACCCTTTTTCTTATACAAAATATTAATTTCTTTCTTTTTTATGGTATATTAAATAGGTATAATATCTGGTTTTTTATTATAGGGACGGTTATATTATACAGTTTATTATTAAGATTTTTGTTTAAAAAATTAGGTCCCCAATATTCTTTGAAATCTGAAGTTAGAGGATTAGCTGTATCTCTTGCAGGAAGGTTTGAAATAAAAAGAAAAAATAGAATAACATAATTAACTGAGAATTTTAAAAAAAAATTAATTAGAATTTGTTTTAAATGAAGGTTCAAAGACTAAAAAGCATTGATATATTTCGTGGTTTATGCATGTCTTGGATGGTTTTAACACATTTGATTGATTGGTGGTTAAAAAGTGAGTATAATTGGCTTCATTCTGTAACTATAGCGATATTAGATCCAATTGGAGCTTCTGGGTTTTTATTTATTTCAGGAGTCAGTATTTCTATATCTTATAGAAAAAGAATTATCAAGGTTAAAAGTTCAGAAGATTATAATTATAGAATGGTTAGAAATTCATATTTGTTTCGGGCAGCGTTTATTTTAATTATAGCTTTAATTTATAATTCAACAATAGCTATTAGGTTAATTAATCCTACGATGATTTGGACATGGTTTGTTTTGCAAACAGCAGCGATATCACTTTTGATAACATGGCCTCTTTTAAGAACTTCAAAACTCTTTAGAATTATAGTTGGAGTCTTAGTTATAATATTGAATCAAGTTGTAATCTTCTTTTTATTACCTTATGAAGGAGACTTTAACTTATATGGGGTTTTATTCCATATTTTATATAATAGTATTAATCAAGACCCTATTTTAATATTTTTTCCATTCTTTTTATTTGGAACAGTTATAGGAGATATGATTTTTGATTCTTTTTATGAAAAAGATGAAAATTTTAAAAGAAAGATTTTTAAGAAGAATTTGTTTATTCCATCATTTGTTATCGGAGTTATTCTTATAATTTTTGGGATTTTAATTAAATTTCCTAATTATTTGATAAGAGAAAGTTTTTCATGGATAATATATGCTTTAGGAATTGAAATAATTTTACTTTCAATATTATTATTTTTTGAAAGATTTGAGGTAATTAAAACAAAAAAGAGTTATAAGTTTTTATTTTACTACTCTTATTATTCTCTAACAATTTATTTAGCTCATAATATATTATACCTTCTATTTTATAATCAATTAAATGTGTTTAACATTTGGATCTTTGCTGCAGCAGCATTTATTATTATAGGTATCATCCTTAGGGCTGTTTATAATATATGGGAAAGTACAGCATCGATAAAAGTGCAAGTAGGAAAATTAAGTTCAAGTTTAACTGAAAAAATTGAACAGAGAATAAAGAGAAACTTAAAAATAGCGAATCTAAATGAAAGAAAGAATTGATATTTTATTAGTAGAACGACGATTAGTAGAAAGTCGAACTAAAGCACATTGGTTAATAGAGAACGGTTATGTGCTTGTTAATGGTAAAAAAGTGTTGAAACCTGGAAAGAGAATAGATAATTCCCTTACAGTAAGATTAGAAAAAAACTTTCCTTATGTAGGTCGTGGAGGTATAAAATTAGAAGCAGCCCTAAGAGAATTTTCAATTTCTGTTAAAGGGAAAATATGTGTTGATATAGGAGCCTCAATAGGAGGATTTACGGATTGTTTGATGAAACATGGAGCATTAAAAGTTTATGCCATTGATACTGCTACTGATCTACTTCATCCATCATTAATATGTGAGAAGATGAAGAATAAAGTAATCCCAATGTTAGGATTAGATGCCCGTGATTTAATAAGTATTGAAGATGAGGTTGAGATTTGTACTATAGATGTTACCTTTGCCTCCTTAAGAACAATTCTTCCAAATGTAAAAAGAATCCTATCAAATAAAGGTAATATCATAGCACTAGTAAAACCAATTTTTGAGACAGCCTTTCAAAATGAGATTAGATTTAAAATAATTAAAGATTCTAAAAAACTCTACCAAATTCTTTTAAATTTAATTCAATGGAATCTTGAAAATCAAGTATTTCCTTATGGAATAATTAAGTCACCCATATTAGGGAAAGAAGGATCGATAGAATTTTTTATTCATTTAAGAATGGAAAAGTCCCGCTCGAATTTCAATTATGAAGAGCTCTTAAGGGAGCTCTTGTTTTGAATTTCAAAATTTTTAATTTTTACTCTTACTTTTCTGGATAACTAGCAAACATTTTACCCCAACCTGTTTTTAGGAAGTTCTTTATTAATTTTTTCCCTTTTATTGGATACCAAAACATATCATGATATATTTTAGATGCATAAGTAGGACCTAAGAAGAAAAGTTCACTTCGAAAAAGGGGGTAAATAAATTGTAGAGGACCTTTTCGTACCATTTGATCACCCCAAATAACCACACTTCGCTTAACTTTAAAGTTCCAATTAATATCAGACACATTTTCTCCAATAAATTCAATTTGATCGAAATCTCCACAGCCTAATCCTTCCTCATGAGCCATTTTTATAGCGGGTAATTTTAATGGTTCAAAGCCTAGCATATGAGCCACAGCTGCATCAACTGCTACTTGATCATATCCTGCAAGCAAATAATTTTTAATACGGGGAATCATAGTTCTGGGACCTGCACCGTCTCCACAAACAGTACCATCTACCACAGCAAATATGCTAGGGTGGATCTGCTTTTGAATAATTAATAGATCCACTAATACTTCAGACATATACTGGTGACTAAAATGCCTTCTTTTTGTTAATAATCCTCCAAACGCATTTTTCATCGCACATGTTATTCCACCATGTTTCATTACTCCTTTTGTTTTTTTTAAACTACCTCCTTGTGCACCAGTATGGCCATGAGTCTTCATTGTTGGAAGATGAATTATCGACTTCCCTACATAAAACTTTGGGATTTTGAAACCTTCTGGAAATATTTTAGAATTTAAAGCGTGCAATTCTTTATTTTTTAACCTTAAAAAATGAGGTTTTAATGATTCATATGGAATAAAGGGAATTCGAGTTAAAGGTATAAACCAAACACCATATTTTTTAATAATTGGGTTCCATTTATTTCCATCTAAACCTTTTTCAATGTTAGTAACAACAGTTCTATTCTCAGCGGTAAAAAGTTTTTTTGGATCATATCCATCTTCTATCATTGTTTTAATTAATCCTTCTAATTGCCATGGAGGGCTAGAGCAAGCTGGAAAAAATTTTGACCAACTTAAGTTTAGTTTAATAATGATTCTTTCATCCTTATCGAAATATTTTTCATAGTTTGCCATATGCAATAATTTATTATAGTCTTCAAAGATTGTTTTTGGAGAAGTTTTAACTACAAATATCTGTGGATTTTCTGATTTCATCATTCAATACAACTATAATATATTGTTAGTTTATAGAGCTTTTTATAGGATAATTCCTTTAAATCTAATTGTTAAATAATTAAGTATAAAATAACAAGTTATAAGTAAATTAATAATTAATTAAAAAAAAAATTAATTGAAATTACAACTAAATTTAATCTATCTTTTTTTACCATCTCTCAAGGACTTCAATTGTCAAGAAAATATTGTAAACAGTATAGAGTATAGCAATTAGAACAATTATTTTAACATATAACGCAACAGTTTTTTTGTAAGTTAAATCTCTCATAGCATATTGAAAACTTCTAATCATTGAATAAATAGATACCAAAACGACAATTACTTCAAAGTAATAGAAAAGGAATTCCCATATTTTAAACAATTCTATAAATGTAAAAATCTCTAAAAAAACCAAAAATTTCCAAGTAGATATAAATAAGATAAATATAGATGCAAATAAAAAAAAGAAACCCCATAAGTATTCCCTATACAGCATATTCTATCAATATATAATTTGTTCCTAATTTAGAAAATATAACAACAGTAATAAATATAAATTAATTTCTCATTAATCTTGGAATTTTCCATATAATTTATTAATAATTAATCTGAAATATATATTCTATATTTTTTTGGTAAGAATAAGTAGAATGTACTAAGGCAAATCTAGTTATCTTTTGTTTAAGATAAAATACTTTTTAGAATAAATTATAAAAAAATTAAGAAAAATGATTATGTAGTCCAGGTGTCTGAGATATTAGCGATTCCTTCATAAGATTTGCTTTCTTTCCTATAAGGAAGGCAATACATATAATGTTCCCCAGTCTCTCCGCCAAGTAAAATCTTTTGAGGATTTTCAATACCACATCCAATATGTTTATCTTTATCAGGGCACCTAGGATGAAATGCACATCCTTTTGGTGGATTTATTGGACTTGGAACGTCACCTTCTAATATAATTCTGTTTATTCTGTAAGTAGGATCAAAAGTAGGTCGAGCAGATAATAACGCTCTAGAATATGGATGGGATGGATTATTAAAAACATCTTTAACTGTTCCAACCTCTACAAATTTGCCTAAATACATTACTGCAATTCTATCAGCTATATGCTGCACAACAGTTAAATCGTGAGTAATGAAAAGATAAGATAAATTAAATTGTTTTTGAAGGTCTTTTAACAAGTTTAATATTTGAGCTTGAACAGACACATCAAGAGCGGAAGTAGGTTCATCTAAAATAATTATTTCAGGATTGCAAGCAAGAGCTCTAGCAATTACAATTCTTTGCTTTTGACCTCCTGAGAATTCATGGGGGTATCTATCTAAATGTTCCCTTTTCATTGAAACTACTTCTAAAAGTTCAAAAACACGCCTTCGAAGTATTCTTCTTTTTGATACCCCTTCAAGGAGCTTTAAAGGCTCTCCGATTATATCGACTATTTTCATCCGAGGATTTAATGACGAATCAGGATCTTGGAATACAATTTGAATCTTTTTCCGAACATCTTTGCTATAAACTTTGAATAAACTATTATAGTATTTTATTAAAATGGAGCTAACTTTTTTGAAATTTTTTTCGAAATTTTTTGGAAAGTTATTAAGCATATTTAGTATCTTTTTATATATTCTCTTCATAGTTGGTTCAATACGTTTAATAATTCCCCCAAATAGTTTTACAGGAAGAAGAATTAAGGGCCCTCCAAAAATGTTAATTAAAGCTTCCTTCAACTTTTTTGGTTTTTTTTCCAGGATCCCCTCTCGTTTTGTTTTTCCCTTAACAATTCTTTCACCATGAAAAAGAACATCTCCAGCTGTAGCGTCAACAAGGTGTAATACTGTATTCCCAATAGTAGTTTTACCACATCCACTTTCTCCTACTAATCCTAATGTTTCTCCCTTATAAAGATCAAAGGACACCCCATCTACAGCTAAAACTTCTCCAATTTTCCGCTTAAAAAAACCCCCTACAATAGGGTAATAGGTTTTAAGATCTTGAACTTTAAGAATTACCTCTCTTCTTTTCTCTGATTTTGACATCTTTCTCTTGCCTAAATTTCTTATTTTTTAATTTGAATTTATTCTTTTGACTTTTATACTAAATAAGAAGCCTTTTCCTCTTTCTTCTCCCATTGATATTCAGGTGAATCTTTATATTTAGGATCAAATAAATGACATGCTATAAAATATTTATCACCGATTTCTATGAACCTAGGTTTTACTTTATCACAAATTTCCAACCGACTATCACATCTTGGGTGAAACCTGCAGCCTGATGGAGGATAAATTAAATTTGGAACCATTCCTCGAATAACAGCTAATTTTTGATTTTTTTTCTCAAGGCTTGGAATGGCACTAATCAATCCTTTAGTATATGGATGACGTGGTTTTTTGAATAAATCTACAACAGAGGCATATTCAACGATATTACCACTATACATAACAGCCACTCTATCGCATAAATCAGCAATAATTCCTAAATCATGTGTAATCATAAGGATAGACGTTTTAAACTTTTTTTTTAATTGTTTCATAAGTTCGAGAATTTGAGCTTGAATTGTTACATCCAAGGCAGTTGTAGGTTCATCAGCAATTAATAAATGGGGATTACATGATAACGCCATAGAAACCATTACACGTTGTCTCATACCACCACTAAGTTCATGTGGATACCTCTTTAGAATACCTAAAGCATCTGCTATTCCCACTTCTTTAATAGTATTCGCTGATTTTTCTCTAATAATATCCTTTATTAATGGTAAATGTTTGGTTTTTTCTTGAAGTTCTTCAATTTTATTTTTAAGGTCCTTTTTATCTTCTTTCTTTAAGTTAACTTTTTCTTTTAATTCATTCTTTAATTCCTTCAATTTTTCCTTATTTTTCTTTCTCTCTAAAATCCGTTTATCTAAAATTTTTCGAAGCTTATCCTTTTGATGTAATAAAAAAACTTCCGCTAACTGATTTCCTACTGAAATAACTGGATTAAGTGAATTAAGAGGATCTTGAAATATCATAGTAATATCTCTACCTCTAATATTTCTCATATCCTCTTCTGATAAATCCAGCAGATTGATTTCATTAAATTTTATTACTCCATCTATAATTTTCCCCGGAGATCTCACTAGACGTAAAATTGAAAGAGCTGTCACGGATTTTCCGCACCCTGTTTCACCTACAAGTCCAAGCACTTCATCTTCGTAAATATCAAATGAAACACCATCAACGGCTTTAACTACTCCTTCTTCAGTGTAAAAATATGTTCTAAGGCTTTTAACCGAAAGCAATTTTTTTAAATCTTTTTCTGTTTCTATTTGATTCGTATTTTCAATACTCTCTTTATTATTTTTTATTATAGTCATTTTTAATTGTCCTATTGTCCTATTTATTTAAACGAAATTATATGTTTCTTAATCTCGGATCCAAGGCATCTCTTAACCCATCACCAACTAACATAAACCCTAATACGGTCAGTATTATCATAAACCCAGGCCAGAAAACCGCCATTGGAGCTCCACCAAATAATTGAGCTCTTGCTTCAACAATATAATACCCCCATTCAACTAAGTCCTCGGTACTAATACCTAAAAAGCTAAGACCTGCGAAACTTAAAATTATTCCGCCAATGTCAAACGTAAAGGCAATTAAAACTGGTTGAATGCAATTTGGAAGTAGGTGTTTAAACATAATTCGTCCATTTCCTGCACCTGCTACTCTTGCTGCTTCTATGTAGGGTAATTCTCGGGCTTGTAATACTGACCCTCTAATTAAACGAGCGTATCCCGCAATACCCAGAATCCCATAAGCCAATATCATAAGGTGTAAATATGGACCCCATATTGCAATAAAAACTAAAATCAGAATCAAACCTGGAAATGCTAGGAATATATCCATAATCCTCATTATTATTGTATCTAGCACTCCTCCAAAATAAGCAGCAACCACACCAAAAAAAACACCACCTAAAACAGCCATAATTATTGCCGGTAGAGCAATTGTTAAAGAAGATCTTGCCCCCCATATCAAAACGGATAAGAGATCACGTCCGAATTTAGTCGTTCCTAGAAGATGACCTGGAGATGGATCTTGCCACGGAAGTTGCTGTGGATGTTCCGGATTTGGGTAAAAATCATTTACTTCTGCAAATGAATAGGGTGCTATCCATGGACAAAATACGGCAAAAGATACAATTATGAAAATAAGTACTATCCCCAAAATGGTTAACACTGACTTCAATCTTCGAATAAATTTTCTTTTGCTAATAGTCTTTTCATATTCAAATTGTCTTATTGCTAAATCTTCCATTACATACCCTGGAATAAAAAGAAACTTAAGATGGGTGATAATATTTTTTCTAATCTTTCCTTTTTCCCGAATTTCAATCGGTTCTTCTAATTGTTCAATTTGTCCCATAATTTTTTTCCCATTTTTTATTTTTTTAATATCTTATTCTAGGATCTATAACCCCGTAGAGAACATCAATCGATAAATTTATAAGAACAAACAATGTAGCAGAAAAAAACACTAGAGCGTTTATAAGAAAGATATCTCTTTCTCGTATAGCATCCAATAACATTCTTCCAACTCCAGCTAAACTAAAAGTAGTTTCAGTTAGAATGGCTCCTCCTAATAAACCACCAAAATTTAATCCAATAATGGTTATCGTTGGGATTAAAGCATTTTTCAGAGCATGCGTATGTAAAACCTTTTTTTCTTTAGCTCCTTTTGCCCTTGCTGTTCTTATATAATCTTGTTGTAAAACCTCCAACATACTTGAACGGGTTTGTCTTGTAATTGATGCGAGGGTAATAAAAGCTAAACACGATACGGGTAATATTAAATGAGTAAGATAATCTATTGTCAAATAAAATTCGCCAGATATTATAGTGTCAATTAATCTGAAACCGGTAACATACGTGGCAGCAGGATAATTTGGATCTTTAAATCCACTTGAAGGTAACCAATCATTTTGAATAGTAAATACATATTGAAACATCATCCCTAACCAAAACACAGGAATCGATACTCCTATGAGGGCAAGACCCCTAAAGGTGGTATCTTGCCACTTATTTCTGTGTTTCGCAGCAATTATACCTGTTTTAATTCCGAGAAAAGAAGCAATTAATACTGATATAAAAGAAAGCTCAATGGTCCTTGGATATCTCTCCCATATAAGGTCCCAAACATCTGCTCCGGGTTCAATAGAAATAGAAGTACCCCAATTTCCTGTAAATAAATCCCCAATATATCTAAAATATTGAACAATTATCGGTTGATCAAATCCTAACGAATGTCTCAATGCTTCATACGCTCCAGGAGGTGCATTTCGTGGTAATAGTAGCCTTACTGGATCACCGGGCATTAATTTGGAAAGAATAAATGTTAAAGTCAAAACACCAAATAATACAGGGACTAAAGTAACTAATCTTTTCGCTATATAAGAAAGCATACTCATATCTCATAACCTCTTCTAACTTTAATTTTTTATAGCACTTTTTTATTATTATTAATCATATTTTTTAGCTTCATCACGTTTCTTTCTAAATAAACCAGCTAATATTGCTGTGAACATGTTAATACTTAATAAAGAAAAAATTGTAAGATATCCTTCATAACTTGTAAAAAATTTGCCAATGATCATTATATCAAAACTGTATATTATCCAATACCATATAAAA
Organism: Promethearchaeota archaeon; assembly: GCA_048938025.1. Taxonomy (GTDB): domain Archaea; phylum Asgardarchaeota; class Lokiarchaeia; order Sigyniarchaeales; family SOKP01; genus Loki-b32. The sequence goes on from JBHLMP010000003.1 coordinate 65,877, forward strand.
GATAATCCGATTATAATAAAACTTAACCAAAAACTATTTCTTATTCCATATTCCTTAAATTTTTCTCTATAAGCCATAATAAACACAATTACTATAAGAAGGATTAAAGCTAAAATAGATCTTGGAGAAAAAAGAACTTGATATATAAATAATAATCTTTCCCCAATACTTTTTTTATATTCATTACAAATATACCCAAAAAAGAAAAAATAACTCATCAAAATTGCAAATATTAAATTTCCCTGTCTCCCTAATTCAATTTTAAGTACCATAATATATAATCCAAATTATTATATTTTAATTTACAATTCTTGTTATTTTTGCTAATAATCGATCTTTTTTTAAGTATCCTATTAAGTTAATGAAGGAATATTTCATCTTTCTAATCGTATTCTATTTCAAATCTTTATCTTCAATAGAAAATATTTCTTGAAAAAAAACTTTATTTTTTTTTTATATTATTGAATAATTTTATTTAAATTTTTGTTCTCAATTTGGAATCTGTTTTGTTATATCCTTTAATTAAAATGATTGATTGAATCCTTAACATTTTTGATTGGATTCTACCAAATATTTTTCGTGCTTTAGATTAATCCGATTTTTTCCAGTAATTGAATCTAATACTAAAAAT